>DATNPN010000042.1:0-358373 GCA_036703195.1 Planktothrix sp. | reverse complement strand
GCCGACCCGCTGCCTTTGTTGCTAGCATCGGCGGTGGCGCCGTGCGAGCCTACCTTGGTGGTGGCATCAGCTGTTCCGCTGCCTTTGTTAGTAGCATCAGCCGTGCTCTTTCTCGAATTAGCATTAGCATCAGCCGAGCCGCTGCCTTTGTTGCTGGCATCAGCGGTGCTGTTCGCACCGCGAGTGGTCGCGTCAGCCGACCCGCTGCCTTTGTTGCTAGCATCGGCGGTGGCGCCGTGCGAGCCTACCTTGGTGGTGGCATCAGCTGTTCCGCTGCCTTTGTTAGTAGCATCAGCCGTGCTCTTTCTCGAATTAGCATTAGCATCAGCCGACCCCTTCCCGGTGTTGGTGGCATCAGCAGTGCTGTTGGCACCTCTTGTGGTCGCATCTGCCGTTCCGCTGCCTGTATTGGTAGCGTCAGCGGTACTACCGTGTGAGCCTACCTTTGTTACTGCTTTTGCCTTACCAGATCCCTCGTTGGTTGCGTCGGCGGTCGATCCATTAGAGTCTGCAACTGCGACTGCTTTACCGGACCCGGTGTTGTCGGCGGTAGCGTCGCCGCCCTTTTTCGCATTATCAACTGCTTTTGCATTGCCCGCGCCTGTATCTGTAGCGACTGCGGGGCTGCCGTGGTCAACTGCGATGGCCCAACCGCCGGCTGCATCTTTGACGCGCGTGGTTTGACCTTTTTTGTTCGCGACTGCGACTGCTTCATAGGGATTAGCAGAGAGATCGACACTTGATGGTTGAGTTGTAGGTTGAGTGCTGGCAGCATCAGATTTCGTTTTTGCACCGACCTTGTTCATATTAGCGACAGCGGTTTTTATTCCACTGTTTGAGTCGGCGGTCTTGGGTGCTGCTGCCTTGTCGGTAGTTTCGTGGGTGCTGCTTGCCATAGTAAAAATCACTCCGTATTTTTCGACCAAAACCGTCTGAACTAAAAGAACGATTCAGCGCTTATGAACTAAGTAGTAAAAGGATTAGAGCTTCTGCGTTTGCAAATGCTTTTGCGCGATGCTGCGGTTAGGCAGCAGGCTCTTGCCTGTTTGTGGTAAAGCTGAACTGGGTTTCGATAGCGTGAATTTACGATAAAGTTGTGAACCCTTGGTGATTCAAGTGTGAGCAGTTTGTGAAAACCGCCGCAGCACCACTCCTGGCTCTTTTCCCTCAAAGCATCCACCGTTTTTGCGTTTGGATGATTGTTCGTCTCAAATGTTTCCATCATCCAGTCCGGCGAATCCTCTATATAGCGATAGGGGTGCAGTCCGGAATTTTTTCACTCGCTCCTCTATAATCAGATTGCGGAGGCTTTATGCCTGGCAACGAAGGATGCCGCACAGCTGTCGAGATTCGCTGTGCCTGGAGCCCGGAAAATGAATAGTCAGCCTGCGAAAGTACTTAGCATTTGCGTCGGTAAGCCGAAAACTGTCATGGTCAACGGACATGCTGTGTACACCGCTATATTTAAAACACCTGTAGATGGCAAAGTCACCCTCAAAAAACTCAATCTCGATGGTGATGAGCAGGCGGACCTGACCGTCCATGGTGGTCCGGATAAGGCGGTGTACTCCTATCCGATTGAGCATTACGAGTGGTGGCGAGACAAACTTCCTGGTGTGGATTTTCCCAATGGCAAATTTGGCGAAAATTTGACAACAAAGGGATTGTTGGAAAGTGATGTTTGCATCGGTGACGAGTTTCAGATCGGGACTGCTGTGATCAAAGTGGCTCAACCACGGATTCCTTGCTACAAGCTTGGGGTAAAGTTCGGTCGCAGCGATGTCATAAAAATGTTTCTGCGCAGTGGTCGAAGTGGCATCTATTTTTCAGTTGTGCAGGAAGGTGAGTTCGCTACTGGCGATGAGTTCAAGTTTTTGCGTGGCGACGGATTAAATGTCGGAGTTCAAGACGTGGCAAATCTCTTCACTGGACCGCACGCTGTAAACCGTGACGTCATTCTTCGCGCACTCGACTCACAACTGGCAGACCAGATGAAATCATTCATCAGCGGTTTACTGTGAGTCTCTCACCGTCCCGACGAAGCCTTCATATACAAAAGCTCTCCGGATCGTATCCGCGTCCTTTTCACTAACTCCGCAGGCACGAATCACGCTGTACCATGTTGATTGAATTTGATCCTGCATGGACGAAATGATTTGCGCAGCATCTGAACGTTCCAGCAAAAACCGAGTACATTGCGATAACAAGTTCTCTCTATTCGCAAGCCTTCCTTGGTCTCCGCAAGTCATAGCCAGATCGCGCCGGTCCGCTGATATCGCTGGAGAAGGGTTCAGATCATAGGCTGGGGAGAGTTTCCACTCTTTATCCATTGCAATCAACGAATGATTTCGCGGATGATCGTCAATGTTCGCAATCGGCGCATTGAAACACATTCGGCGAAACAACTCTGCGGCATCTCTTTTGGGCTCTGAGACGACGCGTCTCAACTCTTCGCTCATAACAACGTACGACCAACGATCTCGTTGCTGCACGGATTCTTCTGCGCGAAGCAGTGTGAGCCCACTTATCATTCGGGCTCGAATATAACCTCGACTTGTCTTTTCACGGTCAAAACGTTGCACCAAAAGAACATCCTTCCCGGCAACCCTTTCAAGACGGCTGCGTGCCGCATTGACACCACATTGCCTGGCAAGTTCAAGCATCGCGTGCTCGACGCATGGGTTGTTCCAACGATCATCTGGACGAGAGAATTTCGCAACCCAAAGTCCGGCATCGTCCTCCACTACAGCCTTTGGACGAGCGCCGCCCATTGATGTACCCAAAAGAATCAATTCTTGAACTTGGGTGACTAAGTGATCGGATTGATCGATTTCATCCCGGATCAGCGCTTCGGCTAATTGCTGAAGTTTTGCTAGATCGATAGTTTTGTTGAAATTTCTTTTCGGTGCTGGCGGCTCTTTCCCTAAACCGAATCCGAGTGACCCAGCACGATCATCCGGCGACTGCAAAAGATAATCGACTTCGCCAAGTTGTGCTTTCTCCGCATGCTTTTCGATTACGTAACGCCCCCAATAGTCCGGACCGGAGTCGCGAATTGCACCAAAAATTCCACCGAGCCGCGCTGTTTCGTAGGTACGTTTGGAAAGTTTCAACTCGATGGGATCAATATCAACAGCATCTGAACGCGACAGATATTTGTCACCATATACAAATTGTCCGATTGCGTTTCCGACTCGATTCTTTGTCAGAACAAATTTCCCCGCCGTGACAATTTTGGTTTCTCTCGGCAGTGTGATGTAAACAAAGCACTCTGATGACTCCTTAGAAGTCACTGTCCAAGCCTCTTCCCTTTCGGACACGCTTGCGTTCGCGAGACTGCTGCAAGGAGAGTCCCTCTTCGTCTTTGGCTGGATCCGCAAGAGCTTCGAGTTCGTACAATAAGTCGTAGAGCCACAGTAGTGCAGTGTAGACCACCACCCCAGTAGATGGCTTTCCCTTTTCTGCGTCCATCACTGCTCGTGGTCCTGTACCGATCCGTTCCGCTACATCTTCGATTGTGAGACTGCGCCGGATGCGGGCTACGCGCAGGTTTTCCCCAAGGCGCTTGATGCACTTTTCGACGTCGTAAGGTGGAGCTTGCTGGAGTTTGTTTGTTCTGACCATATGCTTTTAAAAGCGGTTCAATCATCGTAAGAGGCTTTTAAAAGCATAGCACGTTGTTTGATTGTACCAAAATTAATGCTTTAAATAGTAGATTAGATTGGTATATATGCTTTTAAAAGCAGTAACTTTGCCGTTGTGGCATGGACTGCTTACTTCATTTGGCTAGTTCAGCGGTTGAGTAACCATTAAGGCTTATTTGCTTTATGTCGCAAGCGCTTGTGTGAGAGACAAACGTGATTCCGAGGGCGAATAGCGAAGCACCATGCTCTCTTTATTCGGCTCAAACAATTTGATGGTTCGCGCCTCTTGAAAACGGCTACGGAACTAATTTCTTAGGCCCGAGTCTTCATAACCAAGTAACGGGAAACCGGAACCTCGACCACCTCATGTCACTAAAAGGAGTGTAATACTTCGGGGCAGCACCGGAGCGCATCGCCAGGCGGTCACGGCGACATACTAGGTGGAAGCGGGGCACGTCCCCGCTTTTGCTGTTTGCAAATGGATCTTTTGCAAAGCGACTAACTGGTAGGAATCGGAAATAGGCAAATTCGATTAACCAGTAGGAATCGTTATGATCTATGGGCGAAGCCAGGCGGTTCTAGTTGCCCCGACAAATGCCCTATAAAAGGTTGGGAACCAAAAGCCGCTGAGCTCAGTCCCAACTAGTGCGCTTACGCCGAAGTCGCGTGAGACGAATCGACTAAATTGCCTCGCATGCGCGAGATTGCGACCCAGAGTGGGTCAGGGAGATAATATGACGCGGTTTTTCATTCGATTGGCACTGATTGCCTGCGCGTTCTACTTCGTGTTCCCCATGATTCCGGGCTTGGCTTATCACGGCACATTCGTGCACGCACTGGTTGCCGGGCTGGTTTTCGCAGTGCTCGGCTGGGTTGTGGAAACCATCGCCGTTGCAGTCACTGCACTGTTAGCCATCGGCACTTTGGGATTGGGCTTGTTGGTTCTGATTCCGATATGGTTGTTAGGTTTCTGGATTTTGCCTGCAGTCGCTCTTAAATGGACCGCAGACTTTATGCCGGCGACGCTTGCGATCTCCGGATGGACGCCCGCGATCTTGGGTGGGTTAGTGATGTTGCTGATCGGTGTTGTGACAAGCACGCCGAGCAAGAAGGATGCGGCAGTTGTCTAACGGTCGTTAGTGCGTCGGTAGATAGAGTTTGTGAGTATAGAACGGCGCCCCTAGTGGAGCGCCGTTTTATGAAGTCAGGCAAGCCCGGGCATCAGTCGATCGAGTGTGGTGGCTATATCTATGAGCGCAAGGATGGCACTTTCACCTATACTAAGCCTATCGCCTCGCAAAGAGCTGGTGAGTTCAGAGAGTTCGGTAAGTCTATGCAATTAATGAAAGCGGATCCGCAAGCCGAAACTTTAGTTGGTTGGTATCACACACATCCAGACTCCTGGGATACGCGCAATGAGGGATTTAGCCCCGAGGATCGGAACATCATCAATGGAATCAAGAGCCCAACAAGCACTGTTTTCGAAGACACAGTTAAACACCGAACCGTTAAACTAACCGGCTATATCCGTAATTTTAAGGGTGATATCATCGAACGAGCGCCTGGCGACGAATTCTCGACGCGACTATATCAGGCGTCGGCGGAGCCGAAATGAACAAGTCTTCGACTGTCAAACTGGTTTGTGTCGTGCTCGGTTTGGTAGTGGTAGCTATGGCATTTTTGTTGTGTCCGCAACCGAGACATGACGAGGGTTGGGAAATTCAAAAAAGCACGACGCTCAAATTTCCGACGTACTCGGATGTCGGTACCCAAGGTGGGACGGACATCATTGTTGATAAGGTGAAGAGACGATAATTGTGGATCAGAGATGTTTCGCTTCGATGTTCGAAGTGAGGTATTCGGCAACGACGCGGCGCTTCTCAGCGTCTCGCACAAAGCGTCTCAGTCCCACCAAAAGTACCAGGTCTTTCCGTCAAGCAGCTGAGCAGCGAGTGCTGAAGTCTTGCCGGTACCGTGGTTGACGATGTCCGGTGCGTAAGCGAATTGCTGCTGCGCGACGCGCTGCGCGTCATCCAATGAATTCGGAGGTCTGGAGACGAGCATCTCGACGGTATCACTGGTCGAGGTAATGATCTCTGCTCCATAATTTTCGTGCCAAAACTTATGTAATGCGAAATGTTCGTACGGTTTAAGACGATCGTGCCCGTGTCCGAGGCTCAAATATGCTGCCACCTCCCACGGTGTTTTGGTGGGTACAAGCAGCAAAACAACACTTTCATAGGGTTTGTCGGTAAGAATGTTTTTGTAGCCAATAAGATCTTCTTCCGACGTTGGTTGAATCTTCGCCTGGGGACAGTGCAGGCAAGTATATTCTCCCTTAAACCAACCATCAGGATTGACCCCAAGTTTCATAGCGGTATCTTCAAAGTCTGACAGACCCGCCGCATTGAAGTTGTTAGTGTATTTGTCGAGAGCCTTATGCATTGCGATGCCTACTTCCGGTGCAACCTCTTGCTCGCGGAAATCGACCCCAGTCAAAGCCCTCGTCAACCAATCGAAAACGTTTACATCGTTGCCACGTTGAATCATCTCCGGGGTGTCGTGAAGTTTTGCCAGCAAAGTACCCAGGTCTCTGGTCTTGAATTCTGCGACGCTTCCTGCAATCACAGGCCAGAATCCGGTCTCGTCAACAGCACGGCGCAATTTTTTCCAAGCATCCATCGCTTCGGCGCCCGGCACGACGATCGAATAAACCTTGCGGGTGCTGTCGCCCGGTGAGATATCTGCCAAACGTTGGCAATCCAGTCCTGCGCCCGCACAGCGCTCCTTCAACTCTGCAACTGCCATATTTGTTCACTCCAACTCATTAGTGCTCTGCCTTCGTTCCCGCTTTCGTGCGTTTTGAACACGCAGGTTTGATCAAAACCACCGAACGGTATAGCTCTACTGAATCGACCGACAGACTTCGATGATGTTCGGCTTTGCTTCGAGGGTGCAACAACGATGTTTTTGCTGTCAATACGTTTGAAAACGAAAATAGCTCGTCAGTTAATTCCATCGATTCGATCGAATATGCCTTGATTTGGCTTCAGGAAGCGCTAGAAAGCTAATTGTGACAAGCTTTATAGCACATCGATTGAGTGGCAAAACCGCTCATTGCTGAGTAAAACGCCCCGGTTCACAGCTCGTTGACTAGTTTGTCAATGTCAGAAGGAGTATTCTTGATGAAGAGCCTCGCATATTTCGGTGTTGCGACAAGCTGAATTCTCAGGGTTATATGTGAGGCAGTATGGAGAGAAAGATTATGGCAGTTAAGTCGCAGTCGTCCGATATCAGTGAATCGGTATTGATTCCAGCCGGTACCGTTAAACTCCGGGGCGATCTGGCGGTGCCCGACAAAGCCACTGGCTTAGTCGTATTCGCGCATGGCAGCGGTAGCAGCCGACTGAGCCCGCGCAACCGAGCAGTAGCGCGTTCACTCAATGAATCAGGGTTGGCTACGTTGCTTATCGATCTACTCGATACACAAGAAGAAGAGATGGATCATCCTACCCGACGTCTTCGTCTCGATGTACAGCTTCTTGCGGAGCGGATGGTTCAAATTATAGACTGGCTTGTACTCAATGAAGAAACGAAGGGCATGAAAATCGGTCTCTTCGGTGCCAGTACAGGTGCGGCCGCCGCTATTGTGGCAGCCGGAAGACGAGACAAGTTTGTCAGCGCGGTAGTGTCGCGCGGAGGCCGTCCGGATCTTGCTGCTGATTCGCTGAAAGAACTTCAAGCTCCCACGCTACTAATTGTGGGAGGCGCTGATGTCGATGTTTTGGAGTTGAATACCAAGGCTCAGGCGCAGATACAATGTGCTAACAAGCTTGCGGTCGTTGCTGGAGCGACACATCTGTTTCCAGAGAAAGAGGCGCTCGAGGAAGTGACAACGCTCGCTCGCGATTGGTTTGCAAAACATCTCAAGTAATTTGGCTGAGATTTAGGTTTGAGCGATACAAGCGCGGCACTTTGTTGTGGGCACGCGTGCGCACGCTATTTTTTGGCGAAACCATTCCACCCGGACGCCTTGTTCATATATTCCGACGCACGGACTGTTAGAGCGCGTGGATTTCACAGTTGAGATACCAGACCGTGCTTGGGCAATCAACTCATTTGCAACGGCGAATTCTGAGATGCGGCGCTGGAGCGCCGCGCTCCTTAGCGGCGCGTTCGGACTCACAGATGAATGCGCGAGGAGAAGCTGACGCACAGCCCGTCTTTGGTGGGTGCGGTTTTGAGACCGTTAACGATGATGCGATCGAGTTTTGTCGAGCGTTGTTTGAATACTTTGATTGTGGCAGTCTTTAAAAATGCTTTCGGGTCGTAGCTGGAGATAAACTTGGTGATGATGGCGTGTTCGGCTTTGCTCAGCAGTCCGGTGTCGACGTGCGACCAGTCGAGATCGACGTTGTCTGCCGGTTTGAGGTCGATGCTCATTTCGTAGCCGACCTTGCTGTCGCTCAGCGGAACTTTCGGATCAGCCTTGTATTTCACATAGCCGTCGCCCTCTACCTGTCCTGTTGCCGACCATGGGCAGACGTCCCAGTCTCGCTTCTGTTTTTTGATCACAGAGAGCAAGCCGCCTTTTTCGATGGTTCCTTGGATTGCCACATCACCCGATACTGTGAACGTCTCCAATCCGGGTCCTTTCGCTTGCAGCTGCTTTATCTTGATGTTTTTGACGGTGACATGCTTTAGCATAGCGTTGCGATAACGCCACTTCTGCTTTTCCTGCAGCGGTTTGTTTACGTCGTACTCCTGTTCAGTCGGAATCTCCTCATTGATAATGCCACTCATCTCACTGTTGCTCACATTCAGCTTGCAGACGTTGATTCCGACCAGTCCTCCGCTCTTGTCGCTTGTGAGACTGAGTCCATCAGTTTGCAGCTTGATGGTGTGACATCCGAGCAGATCGCAGCTGACAAGCGACATTTGCAGGTTGCCGGTCAGCTTGGTTCCGTTGTCGACTGTGAGAATGACTTTGCCACTTAAATCATTCAGTTCGGTCTCGCTGCCTTTTGAACCAGTGATGATCGCTTTGTCGACGTCGAGGTTTAGCGGGAGTGTGGTGGCAGTGCCGCCTTCGTCTTTTAAAACGCTCATTGACATATTCGGCGGAATCGAGATGGTCGAATCGCCGCGGCAACTCATCTCGAAAGATTTCTTGTCATTGGACCACTTCAACTGTTTCAGCACGCTGACGCCCTTGTCGAAAGAGAAGTCCAAGTCGCCTTCTTTAGATAGCTGCACCGGGCCGACTAAAGTTTTTCCCAGCACCAACTCCGTCGTCGACGCCTGCGGAGACATGTCCATGGTGACATTATCTGCTTGATTGGTTTTTTCTGTCCACCATTGTGTTGCCAGTTCACCATTCTCGGCACTCAACTGCAACATTGCTGGTATTGGCGTCGAAAAGTTCGAGGTTAGCTTGAACGTTTTTTTCGGGTTGCGAATTAGCAGTTGCGATTTTTCGAGTAGCATCGAAGATTTAGAGTCAAATTTCGGATACTGCTGATGGGCTATGTCTTCGCATAGAAATTGCTCGATGTGCAAAATGCCGTGGCGAGACTTCGCCTCGCACTGTTTGTACTTGCCAAATAGATACGAACAATCAGTCAAGTCCGCGATCGATCCGGTCGGGTCTGATTTGAATGAGTAGAGGTCTCCGACTTTGGCAGCATGGAGATTTAGCTGCGCTTTGCCGCCGTTGAATTTGAATTCTGCATGCTTACCGATATACTCGCAGCCGGGTTTGAAATTGAGCTGCGCTTCCGCTTTGCCCTGATAATCGAGCCGCTCGTTGAGCGTGAGATTTTTCATAGTCACAGTCGAATCTGGTCCAACGACCAGGTGCAGCCGGCCTAGATCAAGCGGTTTACCGTCAGCGAGGCTGAGAGTCATCGTTTTGACATTGACGGTTTTTATGATGTTGCCTAAGCCACCGCTATCGGTGTCACTCGATGCATGAGAAGTAACGCTGTTCATCAAGAAATCGCCCAAGCCCCCGATGAAATCGACTTGTGCAGAAGCTTTGCCTGGTTCAAGTGCGAGTTGTTGCGGAAGCGGAATTCCTGCCAATTTTATTGGTTTGGTCAGGTTAAGATAACCACTTGCCAGACCGAAGTTGATCTGCTCCGGATCGACGATAGGAATTTTCAGGGAAAGAACAAAATCGGTGCCGTCATCGGCGCTGATCGGCAGACCTTTAAAATTTGCTGTTCCTTTTTTAAATGAGCCGCTAACGTTCAGTTGAATGCTCGAACAGATGTTTGTGAAACGGCTGAGTATTGGGTCTTGAACATGCCACGCGAAGTTGTTCTTCAACTGCACTGTCGTTTTTTGCGACGAGCAACCGCTCATGACTGAACTTGCGAAAAGCACAGCAATGCAGGATGCTACAGCCGCCAGCGGTTTTAACCACTTAGGATTCAATCGATTGCTCCCAGACACGCGAACAACATTATGCAACAGCGCGGCTGACGCCGCCACTTGGGAAGCTGCCAACCCGGCACACGCTAATCCCCAATTCGGTTGCTCAGGCAGCGCTAATCTCTGGTCGGCGGGAGAATCTCGATAGTTCCGGAGATGACGAGATCTTAACCATTTCCTCAACGTTCGGGCTCGCGGTCCGACCGATTCGTGTTTCTACGCTTTCCCGAGAAGAAATTGGTATTTATGGTTCGTTTAAGCAACCAACCCGGAGCTCTCAACATGACAGACAAATTCGACGCCAAGGCGTCTGAACTTCAGGCTGCCGTAACTACTCACAATACCGATGCTGCTTTGCGTCTTTTGGAGAGCGCTGGCGGCGCCTGCGAAGCAAGAGACCTGGCAAAGAGAGCATCGAATCTCCCTGAACTGAACTGGTTTTCGGTAAATTGGTCGCTCAACGTTAATCGTCGGGAGCACTTAGAAACGCTTTCGCTATATAAGGTCCACAATAATTACGCAGGCAACGACGAACCAGTTGTTTCCCTCACGCAAGAACGCTGCGACAAGTAGCCTCCGGGCACCAATCTCCAAGGCTTCATTCATCGTAAGTCGTGCCCTCGGCTATCGAGCGCCTCCGTATCTTAGATAGTTTGGCGCGCACAAGTTCAAACGGCTCGTATCAATAAACCGAAGAACCATAAAATCAATCAGGTGATCGGCGTACTTAATTTTACGTCCTCTTTATGGTGCGCTGCGTTTAGATGAGTAAGTCAATGCCACTTACGGAGATAATGAAATGACTACTCAAACATCAAATCAAAACGACCAACAAAAGCAAGCCAGTGCTAACCAAAATTCTGGACACCAAAATCAGGCGCTTGCCTCACAAGCGCAAAATCGTACTGCTGGTCAAAACCAACAACAAGATAATGCCAAACTGCAGGACCGACTTACTGGTGGGCAAACTGCACAAGAGCAGGATGTCGCCGGTCAGAATAACCAATGGAATCAAGACGACGCTGGGCAAACTGCACAAGAGCAGGATGTCGCCGGTCAGAATGGCCAACGGAATCAAGACAACGCTGGGCAAACTGCACAAGAACAGCTTGTCGGCGGTCAGAATCAAGGCAATGCTGGACAGCATCAGCAGAATGCGAGCGGTCAGAATCGCCAGAAAAAACAAGCTGGACAAAATGACCAACAACAGAAGAAAAGCAGCTGTGGTCAATATAGGTAGTAACAAGCGCGTGCTGGCTTAAGGAGTCAGTGGGGATGTCTGTTGAAGTGTGGTTGAAAGCTGCCATGAGCCAATTCCATGAGAACAGCAATACGGGCACGCGGACCCGGCGAAACAGAATGCCGTCGGTGAAATACATTACGGGCGGCATTCTCAAATTTCGACTGTATGGAAACGATGGACGCTAAGCGAAAGCACGGAGACCGTGCGTCGATGTGTGAGGACAAGGCGCGCAGCGATGGATGGTTTCATCGCGAATCTGTCGGGATTTACGGTGTAGACACAGTCGTGACACAAACGTGCCACGTTGCTAAAACAGGGTCCGCATAGTATGGTGGCACGCCCATCGCAAACAGAATTCGAACAGCGTTGGAGCTGATTACTAGTCCTGTTCCCTCCCCGTTACTCACAACACCACGAACGTTTGAGCCAACCGCTTGGTGCGGGATTCGGCGCTAACCGCGTGCTGTTAATTTTAAGAGGCAATTACCATGAGTACTCAATTAGATCAGGCAGCAATCGCGCGTTCTGGTGATAGTCATACTACTGAATCCGGGGCGCACGTCTACCGCGACGCGCAGCCTGCGAAGCCGGTGCATGGTAAACATGATATCGCTCATGCTACAGCAGGGCTTGTCGACAAAGGACACCTTCCGGCGCTCCCTATTACCGGATTAAAACCGCATAGCTTTCGCACTGCTGGTGCCCTGCTAAGCATCGCCTATGATACTGCTGCTAAACATCCGACTGAACTTGCTGCAGCTCTGGGCGGGGGCGCTGCCGGTGCCAGCGTTATGACAATGGTGGTACTCGCTGACGGAGCTTTTGATGGTGCGGCGGCATTAGCACGGCATTGATTTTGGAAGACCGTAACCAAGACGAATGAGCGCGAAGCCTCGAAAGGACTCCGCGCTTCTTCGTTGTTATGTGAGACTAGTTATGCTAAAGCGTTTTGTTTTTCCACAACCAAATTTTGTAGATCGGTGATCAATTTTGGCCCTTTCGGATGCCAATCGAATTTCTTCTGAGTGATATCAGCGGAAACGCGACAATCAACACCGGCGAACATCGCCAACCAGCCGAAGTGCTGCTCGACCTTTTCTTGCGGAATTGAAACCACAGGGAGATTCAAGCGCTTGCCCAAGGTTTCGGCAATCTCTTTCAGTGTGATGCCTTGTTCTGCAACGGCGTGCAGTATGTCACCGGCGTCGGCTTTTTCCAGAGCAAGTCGATAAAGTCGTGCGCAGTCGGTGACATGGCATGCCGGCCAGTGATTGCTTCCTTCTTCGACATACGCAGAGACACCGGTCTGTTTTGCTGCTTCTACAAGATACGTGACCAATCCCTGCTTGCGTGGGTCGTGCACTTGAGGCAGTCTCATTACCGATGCTTTCACGCCCTTGTCGATTTGCGCAAGTCCGGCGCGTTCAGAATGACGCGGGAAATTTGCGTTGCCAGTGTCCTTCTCGGTCGCGATGCGATCCGGAGCAATAAGAGCGACTCCGCCCGTGACTATCAGAGGGCGATTGGTGCCGGCAAGTGCATCACCCATCGCTTCGATAGCTTTTCGATCGTCTTCGCAGTTTTGTTGAAACTTCGAAAAGTCGTGATTGAACGCCAGATGTATGACACCGTCGGCAGTGGCGGCGCCGGACTTGAGACTTTCGAGATCTTCTAATGTCCCTCGGTGAACTTCTCCACCTGCATTTTTGACTCGTTTGACTCCCTCATCTGAACGGGCCATGCCAACTACCTTATGTCCAGCCTTCACGAGCTCTTTGACGACTTCAACGCCAATGAATCCGCTGGCTCCGGTTACGAATACTCGCATAAAACCTCCAAATACTTGCCCTGCCTGAAAAACAGCCCTAACGCCTTCGCTGTTTGCAGTTGATGATGCTATTCTGAACTTAAGAGTTATCCAGGTAAAGTAGTGGCTTTATACTGGTATAAAACCTAACAGGATAGGGCTATGACCAAAGAGAATCCGCTCGGCACTTATCTCAAAGATCGGCGTACGAAGCTCGATCCGGCGGCGTTTGGCGTTCCTCTTGCCCGGCGAAGGACGCCCGGACTGCGCCGCGAAGAGGTAGCGCAGCGCGCTAATCTCAGTGCCACTTGGTATACATGGCTCGAGCAAGGACGGGGCGGTGCTCCCTCGGCTGATGTTCTCGATCGCATCGCGCATGCGTTGATGCTGACGGAAGTTGAGCGCGAGCATCTGTTTTTGATTGGGCTCGGTCGACCGCCGGCGCCGCGAGAAAAAGCTATAGAAGGAATAACTTTTAGAATTCAAAGGGTTATCGACGCATTGGAATTCTCGCCTGCGATTGTGCGCACGAGCATCTGGGACATCGTCGCGTGGAACAGCGCGGCAGCAGCTGTGTTCGGACAATACGGCGACATGCCGCCTGAAAAACGCAACGTCATTCGCTTGATGTTCACTAATTCGCACATTCGCGACGTGCAGCAGGATTGGGAAGCGGTGGCTCGTTATGTAGTTGGCGGATTCCGCGCTGACGCTGCGCGTGCTGGACGAGATGTCACAGCTTTCGTAGAGGAGATGTGCCGCTTGAGTCCCGAGTTTGCGAAGTTTTGGAGCGAGAACGATGTTATCGAACACACTGAAGGAACAAAACCGATCAAGCATCCGGTTGTTGGATTGCTGATGCTGGAATTCTCAGGATTTAGTATTGACGGACGACCGGATTTGCATATGGTGGTGTACAGCCCGGCGACGGAGGAAGATAAGGAGAAGATTCGGCAGTTGCTTAAGATGCAGGCGTCGACGCAGTAACTCTGATTTACTGCAATCGCACATGCAGCGTTTCTGCACCACCCATGGTGACAATTGCTTTTCTATCGGCGAAATTAAATCCAGCCGGATCTTCGCGAAGTTGAAATAAATACGTGTGCCCCGCGAGCAATTCATCGTCAGTGTAATACGGAGTGCCACCAACTTTGGATTGCATCAACGCGAACTCTTCATTGCTCGGATCTTCCTAAAATAACGCATTCCCCGGCCGATTCCTTTGGGAGAATACGTGTTTCATCCCGCCGGCTTTGCGGAGGCAATACGCGCGCTCGCGCGGGTCGAGTCGAAAAGCCGCTGTTTTGCGGAGGCAATACGCGCGCTCGCGCGGATACTTTCAGCTTTTATGCGCGCGCTCGCGCGGGTCGAGACGAAAAGCCGCTGTTTTGCGGAGGCAATACGCGCGCTCGCGCGGATACTTTCAGCCTTTATGCGCGCGCTCGCGCGGGTCGAGTCGCGTCTTTTTTTTTGAGCGGCATTTCCGATACGACGTCGGTGAACTTGTCAGCGCCTCTTATTATCTCGCTCGCTCGCTCAGCGGTTTCAACGACGACCAGCTGCTGAATGCGTGAGATATTAAGTGGACTGCTTTCGCACTGGGGCAACTTGACGAAAAGATGACAACCGCTCGTTATAACTCCTGTTGTCATCTGCCGCAAAGCTAGTTCGGCGTGATAGTTTGAGCAGCGATATGAAGGTAAATTGCGTTACGCTATGCTGGGTTTCTCCCCAAATAATCGTGGAATAGCACCGCACTCGCTGGGAGCAAGATGGACTCAGACGCTAACGCATCTACCGACGATCCCACGATCGACGACCCTTCCTACCGAATCGCCTGGGGCGTGCAGTCCAAGGCTGAACATCGCTGGCCGGCGTCGATGTCTATCCTCTTGGCGATGATCATATATATAGCGCTGCCTGACCGTTACACCGTGGGCCCGCCCTGGTTGATTCCGGCGCTTGAGTTGGCGATCGTGCTGCCGCTCTCCGTCAGCGCGCCGAAGCGCGTTGCGCACGAAGGGCGTTTTCAACAGTCCCTGGCGATAATCATGATTGCGATCCTCAATATCGCGAATCTGGCTTCGTTGTTTTTGCTGATTCAGATCTTGCTCTATCACGGTAAGGACGTTGCTGGGCCAGAACTGTTCTTTTCCTCGCTCGACATCTGGATCACTAACGTGATTGTGTTTGCGCTGTGGTATTGGGAGATCGACCGCGGTGGTCCGGACCAGCGTGCGAAAGAACATCACAATGGCCCCGATTTTCTGTTTCCGCAGATGTCCACGCCAGGCTGCTCTCGACCGGATTGGACGCCGAGGTACATCGATTATTTGTATCTCGCGTTTACCAATGCTACTGCGTTCAGTCCAACTGATGTGATGCCGCTGTCGCGTCCGGCAAAGACTTTGATGTTGGTTCAGTCGTCGATTTCGTTGATTACCGTCACGCTGGTGGCAGCGCGTGCAGTCAATATTTTGAGTTAGACGTTTGAGCCAGTCGAACGCGTTTTGATCGACCGATGCATTACAAGCGCGTCAGAAGACATTCTGCCGCCAGCCACGCAGCACGCTAGCGCGGTGACATCGGCTTTAGTAGATCCTTGTTTGTTTCATCTGCAATGTTTCAATCTGCACATTGCGGGTATCTGCGTACTCATGTGAATTTGGCAGGTGATTCAGATTTCAATATGCGTGTCCAAAAGCTCAACAGGTGTGCAACATTCTGTCAATGAAATTCGCACAGGCGCCAGATATTTGCAGAACTCGCATTCGAGCAAAGGCTAAGATGGCAGCGTGATTACGCCGGTTAGGGATGTGCTCCGTCACGTAGTAGGAGAGCGTTTGTCGATACACTTCCGTGCGTTTCGCTTCAACATGGGCAGAACTACCGTATGATGCATTCTCCGAGCGGCGGTTTAAACGCCGGCGAATGCGGTGCGCAACTTATTAAGGTATCTCGCCCAAACACGCCAAAACATCTGTCAATATGTACCTTATCGAACATGTTGCCCAGATAATCGAGGAAAATATGACATCCGATGCACTTCGCGAGACAAGGCTTCCACTTAATAACGGATCTGGTGCAATGCCTGCCGTTGGATTCGGCACACTATTCAAAGATCTCTCTGTCACGACGCAAGCGGTGAGAGATGCGTTGGAAGTTGGGTTTCGCCATTTTGATTGTGCAGAACGCTACCGCAACGAAGAATCAATTGGAGTCGCATTTCAGGAAGCTTTGCAGTCCGGCAAAGTTCGGCGTCAAGACTTGTTCGTCACCACCAAATTGTGGAACTCCAACCATCGTCCCGAGCGCGTCGCGCTCGCCTTCGAAGCGAGCCGTAAACGCCTGCAGGTTGAAGACATCGATTGCTATATAATTCATACGCCGTTCGCGTTTCAGCCCGGCGACAACCAGGATCCAAGAGATGAGCAAGGGCACGTCATATACGACAAAGGTGTGACGTTGACAGAGACTTGGAAAGCGATGGAGCAACTTGTTGATGGAGGAAAATGCAAGTCGATCGGCGTGTCCGACATCACGTTAGATGCGCTCAAAGAGATTGTCGCGGCGGCACGCATCAAGCCGAGTGTGGTGCAAGTAGAATCGCATCCGCATCTGCCTGAATGGGAACTACTCGAGTTCTGTCAGCAGCACGGAATTATTCTCCTCGCATTCGCGCCACTCGGACACGGCTCGGACTCGAAAATACTGCATGACCCGATAATCACAAACATAGCTGAGCGTCTGGAAAGAGCTCCTACGCAAGTTGCTTTAGCGTGGGCTGTGCAGCGTAAAACCGCATTCCTCACTACATCTACAACACGCAGTCACATGCAGGAAAATTTCGAAATCTCGACTTTGCCTGACTGGGCAATGCGTGAAATTAACGAAGATATCACGACGCGCAAGCGGTTAAACCAAGTTGTAGAAACCGGCGTTCCTGGATTTATCCCCAGCAATTAGCTAACTGCGAGCAGTGACTCGATTACATCCAGTTCGGCCGTCCTCGTATGGGGTATTACGCCGGCTCTCTTTGGGTTTCAATGGCTGAGTCTGAGCTAGGAGAGAGGAGGAGCGATGCCATCCGTCATGTTGCCGATGTGCTGCATCATCCTCCCGTGTCATAACAGAGGTGGGACGCGCCCGTCGCATTAAGGAGGTGGTCAACTCACTACTCATAACCGTCTACGCCAGACTGATAGTGCTCGTCTACACAGTAGAACGAGCCTTTCGGTTTTTCTTCTGGCAATAGGAACAATGCCGCTAAGCCAATTCCCTGACGAATCAAAAATGATAGCCCTGACGCCGCTCTTGGATTTGGCTCCGGAAGTCCATATAATTTAGATAGAAACTTCTGAGATTGGCGAGGTGTCAATGGATTCGAACAAACGTATTCTGGTCATGGGCGTGACTGGTCAACTCGGCAAATTGGTTGTCGATCGCCTTAAAGGCAGTAACATCCGAGTAACCACTCGGCGAAAGGATGATGTAGCCAAGCTTAAATCAGAATGCGGCGACGCCGTGTATATGGATCTCGACGATCCGACCACGTTTGACGCGGCGCTCAAGGGCGTTGACAGCTTGTTCATGCTTACCGGCTATACCGTCGCGATGCTTGTGCAGAGCAAAGCCCTGGTTGATGCAGCACAAAGAGTTGGTGTGAAACACATCGTTCATCTCGGCGTTTTCACTCCTGATCCGCACTGCTACGATGCGCATTTCGCGTGGCATCAGATGATCGAAGTGTACATAAAACACAGTGGTATCAAGTACACGTTTTTGCATCCGAACTGTTTTATGCAAAATTTCACCGGCTTCTACGGCATGATCAAAAACGGCAACGTATGCTTTTACGCCAACGACAAACGCGTCGGTTGGATTGCGTTAGAAGACGTGGCGGAAGCTGCGAGCAAGATTCTTTCCGAAGGAGCGCCACACTACGGGAAGGATTATTGGTTCTCAACCGAATTAGCCAATCCGCACGACATCGCAAAAATATTCAGCGAAGTAACCGGTGCACATTTCGGTGCAGACGCGCGATCGCCTGAGCAGTTTTTGCCAGACATTAGCGCGGGCGCGGATCCAAAAACTCTCGACCCATATTTCCTTGGTGTTGCAGACGGATGTAAGCAGATGGTCGACGGACGCATGGATTATATCTGCACCGTCCGTGATGACATGCAAACACTGTTCGGTAAAAAAGGAATCACGCTCGCCGAATGGGCGGCGCTGCATAAGGAAGAGCTGCTCAAGCTCGCGAAGCAACCTATTGATGTTTGAGCACTCCTGATACTGGCAAAATGTTTGACTGGAGGGAAGTAGAGTTTGCGTGTCAGTCGTTTACTGTTAATCGGGCTTCTGCTTATTGTTCCATCTGTGAAAGCACAGGACGACTCGATCGAGAGAGCCGAACAGCGATTTCAGTCGGCTAAGCGCGCCCAGGTCCGATCGATGATACTTAACTATCTGCTCAGTGCCAAAAATAGCATTCAGGCCGGATGGCACCCTCAGAACCGATCGACTCTATCCACTGCCATTGTCCAATTGTCTTTGAACCAGGACGGAAAAGTTGGAGAGGAAAGAATCACGCTATCAAGCAAGTCAACTGAATTCGACCGTTCTATTGTAGACAGCCTACAAGGATTTACGATGGCGAGCCCATTGCCATCGGGACTAGACGAGCTCAAACTATTTTTGACCTTCATGTCCGACTCCACTATGAGGATGATCGAATTTGCTGAACTACCAGAGGCCGATGCCTATTATCTTGGATTGTTGGACGGCACCCTAAACCATGCTGGTATGTTACATCGAGGACCGACACCGGCTCCTCGAGTGGACCAGATCGTAGCGCCCACGTCCAAGATTGGGGCAGGCTCTGCGCGGGTGGCAGCACAGGCGCCTCAGCCTGTTGATTCGCGCGAGAAGCTTGCCGGTTCTGCTCCGCTACCAGCGGTTATCGGTGGGCCCGCTCCAAAGATCCACGGCGCAGAATCTGCCGCACCGTCGCCTAGCCGAGCGGCTCAGCCCAAGGCTGCTGCTATTGAGGAGGCGCCGGTTCTTCAAGCTAACAAGAATCAGCACGCGAATTCAGACTCTCCTGCTCCTTCGCCGCAAACGAACGTTGACTTCGGTCCGTACATGGCTGATTTGCAGCGCCGAATAAGGCGAGAATGGTATCCGCCCAAAGGGCATGAAGCGGATGTAGTGGTTGTTCGATTTAAGATCCACAAAGACGGTGTGATGTCGAATCTAGCCTTGCAGCACTCTTCAGGAGTCGCGATATCTGATCAGGCAGCTCTTAAGGCCGTGCAAAGCGCAGCTCCTTTTAGACCTCTGCCAGATGGCTCAGAGGATGATGTCGACGTCATATTCACTTTCGACTACAACGTATTGGCTGGTGGAAAGGCCGATATGCGCTTGCTCAAATAGTCTAATTGTGGGCGCTAAACCGCCAATGAATAGCATCATTCTCCAGCAGGGTCTTCCTTGATTTTACCTGAGTCTGAAACCTCCCAGCGAACCTGCGAACGAATTGGACTCAACGGACCGACGTCTGTCACTGTCGCAGCGCCAGTCGCAAAAGCGAATCAAAGTGAATATAGCGAACGCCTTTTGGAATTTCAGGGGACGTGAATGGGTTGGTCTCATTATTTTTCCTTGCCCGCTGATGTCAACCTTCGTGGTGCTGGACTGTCGACGAGCTCGAAGACTTGTTCTAAATCGAATCTATCGATGTTGAAAAATGGACAATCCAAATGATCTCTAGCGTCCTTGGGTTTACAGATTGCTGGCAACGTGCGCATATCGCAATCAGGACATCTGATGGAAATATGTTCTTTTTCAGCTATGAATTTCAGCCCTTTATCTTGGAGTGGCTGTAGGGCACACTGCGCGACACCAATCGGATTGTTCATTCGCAGTCTGTCCCAAAATACCTGTAATGTCGGAAAGCTGTTCTTTCGAAATACGGATAGGCCGTTCTCTGGTTGCCCTGTTTTACGATAATTCTTTCTTCGAACGAAATCCTGATCGTCCTTCGCGTCGCGAGTGGCAAGCTCGGCTGGCAATCGAACCAAGCCGCGGTAGACCAGCTCTGAAGATTTTGGCTTCATGTGAATGAACTTAAGCGGGAATCGAAGTAAGACGACGCGCAAAGGCTTCGTGGTCGACTAGATTCTTGTTTTCAAAAAGAGAAACACGACCGTCGGTTCCGACGACCGCCTTAAACGCGTCTTCGAAGTGTTTCCAGGTCAATACAAATTCGCCATCTTCGGTCAAAACCACTCTTGGTCTTTCACACTTCTGGAATTCTTTTAGGAGTTCGATTGTGATCTTCAAGCATTTCTCGCTCGGAATTTCATACACGTCCGAGTGCTCGGCTGCTTGCTTGCGCAACAGCTGGATATGCTTGACGGTCTCGTCGAGCCACTCTTCTGATTGTTGATTCTTGGCTTTCATACAGTGGTTAAAGAAACTCGTACATCTTCCTTATCTTACCCCATTTTGATCACTGTTAATCCTTAAAAGTACCATCAGCGGCTCTTCAGGACCTTATAGATACGGATGATAGCCAAGCCGTGTGTAGTCGTGCTTGTCTGCCTCGGACTTGTCTGGCTGCGAAAATGCGTCGTGCGCTAAAGAACGTGCCCAGTAAGACTCGCCTGAGTATGGATCGATGCTGATTGCTCGATCTAGTTCGGGCAAAGCGCGCTCTGCTTGTCCGCTGCGGATAAGCGTCAAAGCGTGCACGAACAGGCACAGGGAGTGTTTGGATGCGTTTGCAGCACACTATCGGACACTGTCAATGCGGTCTTATGATCGCCTTCCTTGAGCGCAAGCTGTGTCCTGGCGCACTGTAAGTGAAATGCCTCTCTTGGTGTCGCCCGCAGTGCCTGGGCCGACTTCAAGTCTGCATGAGCTTTATCGAGTTGTCCGAGCGCGCAATAAGAATGTGCTCGGTTAATCAAAGCGATCACGTTTTTCGGATCGGCTTTCAGAGCTAGGTTACATTGCTCAACGGATTTATCAAAGTGTCCACGATCTCCTTCAATTAGTGATTTAAGAACGTACATGGATATCAGTGCAGTCTCTTTGGTGGCAAACGTTTCGAAACGTGCTAAATCAGCCAAAGCTTCGTCGAACTGTTTCAATCCGAAATAGGCTATCGCTCGCCCTAAATATACGAACTTCTCGGGGCAACCGAGCGACAGAGCCTTGTTGGAGTCATCGACTGCATTTTGATATTTGTTGCAATCAAACTGCCCTGCTGCACGTAAGTGATAGCAAGTTCCTTCGTTTGGTGCGCAGTGAGCGCTAATTGACTGGGCGCTGGCTTGCTGCCGAGCACACTCGTGCTTTTACGATTGCCAAAAAAAGAAAAAGAGTTACTGTGGCGTGATTCCCCTACCGGACGCGCATAATGACAGACCAACTCGACGCTAAAGCGTCTGAACTTCAGAAGGCTGTGCTTGACCACAATACCGAAGCATCTTTAATTCTGTTAGAGAGCGTTGGCGGCGCCTGCCAAGCCAGAGAACTCGCCAAAAAGACTTCGAATCTGAGTGGCAAATACAACTCCAACATGAGTTGGGGGCTGACAATTGACGCCACAACTAATAAAGAAACGATTTCGGTCTTTAAGCACACGTATAGTTTTGCGGGTGCCGATGAATTTGTCGCTGCACTGACGCAAGATCGGTGTAAGAAGTAATCTAATTTGCAGAAATTGTGTCTTTAGAAGACTGCTTGCTCTTGGACTCGACCTTAAGTCGATACCAGTCGTGGTCGATGTGTTGAGGGTCCAAGTAGATAAACATTCTGCTCTTGGTAAAGTCGATACTCATAAGCGCGGCCATCATCTTGCCGTAATTCGGATCTTCGTTCGTGGACACGTAATGAAAGTAGCCTTCGTACCAGCAAGGTAATTTCTTAGTCTTGTTACCTTGGCAATCTGTCGGCGGGTTGTCCGAGGGGCGAAAGTTCATTTCGAAAGTGCCTGTTTCCGTGCCATCAACCATTATGGGTTTTGCAAAACCAAAATCTAAATCAGTCAAACATGGGTTTGTCGACGGACTTTGCAGGTGAGCGTCCGACCAGACTTGCGTGAAAAAGTAAACGCGATTGATTTCATACCAGCCTTTCTTATTCGGGCTTGTATGAGGAGGACATCCGCTTTCTTTGCTCAGGTCTTCCATCGCGAACGCCGCGCTCTGCCAAATTAATGTAGGTGCGATGCTCATGAGCAGTGTGTACACCAGTTGCTTTCGCAAGTTGATTCTCCTTTGCCATCCTCAATTTGATATACGTAACTTGAACGAGTATAACCATTCGCGAGATACACCCACACATTACCGCACTGCTGAGTATGTGTAGCGCCGTTCGTCTTAGGTATTGCCGTGAGGGTGATATTTGCTCGCGCCTGACTAGTTTACCCGTCACGAACTTGCCACAAATAGGAAATCCAATTGCCACGCCCTTAGCCTATTATCACAGTAGCGGGCTCGATTGCCTTCAGTCAGCCCCCAACTGCCGCATCGAACCGATGTGGTGGCGTTGCCCCATTTAAATCTTACCCTGAGGCTGCAAAAGTCATGGCTACTTCACCGGGACTGCCTATAGATGCTTCTAGCAAATATGCGGGCGAGGCGTCAGCTGTCGCAAAGTTATTGGAGACTGATAATAGGGACGAAGCGGCTCAGCGTTTATCGGTGGACAGCCATCTATCACCGCATGAATCACAGGCGTTCTTAGATGGCGTGAAAGCTCGCTACAATCAAGATCGAGCTTCCAATCCGAATTTGCCAGATCTCGACATCAAGATGGGCAAGGGTGGCTACAAGGTCGCCCTGAATACAGAGAGTGGCAGCGAAAGTGTATTCGAGAAGAAATTCCAAAATGGCGAGACATCCGGTGACCAACCGATTCCTCGCACGGGAGATATGCTTGGTCTGACCGATGAGCAGACGAAGAGCATATTAGGTGTGCAGTCCTATGAAAAGGCGCAACACAAACCGCAGCATAAATTCGGAGACATAGCTGTGTCGCTGGGTTTTAGAACACCAGATGAAGTGAATGATGCTCTGGCAAGACAGGATTATATGCATGCTGATCGGCTGGTCGAGGACTTGTCGCATGGCATGCCGATCGGTAAGGGCGAGGGCTATTACCAAATGCTTCGTCGCACGCATCCTGAGTTAAGCGAGCAAGACGCGTTGGTGGTGTCGCATGGACTTCGCTTTCTCAACGACAACAAAACTGTTCTGCATGTGGGCGACCAAGTGCCAATGATGGATGACAGAACAAAAGCTCAGATGAAAGCGCAGATCTTCGAGAGCATGCGCACAAAAACCGGAACTGTTCATGCGCAGTTCGGCCAGCCGCTGGATCAGGTAGCGCCCTAGTGGTATGGCGCCGAGCGGACGGTCGCAGGCAGATGCCGAGCCATGTGCATTTACGGTGCCAGTGCAAATCGAATTGGGCCTTTGGCACAAGCTGCTGATTCGATTTTGACGTTTGTCTGCAGTGTAATGCAGCCTGCGGACAAAAACTTCATGCGTGATACGAAAGAAGAAGAGCCCAGAGACTGCCAGATAATTAAACGCTGTCAAAGTTCGTTTTTCTACCATTGCCACGGAAGTAAAAAGGGGTAGTGTGGCGTTGTACCTATTCGGACGCGCACCAATGACAGACCAACTCGACCTAAAAGCGTCTAAACTTCATCGGGCCGTAATTGACCACAGGACCGAGACAGCCTTGGTCCTGCTCGAGAGTGTGGGTGGTTCGTGCCAAGCCAGGCAGCTCGCCAAAAGAGCCGAGTCGAATAATCTGAATACTGTAGGCTCGGATGTATTTGACTGGACTCTTAATGTCGACATTGCCAGTGACAAAGAAACGCTCTCCCTCTACCGAAAAATCGTTAGTGGTTATTCCACTGACGAACCTGTTGCATCGCTGACCCAGGTACGCTGCAAGATGTAGTCATAGTATTAACGTTATGGCGCCAGGGCAAAACGGATCGGTCCCTTGGCGGAAGCGGCTGATTTGACTGCGACATTTTTCTGCAACGTGATGATTTGTTTTTTGCGCATAAGATCATCTGCGACTGTTCTTACGACAGGCATCAAATCACGCCAATTCGTTGGATCGAGCGCGCGAGCTACTTCAGACGGGCAAATAGATGTCTCGGCGCCGCGTTCGGTTAGCAGGCGCATAATAGTTCGTCGAATCTTTTGTGTTTGTGTCGGCAGTTTCATCGGCTTCCCTGCGAAAAGCTTTGGATCTACATGTTGACAGCGCGCACAGAAATACACGATGCGAGACTTCTGTTCTTCATCAGGTTGTGGTTGCGAGAGATTGGTTGTTTCTTGTCGAAGTTGCCGAATCGGTTCGCCGCAGATTAGACAGGGCAAATTAGTGCGGCGAAAAACATAATGACGAGTGCCGTACTCTTTTCCAGGAACGTAAACCAAATCTGGATCCGAGGCCATTCTTGTTTGCAAGTCGCCCGTGACAGTGCGTGATTGTTTGTAGGACAGCTTGCTCAACTGCGGAATCAGCTTACCGAGCGCCACCACATCAGTGGCACTCAAATCTCCGACTTTCATCCATGGATCCATCGAAGCAGCAAACAGTATTTCGGCTCGAAGATAATTACCAATTCCGGCGCAAATACGTTGGTCGAGCAGCGCATCACCGATAGTGCGCCCTAGATTGGTAGGTTCCTTCAATCTGGATTCGAACTCTTTGCGGTCGAATCGTTGGGCTAAAATATCGGGACCGAGTGCTGACAGATATTCCAAATTCTCATATGGGTCGCCGAAACCTATCTCAAATATCGGAGCAGACATCAGGATCGCAGTTGCGCCTTCGACAACAATGCGGGCTCGTTCGCGACGATCCGCGACGGCAGTTTCGTCTCCTTCTATGACGTGCCACCGCCCCCACATCATCTGGTGCGAGTAAAAATACATGCCACCGCTTACGATGCCGATGATGTTCTTGCCGTGTGCGAAAACGCGTTCCATTGTTTGTCCGGCGACATTGCTCCCATGCACGCTCAGCCATGCCTTCGCACTCTTTGTCCGAGCAGAAACAGACAAAAGTTTGCGTCCCTCTAAAGCTGACGCAAGCTCATCTGCATACTTTCGAACTTCTGGACCTTCCGGCATAGTCGCTCCCAAGTTTTCCGACGCCCATATAAAGGATACAGTTCCTCAGCGAACGGTCCGTGAACGCCCCGCCGAGCCTCAGCTACGGTAAGTATTGTCTGACGGCCTTCGTGAGTGACCACGGGCTAGATAGCTCAATCGCGTTATCACTTACGATTTCGAATCTAAGCGCGCTCGCCTACTTGCTCTGCCCATGCACTCTCTCCCAATACGCCGCTAAAATCCTGTCGGTTGCTAGGTCTGTGTCACTGAAATTTTGCGAATCCATGTATTTGTACAGACGCGATTCATTAGCAAGTCCCCAATTTTTCACCAGCCAATCTCTGAGCCCGGTGTTGCAATGGCTTATCATCTCTTCTTCTTCGATCGTCTTGATGTCCCTAAGCGCTGCTGGAGGCAGCATTTTATCCAGCTCGATCATGGCATCGCTCACGTTTTTCGGTATGTAAACTCCTGTCGGAGAGTGCGGGTCTTGATGTATTTTAATTTCGCGCAGGTGCAACTCCATCAGATCCGATCTAGCAGCGACACTGTTCCAATTTTTTTCGCGGGCGATACCGCGCTTGTCTGAGTGTAGAACCAGGTCGTCGTATATTGGCTGTATGACAAATTTCCCCGCTTTGTCAATGCATCCATAATTTCCCGACACTTGCACCGACGCCAGTCCTGATGAGAATTCCATGGCAAAATCATACGGTCCAGCAATTTTGATGGCACCTGTTTTGTCAATATAACTCCACTTGCCAGTATCGTCTTTGACCGCGCCTAGTCCCTCTGCAAAGCTGCCGACATCTGAATATTTCGGTGCAATCACAATTTTCCCAGTGTGATCGATAAGACCGTACTTGCCCTCTAACTTTATCCCTGCCAATCCATCGGCGAAGTAATAAGCATCTTCGAACTGCGGCTTCAGTGCGAACTTTCCGGATTTATCTATGTAGCCCCATTTGCCGTTTACTTCCACTGGCGCTAAGTTTTCGGCGAATGGTCTGGTTAGCTCAAACTTGCCATCTATCAGTTTTCCATCGTGATCAATTATCAGCTTATCTTGCCCGAGTTCGACCTCGGCCAGACCCTCGTGGAAATCTTGCGCTGCCGCGAATTGCGGAGCGATGACAACTTTGCCGGTTTTATCGATATAGCCCCAATTATTTTCGGCCGGCTGAGCCTTCGTCTGCCCTTTATCCGCTCCGTTGGCAATTGTTTTCACGCGGACAGCCGCCAGACCATCGTGAAAATTCTGACAGTCGGAATAATCGTGACTCTGAATTACTTTCTGTCCATCGTGATTGATGTAGCCGGTCTCGCCGTCCCTTGCCAAAAAGCAGGCAAGACCTTCTTCGAAAAGCCCACCGTTTTTATACTGGATCGGAATAACCATTTCTCCGCTGGCATTGATATAGCCGACAGCTTCAGGATCGCCGTTGTAAACCGCTGCGAGCCCTTCGGTGAGCGGAGATACGCGGTTGTAGTTCAGCTGCTTTAGTTTTTTGCCGTTCTCATCAATTAGGAAGAACAACTCTGTTCGCTGAAGATTCGGATCTGGTTTTTTCTTCAAGTCAACATTGTCTTTCAGCTCAGCTTCGTATAGTTTGTCTTTCTCGTTTTCTGCAGCCATGCTCGGAGCGACCTGCACAAAGAGCATCGTAAACATTGCGACTGCGATGCTGCAAATTCGTTTCCCGATGTTGGGTGCCTTCTGATCAGCTTTCATTGATCGCGTCTCCTGCTTTCGTCCGAGCAACAATGGAATAAGATCGTACTCGATCGGGTCCCTTGTAACTACGTGTATGCACTGCACTGAATGGATCCCAAGAAGATTAATAGGAACTCTCGTCAAACTTTGCTGCGGCGGTTTTCTATAATAAGCAAGCCGGCAATTGAAGGATCCTTGAATAACTATGGAGCGAAATAAAGGAAAGACGGTTTTCCTTTAATAAGCAAGCCGGCAATTAAAGGATCCTTGAATAACAATCGAGCTAATTAAAGGGAAGGCGCTTTTTCTTTAATTAGCTCAGCGCTGTGGCTGCCAATAGATGGTTGGGCGCGCCGATGGGGGGGCGGTTATTTCCGTTGAGCTTCTGGCGGGCGGCAGCTATTAGCGCAAGTTCTTAGGTAAGCAATGTTCGCCGATCGGGTAGAGGTCTAAAACCAGGGACGCTTCTGGTGAATGCTAGCTAGAAATGGCGCCAAGCTTTGCTTTCGTGGCATTGACATAGTCAGCCGGCGCGATGATGAGTTGCGTTCCGCGGATGCCGGCTGATATGGAGACTTTGTCGAATGCTTCAATGGACTCGTCGACGTAGACCGGGTATTCCTTCTTGCACGCAAGCGCAGTGACGCCGCCTCTGATATATCCAGTCAGAGGCTGTACCTCTTTGAGTGAAACCACATCACAACTGCGATCTTCACTCAATTTCGCGAGTGCTTTTAAATCAAGTTGCTTATCGCCGGGAATTACCGCCAAGCAAACACCCTTTTTTGCGCCGCGAACAACCAGCGTTTTGAACACCTGATTCAGCGGCATGCCAATTTTTGCGGCGACAGTTTCCGCTGTGAGGTCGTCGGGATCGACCTCGTACTCTTTCAGTTCATAGCTGACTTTCAAGCTGTCGAGTAATCGTGCTGCGTTAGTTTTCATTGAGATACCTGGGCGTGATTACCACTTGCCCGCATGTGCACCACCGTCTATATGCAGGTTTTCGCCCGTGACGAATTTGGCGGAAGTGAGATATAGGATTGCGTCGATGATTTCTGAGACATCAGCGATGCGCTTGAGCGGCGACAGCTTCTTCAACGCTTCGTGATCGCCATCTGCATGCATCGGCGTGTCTACGACTCCGGGAGAGATCGTATTAAAACGAATGTTGTCTGCCGCGTACTCGATGGCGAGCTCGCGTGCTACTGCTGATAGAGTCGATTTTGTCAGCACTGGTAGTGCCGCCGGAACTCCTGCAATCGGTTGATCTACCATCGTTGTTGAGATGCTCACGACGTGTCCAGACTTTTGCTTCTGCATCTGTGCGACGACTTGTTGCGTCATGAAGAAGAAACTCGCAACATTGGTGTTGACCATTAAAGAGAAGTCTTCTTCTGTATAGTCAGTAAACGCTTTCGGCATGAAAATACCAGCGTTGTTCACCAACAGATCAATGCGTCCGAAATTTTTCATGGCTGCTTCCGCCACTTTTACCGCGGTTTCCTTTTTGCTGATATCACCGTCAATCAAAACAAGTTCGCTCGAAGCTTGCAAATCCTTGCACTTACTGATTGTGCGTGATGTGCCGACCACGCAATAACCGTCTTTCAGCAAAGCTTGCGCTACTGACAAACCGATACCGCTCGACGCACCCGTGACGATTGCCACCGGCTTCTGTGCATCACTCATTGACTTCTTCTCCTGCACCGTTGTGGTGAAGGATCATACCTTATTGCGCGGGTGAGACGCGGCCGCTCCAGGCGAGCGAGGCGCGAAGCGCGACGGTTCGAGTCGCTCGCGCTGATTATTTTTCCGCCTCAGCAGTTTTTAACGTCGTGTCGCGTGGTGCGATGATGACGGCGGTACCGTAGCAGACGACTTCGGTGCCCATCTCGTCGCTGTCGCCGTACGAGGAGCTGTCATATCTGAAACCTACCACAGCATTGGCGCCTACTTCTTGAGCGCGCGCCACCAGCGCGTCGAAAGCTTGTTGGCGGGCGGTTTCGCACATACGAGTGTAAGGGCTGATTTTGCCGCCGACGATGCTTTTCAAATTAGCTTTGAAGTTCGACATCGGACCCGGCACGCGAACTGTGACACCACGAATGATGCCTTTGTATTCTTTGATCCGATAACCTTCGAATGATTCGGTTGTCGTCATCATGATTGGTGGCATCGGCGGTGCGACGTACTCCTCTTCGGCGGAAGTTGCTAACTGCAATGCGCCGAGCGAGCAGAAAGAAACGAGGCTAAACGCGATCAGCACGCGAGCGAGTTTGCGATGTTTGTTAGGCATGGGGTCACCCTTTTGATGAATGCAAGGGTAGAGATTATAGACGGAATTGGTAATTGCGTCCTGAATGTGGCACGGGCGCCTGCAAGGCGCACCTACGGTAGAGTTCATGCGAAGTTGCCAGTGTTGGAACGGAACATAGAAGCGCATGCGAGCTTACCCGTGAACCTAATCGCACGTGGAAAGTTCGAGCATGCGCTAGTGAGGCATCCACTTGGAATTGGATTGTTTCATCTCTGCCATGATTTCAAATGACAGAGCGGCGAGCTTGAACTGCTTTTGCACCGGAGACAGGCTATTGTCCTGCTTGATCTGACAGATGCGCCCATATCGGTCGAGTGAATCAGTCAAAAATCGTAAGTACAAATCAGGATGATAGTTGGTGGCAGTTTTCCACTCCCA
Organism: Planktothrix sp.; assembly: GCA_036703195.1. Taxonomy (GTDB): domain Bacteria; phylum Cyanobacteriota; class Vampirovibrionia; order Obscuribacterales; family Obscuribacteraceae; genus DATNPN01. The sequence continues at coordinate 328,677 of DATNPN010000042.1, read as the reverse complement.
GAGAAATCCGGAGCCGCTGCTCCCGATTGGTGCTTTGCCGTCCGGTGTCAGCACCACAGATGTCGCGAACGCGGTTTTGCTGAATTTGTATTTTTCGAATGCGCGTTTCCAAGCATTGAGACCAGGCACATCGTCAGGAAATCCCTGGTCGGTGATGTTCAGCTCAATCGGAATGAAACGCTGATTCAGGAGACTTATGACTCTATCGTCCGAGAGCGAACTGCCCCGGGTAAGTTCTCCGCCAAGTCAACAATCCGTCGCATTTTTTTCGCCACTCTTGCCGACTACCAGTGCGACCATGATTGGCTTCTGAGAGGTGGCTGCGTCTGCCATGGCTTGTTGCATCGTGCCGCGCCAATGTATCTGCTTCCACTTGCCAGTCAGCTCGCACTGCAGGGCTTCTGTCTTTGCCTGCTGAAGGTCGCCGTTTTCCCATAAACCTTTGGCAAGACATACCGGTGTTCCGAGCAGCAGTAGCGCAAGCGTCAAAAGTCTCAATTTCCCTGACATGGTTTCAACTCTCCGTGCCATCTGAATGTAGATACACGCGTCGGTCCGAAAGGTTTCGCTTTGAATCTAAAAATATTTCGGCGGTGTTTGGAAGAATGTCGGATATTTCGCCTTATATTCGCTCATTGACGGCGTTGTCAGCGCTTCCATGTTGGGATCGATGCCTTTCGCGAATCTGCCGGAGTCGATGCCACCGAGTTCTAGCCATGTACGGGCGTTGAGCTGCGAGATGCCTGAAGTTCCTCGTCGATATCTCCAAACGCGCGCGCGAAGCCACTCTGACTCGCCGGCGCGTTCAAGGCTGGCTTGAAGGTTTTCTGGTGTTTGTGGCAAGTCGCGGCTCGCCAAATTCTCTGTAAACAGCTCCTCTAGCCGTTGGTCTGCCGCTTTCTCGAAGGTTTTATCTTTGGGCATCACGAACTGCAGTGCTCCAAAGCGCTTGCGTACCGAGCCGACATAGTAATTTTGTCCGCCAAGTTCTACCTCATCACGCCGTCCAAACCAACCGAGGTCCTGGAGCTTTTCCAGGTAGGGATATTGCTTTGGCCCGGTCAGGCGAAATTTCGATTCTTTTCTTAGAGCGTTAACGAAAGTGCCGGATTGCTCGTCGAATTTGGTGACACGTGCGTGCCATGACCCAAGATAGTTGCAGCTAATTGCATCTTCGAGTCTGTCGGCCGTCTGTATCTTGCCGCTAAGCACCTCGTCGCGCGCCGCAGCGATAATCTTCTCCATGTGAACCGCATCTGCGTACTGGCCACCATAATGCGGCATCTGAATGAGAGTTCGCAAAGGGTCTGCCGTCCTCGAGCCGGCTGCGATCAGCTCTTCCCATTCCGCCGGTCGAATCGCCCCAAGTTCGTTTTCCACGAAGCTCGCGAACGGCTTGGCGGCAGGCAGAAAAGCCAAGCGAAACTTGCCGGCTCCGTATATCAAACCCGCTGTCAGTGCAATTCCGCCCACGATAGCGCCGTATCCTATGCCGACGTCCTTGGCGATGTGCCCCCAATGGATGCCCTCGTCGGCTTTAACCGGCGGCTTGTCCAAATGGGCAGAGTTGGTCTCAGGCTGGAGGCTAGCTTGCTCGCTCAATTTTGCCCGGCTGGCGGCGGCTTCTTGTCCAGCCGTAGCGGTTCCAAGCGCATCGGCGTGAGCTGTGGAAGTGGAATCAGTGGCGGGATGGAGATTGATGTCTGCCATAAGAACCTGGGAGTGTATCCAGGTGCATATTAAGATCAGATCTCACCCTAGTCAGTGGGGAAAATACGTAGTGCGCTCAACTAGGCATACTGAGGCAGACCAAGGCTGATAACCGTTCCACGCGGCTTCGCCTGACGCGTCGATTTGAATGGGGCTAACTTAACCAGGTTTGCCAAGTTTTACGTAATAACTATCGCCATTTCGATACTCGACGTACGGACGCTTCCACATCCTCAAACTGCCCGGAACGATGTCGTATTTGAGACCATTCTCAGTTATTTGTGGCGGCCACGTGTAATTTGTGCCACCAGGGGCGGTGTAGTTATAGACGTTGTTGTTAATTGTCATGGTTGGCTGCTTTTTGTCGCTGTCATCACCACCCAATTTTTCGATTTTTTGTATATCGTCACTGATCTGAGCTGCTTCGTCTGCGCCTAGTTCTGCAAGCCTCATCATGAACGCCAGATCTTCCATGAGCATTTGCAACTTTATTTGCTTGACGTCTCGGGCATAAGCATCTTGCTGAGCTTGTCTTTCTTTAGCAGTGGTACAGGTCTTCAATTCCATCTTGAGCTTGTCACCAGCGGCGACGATGTTTTTCTCATACTGCTCCATCACGCCGTTGTGTCGCTTGATCTCGTTGGCAATTCCATTATCATCACCCGAGTAAACCGGCGTGAACAGTGCGCCTCCTGCCAAAATAACTGTGGCGACCATTAGACAAAAAACTTGCCGCATTACAACAAAACCTCACCCTTGCCGTCTACATTATTTCACAATGCAGCTGCAACGAGAATGAGCGGCTTACGTTGCGTGATGCAAAGAGCGGCACTGGCTATGATGCTATCATGCGCACCGCAGGCGATACCACCGGGCGAGCGCTTGCGGCGCCCGCCACGATAGGTTGGCTCTATACTCGATTCAGCTCTTCCAACGCGGAGTCCGGAAGTGTAATTGACGCTGCTGCGATGTTTTCCCGCAGGTGGTTGAGCGAGCCGGTGCCTGGGATGAGCAGGACGTTTGGCGAGCGTTGCAACAGCCAAGCTTGTCCTACTTGCATCGGCGTGGCGTTGATTAACGCTGCCACGCGATTGAGCACATCCATCTGGATTGGTGCGAATCCTCCGAGGGGGAAGTATGGAACATACGCGATGCCGCGTTTCGCTAGTACATCGATGAGTGCATCGTCATCGCGTTTCGCAACGTTGTACAGATTTTGCACGCAAACAATCTCTGTCATCTGCGAAGCTTTTTCCACCTGCTCGAGTGAAACCGTGCTCAATCCGATATGCTTCACCAGTCCTTGCTTCTTCATGTCGATCAATGCTGTCAGCGGCTCTTCGAAAGGTTCGTCCTTGGGGCCGAACATGTCGCCCAGTCGCAAATTGACCACATCGATTGCTTCCAGTTTCAAGTGGCGCAAATTATCGTGAATAGCCGAAATGATTTCATCACGACTCATCGCTTTCCCCCACGAGGCATCGTCACCTCGTTTTCCACCAACTTTGCTGACAATTACGAGTTCTTTTGGATACGGATAGAGAGCATCTTTGATGATCTGATTTGTTATGTGCGGCCCGTAATAGTCGCTTGTGTCGATGTGATTTATTCCGCTCTCAATCACTTCGCGCAAAACGGATTTCGCCACTTCGACATCTTTTGGCGGACCGAAAACTCCTGGTCCGGCCAATTGCATGGCGCCATAGCCCATGCGATTTACGTTGAGATTTGTACCGGTAAACGTGAACGTTCCGCCGAGTTGTGTTGATGTTTTCATGATTGCCTTGTGATTGTCCTTGTCAATTGAATGCACGAATCTTTCCGTACGAGGTAAGGGATTCTAACCCTAACCTCGCCGGTAACGCCTAGCGAGAGCTGGAGCCACTCACCGCGGCCTTTGGCGCTTCAAAACGCTCGCCCACCATCTCTTCGCTCTTGCGCCAGAGCGCTTCCGCTCGTTGAGCATCGAGAGCATATTTACGCACGCCACCACTGCCGAGCGATGCGACATCATCGACCGGCTGGGCAACTTGGCAGTCCTCACAATACTGTCCCCCGACTTCGTCCGCAGCAGCAACAACAGCCGCCCAAACTGACGTTGCAGTTCCCTGTGGTATTGATTTGAATTCGAATGGGGCTTCCTTGGCTGCGGCACGATCTGCATTGATCTTCGCGACCAATCCTTCCAGCTCATTCGGCTGCATGTGACGGCCCAATTCAGTTTGAATGCCACCAGGGTGCACCGCTGTTGCGCGAACGCCGCGGTGACGATGTCTTGCATCGAACGCCACTGCAAACAAGATGTTGGCGGTTTTCGATCTACCGTACGCAATGAACGGATGGTATTCAGTTTGTTCGAAATTAGGATCGGCGAGATTTACATCAGAGTGCCGATGTCCTGCCGACGACAAATTGATCAATCTGCCACCATCTTTAATCAGCGGTTCTATACGATTCACGAACAGAAAATGTCCGAGGTGATTGGTTCCAAACTGTGTTTCAAATCCATCAGCCGTATGTCCGAACGGAGTTGCCATCACGCCGGCATTTGCGATGACGACATCGAATTTGTCGCCTTTCTCATTCAACTTATCAGTGCATGCACGTATGCTCTTTAGATTGGCGAGGTCTAACTCGATAAGTTCAAACTTGCCACCATTAGCAATGGCAGCCTTCTTGACCGCTTCGGTGGCGCGCTCAGCCTTATCCAGATCTCTCGCGGCACCTACAACATGCGCACCATGCGCTGCTAGAGCCCGTGCGGTTTCTACACCCAGACCTGCAGAGACACCAGTCACTAAAATCCGTTTTCCTTTCAGATCGACCCCAGCCAAAACCTCGTCTGTCGTCGACGCACAATCGAACTTCTTGCTCATTTCCAAACTCCTTTTAGATACTTCACTTCTTTCTAGTGATACCGCTCCAAAACATTTCGAAGCCTTTTTCCTTATAGGTAGCGGCTCCTTTGGGATCCTGCTTCATGAACACTATTGCTGTTTCAGCCTGCGCTGACAGCACCGCCATAACAAATTCATGCGGAACATCCTGGAAAATTCCTTCCTTCTGTGCGGTTTGCCAGAGCGCATGAACTTCGCCAAACTTCGCGTGCAAAGAATCGCGCACTTCGGGGCGCAACCCTTCATAGACCTTGATCTTGTGAACCGTAGACAACTTGTCCGGATTTTCCATGCCCCAATCGATCAAGCGATCCCAAACGTGCTTGAAACGCGACTGAATCGACTCCTTGCCAGGGTAATCGCGAAGCATCGCCTCGCCCAACTCTTGCTTCAGCTCCGCATAAAGCTCGTTGATCAGTTCGTCTTTTCCTTTGAAGTAGATGAATAATGTGCCTTCAGCCATTCCTGCCGCGCTGGTTATGGACGCGGTAGAGGCTGTCAGTCCGTTCTTGGCAAATACCTCGGTGGCTGCCGAAAGCAGCCGGGCGCGCTTTTCTTCGCTCTTGGGACGGGCCATGGTCCTCCGTTTAATGAGTGAGTATGCACTCACTCATTGCGATAACTGAGTGTACACTCACTCATTTATTCCCGTCAACCCTTGGGCGGATTAAATCGACTCAGCTTTATGGGCAGCGAGCGAAGTGGGAGCAGTTATTTTTTAATGATGTCTTTCAAGACTGCATCGACATGCGCGTTCGGATCGACACGAGCGATTGTCACAAAAGCTGGCAGCAATATAGGCAAAAGCGAAAGGGAAATGCAGCTAAGCACTAGCAGGGTGATCCACATCGGCTTGAAGCGCTTCAAAGAGATGGTCAAGAAAAAAAAGATCAGATGGCATGCGACTGACCAGGCGTATATTGTCTGCGCCATCACAGTGTGGATGGCGGGCACCATGTAGCCTGGGACCATTACCCAAATAAGCAGTGGTACGACAAATGGAATACAAAGGAGTGCCGCTACGCCCTTTCCTACGCTCGGGAATCGGCGATTGATTTGGCATACGGCGGGTATCATGGTCGCCTCCTTTATTTGCGGGTAAGCTGCAACATGACTCCAACGTGCATGCCTTATCTTATTATCGAATCACGCGCGTGGCAATTAAACCTGCGAATCTGTCAGATGATTCATACCACCAACCAAGGTGATTGCTACACTGTCCACAGATAGCGAATGTCCACGCGTATCCGGCAAACCACGTTGCCTCGCTCGTCGGGTCGCCAACGCTGAGAGCGCCGGGAGCATCGCTGTAGCATAACACGTGAAACGAAAATCCTGCCGGATTGCGAAACGTATGCTCGTGCGGCTGCACCGCATTTGCCGGATCTGTAATGACAAAATCGCAGCTTCTACACCGGACGGATTTGTCCGTCTCGGATTGGTCCTTCTTCTTTAGCTCGAATGTGAACTGCGTGCTCACAGTCAGCCCTCAATCTGCTACAGCGTTGGTGCAGGCTCGCGAGTTAGAATTCTGTTCGCGCATGAATAAATATTGAAACGATTATTGCGAGCAAAACCGATCAAGGTCATATCGCATTCTTCCGCGAGCTGAACGGCAAGGCTCGATGGTGCACCCACCGCGACGAGAATTCCAAGACCCGCATGAGCAGCTTTCTGCACAAGCTCGAAGCTGGCGCGCCCGCTCACCATTAAGATCTTATCTGTCAGCGGCATCGTGCCTGAGAGAAAATTGGTGCCGATCAATTTATCGAGCGCGTTATGTCGTCCGACATCTTCCCTGATCTGCAGCAACTCACCGCCAGTGGTGAACAGGCAAGATGCATGGATGCCACCAGTTTGATCGAAATCGGATTGCACAGAGCGAAGTTTTTCAGGAAACCCATTGATGATCGCAGGTTCAATCATCGGTGAGTTCGACTCGCATCTAAACTGTCTCTTCACTCTCACGGCAGCGATTGTCTTCTTGCCACATACTCCGCAACTTGATGCCACAAATGAGTGTCGAGCAAAAACGGTTTGATCGACTTTGACGTCTGTTTTTAATCTAACGGTCACAACGTTGCATTTGTCAGATTCGATCTCGTCGATCTCGCTTGCGTCGCAAATTATGCCTTCAGTAAAGAGAAACCCGGCAGCGAGTTCTCGATCGTCCCCGGGAGTTCGCATGGTGACTGCGATTTGCTGAATCTCGTCCGTGTTTGTCCAGCCAAGACGGATTTCCAGCGGCTCTTCCACGCTGACTACGTCCGTAAAGTTATCGATTGTTCCATCACGATGTTTTGCGACGGCTACTTTCTTGACGCTTGACTCGGCTTCAGAACCATCTTCGGATTTGCAAAACTTGCTCATCGCTATTTAACCGATACGTTGCTTTCTGCACGAGCAGCGCTTTGAGTGGACTTAGCGCTTTTGATCACCTCTACCAGGAGTTGTTTCATCATCGGCTGATCGCTCTGCTTGCTGTAATCTCCGACAGGAATCAAGACGTTGAGTTCTGGCATGTATCCAGCCGCGCATCCCTTCGGAATGTTGTACTTCAACGCGCGATACTCCGTGACGCTTCGGGTGGTTCCATCTTTTCCAAAGCTTGTTATGTCGATCAAATCGTACTCGTTCAATCCGAGTTCGTTCATATCTTGCTCGTTCATAAATAGCAAGTTGCGTATACCCGTCACGCCGCGATAGCGATCGTTGTCGGAGTAAATTGTGGTATTGAATTGGTCGTGCGAGCGCATAGTCATCAGCGTGAGTTTGCCTGGCGGCGGAAGAGTGTTATGCAACTCCGCTGCGCTAAAATTGGCTTTGCCGGTGTCGGTGTTAAACTTGAGCTCGCGCGCATCTTGCTGGAGTCGAAAACCGAGTGGTGTGCGAACGCGTTTGTTGAAGTCTTCGAAGCCAGCGATCGCCTCTGCCATCTTGTCGCGAACCAGATCATAGTTGCCGACCCACGCGTCCCATGGAGTGGGTGTGTTTTTCAGTGTCGCTTTGGCCATGCCGGCGACAATAGCTAGTTCGGAAAGTAAATGCGGCGACGCCGGGGCATTCATACCGCCAGAGAGATGCACCATGCTCATCGAATCTTCTACTGTGACCCGCTGATAGCCGCCAGCCTGAATATCTTTTTCTGTTCGACCGAGACATGGCAGAATAAGCGCATCTTTGCCGTGCACTACGTGGCTGCGATTCAGTTTTGTGCTCACATGGACTGTCAATTTGCAGCGACGCAATCCTTCGAACGTGCGATCGCGATCTGGCGTAGCGGCGGCAAAGTTGCCTCCCATACCGAAAAATACTTCGACCTTGCCGTTGCACATTCCTTCGATCGTGCGAACGGTGTCATAGCCTTTCGTTCGGGGTGACGTGATACCACATGCAGCGTCCATCTTCACCAGCCATTTTTCGGGCGGCGAATGGTGAATGCCGCAAGTGCGATTGCCTTGCACGTTGCTGTGCCCGCGTATCGGACAGGCACCGGCGCCCAGCCGGCCGAGGTTGCCTCGCAGCAGCAAGACGTTGACGAACTCCCTTATCGTGTCGACGCCCCACTCCTGCTGACTGACTCCCAGACACCAGCTGATAATGCTTGATTTGGACTTGCGATAAATCTCACCAGCTTCGCGAAGTTTCTCAGCCGAAACGCCGGAGAATTGCACGATGTCATCCCAACTTGTCTTTTCGCATATCGCTTTATAGGCGTCAAAACCCGCGGTGTATTTGTCTATGAACGCCGTGTCGAGGCTGGATTTGTCGGTCTCGTACATCTCGAACAGATACTTGCCGATGCCGCGCATCAAGGCAAGATCGCCGCCGATTCTCGGCTGAAGATTCAGTGTGCTCGTGGACGTGATTTTGTTGGTGATCATGTCCAGAACTTCGTGCGGGGTGATCGCTTTTGTGGCAGCAATTTCAACCAGCGGGTTGATGTGCACCACTTTCATGCCGTGCTCTTTCACACCGTCGACCAAAGCGCTGAGCATGCGCGGGGTGTTGGTGGCGGCATTGACACCGATGACAAACATCGCTTCTGCCGTTTGATAATCATGTAGATCTACGGTTCCTTTGCCTGTGCCGATCGACGCGCCGAGCGCTCTGCCGCTTGCTTCATGGCACATATTGCTGCAGTCGGGAAGATTGTTGGTTCCGTACTCTCTTGCGAACAGTTGGTACATGAATGTCGCTTCGTTCGACAAGCGTCCTGATGTGTAAAAACTCGCTTTGTTGGGACTCTCCAAACTGTTCAGATGTTTGGCGATCAGTGCGAAAGCTCCATCCCACGAGATTGGCTCATAGTGGTCGGTGGTAGCGTTGTAGACCATCGGCTCAGTCAGGCGGCCTTCGTCTTCTAATTCGAAATCGCTCCAATCGATCAGCTCGGTGACCGTGTGCTTAGCAAAAAATTCGCGGTCGGTACGTTTTTTCGTCATCTCCCACGTGACATGTTTGATGCCGTTTTCGCAAATGTCCAAACGCAGTCCCTTGCGGTCATCTGGCCACGCACATCCGGGACAATCGAAGCCGCCGTTTTCATGGTTCATCGTGAAAATGGCCTTTATTCCGTCGATAATCGCGCCCTGTTTGAGCAGTACGTGCCCGACGCTAAACGAAGCGCCCCAAGCCGCAGCCGGATGGTGATAATCCTTTTGCGAGAACTTCCGTTTTATCTTTTTGCCTGACTTCGTTTTGTCAGTCTGGCCCAGTCGTGGATCGGTTTCGTCTGTACCGGGCATTTTGGCTGTACTCCTTTGAATCGGCGTTGCGCCCATTATGGTTGCGCCAGGCGAGAGACTGACAATCTCTTGATCTTATCAAAACATGGGGCTTTCCAACGGCATTCTTAAGGTTCGGTAAATCCGCCACAGTGACTGCGGGCGGCGGGTTTTTCTCTCACGAGCGCTTCAGCGGGCAGAGCCGATACGGCTGGTTGGCAAGCATCATCGAGCGGCAAGACAAGCTGTTAAAATGGCGCAGCTTTACTAAGACCATGGAGACTGCGGTGAAAACACTTCGCGTGAGTGCCATTGCGGCGCTTATATTTGCATTCGTTTTCGGTGTCTGTTCAAGATCGGCAACTGCTTCTGAAAAGCACATCAGTCAAACCAAGATAATCAACTCGGTTGCTGATGCCATCGAAGCATCGCAAGACTCGATGCCGGAAATTCGTTATCAACTCGGCAAAATGCCAATGAAGGAATACCAGGGTGGAAGATCCAACGAGGCTGCCGCGAACAACTTTCCAATCTCGAAAGGATTGGCGGGCGTTTCGATGTTTCTCAAACCGGGTGGCTTGCGCGAATTACATTGGCACGCAAACGCTGCCGAATGGTCCTACGTAGTTTCGGGTCATTGCCGCGTCACCGTGATCGATCCGCAAGGACGCTATGAAGTCAAAGACTTCGGACCCGGCGATGTTTGGTACTTCCCGCGCGGTCATGGACACTCGATTCAAGGCATCGGAACCGAAGAGTGCCACTTCATTCTGGTATTCGACAGCGGCTATTTCTCTGAGTTTGCCACATTCAGTTTGAGCGATTGGATTGCGCAGACACCGAAAGAAGTGCTCGCCAAAGAGTTCGGTATGCCGGTGTCGGCGTTCGACAAGTTTCCCAAGAGCGAAGTGTACATAGCTCAGGGTCCGGTTCCGACTGCGTTGCCTGCAAGCCCTCCTCCGGCATCGGAAAATCCTCCGCCCCTCACCCATCAGTTTCACCTTGGTGCACAGATACCAATGGCGGTGCCCGGTGGATCATTCAATCTCGTATCGCAAAAACAGTTTCCAATCTCTGCCACCATGACTGGTGCCATCCTCAAGTTGCAACCGCTGCAGATGCGCGAGATGCATTGGCATCCAAATGCGGACGAGTGGCAGTACTATCTCAAAGGACACTCGCGAATGACCGTGTTCGGTTCGCAGGGGCGCAAGATCACCCGCGACTTCGAGCCGGGTGATGTCGGTTATGTACCGATGGGTTACGGTCATTATGTCGAGAATATCGGCGACGAAGACTGTGAAATGCTGGCTGTGTTTAACACCGGAGATTATCAGGAGATTTCGTTATCTCAATGGCTAGCGAGCAATCCTGCTTATCTGCTTGAAACAAATTTCGGAATTACGCCCGATATCGTCAAGCAGCTGCAGAAGCCGCAGCAACTGTTTAGCGCCCCATCGGTCATGCAAAGTAAATAAGTGTCCGTTTTCAAGTAACGCTGTACAGATGGGAAAATCCCCACCGTCTGTCACCTTCGTATCACCGTGCGATTCGGCACAAGTTAAGGTTCGGTTTCCGAGGGCTCAATATCAGGTATGTCGCCATGAACTGCCGAGATGGCAAGCGAGCCCGCCGGATAAAACTGAGCGCCGTATTTTGAACTCATCAGCTACAATTGTTGCGGGATCGACGGACGCGCTTGTGGGTCAGAGGGCTCTGACGAAGGGGTTGGCAAGTGTACATCAATCTGCGGCAATCTATAGGCCTGTCCGTGTTCATTTCTATCACTTCGCTTGTGGCGGGGTCTTTACCTGCGCATGCTCAATACAGCCGCCTGGTCTCGCCTGTGGCTCGGCACGTCAGACCGGGTGCAATCAGTGCAGTGTACTCACCTACCGAGGTTCCTATTCTCACAGTACCGATTCCAAATTCCGTCGGATATGTTGGTCTTAATTTTCCGCCGCTCCACGACGGACTCAGCATGATGGGTGTAAATCCTTTCGACTCAGTGGAAGTTCTCTACAGCAGCCCCGCCACAGGCGATCCCGGACTTGAGGTGATAATTCAAGATGCGAGCAACGGCAGCTATCACGTTTCTTCAGCCAGCATCAAATCTGTAGATGGTCCTCCCTTGTGGGACTGGATCGTGCACCCAGCCAGCTTTTCGCCGCTCTTTACAGGTATCTCGGTTAACAAAATGGCCCTTCTCTACTTTGGCGGACCTTCCAAAAATTCAAGTTCGATTTCAATCCTGGGTGTTCAATCAAGCGGATATGGTGAAGCCTTCAACTGCGACCCCAGCTTCTGGTGTGCGGACAACACGACCGACCCGAATTTCAACTTCGAATTCTCCACCAACAATTGTTAGATAGTTGGCGAAGCAATAGTTTTTCTTCCAAGGTTGGGCGCCAATAGACTTTTCAATTTTCTTTGCTGAAACCATCGAGTCTGACGCCCTGTTCTTGATTTCGATGTAACATTGTCGCGGACTACTTTGCTCGCGAAGGAAATCGAAATGGAAAGAACAGATTGGAATCAACGGTACATCGACGCCGACACGCCGTGGGATAGTGGTGAGCCGTCACAGCAGCTGCAACGCTTTCTTTCTCGCGGTTTGGTCAAACCCTGTCGAATGCTTGAACTTGGTTGTGGAACCGGAACCAATGCGTTGTATTTGGCAGAGCAAGGATTCGATGTAACTGCAGTAGATCTTTCCGAAGAAGCGCTTCGCCAGGCGAAGGAGAAAGCAGCAAAGACGAAAAGCACCGTCAAGTTTGTGCAAGCTGATATTACTGCGATGCCGGATCTTGGTGCACCATTTCCGTTTGTTTTCGATCGCGGAACGTATCACATTGTTCGTCAGATCAATATCGCCGCCATGCAAAAAATGCTCGCCGATCGCGTTGCGCCCGGCGGTTATTATCTCGTCCTCGCAGGCAACGGCAACGAAGACGCGCCAATCGAAAAAGGCCCGCCGCGCGTCAGATGCGCAGATATGTGCGCCGAGATCGAGAACGATTATTTTGATCTGGTATCACTCGAGCAAGCAACGTTCGATGGTGTTCGCCTTGGTGGCGAAACATTCGCTCCCTGGTGCTGGACCGGCGTGTTTCGTCGGCGGGAGAACAAGCGCTAGACACTGTGGTTCACAGCGCATCCGTCGAGCGGGCGCCTGCAAGACGCTCCTACGGTCCGCTTCATCGAGCCAGGAATTTTCTACGAGATCTATATACTATATATAGGTACGCATCCTCGTACCCGAAATTAATGCCAGAACTTCCAGATATCTCCGCTTACATACACGCGCTTAACGCGCGGATTTTGAATCAACCGTTGGAAAAGGTCCGGCTCAACAGTCCGTTTGTCCTGCGCACGGCAGAACCTCCGATTACTGACGCCGAGGGACGTACGGTGCGTGAACTGCGGCGCATCGGCAAGCGCATTGCAATCGGCCTGGACGGCGACCTGTGGCTTGTGCTGCATCTGATGATCGCCGGTCGCTTGCATTGGCGTAGTCTCGCCGCGAAGCTAGGCGGTCGTAAAAACCTCGCTGCCTTCGACTTTCCCGGTGGATCTCTTGTTTTCACTGAAGAGGGTTCTAAAAAACGGGCATCATTGCATGTGGTGCGCGGGGAGGAAGCACTCGCGCAAATCGATCCGGGCGGTATCGAAATTTTCTCTTGCAATCTCGATCAATTCCGCGATGCACTGACTGTGGAGAATCGCACATTGAAACGCGCACTTACGGATCCACGCATTATCAGTGGCATTGGCAATGCCTACTCCGACGAAATTCTGCACGCCGCTCAGCTATCGCCAATCGCCCGCACGCAAAAACTCAAACCTGACGAATGGCAGCGTCTTTTCAAAGCCACGCAAAACACGCTCACCTCGTGGATTGACCGATTGCGCAGCGAAGCGGATAAAAGTTTTCCCGAGAAAGTTACTGCCTTTCGTCCCGATATGGCTGCCCACGGACGATACGGCCAGCCCTGCCCAGTTTGCGGCTCAGCTATCCAAAGGATTCGTTATGCGGATAACGAAACCAACTACTGCGCCCGCTGCCAGACCGGGGGAGAGCTTCTTGCCGACCGCAGCCTGTCACGCATATTGAAGTCCGACTGGCCTCGAACGCTGGACGAGCTAGAGGCACTCAAGCGTACATAGGTACACCTCAAACCCCAGTTACCGGTCGCGCATATATATCGGTTCCTCGAAAAGCCCACCTGATTTGGCTTTGCAAAATCACGCGGGGGGATACCTTGGCCGCTGGATTACTTGAGTACGCCAAATCCTTACTATGGTCGTGTTGATGGAGGTGCGTATGTCCGATTTTGATCAAGACGCCGTTGTAAACCAGGAAGAACAGCCGAGCGATCTCGAAAACTTATTAGCCCTGGCAGCAAGTCATCCGAATGCTAGCGCCGAAGTCTTGGCTCTGGCAGCGACTTCGCAATCGGCTTATGTGCGTTGTAAAGTTGCTGAGAATGAGCGTGCTTCGTGCGATGTACTGGATGAGTTGATGCACGATTGCACGTCTGTCCGCGTTGCTCTCGCTCGCAATCCTAAGGCTGTCGAGCGCGTTTGGTCGCTCGCGACTGACAGCAGCCCGCGCGTTCGCCTCACGCTGGCTAAAAATGCCAACTTGCCAGATCACGTGTACGAAGCACTAGCTCAGGACACAGATCCTCAAGTAGCACGCCAAGCACGCCGCACACTGTACAAAATTCGCCAGGACAACAATCCGGTGGTCAGCTTGTATCACCTGTTTCGCAGGGCATCGTAGCAAGCTCGAGCCCAGCGGTGTTACGAACCTTAGCCACATTGAATGTACCGAGCGGAACTAAACAGACCCAGCCTCGTCCGCACTTTCAACCAAGGCAACAATTTTTACCCCAGTTTTCGAGGAAACAAAAAATGATCGTAGAGAAGAGAGATGTAGTCGTTGTACCAACGGATGATAGCGCCGCTAACGCCGGAATGATGTGGATGATTGCCATTATTGTGTTGGCAGTAGCAGCCACCGCGTGGTTCTTCATAATGTCGCCCAACCAAAATAGAGTTGTCGAACGCACCACCGAAACGCACGATGTGCAACCAGTAGCGGTGCCCTCGTTGACACCAGCTCCGGCGCCTGCTCCAGCACAGACCACGGTCGTCGTGCCGCAGCCCGCAGCCCCAGCGCCAGCTCCTGCTCCAGCGGCTGCTCCGGCCGCTGCGCCAGCACCTGCACCGCAAGATGCAGCTCCGAGCGCTGACAATCAATAGTTCCAGTCGGTAAACCGGAAAAGATACTTAATCGGTGGAGTTCGCTCCACCGATTTTTTTATTGCGGATGACTTATTTACTCATTTCCGCAAGCTTCGAGCGAATTGCCTCGAACTGCTTGTGATCTCGGTTTTTACGCAGCCACTTTTTCGCGGCAAGCGTGCTGCGTTGTTTGTCCGTGTCTTTTTCCAAAAGTGCGAACAATAGCTTACCTGCGCCGTACGGTGAATTTTCTGCGAGTAACTTGTATCCAGCACAAAGAACTGCTTCGTCGTCTGCGATTCCCTTCAACAAGGCACGCATAATCAGCCCAGAGGCTTTCATATTCAGGCATGCTTCTCTCATCATTCCAGATATTTCTTGACTGGGTTGAATCTCCAGCATTGGAATGAGAAGTCCATGTGGGCGAGCGTCTATTGGAACTCGAAGTCGAGAAAGTGCTGACTCAACAAGTCCTGGGTGTGCGTCTACTCCGAGTTTTAAGTACGCAAGAAGCAGTCCAATTAAGGCATTCGTGCTGGTATCGTCGTCCCTATGTTCGAAGTACCAATCTTTCAAGGTGTCCAGTTTCGAAAGCGACTCGCTGGTTTGCGCAAGCCGATTCACTAACAGTCCTAAGCCTTCATGATCTCTGTTTGTTTGAAACCATCTCCAGGCAGCGGAGAGAACGCGCGGTCGTAAAGACAGGTGTGGTTCTTGCTCGGATAGAAAATTCACAAATGTGTTCGCAACAAACCACTCCGCTTCCTTTCTGCTATCTGCCCACCGTAATGCCGCCTCCAGAGTATCGGGATTGTTCGTAAACAGCACCACAGTTGAGACGGATGCGGCTATCGCAGCGTTGTCCTTGTTCACATCCAACCAATTCTTGATAAACGAATCGGTCGATTTGTTATGAACTTCGTGGATTTCGAGATTCCCCCATACCTGGTGATGCGGTTGCCTTTCAAACCTCCGCTGAATCGCATTGAGCAAATGTCGGCGCTGAGGCTGCTTGCCGGCTGCCATCAAAATCAGTGCCAGACTTTGAGGGTCTTTAACTCGTTGTACGTATTTCGCAGCGAAGTAGCTTGCGTCATTCGACTTCGTCTCTTCGAGCCAAATCCCAACCAACTTCGGCGCGTACTCATGATTTGGATAATCGGAGAGCCAGCGCTTTGTGTATCGAACCAACTCTTTCGTTGGCTTGATATCGAAAAGATCGGCAATCAGCCGACCGGAAGATTCTTCAAATGCGCCCCTTCTGAACTTTTCAAGACTGGATTGATAGAGCGCCTTTGTCTCTTCCTTTTCGTAATAGTCTCTGTGAAACCTTCGCATGGTTGGGCTTGGAATGTGGGGGACTCAGCTATGATCATAATACGCCTGTGCCCTAAAGTTCACGTTGGGTTCATGCCGGCGGTATAACATTCGAGGGCGGTCGTTTGAGAAGGGTGTTGAGGCATCGATTGAACGTCTGAGGGCAGTTGGAGGCAGCGTGGCTAAGATTCTTCTGGTTGAAGATGACCATGAGATGTCTGAAGTTTTGCTTCATACACTGACGCAGCGCGGTTTTACCGTGCAGGTGGCGCCGGATGGCAGAGCGGCGCTCGATCTTCTGCGGGTGAATAAGTACGATGTGATCATTTTGGATTGGATGTTGCCAGGACTTAGCGGCGTTGACGTTTGTCGCTCGCTGCGTTCTGCAGGCGACCCAACTCCGATTTTGATGCTCACCGCGCGCACTTCGGACGATGACACGGAAATCGGTCTGGATGCGGGTGCCGATGACTACCTGACAAAACCCTTCGAGAACAAGGTCCTTGCAGCTCGCCTGCGGGCTTTGCTCAGGCGACCGCCAAATTGTGCTTCTCCGGTCATGACAATCGGAGATCTGACTTTCGAGCCTGCCACCGCGACTGTAAAACGCAACGGTCAAGAGGTGCACCTCCGGCCAATGGTGCTTAAACTGTTCGAGTTTATGTTGAGACACCCGAATCAATTTTTTACCGCGGAAGCTCTGCTGGAGCGAGTATGGCATGACGATTCGCTGGCTTCGCTCGATACGGTACGTGCGCACATTAAGTTGTTGCGCCAATCCCTCGATGTTCCAGATCAAACCTCGATCATCGAGACTGAGCGCCATAGAGGATATCGTATGGCGCGCACTCCAGAACCTGAAAAAGTGTGACGGCGAGAAAAGGAGATCGTCGACATCTGGAATGCGGGTACCAGTGCTAAAGTATCCTGGTGCATGACTTTGATGTATAGAAGCGCATGTTTATCAAGGATCATCTAGCAGAAGGCGACCAACTAGCGTTGATGTTTCGCGCTGTCGAATGTGTGCGCAACGGCGTTGTAATCACCGATCCGAATCAACCGGACAATCCTATTATTTATACTAATCCAGCATTTACTGAACTGACAGGATACAGTGCGGAAGAGATTCTTGGTCAAAACTGTCGCTTTCTTCAGCAACAAGATCGCGATCAAGCTGACCTAGAGGAGCTGCGCCGCGCCATTAAAGAAGAACGTTCTACAACAGTGATTCTGCGCAACTACAAAAAGAGCGGTGCGAGATTCTACAATGAATTGACGCTGTCACCTGTGCGCAATGAAGACGGGCGACTGGTGTCATTTGTCGGCATTCAAAATGATATCACTGCACGCATTGAGGCTGAACAGCGAATCTCTGATTTCTATTCGGTCGTGTCGCACGAGCTGAGAACTCCGATCGCGAAAATCAAAAGTTCTTTGTCTGTGATCAGAGACGGTGAAGCCGGAGCTATTAGCGACTCGGTGCGGCGCTTCGTCAACATATCTGCGAATTCGGCAGATAGCCTTTGGAAGCTAATCGAAAACATTCTCGATTTCAAAAAACTCGAGGCAGGCAAATTTAGATTGTTGAGACAGCGAATCTCAATGAGCGAATTAGTCGAAAACGTAGTGGCAGAGTTTAGACCTGTTGCGGATGATGCTTCGGTCAAACTAAATTGTCACACTTCGCCTGGCGTCTTTGTAAATGCAGATGGGCAGCGCGTTGTACAAGTGATCGAAAACCTGCTCAGCAACGCCGTCAAATTTTCACCCGCCGGAAGTGAGGTTAGGGTGAAACTTATCGAGTCTGGCGACCGAATTACACGTCTAGAAGTGACTGACGTCGGCCCGGGCATCTCCGCAGATAATCTACCGAAACTGTTTGAGAAGTTTCAACAGCTTGACTCTCCCGATCACCGCAGTCACGGCGGAACCGGCTTAGGGCTGGCAATCTGCAAAGCGCTTGTAGAAGCGCATGGCGGGCGCATCGGCGTCATTAGTGAAGTGGGTAAAGGTTGCACGTTTTGGGTTGAGATGGCGCTGATTTAGATGCAAACGCGAGCACATCCTTTGTCGGGTTGATAGCGCACCTGTTCACTCCAAATTCATGCACGATCGATATTCTCGATCGTGGTGAAGTGTGGTTCAACTCAGCAAGCGCAGGTATACTCTATGTCCGAAGTTAAGACTATCCTGGTCACCGGTGCAACGGGCTACCTGGGAGCGCGCCTGGTTGCGCGATTGCTCGAGCTCGGATATAGAGTGCGTGCGGTCTCGCGATCTGACTCTAAACTGAGGGGGTGCGCATGGGCTCAGCATGAGAATGTTGAGCTGTTTGCAGCAGACGTGCTCAACCTGGAGTCGCTGGAGCGTGCCTGCACCGGTTGTGACGTCGCTTACTATTTAGTGCATTCGATGAACTCGCAAAACCGAGATTTTGCGGAAGCTGATCGCAGAGCTGCTGAAAATATGAAAACAGCTGCTGAGGCAGCTAATCTTCAGCGGATCATTTACCTGGGAGGACTTGGTGAAGAACATCCCGATCTCAGCAAACATTTGCGTTCACGAGCAGAGGTCGGCAGGATTTTGCAGTCTGGAAGCGTTGCCGCTACTGTTCTGCGCGCTGCCATGATCATCGGATCTGGTAGCGCTTCTTTTGAAATTCTTCGCTATCTGACCGATCGACTGCCGTTCATGATCACACCTCGTTGGGTGCGAACTCCGTCTCAGCCAATCGCGGTGCGCAACGTGCTTGAATATCTCCTCGGCTGTCTCGACCATCCCGAGACAACCGGCGAGACATTTGATATCGGCGGTCCTGAGATAGTCAGCTACCAGGAGCTGATGGATACGTATGCCCAAGAAGCGGGATTGAAAAAACGACTCGTGATCCCTGTTCCGTTCTTTACGCCCAGGCTGAGCTCGTATTGGATTCATCTCGTCACGCCTGTGCCAGCATATATAGGTAGACCCTTAGCCGAGGGGTTGAGAAATCCAGCAGTATGTACGGAGTCTCGTATCACGAAGATAATTCCGCAGCATTTGCTCGAGTGTCGTACTGCCATCAGGTTGGCCATTGCGCGCGTTCAGCATCATCAGGTGGAAAGTCACTGGACTGATGCAGGCTCTATTCCTCCAGCAGAGTGGTGCGCTGCCAATGACCCAACCTGGGCGGGCGGCACAGTGTATGTTGATAAACGGTCGATGATAGTGGCCGGAACGCCTGCGGAAGTGTGGAACCCGCTGACTCGTCTTGGTGGCACAACCGGATGGTATTACGGCAATTGGTTGTGGAAGCTGCGCGGTATTATGGATCGCATGCTCGGCGGGGTTGGGCTCATGCGCGGACGGCGTCATGTTTCTGATTTGCGTCCGGGCGATGCGCTGGATTTCTGGCGCGTTGCCGCGGTAGAGCCGGGGCAGCGACTCTTGTTGGTGGCAGAGATGAAACTGCCCGGGAAAGCGTTGTTGGAATTCAAAATTCAGAAAATTGGTCCTGCCAAAGTTCGTGTGGTTCAAACAGCGAAGTTTCTTCCATCTGGGCTACTCGGTATGCTTTACTGGGCGGCTGTTGCTCCGCTGCATTACTTTGTATTTGGTGGCATGTTGCGCGGCATCGTCCGTGCGTGCGAATCGTCCAGAGCACGTTCAGACTTTGCTCACGCGTAGTTTATGTATAACTCTTTGCACGCTTCAACGGGTCGCTGCAAGCGACCCCTACGGTTTGGCTGGGGGCGTCTTTCGTGATAGGCATCTGTGGCTGATTTCGGTCAATACCATAAGAGGAGCGCCTTGTAGGCGCCCGGGTCGCGTAGCGGAGTCGTTTATGCTAACCAGGCGGGTTGGGTTGACCTGGCAGCACGTATTTGTGCGCTATCGTACTGAACGAAATGATCGGCTCAGGTCCTGCTGCGGCTGCATTCATCGCTATCTCGGCCGACGCGAGAATTAGACTCAGATCGCGGAAATCTTCTGGAATACACGCGATGCCAAAAGCGACTTTGAAATTCTGCGGTGTCACCATTCCCGGTATCAATGCTTCGGTCATCAGCCCATTGTAGAGGCGGGCAGCCAGTACCAGAGCGCCAGCACCTTTAGTGTTGGGAAGCAGCAGTGCATAATCGTGATTCTCGTAATGTGCGAGCAGATCCACGTGCCGTTTCAGGCCGGAGATCTTTCGCACTGCCGCACTGAGCGCGCCCATCGGCAGCGGTGCCGCGGGAGCATCGCCCGCGGTGCCTTGCACGCGCATCTGAAACAACACCACTGACATCGGATTAGCAGAGCGATAGGCGCGGAAATACTCTTGTTCCATGAAATATAGGAAAGCTGCATACGTGAATAAGCCAGTCTCGGGACGGCGCAGGCTCATCATTACGTTTTGGATGAGGCGTTTGTCGATGCGCTTCGGTTCCATGATAACCTGAGACGGCTCTTCGACCGGCTTTGGAACAACCGCAACGAGCTCTGTCTTCATTAAGTTGCACAGCACAGGAACCCACTGGCTGCGCGGCCAGATCAATTTTTCCAAAATGTCTTGCAACGATTTATCGGGGCTGATCGCTCTGTACATCTGTTTTTGTTTTTGCATCGCAACAGGCGCGCCCTTCTTTGCGATTGCTTCCATATCGGCATCAGCCAGATCTTGGTGCAACATAACAAGATGTGATTCAGTCGTGACGCCTAGATTCGCAAGATAGGCAGCGTTGTCGATTAATGTCATCCCTTGCAACAACAATGAATCGAGCGGCTTCTTGATCGTGCGAACCTCGTTTGTTTCGCCGGCTTTGAAATTGAACGTTCCATCTTTCCAACTGAGAAGCTCAAGCACGCCTTCTTCGCCGTAGGAGTCAGATGCTACGCAGTGCATTGCTTGCCCGTCAACGAAAAATACTTGTGAGCGACCTCTGCCGTCAGGGTCTTCGCAATCCAAGACGCCAGTCATTTTCGCCATCAAAATGGACTGAAGCAGGGTAGGCATCTGAACCATGCTCAAATCGCCTGCCAACGCCTGCGGCTTTTTGCCGCCGCCAACGGCCACAGTCGGGTTTGAGCTTGTCGTTGTCGAAGTGACATCGCGTCGCACCAGCGCGGAAATGTTGCTGGCGGAGGTGCTTGGGTTTTCGCTCTGTTGCTTGTCCAGCGCCGCCTTGTTCTGGTCGCTGGCAGTGGAATTCACCAGGTTGTAAACAAGAAGTACGTCGCAGCTGATATAGGTCCAAAGCGGCTTGGAGTCTTGCGAAAGCCCCTGAAACATCTTCCACTGCGCATCGCCGCCGCGCGTGTTCGCCTCGACCGAAAGCACGTATTCATGGATATATCCGGGGGGAGTCCAGCAGATTTCAAAACTGTGCCCGCGGTCCTCAAGTGCCTGGGACAGCAGGTAGTGAATGTCGCCCATAGATGGCGGACTGGGAAGCCTCGGCAGCACCCAGTGAAGCTTGCTATCAGCAGTACGATTGTCCGCGCTCAGTGTTGGAAACCCTTACTCTGACTGGTCTTTAATCTTATTCCCGGGCGCGGTATAACGTCAAACCCGCTTGTCATGGTATCGATGAATCTCTAAACAGGGAGCTGATCTCGGCCCGGTAGAACCTGCTTAGAAGCGTTATTTTACGCCAACCTTTGGCGGTTCTATTGCCTGAATTTTGGGTGCCCCACGCGCCCGGCTTGCCCAGGGACCGTAAAGCCGGCTGAAAGATAGAGCAGCGTGCGGCCGATAATATATTCTCCCCCGCCCGCTCAATCGTTTTGCATCTCGCCCGAATGATAAAGCCAGCGGCCGTTTTCCTTCTTGAAATAGCTTTTTTCGGTGAATGTGGCGTCCTGGTCGCCCTGACGAAGCGTCGCGGTGAATGTGACGGTCGGTATTTCGAAATCATCGACGAACTCCAGGATTTTCAATCCATCGAATTTGGTGTTGCGCGAGAAATCGGTGAGCTCTCGCTTCCACTTCCCTGTGTCAGATTGAAATGCCTTGTTATCGCAGTGAGTGGTAGCGATTATGTAGTCGCTAAGATTTCTGGCGTAGGCACAATAGCGTGAGCGCATCAAGGTGAGTGCATTTTCGGGCAACTCGCCTTCATGGTAGCGCTTGCAGCATTTGTGATATGGAAGCTTGCTATGACACGCGCATCGCTCGAAATTGCCCATGGTGACTCAGTGTTGGTTGTGGAGGTTGTACGGGAGATAATGGAGAGTCGCCTCTCGAACGCCATGTGGCTCCGCAAATTAGTGTCTGGCATTACTGAGGGACAGGTGGAAAGTCAAACTCGAAAATTGCATTTCCTACCGGCACATTTAATTGTGCTTTAGTCGGATCGGCGATATCGAAGTACAGCGAACCAGCCGCATTGCCACCGCCTGTCACTAACTGCTGCGAAATCATCGAGCTGCGGATGGCATTCGCTTTCTCGCGAGAAGCTGCTTCGATAGTGGCAGCTTTTTGCAGTGCTTGAGCCTGGGCCATGTAATCAGGGACTTGAGTCTGCACAGTCGTCATATTGCCACTTCTGGTCACGATTGGTATGGTGCCGTTGTAGCTCGTTACGGGCGGATAGCCCCACACGCCTGGATTACCGATAAATGTCGAATTCACAGTCTGTGTGGCATCGGCTCCCCAGAAGCGCACCCATTTGGCGCTCTTGTTTCCTTTCGCTTCGACTTTATTGGCCAGCGTGGTCGGGTTGATGATATGACCAATCGCTACCTTCGGCGCCAGTGCCACCAATTCTGGTGATCGGGGCAACAACTGCACTTGTCTGTTAGTGTCGTTTACGAGTGAAATATCGACGCGGCATGTGTTTTTGCCGAGATCTTTTCCAGTCGTGATCAGGGCAGCAAAAACAGTGACACCATTGATACTGATTGACTCCGTATTTGGTGCAGGGTGTTGAACAACCGCGCAGTTGGTTACGCCCGGATAGTATCTATAAGTGACAGTTTGTGTGTAAGAGTGTGGCGAATACTTGTCGAATATCGCAGTCAGGCGCCATTTGACCTTCAGTGCTTCCGTGTACAATTTATTTGCTTCGGCAGAGTTGCCCGATAATCTCAGTACTCCCGACAATCTCTCTTTCAGGTCAGCAGTCTGTGGATCGTCGTCACCAAGCGCCTTCGTAGTGATATTTAACGCTTGTTGGATGTACTTTGCCGCCTCGTCATAGCGACCTGCTTCTTGCGACAGAATTCCGAGCCGCAGATAAAGTTCAGTTTGATGCGTCGGCACCGGATTCGTCACGCCCTGCATGACAGTCAACGCCTGCTTCGCGTACTGGATCGCGCCGGCGGAATTGTTCTGCGCCTGCTTGAGCCATGACGTGTCGTCAAGGACACGCGCGCGCAGGTCGCTGAACTCGGGCTGCATCTTGTCAATGATTGCGTTGGCCTTCTTGAGTTCTTTCGCTGCCTCGGAAAAGCGTCCTTGAAACAGCAGCGACTCGCCAAGGCATGTGCGGAGGTAGCCTTCCTGTGCGCCATACGGCTTTTGTGCCAGAGCCTGACTGTAGATCGAGTAAGCGCGCGGGTAGTCTTCCAGGTCAAGCGCGTTTTCGCCGTCTTTGTTCTCGGTGAAATCAGCACGATTCTCCTCCATCTTCGCGTACGAAGGCGGCGGACAGAGCGTTGCGATAGCTGCGACGGTGCAGAGAAATTTGGAAAACCGGATACCGTTCATGACATTCACCTGACGGATTAGTAGGTATAGCCTAACATTTGGCGCCTGCGACAGATTATCGCAGCTGAAGTTGCGCCTGTTTTTAATCCAAGCTGGGTGAGTGCTCAGCTACTTTGCGCAACCGCCTCGAGCGTCGAGGATATCTTCCAATTCTGCCACCTTTCGACACGGCTAATTCGCGCTTCTAGATCTTGCACCGCTGCTAGTGCCGTTGTTTTGTCCGGCTGTGCCGATGACATGATCGCTTTCGATAATTTGGCGCCCTTTGTGGTGCCAGTGTTTGCCGAAAGAGCTTGCGTAAGCGCAGCCGATGGTTTAAAACCATTTTCCACCTGCAACTCTACCAACAGCTCCAGGAATGGTATCTGCTGTGTGGCTGAGATTTTGGCTTTTTCTATTATGGTGGAGACTGCTTGCCAAACGAAGGCCGCATGCATTGCAGAAGTGCGTGCCGCATCGCGCAATCCTCGCGTCCATCGTATGTTGGTTATCACTCCCGAGGGAAGCATCCATGCCATTGCTTCTCCATATGTGGTGGCACTGACGCGAGTCTCTCCTATGGCGGCGATGAGCGCATCGACTGCCAGACGGGCAAAATCGTTGTTCTTCGATGACATCGCGAATAAGATCAGGTAACGCCCATTGTCCGCCAGCGAGACATCAGGATCGAACATGAATTCGAAATCGCCGTGCCAGTATGACCCAACGCTCTCGATGTTTTGCAAAACACGTTTTGCCAGAAGCGCAAACAATGACTCTCGGTTATGCAACCAATCTAAAGTTCCGCTATTGGCGATCCATGTATTGGCATTGTCGTGCAGCATGACTGGCGGAAATCGACCGGTTGAATTCGCACTTGCCTCGAGCGTTTTGATGACGGCGTTAAACATTGAAGAGAGTAGATGTTTTGGCGACTCCGGTGCGACGGTGCTCGGAACTGCTGCTCGTTGCACTGGTAGAAAATCAGGCAAACCTTTACTGATAGATGCGTAGCGATCGTTGTTGAAATCAATCAAGGGCTGCAAGTCGAGCCCATACTGAGCTGCTTCGGCGCCGTCTGGACCCGCGTTTGGTAGCCACTTCAGCAATTCGGGACTATTGCCTTTCGGATATCTACTCCGGTATGCGGCAATCCAAAATTCTGGTGTCGCGAGCGGTTGCATGGTGTCACTGCCAAGAGCATATCTTAGCGCGGCACCCATCTCCCCTCTAATCGGCGCTGCCGCCTGGAGCGCGGAATCACGATTGTCCGGAGCTAATCTAAGCAACGCTTGTACGAAATCCTCGGCTTGTGGCTCCTTCTGCAACCATGCGTATCTGATCATTCGGTCCACTAATTGTTTAGGTTCTATCCAACCCCCGGCATGAGTTGGTGCTGCCAGTAGTGGCGCTGCTTGTTTGGACTCGGCCCGAGCGCCCACTGCAGTAAAACGCCTATCGGTAAAAGACAGAGAGTTTCTCAGTTTGGGCTGTTGCCCTACCGGCACGCCCAGCCAACGCGCAGCAACGTAGTCGAAGATTCTGCTGCCGATGACAAACTCCGGCTCTTCTTTAGTCGCTTTTTCTCTCAGCGAATTTGTCTTTTGTACGAAGTCCGGAGGATGAACATCGCACATTCTAGACACACCGTCCATTACAGCTTCCTGTGACATAGGCTCCCTACGATCGCTCCAGGCTCGCGTATATCTATATATAAGATCATCTAGATTATCGATTGGCTCGATTGCAGCCGCTGGGTTGAGTCTGGGAATCTCCATGGAATCCAGTGCTACGGGGGCGTCTAAGTACGATTGAGTCTTCACTGCGTGCACTGCTTCATCGACGCGAGCGATTGACTTGAGCGATTTGTCTAATGCCTCTACGCGCGCGATCAGTTCGTCGGCGTTTGCGGCGGTCTGTAGTGAAGCGGCTGGGGCGGTATCATTTGTGGTGGCGGTTATCTCTTCGAACTTCGATGCCAGTTTGACTGCGTTTGTTCGTTCCATGCCTTGTAGCATGTCGACTCTCTGGTGAAACTCGGCGAGGAGCGCCGGGTCCTGGAGGATTTTGGTCGACTCTATTAGCGCCAGAGCTTTCTTGTTTACTTCTTTGCTCGAATGACCGAGCGCAGCTATCATTGCTGGACCAAACTCGGCGCGTTGTGCCGGATGCTGTTTTGTAAGTTGAGCGAGTAGTTTTAAAGCAGCCTCTGCTGGCTCTTTCGCCTTATTGATAAACACGGGTCCTATGCAGGAGCAAACCTCAGTTGCTGAAACCGTGCCTGGCGGAAGTGCAGACAGGACAGTGGACGCGTACAGCGAAACATCTTTGTGCGCTGCGCCAATCAAGGCAATGTATTGGTTGACGTGTGCAGACTCGTTGCCCGCGACAAGATGCTTGTTTAATTCGACTGCATAGTTTGCTGTGCTGTCATGGCTGTAGACATTTTTTCGATACTCTTTCTCGCCGATGTGAGCGAGGTTGGAGAACGAATACTCAATTAGACGATGTTTGTCGAGAAGGTCGACGTCGCTCAATTTGAGCAAAGCGATGCGCCAACGAGTGCTTGAGACGCGCTTGTAGAAATGGTTAGGAACCCATACGCTACTGCCTGACCGCCAGCGTTTTCTTGTAAGTTCTGAGCTGTACTCTTCGGGCTCGTTGAGGATGTTGTTGACCGCAGGTTCAGCGAGCATATCCCAGAGTTGCAGGCGTAATTTATCGTCTTTAGTTAGTCGCTCAACGAGATCATCTTGTCGCCCGAGAGAGCCTGCCATTGCGACCCAGTAGCTGGAATTGCGCTCTAGATTGTATACTCCGGCTGCTTCCAATGCATATAGAGTTGTCCAGTGCGTGGCGGGAAACTCTTTCAGGATGAACTGACACCATTTTGCGATCCATGTCGGTTTGCGTGACAACAATATTCGCAGTGCAAGTTCAGGTGGTGGCAGACCCATGCAGTCCGCCTTCTTAAGTTCAGTCATGCCGCAAACGGACAGTGCGACGGCTTGAACTGCTTGCAGCGAGGCGTCGGTGTAATCTTTTGGCAAATCAAATTTGGCAAGGAGTGCGTCGTGCTGTGTTGGGCGATCGAGAAAATTGTCAGCGAATGCAGATGGTATAACTGCGTTTTTCCTGCGGCGCGAATTATAAACGAACATCGCCTCGCACCAATGAAGTGTACGCTCAACGTACGGCTTACGCTCTTTCTCTGATTTGTCTACAAAAAAGTCTGCGGATTTGTCTGCGTCACATGACATGATCAGTTGGTCGAGTTCGTGCATCGCTTAGTCCCTCTGAAGCGCAAGTTCGGCTGCCAGAATGTGGCTGCATGGTCCTCGGTCTCCCTGGTTTTTAGCGTACCAATCGCAAGTGCACCGCGCACCGTCTGCGGTGATTTGAACGTAGTGTTCAGCTTTAGAACCTTTTACGTATGCATCTGCTTCGCTGTCTTTCGTCTTCGTAATACGAACCTGATTGTTCTCGAAAATCTCGCGCGCCTTCTTCATGCGCGGATGGAGCTCTTCAACCATCGTCAGATCGAAAGGCAGTTCGCGATGAAAGAATGCGCTGTTGGAAAGGTCATATCCCACTAAACCGCGAGTTCCCAGAATTTTCAGAGCAGTGTTGACGGCGTCTTGTTCAACACCGATTGATTGACTCAGGCGCTCGGCACTGATGCAGTCTTGCCAAACCAGGGCACTGCGGACGTGGGCTAAAACATCGCCCTTTTCGTTTTGCGCTAAGCCGGTGAGCGCTTGTCCTTCGCCGGAAAAACCTCGCGCTGCGTTGGGGCTGAGCACGAAGAAAAAATTCCCTTCGGGAAACGTCAGCTCGAACGCACTAATCGCTTCATCGTTATTGTAGATGCGAACCGATTTTGCATATCGGAGAATCGGCTCGAGCGTTCTCAGTCGACTTATCGCTCCAACAGCAACTGCCCCCGCCGCTTCTCGTGCGCTCACGCGCAGACCCGTGCCCGCTTTTACCAGGTAAGCGATGACGCCGGATTGCATGATGTTCTGCGGGGGGAGAGTGCGGATGATCTTGGCCAACTCCAGTGCCGGCAGTTCCATCGCAGGTTTGAGCCCTGATTGATAGACCTGCACTTCGACAAAACCTTTCAACCAGCGCACTGGCAATTTCACTTTGCGCTCAACGACGGTCTGATCGTTGCGTTCAATTTCAACGCGATCGGCACCAACCTTCAGCGCCAGTGCGTCAGAACCTAAGACCGTAGAGAGCGCCGCGCGCATCGGCGGATTGAAATCTACGTTGGTGGTACCCTTTCCCAGCCAGTTGCCATCAAGCGCGCTGCCGTGCAAGTCTAGCCTGGCATATGCTCCGCAGCACACCGAGAACACTTCCATGCGTATGCGCTGACCGTCGCTTGTGACAACCGGATCGGCTGCCGCCAGCAGTCGTTCGCGTAACTCGCCGGGGGAGAAGTAACGGGTGCGACTTATAGCCGAAAGCGTGAGCATCAAATCGGCGGTCTGCTTTGGATTAACTAACCGGCCGGTAAAAAAGTAGGGGTTTTTCTCGCCGCCGCCGCTCGTGGCCAATCGCAGCTGACGATTCGCCGCTACCTCGGAAAGAGAAGACGGGAAAAGATAGTTATAGTCGATGTTTACGGTTGCAGCCACCCGCTGGCTCCCGGCTTGGACTAGTATTTTTGTACCCACTCGGAGCTCGCCTGCCAGCCCCTCTAAAACACGTGCCGGTTCGGCTTTCCGGACTGCCGCCCGGAAGCGCCTGGCGGCACGGATATTAATGAATAGGTCAGCAACCCAAAAAAGTCATGAATTCCAGCACCGG
Organism: Planktothrix sp.; assembly: GCA_036703195.1. GTDB lineage: Bacteria > Cyanobacteriota > Vampirovibrionia > Obscuribacterales > Obscuribacteraceae > DATNPN01. Next base: position 300,307 of record DATNPN010000042.1, on the reverse strand, counting down.
TCCTGGCACTTTGGCTGGCGAGCCGTCATCGGTGTCTCAAGGCGCCCATCGACGGTGCGTGATTTATCGCCCAATATGTGAATGGTAGTGATGATGTGCCAACAGGTGACGGGCACCGTTAGCGGTGGCAGCTGTTACTAGTTTGGTAACTACTGCTTCTTTTACTGGTGCAACTGTTTGTGCTTTGACACTGGCGGCGGTGTCAGGCATCAATGCCACGAATACCATGAGTATGCCGACCACAACCATGAGAATGGAACTGACTGATTTATCCCAGATATTAGTGAAGTAGTTGTCGTTCCATCCATCCCACCAGGAGCCGTATTTGGACATTGAACCAGCTTCCTGGTCTTGAATATTATTATTGTCAATGAACGTTCCGCCCACCAGCGCCATAAGAAAAAGTCCAAGTGCGAGCAGACGAGTTCCTTTTTCGGAAAAATCGGGATGGCTAAGAATGAGAGCGGCCATACCGCAGACTGCGATCGTAGTTATCGAAGTTCCGATCACGAAACCGGTTCGGTCGCTTTTATGCATGATCCGATCAATGAGGAGCCCCAGCAAGGTGCTACCAACAACGAACACCATAGGTAACGTTTGTGGATGGTCAAACATGGCTTTGCTTTGCGGGGGGAAGGAGGCGGATACGCGACTATCATAGGTGTCCCACTTGGCAACCCTTGTTTCTTTCAAGATGGCTTAAGAATCGGGGATTCGCGGTGTTCTGCCCCCATCCACAATCGAAAACCCGTAAACCCTTGGGCGCCATCGGATTTCCGTTCGATGGCGCTCCGTTCTTGTGGTTTCCAAACCAAAAATTTGCGAAAGAATAGCCTCGGTCCGCCGCTGGGGGCGCCGACTCGCTGCTCCGCAAGCAGGATGGGGAAGCAAATCACAAGCAGCGGAAGGATCAGTCCATATTTCTCAGCTGGCGCTGCGCTTTTTTCTGCGACTGTTCACGCTTAGCCGTCACTCGCCGGGTTTTCGATGCCAAAGTCGGGCGCGTCGGTCGACGCTTCACCGGCGCAACTGCCACCGCCGCGAGCATCTCTTGCAACTTGTCCAGGCAATCTTGCACATTGCCAGCCTGGTCGCGATAACGCTGGCTTGAAATCACGAGTTCGCCTTCTACCGTGAGCCGATTGCCGAAGCGCTGAACAAACCGCTCTCGCACACCCTCCGAAACGTGCTGGCTCTGCAGCAGGCGCCAACGTAACACCGCCTTGCTGTTGACCTTGTTGACGTTTTGCCCGCCCGGTCCGCCGCTGCGCGCGTAAGTAAACTCGAATTCTTCGAGTGGAATTTGCAGATTTGGCGTAATCGATAACATGGCGATTTCCAATCGGTGCCATCTATTTAATATCATGCACCGCCAGCAAAGTCGAATTGGCGGGCGTTCCGTTCCTAATTCGGCGAAACATTAATGTATGTCGCCCCGTCTCACTGCCTCACTGCTTTGAAGGGGTATGCTGATGGGGATTCAGTTATCTGACCGGGTGGATCAGGGCGTGGAACAAGGACGTGGCATCGGCATCAGCCCGCGACTTATTATCGCGCTGCTTATTGCGGGAATCTCGCTGTGGGCTTACTTCGGTCATACCGAATACAACCCTGTGACCGAGAAGAAGCAGCATCTCGACATGACGCCCAATCAGGAGATTGCGCTCGGGCTGCAGTCCAAGCCGGAGATGGAAAACCAATATGGCGGCGAGGCTTCTGATTCTGCCGGACAAGAAAAGGTAACGGAAGTTGGGCAGGACGTGGTGGCGAAGTCGGTGGCGTCGAAAACGCCATATCATTTTCAGTTTCATCTGCTTTCTGACGCGCAAACGGTAAACGCATTTGCGTTGCCTGGCGGTCAGGTCTTCATTACGGAAGGGCTGTACAAGCGGCTGCAGACCAGAGGCGAACTCGCCGGTGTGCTCGGTCACGAAGTCGGTCACGTTGTCGCCCGGCACTCTGCACAGCACATTGCCAAAGAGCAGTTAACGCAAGGTTTGAGTGGCGCAGCCGTTCTTGCGACATATGATCCGAACGATCCGAATAGCCGCAACACCGCAGCCATCACAGCGTTGGTCGGAAGCGCGGTCAACATGAAGTTTGGGCGCAACGACGAGCTCGAAGCGGATAAACTTGGTGTACGGTTTTGCTCGGAAGCCGGTTATGATCCACGCGACATGATCAAGGTCATGCATATCCTGGACAAACTCGCTGGTTCGCGCACACCTGAGTTTTTCAGCACGCATCCGAATCCAGGACACAGAATCGAGCAGATACAGAAAGAAATCGATGAGTTGTATCCAAACGGCGTGCCGAGCGGAATGATTCAGTAACACTGCGATTTGAGTGCAAGCGATTTGGGATTATTATCGTTGGTAGGCCCGCTTCGGCAACCAGGGGTAATGATGAGGTCTAACCGTCGAGCGATCAGAAGTGTTTGGATCTAACAAGGTGCTAAACAATGACTGAGCAAGTCAATTCTGAATTACAGAAGAAAGTGGCAAGCGGAATAACTTCTGAAACACTATATGCGGTGTCGCTTCCTGACGCGCAGATCGCGGAAACTATCAGGTTTCGCCCTGTGTCCGAATTGGCGAGTGCCGCGCAAGCGGCTGATGAGATGCGACAAACGAGTGGCGACACCCTGCTGCTTTCCGACGAGTACATGCGAATTTCTATTGAGTATGCCAGACAAGGTCGGGCGCATTATTCGGACTCATTCGACTATCTCAAAAAATCGCTGAATATTCGCGCGAATTTGCTAGAGCCCCACGACCCGCTTCTGGGCATCACTTATCGCTACGTATACAACAAAACCGCAGGTTTGGTGCCACCAGAAGAGTCGATTGATCTGCTCTCCCGTTCGTTGAAAGTGTGGGAACTACTAGCGGAGCAGAATAATATTCCTGCATACATCACGCAGTATTACATAAACAATGGTTATCAAAGACTTTCGATTCTCTACCGAAGTATTCATCAAACCGAATTAGCGAAGGAAACAGCTAATAAGATCAAGGATCTCGTTTAGCACTTGAAGCTGCGATATCGCCCGAGCAAGCGCTCCAAGGACAGACTGGGTTGCACCTGAACAAAACTTTGAAAATTCCAGTTGCACATATGTGACCGATTTGCGATTGAGGCGCAGAGACGTATGCTGCGTCCGGCTGGTGCGATATTGAAAGGTGTCGCGCCCCGATGCAGGTTTACTTCAACCAGCCGGCGGTCCGATCTTGACTGTCAATTTCTCACGCCCCGTAACTTGGACCTGATCGCCATTGTGCAACTTGCGCTTGCGGCGTGTTTCGAGTTCGCCGTTGACTTTTACTTCGCCCGATTGAATGATGTGCTTCGCCTCGCCACCGGACTGCACTAATCCGTTTAGCTTGAGGAATTGGTCGAGTTGAATTGTTTGGTCATCACTCATGCGAAAATCTCGAGACACTCACAATGCTAACAAAAGCAGGGGTGGTTAGCAAACTAACCACCCCTCCCTAGCCTGTTAAGCACGCAAGTAAGTCTTTATCGTGCTTCGACCTTGCCTTCTTTCGGCTCGACTGCTGTGAGCAGGCGAGGGAGATGGCCCATGAGCTTCTCAATGTGGCGCTGTTCGTCGTGACGAATTTCGATCAGCAGGTTGCGCAGTTGCGTATCATGCTGAACGTCGTCCAGATATCTTTCGTACGCTTGCACTACTTTGGATTTTTCGTGCAGCATCGCGATTAAGTCGTATGCAGCGTTGCTCAGCGGAAGCTGAGAATTCTGTATTTGTGTCATGATGCTGCTCACCTCGCAATTATGTATCAGTTGAAAAGCGAACCCAAGCTGTACGGTTCGCTTTGGGAGTTAGATGCTGCAAGTGCCCTATTTAGTTCCCTGAACTAATAATTCACGAACTTGCGTTCATTTTGACTCGCTCAGAAGTCGACCGGACGTGAGCGCGTCGGTAGACATCATTCCCAGGTCGTGCAACAGCTGAGCCTGAGCAATGTTGTACTCAATCATCGCCTGCGCACGGGAGACGCGAGCCTGAGTGTAATCGCGTTGTGCTGAGATGATATCGAGATTAATTCCTAATCCACTTGATTTGCGCAATTCAGCCAGACGCAACTCTTCGCGGGCGGAGCGCACCTCGTTGAGAGTTTCTCCGACATTTCGCTCCTTGTCCAAAATTTGCACGTATGAATTGCGCACTTGCGAACAGATTGTTTGCAGCTCTTTCGTTGCCTGCAAAGCTGCCTGCCGCGCCTGCCACCTTGCTTGCGCCGTATCCATCGAGTCGACAACTCCCATGCCTCGCAGGCGCCAATTGATGTTGACCGCGAACACGCCCAGCCCGTGGATATTGCCTGATGGCCCAATCCCATACTCATTGCCGCTGAGCGCAACAGTCGGCTGTAAGTTAGCTGCTGACACCATAATGGCTTTCTTCGCTGCCAGTCTCAGCTCTTCGTACTGCTTCAACTCAGGACGATTGTCTATTGCGATGCGTAGCAATCGCGTGATGTCGAGCTTGGGATCGATCAATCGCACTTCCCTGACACTCAGATCCACAGGGTTCAAATCCATCGCCAATGTCAGGTTTAATGAATCTGCCAGCGTCAGGGCGGCAGAGCGGCGATTAGCTTGTTGGTCTACCAGGGCTTGCCTGTCGCGGGAAAGCTGCGTCTCTGATTGCAGTACGTCCAGGTGGGTGGCTAAACCAGAGTGAAACCGATCCTGATTGCGATGCAGCTGCTCTTCTGAGGTCCTTACGGCATCGATACGGATTTTCAGCAGGGCTTCTGCGAGAATCAGGTTGTAGTAATTCTGCGTAATCGTCATTAGTGTGTCGCTAAGCGATGCGTGCTCCTGATGTTGGGCGGCGCGATAGTTGTTGCGCGCTTCCAACGAGCCGAATAGGACGCTGCCGCCACGATAGGCGTACCATTGCCCGCCGGCGTGCATAACTTCAAATGGGTGGTTGAGTCTTATATCAGTCTGACCCGATGATGTTGCTGCACCGTTTGGTGCACGCGCGGCCGAAAGAAAATTGCCTGGCAACGCGATGCTGCCTTTGACGAAGTAATCGCTGAATCCGAGTGTCGGGTCCGGTAAAAAATTGCCGAGAGCTGAGTAATACGCGAACTGTTTCTGTTTACTGTTCGTGCGGGAGATTGCCAGATCAAGGTTGCGGTCGAGTCCGGTCATCAGCGCGTCTCGCAGCGTTATCGAACTGTTTGCCGCAGCATCAAGCTTAAACGGATCGAGGTAGTCGTTGAACTGAATCAGAGACTTTAGAGTTGGATGTCCTATCTCAATGGAATCGTCGACAGTGGCATTGCCGGCTTTGCTCGGACCCGAGGCGGAAGCGTCAGGAACGAGAACGGACGGCTCTTGTTGTCCATCTGCGCCTGTGGCAGCAGGACTCGGTTGAGAGTGTACTGCTTTTTTCAAAACCTCCAAATGTCTTTCGTAATCTTGATGTTTTTCATCGACGGCATTTGTGGAGGCACCATTCATTGGAGTCAATGGTCCACGCAATGGAGTCGGCGAGATTATGTTGTCATCTGCTGGTTGAGCGGGTTTGTTGTCCGACGGAAGTGGACCCCTCAATGGCGCATCGCTATTGGCGCCTTGATTGACAGATGGCGTGGGTTGGGAGGAACCAGCGGAGTCTGGCGATTGAGCCAGGGCTTGGTAAGGAGCGCCTGCGATTGCGAGACAGCATAAGAAGCCGACGCACCGTGGCAAGGTAAAATCGTGCAATTTGATGTTGAGCTGATGCAATCTGTTTGTACGCATAACGGTTATCCGAGCTGTTTCCTGAATCGGGCGGCGCTAAACGATAAGAACACCGTGGCGAAAATGAAGAGGATCAAGACATCGCGCCAGATGATGTCGAGTCCGACTCCTTTGAGAAGAATATTTCTGATGCACTGAATGTAGTATCGCAGTGGGTTGAAGTATGTGAGGAATTTGAAAAAATCCGGCATACTTTCGATAGGTGAAAGGCTGCCGGAAAGCTGAATTAGAGGGAGATTGAAAAAGAACGAAGTCAAAATCGCCTGGCGCTGGTTGCGCGAAATGGTGGCGAGAATGATGCCGATTGAAATTACTACGAAGATGTAGATGTTTGACACAAACATGTAAGTGGGAAAACTACCGCGAAACGGCAGGTGGAATATGGTCAAACCCAGTGTTAGTGCAAGCAGCACCGTGCCGTTAAGCATGACGCAGAGCGGAACGATCTTCGCGACAAGAATCTCCCAAGACTCCGCTGGCGTCATCAGTAGCTGTTCGAGAGTTCCGGAATCTTTCTCTTTGACCAGCGTGATTGAGGAGGCTAAAGTGCCCGTGAGCGTCAAGACCAGCCCAAGCACACCTGGAATGAAAAACCATGCTGAGACGAGTCCCGGATTATATACATAGGTAACATCCGGCTTTACCGGCTGAACGAATTGGTTGTCGTTGAGCAAGTTGCTAAACGAATTGATCATCTGCGTGGAGTAGCCTTGCGCGATACCGGCAGTGTTGGCGTCGACCGCATCTATCAGTATTTGCACTGGTGCCGGCTTGTGCTGGCTAATTTTGCGATCGAAATCCGGGGGAATTATTACACCTGCATCTGTCAATCCGTGAGTGAGGTCGCTCAACAACTGCTCTCGAGAATCGTCTTTAGTTTTCGATATTTTAAATACTCGATTTTCGACCAGCGCGGAGACGAGTTCTCTGCTTTTGTAGCTCTTGCACTCGTCTGCAACTGATAAACGCAAATCTTGAACGTCAGGACTGAGTGCGCAGCCGTAGAGACAGACCTGCACAATCGGTGGAAACATCAGCAAGAAGAGTTGCTGCTTATCTCTGAGAATCTGTATGGTCTCTTTGACAATCAAAGCCCGCAGCCGCTCGTCTAATATTCGTCGCAAGAAATTATTGAATGCTTCATTCATGACTTCAATTGCATCCTGCTCAAATTCTTTCTCGCGATATTGAAAAACAGCGCGGCGCCTCCGATAAGAATTATCGGCAAGTACCAGTCGAATCGCCAATCTCCGCCACGAACAAAAGTATCGCGTGCTAGCTGGACGTACCATCTGTTAGGCACGAATATAGTCACGTACCGTAATGGTATGACGATGTTGCGAATCGGATAGAGATAACCTGACAGAAGCAATGCTGTAGTAAATCCGCCTGTGGCCACTGCCTGCACCGCAGAGCTCTGGCTGTTGGTGCGGGTGCCGATCATCGTTCCGAAGCAGACTGAGCTTAAGATAAACGCGATCGTTCCTATCAGCCATGGGGTTGGATCGCCGACAAACCAGATGCGGAAGCAAAGAATTGATGATACCAATAAGAATATTGTCTCTGCGATGCCGACGACAAGATATGCAAGCACCTTGCCGCCAATAAACTCGACGGCCGTGATGCTGGCTGCGTAAACTTGCAGGATGGTGCCTGATTCTTTCTCGCGCACCATCGCCAGTGCTGCCAGCAATGACGGATAAATCCAGAGACAGAGCCCGAGCGCACCAGGTACCACATACAAACTCTCTTTACGCCCCGGGTTAAACCAAAGTCTAATGTCCGGCTCGACAACGGTCCGCTGATCTGCCAACTTATTGGATTTAGCAAAACCTTGAGTGGTGCCGATGATGCCGTTTTTGATGACGCGTGCATTGTTGACATCGGTGGCGTCGACAAACACTTGGAAGTGCGCCTGATGTCCGGCTCGCAGCTCGCGAGAGAAGTCGGGCGGAATTATAACTGCTGCCTTTGCGTATCCTCTATCAAGTGCATATTCGAGCGGATGAGGACCGCTCCATCTGTGCGCGATGAACTGAGCGTTGTTGTAGATTCGGTCGACGAGATCCATGCTCATGAGCCCGGAGTCAAAATTTTGCACGACGAGCTGAATGTCCTTGATCTCCAGCCTGACGCCAAATCCGAACAGTAGCAGACTCAAGAGCGGCAAGACAAACGCTAGAGCGACAGTCAACTTGTCTCGAACAAACTGAGACAACTCCTTCTTAGCTTGTGCCAGCACTTTTTTCATTGGTTGGCACCACTTGTCGCGCCAGCTTTGCCACTGGCTCGCTGCACGATGCCGATAAAGGCATCTTCTAAAGAGAACTCGACCGGTCTGTACGACAAGACTTGCACGCCGCCTTGCTGCAGCGCCGCAAGAATTTGTGGCAACTCTTGATCCGGATTCTCCAAATTCAGATGCAAGCTTCCGGCGAAGATCGAAACCTTCCATGCTTCGAGATGCTGGCGCACAATGTGGGCCGCAAGCTGCGTGTTATTCGGAAAGATCTCTATCAACTTGCCAGGTTGTTGTTGTTTGATCTGCGATGGGCTGCCTTCCGCGACGATCTCTCCTGCCACCATGAAAGCTAGCTTTTGGCAGTGCTCGGCTTCTTCCAAAAAGTGAGTGGTAACGAGAACAGCGGTACCGTTGCGGGCAAATTCTCTTATGTGACGCCACAGCTGACGCCGTGCTAAAGGATCAACGCCTGAGGTCGGCTCATCGAGAAACAGAATCTCGGGTTGATGCATCACGCAAGCGCCGAATGAGAGACGTTGTTTCCACCCGCCAGGAAGTGAGCCGGTAATCAGCTTTTCCTGTCCTTTTAATCCGCATGTCGTCAGTACCCAATCGATCTTTTCAGCGCGTTGCTGATAGGGAACGTTGTAAACTCCGCAATAAAACTCCAGATTTTCTTTGACGCTGAGATCGTCATATAAAGTAAACTTCTGGCTCATGTATCCGATGCGATTGCGAAGTCCCGAACTGCGTAAGTTGCTCTTTTCGCCAGCCAGGGTCATGCTGCCCTGATTCGGTGTAAGCAGACCGCACAACATTTTGATGGTGGTAGTTTTTCCTGCTCCGTTTGCTCCGAGCAAACCGTAGATCTCGCCGTAGCGTACGCTCAACGTGACTGATTTGACAGCTTTGAACGTGCCGAAGGTGATACCTATATCAGCAGCTCCGATGGCGACAGTCTCATCGCCAGTTTGGCGTTGTCTCTTCTTATAAAATTTGAAGTGAGTACTTGCTGATTGATCATCTGATTGCTCTCTAAGTTTAGAGACAAACACGTTTTCCAGGTTGGGCTGTGAGACATTGATCTGGATTGCGTTGTCTCCAATCGCTTGTCCCTCCGCCCGAATTTCATTCGTGGCAGCTTGCGCGTCCGAAGCCAGCACATCAAGGCGGTCACCATACTCTTGCACGTCATTGATCAAGCTTTTATTTTGCGCTGATGTCTGTGTTAGCTTTCCCTCGAGCTCTTCAATCTTCGACGAGCGCACCTCCAAACGATGCATTTGTAATCTGTCGATCAGCTCCCGGGGAGTTCCAATATCGACAATGGTGCCCTGGTTGATGAGTGCGACGCGATTGCATCTCTCCGCTTCGTCCAGGTACGGAGTAGCAACCGCTGTGGTAACGCCTTCAGAAGCAACTGCTGCCAGCACGTCCCAGAACTCGCGCCGGGAGACAGGGTCAACGCCCGTAGTTGGTTCGTCCAACAGCAAAATCTCAGGCGCAGAAACCAACGCGCAACAAAGGGCGAGCTTTTGTTTCATACCGCCGGAAAGCTGACCGGCAAGACGCGATTTGAATGTGTGCAAATCCATCAGCTTCAAATATCGCTCGCTGCGCTCTTTGAAAAGGTCTTCAGAAACCTCGCGCACGCCCGCGCTGTATTCAAGGTTTTCCTGGATGCTCAGATCGAGGTGCAACGAAAATTGTTGCGTCAGATAGCCAATGGATTTTCTTGCCAGTCTTGGGGTTTGACCAAGAATTTTTATGTCACCGGAGGTCGGATTCATGACCCCGCCCATGACGTGAAACGTACTCGTCTTGCCGGCACCATCCGGCCCAATCAAGCCAAAGATTTCGCCCTTCTGAACTGAGAACGAGATGCCTTTAACCGCCTGGAAATCGCCGTAGTTCTTGACGAAATTCGCGACTTCTATGACCGGTTGTGACGTGGCGTTGGTGGCACCGGAGTTCACTTACAGACCTTTATGCGTAGTGGTGGTCAAGGTTGTAGTGGTCTGTACTGTGCCGGGCTCTGGATTTAGTTCAGTCGGCTCTTTGTTGGAGCGAGCGTTCGGATCTGCATATACATTGCGTTCTCTGGCGCGGTCTGCGTCGTCTTTTCCCGAGTCCGCGGTTGTGTCGATATCGGCATCAGCAGGCATTCCGGGCTTGGCATAGTTGTTTGGATTGTTGATCTGTACTTTCACTCCAAATACTTGCTTGACGCGATCGTCGCGGAAGTAAATATTCTCGGGAGTAAAACTGGCTTGCGGGTCAATTTGAATGATTTTCCCTTTCACGGCAGTCTTCGGCGCCGAGTCATAGTACACGTCGACGTGCTGTCCGAGCCTGACTCTGCCGATTTCGCTATCCGGCACATATGCCCGCAAAAATACCGTATCTAAGTCGATCAACGAAATGACAGTTTGTCCTGCTGCCACCACGGCACCAGGCTCGACTGTTCTTGCAGTAACGACACCGTGTATCGGACTGTTGATATTCAGATATTGGATGTTCGCCTGGATCTGATCGATCTGCGCTTTTGCATCTTTGACGTTCTCCTTCGCTTGCTGCAACGATGCTTCGCTCTGCGTGACTGTGCGAACGTTCGCAGCTTGCTGGCTTACTCTAATCGGCGGATTAAGTGCGTTGCTCTTCGCTTGAACGAGCGCTGCTTGAGCCGCAATAACTTGCTTTCGCGCCGCGATCACGGCGTCGTGCCGAGCATCTACTGCGGCGAGCGATGCTTTGTATGTGCTGTGCGCCTGGTCATCTTCGTCCTGAGTGACGGCGCCTTTCACTACGAGGTCGTCATAACGCTTGATACGAATCTGTGCCAAATCGAGATCAGCTTTCGCTTGCACTTCTTGGGAAATCGCCTGACCTAGCTGCGCCTGCGATGTCGCGATATTGGCTGCTGCTTGATCGATGCGACCCGACGCATCCTCCTTCGCTTGTGTTACGTTCAGTTTGGCTTGATTTACGTTTTCCTTTGATACTTCTAACTGCGCTTCCGCTTCGTGCACCTGCTGCTCGGACGCGAGATATTTTGCTTTGGCGCCACGGAGTTGCGCCTGAATATCTTCGTCGCTCAAGCGGACCAGCGGCTGCCCGAGTTTTACTTCCTCGCCTTCGCGATTGCTGATAGCTTCGACACGCCCCGCAATCTTCGCTCCTACATTGGTTTCATAACCTTCAATTCGACCACTGACACGAATCAAATTCGGATTGTCGCGGTGGTGCTGCATAAGCCAATAGATGATGCCGCACGCAGCCGCAATGACGACAAGCATCAATATCATCGCTTTCGGCTTATGCTTGCCCTTTGGCTGCTCTTCTCCGCCGCCTTGATTTGTCTTCGGCTGCTCCTGGTTGTTGCCCTGGTTAGCCTTCGCTCCCTGCACGCTGTTAGATTGCATAAGTCGATCGATCCGGTTGGTTGCCATTGACGCAAATAAGCTACTAAAATGTTAACATACCGACCGGTATGACGGATGGTACATTAAGGAAATAGGCGTCGTTTCAGCCGCTCTTTATGTTGGGTCTTGGTAACGGCGCCGAAGCTTCTCCATACTTGAGTTCAACTGTGTCCGCGAATAAAAGTAATAGCCATTTAAAAGGAAAGAGAACGTCGAGAAGGCAGGTCAAGCGCTTTCTCACAGAGGAAGCAGTCAGCAAGCTGTCTGAATCGTCGCTGGCTAAACGCAAACAAATAATCGAAGCCGCTGTGGATTGCTTTCTTGAACTGGGCTACGAAGGAACCAGTATGAACGCCGTCGCGGACCGCGCCGGGGTCATCAAACAGACGATTTACAGTCATTTCGATTCGAAGGAAAAGCTTTTCACCAGCGCCATTCATTCGATAACTATGGATTACGTCCGCGGTGAAATCGCCGCTGCCGACGTGTTCGACAAGTCCCCACGGCATGCGCTCTTGACGTTTGCGAAGGCTATCTTTCGCAGACACGATGATCCACGCTTCGGCAATTTTCAGCGCACGATGTTTGGCGAGACCGAACGTTTTCCTGAATTGGCGAAGATCTTCACCGAGGCGACGATCAAGCCCAGTATCGAATTAGTAACCGGAATTTTTTCGAACAAAGACGAATTCGAGGTTGACGATCCCGAAGCGCTTGCGAGAATTTTCATCAGCTCAATTGTGCACTACTGCATGCAGCAGAATTTGTTGCGTGGGCGCGAGATTTTGCCATTCGAGCAAGAGCGCCTACTGAAGCAGTTGATGCGAATCATCGACATGCATCGAAAGATGCATGACTAGTGTTTATTCGTACCGTTAGTTTGGTGTCCGAACGCACTAGACGTTTGGCTGCCGCCGCCGATCGGCTGTCCCGGTCCGCGGTTGCCGACTGCGGTGTTGTTAAAATTGGTGTTTACCGTCGAGCCTGAGGCTGAATATCCAGAGCTGCCGCTGCCCGGGCCGGTCACTGAGCTCGTAGTGTTGCCTACAGTCGAAGTGGGCGCAACGATCGAACCGCCAGACATAATAGGCGCGGCCGGTTTGTAAGCAGGCAATGCAGCAGGTTGTTTCGGCAATGGCGCCGGCGTTGCTGGAGACAAACCGACCGGAAGTTTTGGTCCGGACGCGGTCTGTCCGTTTTGGATCGCGGTCTGCGCGATGGCGGGCGCCGCAACGGCTGCCATTATTAGGAATGCGTTCAATAAAGATTTCAACATCTTGAAGTGCCTCAACTGAGCAGATGAGGTTGACGCTGTAGCGTTTGTTTCGTTCCCGACCATTGCGGACGGCGCTTGGTGTGTGAAGTGCTCGCGGGGCTTCGCACAAGAAGGCGGACTGCTAACAAGCTTAAAACACAATCGCCCCAGCAGTTTAACTACCAGGGCGACTGAATGGGCGGAGGTAAGTCTAGTTGTGACGAGCCATCGTATGTTGTTCGGCGTGATCCTTTGCAGCTTCTTCGTGATGATAAATTGCATGAAGCAAGTGCCCGTGTGCAATGTGCGCATGGTGAGCTGCTTGAGTGTAATCGCCCTGCTCATGGTGTTTCGCGGCTTCGCGATGATGCTGGGATGCTAAGTCGAGATGTTCGGCGGCATTGTAATGATGTTCGATGCTATGTTGCATGGTTTTTTCTCCTGCTCCAACCAACCATGGCAACGTTATCGCCTCCAGAGTTATGGCATGGTTAAGGAGAACGATCAATATTTATACGATGCAACTATTGGATACTTCGATGGAGTCGGTCATCGTAAGGAGAGCCAAGCATCGGTTGTAAACTCTCCCTAAACGCTTTTGTTTGCGTTAGCCCCAAATGTTCATTTAGAGCCTTTTGGTCCAGCCATTCTTCGATGATCGTGAAGTGATTTTTTCTGTTTATCTGTTGCAAGATCTCGATGTTTTTCGCCCCACTCTCCGTAAGCGATTGCGTTCGATACTTTTTCAGCAGCTCCGTAGCTGCCTCCGTGTACGGTGGCGTAACGTCCACGTGAGCTACGACGATAACCGCATCATCCGGGACCGAAGGTCCAGCTTCGTGCTGGGCAACCTGATACTTCGTGTGTCCATTAGCTTGCTCTGTTGCTAGACATGTCATGCCAACAATCAGAATCCCGATCTGTGCAACGCTCACGCAAAATTGTGTTCTAGTCATAAATTCAATGTTTCCTTTCGAAAGGCTGTGATGATCATTAGCCGAGTAGCTTTTTTCGCGCTTTCGACTTTGTGTCCAGCCGCAATGACCTTCTATCTAACAAGCTCTCGCAATGCTTGATTCGCTGCTGCAACTCTCGATTATTTGGGTTTGTCTTGATAAGCTTTCGAAGAATTTTGAGCGCTTCTTTTTCAAAGCCATAAGGGTAATAATGCGCTAGCGATAAGCCGATTTTGAGGTTTTTAGGATAGCACTTCAGCTGCTCTTCTACGGCCCGTGCGAGAATCGCATGCGGGCCTAGTCGTTGTCTCCTAGGCGCCCGTATCGCCAACTCAGAACCTAGTGAATAAAGAGTCTGGTCCGGTATGTTCTGTATAAACCACAGATTATGCCTGATAAGCGGTCCGACAACATCTGGCGTATGTCCCGAATAATACACGTTGTATTGATCCAAGCTGTCGTATGCTTCGAGCAGCTCTGCCCTCAGTACGAGGTCGTTCGGATTTAGGTCCAAAGCTCTTTCGCTCGACCAAATCGCTCTAACTGGCATTCGGCGAGCTTAAATCATTTTGCCTACCAGGTCGATGTCGGTGGCAATCTTGGAGAGTTTTGCGCTTCGTCTTCCAGGCTTAAACTGATGCTTGGCCAAAATTGCACGCGCGTCGGGATCGCTTTCTTCAGTTCCTAGCATGCTATATAGCCGCTCAGACCATGCTGGTTGCAACGTTCTCAATTTCCGGGCGACGGTCAATGCAATCTTCTTGTCGGTCTCGCTTAGAGCTGCTGCGACTGATATTTGAATGTCTTGATCAGTGGGGGATTTCTCTAGGACCTGCAGGAGCTTTGTTTTGATTTCTTTGTAAGATGCAGGCGCATGAAGTTTCAGAAGCTGCAGATAAAAGAGACCGACAAATCTGCATGCCGGCACGTTCTCGATGAACCAAACCATGTGTCGTACGTGACGTTCTTTTTGCTCTTCTGACAGAGAAAGGTTGGACTGATCCTGATATTTAGCGGACATGTAGTACTTGTCGAAGCAGCCTATAATTTTGGCTCTGTTATACATGTCAGTGCTGTCTGTCGGCATGACGGCATCAAGATTATCTATTGAATTTGGCAAATACCAGTGATATACACCTTCAAGATGTGCGCCGCATAAATCCAATTCTTTCGACCACTCAAGAAGACTGAACGCAGCTGGTCCCAGAGGACACGGTAGATCGTTTTCTATGGCGCGTTCAGACAGCTCTTTAGCTGCTCGCTCCTCCGTCGCCGTGTCCTCGGACCATGGGGACCAATTGGCGTTCTGTATGATCCGGTGCACCTTAGCCTCGTTCCCGGCAAGTTCCTTCGCCTTCCTCAGAAGACTGGCGGACTCCTCTTTTTTGCCTACCGAATTAAAAAAGGCGCCCGCTGACGCTAGGACTGTTGGGTCGTCTGGGCGGAGTTCTACTGCTCGCTCCCACGCTGAAGCAAGCTTCTCATGTTCGACTGGTGCCAGGCTAGCATTTACTCTGATGTCAATTCGGTGCGTTCCGAGGACTTCGGCGTATGGGACGTGTTTGATGCACCAAACAAAATGCGACACTAGCTTGTTAAGGCATTCCGGATCAAAACCAAGCACGTTTTTTCGGCGCCATCGCTCTGAATAAAAACCTAGCAACTCTGCTCTGGCACTTATGTCTGCGGGAAAACTTTTTACCACTTGTTCGAGCGTGTCTGCCGAAGCTTGCGGCATCTTATTGCCGTGATATGTTAGTGTCTCTAAAAACCGTTCGTTTGCCGCGGGGCGATCGTTATCAAAATCGTAGTCGTAAGGTGGAGACTCAGCTAGCTGGCGCGTTCTCGCTTTAGATTTAAAGAGCTTTTCACAAATTCTCTGAACCCAAATATGCTCGGGATTCGACTTGAGGACTTGCTTGAGGAGTTTAAGGCACTTATCTTTATGATCTGCCGTGCATTACAACGCAAAGTTTATAAGAGTCTGCGGTTGCGGATCTTTTGCTTTGGATTCTGTTTCCCAAGCTCCTTTGATTGTTTCGAACAGCTTTGGAAATGGTTTCTCAGGAAGCGAAAAAATGAAATCTCCTGCAAACTTGCAATCAGGGACGTTTTTGATAAACCATAAAATATGACGAGTCTTTGCTCCCGCGGCAAGTACCGAGCCCGCAGATCTGCCCTTAACGCGGTTATGGTAATAACCCAGCAAGCGCGCTCGGCTAACTAAATCCTCGGTGTTAACGGCAAGCGCTTTTTCCAAGCCCTTCGCGGAGGCTTCCGGCAACAACCTTCCCATTTCGGCGGCTTCGTCTAAGCGGTAGTAGTCCGCTCGCTCTGTAAGACTAGGAACTAGGTTCGATTTGTTATCCAATCTCGAAACCCTATAGTTTTTACCTGCTGCACAGCCACTCGGACATTTTAGCGGGCATGTCGTCCCAGGTGCGACCCTCTAACAGTCGTCCGGCCTTTTTCTTATTGCGACCGCCCCATTGTTTGAAAAAGAAGGGAACGTTAGCAGCTTTGCATTGATCGCGGATTTCTACAATCCAATCCTCAGATACTTGGCGGGCGCCGTGTCCTGATTCTCCACCGACTATAACCCAATCGATTCCTTTAAGATTCATCTCGGGAATTGGACCAAGCAAGGGCTCTACCGACAAGAATTTCACATGCGCTCCGGTCTTGCGAAGGTCATCTATTCTATATGTATATTGCGCATTTTCAACGCTGACGCCCATCCAAATGTTTTTGCCCCATTTTAATTGGCTGCTTAACTCGGCGAGCCGTTCAGAGCGTTTTGTCAGCACCTGATATTGGTGTCTGGTCACTTCGTTCATGACGTCGAATACCTTTTTGACGTACTCTTCTGGAACGTCTTTGTGAAACAAGTCGCTCATCGAATTGACGAATATTCGCTTCGGCTTCTTCCAGGTGCCGGGGAGAAGCAAACGGTCCGGCCACAATTTCAGATCGAAACCTTGTTCGTATGGATGTCCAGGCACGCCACGAAAACGCTCAGCAAATGTCTCTGCATAGCAATGCGCACATCCCGGACTAATCTTGGTGCAACCCGTCACCGGATTCCACGTCGCATCAGTCCATTCAATGCTGGAGTTGTCGGCCACGCCTGTACCATCTGAGAGCTGGATTCTGCTTCGATCTTAACATCATCCACGCGCCGAAACTGCACCGCCTAAAATTCCGGTCGCCCGCTCTCGCTTAACAATGTATTGTCGGTCGGTCGATTGGCAACTATCATTAGGACGGTCACGCAGGAGAATTTGGATGATTGTCTCATATCTATTGTCAGCGCCTGCGGTATTCGCTGTACTCTTGGATTAGCATTTCCGATTGTGCGGTATTGGCGGTGATGCACGAAGCGCATTGCCGATCGCACTCATTCGATTACCTGGCGCTCAAGGCCGACCTGCATAGTCGGCTGGTTTGCACCGTCTCAAATAGGTAATCAGCAATGGCACGAGATTCCAGAGAATTCCAGGCACTATTACGAGTGCATGAGGGGCTGCCGCGACAGGGTCCAGGCAGCGCCGAAGCAACAGAACTGGCGTTGAGTTTGCTTCCGCCGCTGCGCCGGCAGGCGAAAATTTACGATCTCGGGTGTGGTCCAGGATTGGCCACTATCGTCTTGGCGAAGAAGCTGCAGCGGAAAATCATCGCTGTGGATCTGACACCGGAGTTTATCGAGCAAACTTCGACCAATGCAGAAGAGAAGGGACTGTCACATCTTATCGAACCTCGACACGGAGACATGATTGAGCTAGACGACCAGCCGGAGTCTATTGACCTGATCTGGTCAGAAGGTGCGATCTATTGCGTCGGTTTTGACAATGCCCTGCACACCTGGCGACCGCTTTTGCATTCGTCTGGAATCGTCGCGTGCACCGAGTTGAGCTGGCTGACTTCCACGCCCTCGTCGAAAGCGCTCGAATTTTGGCAAGCAGCATATCCAGCTATGCGCTCGGTGAAAGAAAATATTCTCCGCGCTGAGCAGCTTGGTTATGCCCGAATCAATCACTTCACGCTGCCGGACTCATGTTGGTGGGATGAGTATTACAGCCCTCTTCTCCACAACACCGAACGTCTTGCAAGTGAGTCGAAAGATGACCCGGTGCTTGCTCGCGCTGTCGCCAACGCACGCGCCGAGATAAGTTTGTTTCACGAATGCAGCAGAGAATACGGTTATGTATTCTACCTTCTGCAGAAATCTGATATCACAATCGAGCGTGCGCAAATTGACGATTCTCAGGACATAGCGCGTGTGCTGCGGACTTCCTTTAGCGCCGCATTACCTTTCATCTCCATTTTGCACACGCGCTATGAAGATTTCAATTATGTCCGCGACCAGCTCTTTCCCACCAACCAGATATTTGTTGCTCGAGATGCAGGCTGTAATGTAATTGGTTATATCGCGTTCAACGACGAGAGGATCAACCATTTATATATAGATCCAGCGGCTACCCGGCAAGGCACAGGCACGCGCCTTTTGAACATCGCTAAACTACACAACTGCAAATTGCGACTATGGACCTTTCAGAAGAACGAAAATGCTCAAAGATTCTATCAAGCCAGAGGTTTTTATCCAATCAAAGAGACGGATGGCTCGGGCAACGAAGAACATGAACCTGACATTTTATATGAATGGAAAGCTGATCTGTATCGCTAATTTAGTGTTAGTTTAGCTAACATCAAATTTGGACATGCTTTCATTCTCGCCTCAACTCATAAAAAAGGAACGAATAATGACGCGATTGAACTTTCTATTCACTACCTGGGAAGGTGGTGGCAATGTCCCTCCAGCTCTTGAAGTCGCGCGAAAGCTGGTACAAGAAGGGCATCGAGTCCGCGTAATGAGCGAGGAGTGTAATCGAGTTGAGTCTGAAGCGACAGGTGCCTCGTTTACGGCGTGGACACGCGCATTGAGTCGTAGTGATAAGTTTAGGAGCAGTCAAATTGCAAATGACTGGGCTGCTTCATCGCCTCAAGTTGGGTTGATGAACATCGTGCGCGATATTTGGTGCAAGCCGGCGCTTGATTATGCCCGCGATGTCCTTGACGAGTTAAAGCGTGAGCAGGCCAATCTGATTGTCACATGCGAGGCGCTCTTTGGTGTGATGGCTGCATGCGAGAGCATAAAGCAGCCATTCGTGCTGTTATGTCCTAATATCTCGCTCGCCGGTTTGCCAGGTGTGCCTCCACTGGGTCCAGGATTGATGCCCGCCCGCAACGATGAAGAACGTGAAATGCACGCGCAGATTGCTACTGCCATGCGGGACTTGCTCGATGGTGGCTTGCCGTATCTCAATGAAGCGCGCGCTGCGCTGGGACTGCCGCCAGTGACACATCTCATCGACCAATTCAATTCGGCAGAAGCCGAGCTGCTTGCCACTAGCCCGGCATTTGATTTTCCTGCCGACAGTCTGCCTGATCGCGTTCGTTACGTTGGCCCGCAAGTCGCTGACCCACACTGGACCCAGCCGTGGGTTTCACCATGGCCAACATCTGACACTCGCCCGCTAGTAACCGTCGGCTTCTCGACAACATTCCAGAATCACGTTGCGGTCGTTCAGAATGTAATCGATGCGCTGGCATCGCTGCCGGTGCGCGTGCTTGTCACTCGCGGGTCATCCATTGAACGCCGTGATCTCGAACCAGCGGCCAATTCAGTTATTGTCGACAGTGCTCCGCACGCAGCCGTGATGCGTGAGTCTGCATTTGCCGTCACTCACGGCGGACACGGCACCGTCATCCGTGGTCTCTACAGCCGTATTCCGTTGTTGGTAATACCACATGGACGGGACCAAAACGACAATGCGGTGCGCGTCACTGCCCGCGGAGCCGGTCTGTCGCTCACGCCTGATGCATCCGTGGATGAGATTCGCGCCGCTTGTCAGCGACTACTTAACGAACCTGAGTTTAAAGATTGCGCCAAGCGTCTTGGAGACGCCGTTGCGTACGATGCTGACAATTCTACTGTTGTGCAGACATTAGAGTCGTTCGCTAAGAACGAGCAACTCGCTCCTACGTGATGAGCAATTTGCCGCTCGCCATTGCGTCTGCTGAGCCCGTGCCTCCAGGTGACGTTTTGGCTGCTGCGGATTTGAGTGGATCGAATAATGCATAGACGTCTGTTCCAAATGCCGGCGAGCAGCTCTGCAACTGCGACAAAGTTAGAGATGACAGTCCTTCGCCTGTCGCTCGTGCAAGTTGGACGGCTTTCGCTACAGCCTCATGAGCTGTGCGGAATGCAACATCTTTCAACACCAAATATTCCACAAGATCAGTCGCCATCAGATCCGGATCCGAAGCCGCCGCTTTCATAGCATTCGGTTGAACCTGAATAGAATCGATCGCAACGCTCAAAGCACTGAGACACAGCGACAACGTTTTGAATGCGCGAATTACCGGAGCCTTGGTCTCCTGCAGATCGCGATTGTATCCCAGTGGCAGACCTTTCAGCGTCGTGAGAAGATTGACCAGCTCACCCGCGAACGCGCCAGTTTTCCCGCGCACGATCTCAACCGGATCCGGATTTTTCTTCTGCGGCATCAAGCTCGACGAAGTAGTGGCATTATCGCCAAACTTGATGAATCCGAACTCTGAAGTGTTCCAGATGATCAGGGTCTCGCATAATTGCGACAGGTGAGTCGCGCACAAGCTTGCGGCCATCACAAATTCTACTGCGAAGTCGCGGTCCATCACTGCGTCTATGGAATTGGCAAAAATGCCATGCATACCTAGAACTTGCGCTGAAAAATCGGGATTGATTTCCAATGCGGTGCCAGCCTGCGCTCCTGCTCCCAGCGGAGAAATACTGGCGCGCACCTTCGTGGTGGCAAACCGCTCGATATCTCTATCGAGCATCTGCCAGAACGCCAGCATCGCATGCGAGAAGAGAATCGGTTGGGCGCGCTGCAGGTGCGTGTAGCCAGGCATAACAGTGTGAGGATACTGATTTGCCTTCCTCACCAGAGCAAACTGCAACGCTTGCAACGTTGACACCAGCTCGCTCACACAATCGCCGACATAGATGCGAAAATCCAACGCCACCTGATCGTTTCTGCTGCGAGCGGTGTGCAACCGTTTTGCATCATCGCCGATCAGCTTCTCGAGTTTTTTCTCGATGTTCATATGAACATCTTCGAATTCCTCGAGCAGCTCGAGTTCGCCCTGGTCGTTCTGCGCTGCCAGATAACCAAGCCCGTCGCAGATTGATTTGCCTTGCTCTTCAGTCAGAAGTCCCTGACGGGTGAGCATGGCGCAGTGCGCGGTGCTACCCTTGATGTCAGCGGCGATGAGCTCTTTGTCTTCCTCGATCGACGTTACGATTTTGCTGATCGCAGGATCAAGCTGCTCCGTGAACGCTGTTCTTAATACTTGCATTGTTTTTGCTCCACGCTGTCAGTCTCAGTCCGGCGATGTTGATGAAACCGCCGGAATCAGAAGGAAGGAATTCGCTCATACTTTCGAAGCTCGACATCTTCTCGTCGTACAGAGAGTTCGGCGCTTTGCGTCCGACGATTTGAGAGGAGCCTTTGTACAATTTCAACTTTACAGTTCCTGTTACCGGCATCTGCGACTGATCCACCATTGATTGGATCATTCCTCTCTCAGGCGCAAACCAGTAACCGTTGTAGATCAACTCCGCCAGCTTCAATGCGAGCCCATCTTTGAAGTGCGCCACTTCGCGATCCATCGTGATCGATTCGAGCGCGCGGTGCGCTGACATCAATAACGTCACGCCCGGTGTTTCATAGACGCCTCTCGATTTGATACCGATGTAGCGGTTCTCAACGCAATCGACTCTGCCAACGCCGTGTTTTGCACCAATCTCATTGAGAGTTTGCAGCAACTCGACAGGTTTCAACTTCGTCCCATTAACTCCGATTGGCGTGCCGCCCTCGAATTCGATGGTGACATACTCTGCCTGGTCGGGCGCATTTTCCGGATGATTGGTCCAGAGAAACATATCAGCCGGCGGCTCCATCCACGGGTCTTCGAGGATGCCGCCTTCATAACTAATATGCATAAGATTGGCGTCCATCGAGTACGGTTTCTCTTTGGTGGCGGTTACCTGAATGCCGTTGCAGTCAGCGTAATTGATCAGGTCAGTCCTGCTGCTGAACTCCCAGTTGCGCCAGGGGGCGATGATCTGAAGATGTGGTGCCAGCGATTTCACTGCCAGTTCAAATCTGACCTGGTCATTGCCTTTGCCGGTGGCACCGTGCGCGATGGCATCGCATCCTTCCTTCAAAGCAGCGCTGATCATGCCGCTGGCGATGACAGGACGGGCGAGCGATGTGCCCATCAAATACACGCCTTCATAGACAGAGTTGGCTTTCACTGCAGGAAAGATGTAGTTCTTGACGAACTCGTCTTGCAGATTCTCAACGATGCACTTTTCGGCACCACCTTTGATTGCTTTCTGTTTCACAAGCTCGAAATCTTCTTCCTGCCCGACATCGGCACAGTAAGCCACAATCGGAACATTGTATTTTTGCTTGAGCCAGTTGAGCATGCAAGATGTGTCGAGTCCGCCGCTATAGGCGAGCAGAATTTTATTCATTGTCTTTCTCCTGATGGAAACTTATGAGGAATGGCGTGAGGTTCTTAAAGGACGAGAGACAGCACTGCTTTCTGCGCGTGCAGTCTGTTTTCAGCCTGGTCGAACACAACCGATTGAGGACCGTCCATAACTTCATCTGTGATTTCCTGGCCGCGGTGAGCAGGTAGGCAGTGCATCACGATTGCGTCCGACTTCGCTCCGGCAAGTAAATTTGCATTGACTTGAAACGGTGCAAAGGTAGCAGCTCTGAAAGCGCTTTCTGATTCTTGTCCCATCGAGACCCATGTGTCGGTGTAAATGACATCTGCGTTTTCAACGGCGGCAGCTGGGCTGTTGACGATGCTCAGTTGAGCTCCTGTCTCTTTGGCAATCTCGAGCGCTTTGTTCCAGATTCGCTTGTTCGGCTCATAACCTTTCGGGCAGGCGATAACGAAGTCTGCTCCCAACTTCGCCGCTGTGAGAGCGAGCGAGTTAGCAACGTTGTTGCCGTCTCCGACGAAAGCGATCTTGATGCCGGCGAACTGCGACTTGTACTCTTTGATTGTGAGGAAATCCGCCAGCGCCTGGCAGGGATGTTCGAGATCGCTCAATCCATTGATGACAGGAACTTTGGCATTGTCAGCCAGTTCGACCAAAGTGGAATGATCGAATACGCGTGCCATGATACCGTCGAGCCATCTGTCGAGATTGCGAGCAATATCAGCGACTGACTCGCGCTCACCAAGCTTTTGTTCAATATTGATGGCGCTGCCACCAAGCTGAATCATGCCGGCTTCGAACGTAACACGCGTGCGCAGCGACGGCTTCTCGAAAAGCATCGCCAGCGACTGCCCTTTGGCAAACATGGTCTGCACTTCGTCAAACTTGTTTGCTTTCAGCAATCCAGCAACTTCCAAAATCAAGTTGATTTCGTCGGCGGTCAAATCGGCTATGCCGAGAATATCTCTACCGCGCAGCGTGTCCTCGTTGAGAACTTTCAACAACGGCGATTTAGCCGACGCCGGCGCCATTCTCTGCGATAGGGCGGTTTGCGCTTTGTTCAATAAACTAGTGGTCATCTTCAAATCTCCATAAGATCAGCGAACTAACATGCCTTCTGATTCATCCGCGGCGTCAGGCGGCGCCGGCAGATGTTAAGGATCGAGGACGAAATTCAGCCCTCCAGTCGCCGGCGACTACGGTCGTTCCGATCGGCTCGCCATGCACGAGTTCAGTCAAGGCTGAATCAGCAGTGCCGCTGATGATAGAAACTGACTTCACTCCTGCCTGGGCTGAGGCGAGGCTGTTCATCAATTTCGGTACCATGCCTGCCGATACAGCTCCTGTTGCTATCAACGTTTCAATCCTCTCGGCGTCGAGGGTTGCAACGATCGATGTTGAATCGTTCTTATCCTTCAGGACGCCCGGCACATCACTCATGAACACCAATCTGTCTGCTCCCATCGCCGCTGCCAGAGCGAATGCCGCGGCGTCAGCGTTGATGTTGTACTTATTCTGGTACTGATCCCAGCCCATCGGACTGACGACTGCGATCGCGCCAGAATGTTTGCTCAGGCTGCTGACGTCGGTTGATATTATCTCGCCAACCCAACCGAGATCCACGCTTGCACCCTTGGTGGTGATGCCCGTCTTTTTGTTGCAGGTAAACAGGTCGGGAGCCGCATGCATAGATGCCGCGGGAATGCCAACTGCTTCGAGACCCTGGACTATGGCTGCATTCACTTCACCCAGTGCGGCAAATACCGCCATCAGCGTTTGGGCATCAGTGATGCGCCAGCCGTTGCAAAATTCCGGCACGACGCCTTGTGTTTTCAGGTAATTATTGATTTGCGGTCCAGCACCATGCACGACCGTAATTTCGTGTCCCTGCTTATAGAGCGCCGCAAGCTGCTCGATTACTGCTTGCAAATTCTGTTGTGTATCGAGAATCGCGCCGCCAAGCTTAACAACTATCTTCTGACTATTCATCGCTGCTTTGTTACCGTCCATTTGATTCGAGTTAACTGTATGTTCGAACAGGTTGGCTACGCTCATGCCGCGCCTCCTTGTGCAAATGTCGATGGAAATGCCTTCTCCATCTGCTGGAAGCGTCTATAGTTGCCGCCCTTGTCGATGTAGGCGTGCGTGAGATCGCATCCCCATGCAGTCGCCGAATACTGGCCCTCTCCGATACAGATCGATATCTTCAATTCGCTGTGCGACAGAACTTCTTTATGGTTGGTTTCATCAATCCAGTACGGCATGCCGTCTACCAATAAGGGCAGCACGACTTCGCCGGACGAAATTGAGAGTGCCAGCTTGTCGAAATCGAACTCCACACCAGCGGCGCCCATGGCGGCGACGATTCTTCCCCAGTTGGCATCTTCAGCGAAGAATGCCACTTTGACCAAACTGGATTTCACCACATGCAGCGCTAATTTCTGAGCGTCTTCTACAGTCTCGGCACCGGACACATAGACTTCCAAGAGTTTTGAAGCTCCTTCTCCGTCGCTGGCGATCGATTTGGAGATCTGCTCGTTGAGCCACGACAGCGCCTCTACGAATGTGGCGAAATCTTCGTTCTCTTCGGCAATCAGCTTGTTGCCTGCCATGCCGTTGGCGAGCAGTATGACCATATCGTTGGTGCTTCTGTCACCATCAACGCAGATCATGTTGTAAGTTTTGGAAACACTGTTTGTCAGCGCCTTTTGCACCAACGCCTGATCGATAGCCAGGTCGGTGGTAATGAACGACAGAATGGTAGCCATGTTCGGATGGACCATTCCAGAACCCTTAGCCATCGCGCCCAGCGTCACCAGTTTCCCGCCGATGTAAAACTTGACGGCGAACTGCTTCAAGAATGTATCGGTGGTGGTGATGGCTTGTGCCGCGTCGTTGGCTGATTTCGTGCTAGTCGATATCAATGGTGCCGTCGCTTCAATACCTTTGATCACCTGCTTGATGGGCAAGTGCGTGCCGATCACGCCTGTCGATGCCACCAGAACTTGCTCTGCATGTAGGTGGAAGCATCCAGCCGTCGTCTCGGCCATCATCTGAGCATGCTGTTCGCCGGCGGCGCCAGTGCACGAATTGGCGATGGCACTGTTCACCACTAGAGCTTGAACCGTCTCGCCTTTGGCTCTCAGCTTGTGGTTCCACAGCACCGGCGCAGCTTTGACCGAGCTGGTGGTAAGCGTCGCCGCCCATGTGCAGGGCTGTACGCTATACACGAGCGCCAGGTCTTTGCGCTTTCTCCTCAATCCGATGTGGGCGCCGGCGGCGTAAAAGCCCGCTGCCGATGTGACTCCTCCTTGGATTGTCTCGAAATTCGCGTTCATCGTATCCTCCAGCGACAAATAGAAAAACCCCCGAGTCTCTAGAACTCGGGGGTTTAAAACTGTGACGACTTATTAGTACGTATCAGCTCAGCCTGCGCGGCACCGAGTTCGTGAAAAGACGAACGCTTCGGCGTCGGGCTTGTTCTCTGGTGGCTGTAGCTTGATTGAGCATTATTAGTTGGGGCGGTGGTCTAAGTCCAGGGACTATCCTAAGGGCAGTTTCCCCGTCTGTCAAATTGGAAGGCACACATCTTGTTCACATTTCGAGAAGAAACCGCCGAGATTGGCGAGGAATTCACGATTTCGAAGTGGCTGCAACGGGCTCACGGAAGAGCGGCTAGTTGAGCCAGCCCTGTCGTCTCCGGCAAGCCGAACATGATGTTCATGTTCTGGACCGCCTGCCCGGATGCGCCCTTAATGAGATTGTCGATGACGCCAACTACGATCAGGCGATTCGTTCTCTTATCCAGAGTCAGTCCAATCTGACACGTGTTAGAACCTTTCACCCAGCGCGTCTCCGGCGCTGCCGCAAGGAGAATTTTGACGAACGGTTCATGCGCATATCTGCGTTCATATATATGGACTAGATCGCCAACTTCGATCGACTGCTCCACATCGCAGTATGCCGTCACCAATATGCCTCGATTCATGGGAATCAGATGCGGAGTGAAAGTCAGTCGCAGAGCCATTGCGGCGAAATCGCTGAGCTCCTGTTCTATTTCTGGAGTATGTCGATGAGACGCTATCTTGTAAGCTTTAATCGATTCATTGACTTCACCGAACGCGGTCGCGATATCTGCCGAACGTCCTGCGCCCGACACTCCGGACTTCGCATCTACAATGAGCGGCTCGCGCAGCATTTTCGCTTCTGCCAGCGGCAACAGCGAGAGAATCGTGCATGTTGCATAACATCCCGGATTGGCCACCAAACGGGCAGAGGCGATCTCATTGCGCCTAAATTCAGGCAATCCATATACTGCTTTTTCGAGCATCGCCGGACGTGGGTGAGTGGCGTTGTACCAGGTATCGTACTCTGACGCGTTCTTCAAGCGAAAATCGGCGCTCAAGTCGATGATCTTCGCCTTGCTCAACACAGCATCGTCAATAGCCGCAGCGGCGAGCATATGGGGCAGTGCGAAGAAGAGCACGTCACACTTTTCCGAGAGTTCATTCAGTCGATCGATCGACTCGAACTTCAGATCGATCGCAGCGCTGAACGAAGGAAATACTTCCGAGAAGTTTTTGCCCGTATAGCTCTGCGATGTGACCGCGCGCAGGTCGACATTCGGATGCCCCAGCAAAAGCCGCACGAGCTCTTGTCCCGTATATCCGCTGGCACCGATTATTCCTGCTTTGATTTTTTCCATGATTCGTCTGGACTTGGCGCACCTGCATTGGCGTGCTTCGACAGATTATCGTCTCTTTGGAATTTTGCCATCATTGTGAATGGTTTCACCCCAAAAACTTTACCGATTGACCTTCCAGGGACGCTCAGGAATTTTTCAGGGGCGTCGCGCTATATTGAAAATGCATCCTTCGAGCCAGCACAACACCCACCGCGCCACCTGAGGCGTGTGGCGTGGTGATTCGATTTAGTCTGGAAGATGGGTGCGGACCGACGGAGCGTTTAATCAACGAAGCCAACGGAGGAGTCACATATGAATGCCGTCTCCCGAAATACGCAACCGATTTCCTTTAGCGATAAAGAGCAAGAAATCCAGTATAAGCCTGTTCGCCCCATTAAGATGGTCGTCAATCATCTGGCACGGTTGCGCGCTGGGCGCATCTGCGTCGCTGGCATCGACCTGTATACCGGTAAGCACGTTCGGGCTATTCTGGCTGACGGACAAGAGTCCACGTTTCTCCGGCGCAACGGCGGACCGTTCGACATCGGCAATGTAGTTGATTTGGGAAGCGCGTTGCCCAGCCCGAAGGTTCCAAAAGTTGAAGACCATTTTTTTCACGGGTGCCATGCACGGTATGTCCGAACTGCGCATCCTAACGGCTTTTGGGATTTGCTAAAAGCCGTCAGCAAGCGAGATTTGGCAAAAATCTTTGGCGATCAGATCGTGCTGACCATGACCGAGAAAGGTTTTCTTCATGCACGCACCGGCGATGGTTCTATCGGCTGCGTTATACCTTACAGCCGGCCGGAGTGCTACATTGACACGTGGGGCAAGTTGCGAATGTCTTTGGTAGTTCTGGTCAACAACACGCAGACACCGCTCAAACTGTCACTATCGGATATTCGTTTTTACAAGGACGATCAGAAAACTCCCAATCAAGAAGTCATCGATATGATCAACGCGCGTATGAATGTAGAAGACATAATTCTTGGGGTCGGCGTCGATCACATTCGGCTCGCCTCGGCGCACTACCCTCAAATTAACTGGATACAGGTCACCGCCGTGCACCTGTCCGGGGATCCAACCTGGCAGGTAGGATAACCATCAGTTGATGAACTGTTCGGTTGTCTCACTCTGAAACCCAGCAGTTGTTGTTAGCATGGCAACATGAAGCGCCGTTCGCTAATCATCTTCCTCACCTGTATCGCCTGCTGCGCTTTGGTAGCTTCATTCCTGCCCAAAGCTGTGAGCACTGATGGACTGCGCCAAGGCGACATTATCTTTCAAGTTTCTCGATCGGGCCAGAGTACGGCAATTCAGCTTGCGACGCATTCCAAATATTCGCATGTCGGAATGCTTATGCGGCAAGATAATCGCTGGTATGTCTACGAAGCGGAAAGGGGTGTTGAGCTGACGGATTTGCAAGAGTGGATCGCCCGCGATCCGCAACATCATTACGTTATAAAGCGACTGAAGCAAAATGACTTATTGACACCAGCCGCGATAGCAAAACTGAAGAATGAAGGTCGCAAATTTCTTGGGAGACCGTACGATCCGTATTTTCGTTGGTCTGACGACGAGATGTACTGCTCTGAGTTAGTATGGAAGACTTACAAGAACGCGCTCGGCGTCGAGGTAGGCAAGCTCCGGAAACTCAAGGATTTTGATCTCACTTCTCCGACAGTCAAACGGCAACTTGCATTGAGATACGGCGATAAAGTGCCGCTGGATTCCACCGTCGTCTCGCCGGCTGATGTTTTCGATTCGCCAATACTGTGTCTGGTGAAAACTGAGTGACATACCTACTCGAACCAGCTCCAGTCTAAAGTCCAATCGTAAGTCCATATTTGATAGAAGACACATTTGCGACACCGCATGCCGCTTTCACGCACGAGTAAGCGATGATTGTTATGACAGGTGAACGGAACGTACGAGTCTGATTCTTGATACTCTCGCAGCGATGCGACTTGAAAATCAGTCCACGGTGCGCTCACTTTGTTGTCGATTTCTTCCCAACTGACTGCCTTTCCCTTGCCTTCTGCAACGCATTCATTGCAGATATACAGCGGCATTCCGGGCAGCAACTGTTGCCAATCGCCAAACATGCGGCAGTGCAAGCAAAATTTGGGGCGCGAAATCATATTTTCGACTAAGCTAAATCGTCGCTCGTGTTGCAAACGCAGGCGAGGAGATCAGCGAGAGAGGCAAGGTTGGCGCGGTGCACTTGATCAGCCGGGATCACCCTGCCATCAGGTCCCGGCAGGTCACGAGTGGCACAGGCAGATGCAATCACAGTCGGTGTAAAGCCCAGATCTACGGCACTGCGTGTGGTGGCGTTGACGCACATGTGTGTCATGAATCCTGCGAGGACTAACTCACGACGACCGGTTTTCTTCAAATACTCTTCCAGATCAGTGTGCACAAAGGCACTGGGCAGATTCTTGCTCACCACGCGTTCGCCTTCGATTGGCTTGACTGCGTCGATGATCTCCGATTTCGGATTTGATGGATCGAAAATCGGTGCGCCCGGTTGTGTGTGGTGCACGATGTGAAACACAGGAATGTTTTTCGCACGCGCCTGCTCCAGCAGACGCTTAATCTCCACAAGCGCCTTGTCGATTCCGCTCAATGGAACGCTACCATCCAAGTATTCACGCTGTGCGTCAATGATAACTACAGCGCTGTCGGCGAGGGTCGCAGGCTTAGCCGGAGCGCCGAGCAAGTCAAGGAGAGAACATGCGTTTGTCATTTTCGTGCCTTTCATCTGATGTGGCTGAGATTATAGGTCATGTTGGTGAAGGTTTGATGATCGCCGGATCTCCCTTGTCGGCGAGATGGCCCCGTCGCGATGACGAATCATAGCCTCCAAAAAGAAATCCCGCACCAATAAGGTCGCGAGACGTCAAAGAATGACACAGCGCTTCTTTATTGGTGCGGTAACGAATATTCCGAGCGAACTTCGTTAATTTGTCGTCTCACTCGCAGACCAGTCGCTGTCAAAAACGCTGAACTCAGCGTTTCGCATAGTCTTAGTTTGCGGGTTAGACGCGTCGGAAAAAGCTTGAGTTGCGTTTCGTCCTCATCACGATCGATGAACGCCCTTAACAGCGTTGCCGATAGAAAAATGGACGAAATAAAGGATGCTGCTAAGCAGCGATATGATCGTTATTGTCGAAGCGAAGCTCTAGGACTTCCGCCTCAGCAACTCTCTCTTCAATTCTATCTTCCTGCGCCAGCAGTTGAAAAACAAAATCAACCACTTCAGACGAGTTCATGATATCGAGAACACCAAGCTCTTCGTAGATTTCGTACAGAGTTGTATCAGACGCCATTTGGATTTCCTCCCTCCGGTTTGCTAGTACAGATTAGCCGATTAGAATGGGCGTTCAATCCAGCGCCTTAGGTATCCCCCCGTCGCGGTCGACCTCACTCCCGAGGCACGGGCTGAACCGTGGCACCGCCCTTAAAATCAGGTTTTAGACCGGCTGCCAAGAAGGGGTATCCTTCAGCTTATATGCGGTCAATACGAAAAATTCTTCAATGAATTTGGAAATCGATCAGTGAATCTGCGCCATGTTGTCCAATTTCGGTCCGATGAAAACTCCTTTCGTCGGATAGCCCTCTCTGACGAGCTTTTCCCAAACTTTGCGGTACCGCGACTCTTTGATGTCCTCGATATTCATGTCCACTAGAGTCAACGTTACCGGTCCGTCGTCGCGCATGACTGTCACTTGTTTCTCAAATCCCACCGGGTTGAATTGAACCTCGTACAAGGGTTTGGTCGGATCCTGCTTCCAAATTTTCTCGGCGGCTTTATCGCGTTTGTTCAAAATCGTATCGCCCACTTCTATGCCAGCTTTGTCAGCAGGCGAATCCTTATATACAGCAATCACTTTTCCTACGAGCTCTCCGTATTGCTGATGAACTTCCATGCCGGTCGTGCCCACCGACAGACTTCGATACTCTTCCGCCGTCAGCTCTTCATGGCGGTCCAGCTTTTGGATAGCCAGATTAAACAGCTTCTCCTGGTCGCTGGTTGGCGTTTCGCCCTGCAAATCGGTAGAGCCATCATCCTTCTTCAATTTCTTTTGTGCCGAGCCGTAAAGCAGCGTCTCGTTGGGCTGGGCTGGAGGTGCAGCTTGCGGGGCGGGAGTTATCGCAGCGGGGGTTGAGCTATCAGCAGAGGCGGTCTCCGGCTGCAACTGCATCAAATTATCCGCCCGCACTGGTGAATACAGGCATAATGCGGAAACCATGAGACAGCAAGAGATTGCCAATGAGTGACGTATGCCTTTCATAATGCACCATTTGTCGGGAATCTCTTCTTCTACGGCCGTGTCAGAGCTTTTAGGAGGGTTTAGGGAGAAATGCTGAAGTTGGGAAAATTATTCGAGATTTCGTAGGTGCGGGCAGTCTTAAGAAGGTTTCGGTGAACTCAAAAGGCACCATGACTGGTGCCCTTTGTAGTCTTTCACTCAGATCAAACTCTAGTTTTGTGGTCTGTAGGTCGCATCGTAGGACGGTTTTGAGACGATCGCGTAGTCTGAACCCGGTGTGTTGGTTGCCGCATCGTAATCGTAATTGGCAAGCCAATCTCCGGCATGTCCACTAAGTACTCCTCTCGATGTCTGGATGCTGGTGTCTGTCGGAAGCTGGAACATATGCACCGGTGCTGCGGACGGTTTCGGAGTGCCGGTCACTACATCTGAACCAGTGAAGGAGTCTGCATCGACGCCGTTGTATTTCGAGACAATTGATTTGACGCTTATCGGCCATTGGTTGACTACGCCGTCTTCCAAATTCGGCGTGCCATCGGCATTTAAGCGAGTAGCGATCCAGTCGCCTGGGTTGGGCATCTGACCATCGGTTCCGGCTTTGACGCTTTCTATTGTTGGCACAGGCTGTCCCGCTGTAGATGGTCTAAACGAGACGCTGTAATCGGTGCGTTTTACAGACGGAACGAGATTGTCAGAATCGCCCTGCGAGCGGAAGGCATCTTGCGTTTGTTGCAGCGTCATTGGCTCTGGTTGTGCGGCTGCGGCTGCCGGTCTGACGTCCGGAATATTTTCAGCAGGCGGTGTTTCCGTCGGCAGCGGGCTGCCGAATTCACCTTGCTGCGGATGCAATTCGCCGGGGCGTGGTGGCGGCGGAACATCGCCAGCCGGAGGCGGAGGTGGAGGAGCGTCAGGGTTGAAGGCGCCTTTGAGCAAACCGGAGAAAGAGTTTTGCTCTCCATCGGTCAACAGACCTGTGGCAGCATCTGCCAGAGGTGCTGCTGCAAAACCACCGGCAATTCTGGCACCCATCTGCAGTCCGTTGCCGCCGATTGTGTTGAAGTCGGCATGTGCCTTGGCGATATCTGCTTGAGATGCTTTGCTCGGGTCGTGAATTGTTGACACATCGTGGAGAAACTGTCCGCCGTTTTGGTACAACGAGACGCCAGCGCCGATGGCGGCTGCGCCTACCGCCGCGACGCCGACCACAACCGCCGCTTCTGGCGCAACAGCGGCTAGTGCGACTGCGCCGACACCTATCGCCAGACCTTCGCCGACGTCTAAAGCGACCTGACCAGGATGCTGAGTTACTTCGTTCCATGCTCCCTTGGCAGTGTCACCAATCATGGTGCCAGCGGTGTCCCACCAGTTTTTCTGTGGTGCAGGCGCTGCCTTGGGAGCGTCAGCCGTCGCTCGTGGCTGTGCCGGATGCGCGACCGGAGGGGGAGCAAAGTTGTGCGTATTTGTCGTATTGTGCGTGTCTGCTCCATCAATCGGGAGATGCGGAATAAGTCCATTGGCGACATGCGTTGCTGTAGCGGCGGCGATATCGTGATGTGTAGTAATCGGTTTTGTCGGCGTTGCGTCATGCTGAACATGCGCTGTCGGAGCCGCGTGACTGTCACCAGGACGTGCAACGGTAGCCTGATCTATAGGTGTGGCCATATTGAATGCCTCTTAAAATCGACATCACGAGTTAGCGCCGATTCGCTTAAGCGATTGGCTCAAGTCCGTCGTGATGTTGTGGGTAACGGGAGGGAAGGAGTAGCAGATGAAAGACTAGTAAATAGCTGCAACGCTGTTTGTTGGATGTTTGCGTTGGGCGTGGGAACATACTAGTCAGAGCGTGTTTTAGCGAAGTGACGGCAATGTGTCACGACTGTGTCTTCACGGTAAATCCCGACAGGTTAATGGTTTTCAGCTGCGGCTGTGTCAGCACTGTGTCGTGATGAAAGTACATCAGTGCTAGGGGCTGCTGCAAGCAGCCCCTACGACATTGCGGAAAGCCCGGTCAACATGCTGGTTTGCGAACCAACGGTGTGGGCATACGCGATCACCATACGAGTATGCGAACGAACCGTATGCGGCATCGTTCGCAATGCGGGTGCGTGCACGAACGGTATGCGTTAAACCCGCTCAGTATACCCGTTTGCAAACCAACCGTAGGGGCTGCTTGCAGCAGCCCGTGACACGAAGCATATATAAAGGATTTGAAACCTTTCAATTACCGGAATTAAAACGATAACCGGCGCCGTGCACGGTCTCTATAAGAGGATTCGTTTCGTCGTCGGCTTCGAGCTTTTGACGCAGTCGCTTCAATGCGCTGCGGAATGCGTTGGTGGATGCGTCGGTTTCTGAATGCCAGACGCGCTGCATGACGGCTTCTGCGGTGAAGACGCGGTCAGGATTACGCATGAAAAACTCGAGCAAAGAAAACTCTCTCGGCAAAAGATCGATCGTCTTACCGTCGCGAGTGACTTTCATCTGCTCGGGGTTGAGCACAATTTGGCGCGCAGTAAGTTGATTATCTATCTGATGAGAGGCGCGTCTCTGCAATGCACGAATGCGCGCAGACAGCTCCTTCATTGAATATGGCTTGGTCAAATAATCATCAGCGCCACCGTCGAAGCCAGCTTCCTTACTGTCGATTTCCCCTTTTGCGGTGAGCATCAATACAGGCGTCGACTTGCCGTCCGTGCGGAATTTTCTCAGCAAATCGTACCCTGACATGCCAGGCAAATCCCAATCGAGCAGTATGATGTCGTATTCAATCTGGCGCATATGTTCTAAGCCGGAAGGACCGTCGTAAGCGACATCAACCACGTGTCTTTCAGCCCTCAGCCACGTGCTGAGCATCTCAGCCGAATTTTTATCGTCTTCAACAACCAGAATCTTCGCCATCGGTCAGGCTTTCTCCGTCTCTGCTATCGGCAAACTGATGGTAAAGGTGCTTCCTTTTCCCTTCTCACTCTGTACTGCAATCGAGCCGCGATGCATCTCGATGAGCTCTTTCGCGATGGGCAGTCCCAAACCCGTCCCGGATTCTTGCGCGGTGGCCTGCAGTCTGTGAAACCTCTCGAAAATCAGCTTCATATCCTTTTCTGCTATACCCGGTCCCTGGTCGGTAAACGCAACCTGATAGGAGCTGTCGGATTGCTTGATCGCTACTGTTACGGTCGTTTGGGCGGACGTGTACTTGATTGCGTTCGACAATATATTAACAAAAATCTCCTGGAGCCAGAAGGCGTCCGCCATTACATAGGATGGGTTTTCTCGGTCGTACTTGACGACGACTTTGACTTCTTTGGCGTCCGCTAGAAGCTTGACCTTTTCTATAGATTCATCCAGGAGCGGCTCCAGAGCGAGCCGGGTGGTTTTCAGAGTGACATTGCCTGTGCGCAATTTTTCCAGCTGCAATACGCTGTCTATCAGGTTTACCATGTGATTGGAGACAGTTTCGGTCGTCGTTAATAATTTTTTGCCCTGGTCGTTCAATTCGCCCAGCATCCCGGCGTCGAGCATCTCTAAATAGCTTCTGATCGATTGCAGCGGCGTTTTTAGATCATGCGTGATCATCGCGGTTACTTCCTGCCGCATTCTTTTCGCCGCACGCACAAGATCGGCGGCTTGATGGAAGCTGCGATCCAGCTCTGATACTTCATCATCGCCCTTCATCAATGGAAGAAGCTCTTCGTCTTTAGCAAGTTTTTCTGCATTTGCTGTCAGTTGTTTTAATCGGCGCACGATGTCCAAGCTAATCGTTGTCGCTAGAATCAGGGCAATCAAAACGCTGGCAGCCAGAGCGCACTTTACGAAGACACGTTGCTTCTCACGCAGCTGTCTCTCAGTCGTATCGTCCATTGCATTCAAACTGCTTTGCTCGAGTTCGAGCAAACCCGCCTTAAGACTGCCGTCGATATCATCTCTCAGCCGTTTTCGAGTCGTATGCACGATATCTTGCACTGAATCAAGACCTTTGCCGCGGATCGCATTGCCGAGCTGTATCAGGTGGTCGCCTGCAAGTTGAAAGCCTTGGAAACATCTGCGCACTTTCTCGTGCATGTCTGGATCTTCGCGCGTAATGTCCATCAGCTCGTGATAGGTATCTCGGATGTTTTGCATGCGCAGCCTGGCATCATGCAAGTTGCGCGCTAATGTTGTTGTAATCGTTCCTGGTACGTAATTGTACTCTTCCAGATCATCGACAATGCCGACCGTTTGTCTGACTACATTGTTGATTTTCTGATATACCTCTTCACTATGGTTGACTCGGATCGTCTCGCGCTCGAGTTCATCCTGTAAGTGGATCAACACGCCGAAAATGCTTACCTCGAATGTTAGAGGTATGGCTACGAGTATCAGTGCTTTATGTAATAGAGTGAGTTTCATGCTCACCGACGGCAGACCCATCAATAATATATCGCTTATTGGGCGTAATGCTTGAATAAGCGGAAAAGCGTTATCTATACCGACGCGCTGCCAGGGATTGTAAGGCGTAAAAGATATGCGATCAGGTCATGGCATGAGCAGTAAATCGAGGAGGACATTATGTCAACTTCGGCACTTCTTGCTCTGCCAGTATCAGTCCCTTTTCCACATATAGCGGGTGCGAGGCTTCGCGAAGCTTGGGCAGGTAGTAAGCCCAAAAGACTGCGACTAAGAGGCAGTAGATGCCGCAATCGAGAATGGTGGCACTGAATCCGAAATGATTTATCAGAGCACCGCAGATGAGACTGCCGATTGGTGCTGTGCCCATAAATGCCATTGAGAACATGCTCATAACGCGACCGCGCTTGTCGTCATTGCAAATCGACTGGAGAATCGTGTTGGTCGAAGCAATCTGGATCATCATGTTGAAACCCATGAACGCTAGGCACATAGCCGCGGGCCAGAAAGTGTGCACGCGAGAGAACATGACCAGTCCGGCCGAAAACGCAAATGTGGCTAAGCTGATCCATTTCCCCAGTCCTCTGACTTCCTTGCGTTGTGAAAGAAGTATTGCTCCCATTAGAGAACCGACCGCCGATGCTGACATGAGATAACCGAGTGTATTGGCATTCCCGTGTATTTCTGTGACGAATACGGGCAGAATGTTTGCGTAAGCCATGCCGCCCAAACCAAATACGGCCATCATGGAAATCAATGCTCGCAATGGAGCGGTGTTCCATACATAACGAAAACCATCGAACAGTTCGTCTTTGATCGTGGACACCTTTTCTTTGGGCGGATCAAAGTGTCCTTTGATGAAAAACAAAGCGACAATCACTGCGATGTAGCTGAGCGCATTGATGAGAAAGCACATGCCTTCACCCCACTCGGATACGATAAATCCTGCGATGGCTGGACCGATCATACGAGTCGCGTTCATCAAGGTCGAATTCATCGCGATGGCGGCAGGCAAGTCCTGTTTGCTATCGACGAGGCCGACAACAAACGCGGAGCGCGATGGCATATCAAATCCGCTCACCACCCCCGACCAGAGACCCAGCGCAATCAAGTGCCAGAGCTGAAGTTGGTGCGTCAGCGTCAGCGCCGCCAGAACAGCAGCTTGCAACATCGCGACAATCTGCGTGATGATAACTAGCTTGTGGCGATTGAATCGATCCGCAAGTACTCCGCAGAGTGGCATAGTAAGTAGAGAAGGCAACTGGCTCGACAAGCCGACTGCAGCCAGTAAGAATGCCGAGCCGGTCATCTTATATGCAAGCCAGCTCGTTGCCACTGCTTGCATCCACGTGCCGGACTGTGAGATCAACTGTCCACCGAAATACAGCAAGTATCTGGGTGTTGAAAGCACCCTCATTGCTCCGGACTTTTGTTCTTGAGATTGCTGGCGCACTGCGGTCGTCACGATACGAGCCTCTATCTAAGCTTCCGAGGCTGATTCAAGCCTACTACATAGAGAGACGTCCGAGGTCGTTTATGTTCCCAATTCTCATGTTGAGATTAAGCGCAGTTTGTAAGAATGGGGATCGTGAAACTACTAGCCAGGCAGCATGCGCTGTGATACTCTGAAGTATCTACAGTCAATCGGCGGACATCTTTATGTTGAACGCAAGAAAATTCAATGGATATCTCCTCGCTAAACTGCTGGCACATTGCTCCAGTAGTAGCCGATCGTGACTGTTTAAGAGTTTAAATCATAAATGAACTAATCCGTTTCACAGGTGTCAACCTGTGCGGCTAAGGTTGGCTTGCAATCAGTAATCTCTGGAGAGATGGCTGAGTGGACAAAAGCGCCGGTTTCGAAAACCGGAACACGTTGAACGTGTCGGGGGTTCGAATCCCCCTCTCTCCGAAAACTCTTCTGCTATCTCTGTAGCGTCGAGTTTGAATAGAGCTGCTGTTGCAATCAATTTTGGAGAGATGGCTGAGTGGCTTAAAGCACCGGTTTGGAGAACCGGAGCACGTGCGCGTGCCGAGGGTTCGAATCCCTCTCTCTCCGAAACTTTTACACTTCTACAGATGAGGAATTGTCGAAGTCCCAAGTCTACTGGTGGAGTAACGCGACGAAAATCAAAATCTATAGAGGATGAGAGCGAAAGCAACTATGTGAGTTTTTGTGCTGCATCACGGAGAGATGGCCGAGCGGTAAGGCACCAGTTTGCTAAACTGGAATACCTTCGGGTATCGAGGGTTCGAATCCCTCTCTCTCCGAATTTTATTTGTCGTTTCTACTTAGGGCAATTGCGAAGTTTGACCGCGCAATGCCATATGGCTATGCAACCATATACGGTGACGGTGTCATCGCTTTGGTGCGACAGTTGCGTTGGTTAGTTCTCTAATTATCTTCACTTCTTGCTGACGGTACGGCGTGCCATCGCTGTGAAATATGTCATGAAACCAGACGGTGGGCTGCTCCTGAACATAGGGGCGCTGCCATGAATCCCACGGCAAGTATGTCTGGCTTTTGCCGGCAACCAGTCCCCAATTGATCATGGCAACATTATATTTTTTCGCGATCGGCAGTATGGTATCAAATATGCTACCAGCGCCTCGCGCCATGTACTCTGTGCAAAATAGGGGGCGACCATATCGCTGCAACTGTGTGACACGCGTTTCGAAGTCTTCGGGCCAGCTGTAATTGTGAAACGAGATGACGTCCGACTCTTCGACTTGCAATCGTGCCATCGCGCTCAGCGCCCCTGGTGACGACCAATCTCCCGCCCAAATCCCCGAAGTGAGAGGCTGGGCTGGGTGGACTGAACGAACCCATGAAAAGACTTGTGGCAGCAGCGCACGCACCAACTCTTCTTTATTCTTCGGCTCCTCTTTCCCATAAGAGCTGGCATTGTTGTTGTCCGGCTCATTCCAAACATCCCAAAGCAATATCCGTTGATCGTCTGCAAAAGCTGCAACTATGCCTTCGATGTATTTACGAAGACGCGGATATTCTTCGGCATTCAGCAGCGCGTTTTTTCCCGGGCTCTGCACCCATCCGGAATTGTGAATGCCCGGTACGGGCGGACGTTGTGTACCTGAATGGGGAGAAGGGTCCCAGCATGAATCGAAAAGTACCAGAATCGGACGGATATGGTGTCTCGAACATATAGTGAGAAATTGATCGAGACGATTTTTGAAACCTTCCTCATCTTGCTGCCAGAGCAAATCGTGCAGATAGACGCGCACCGTGTTCATTCCCAGCGATTCAGCCCAACCGAGCTCTTTGTCTATCTCGGCGGAATCGAACGTATCAGCTTGAAACATCTCCAGTTGATTAATGGCATTGCTAGGAAGAAAGTTAGCCCCGACCACCCAGGGCTGTTGCCGATACCAGCTGTTCGCTCGCTCTTGGGACCACCTGTCCATATCTGCCCCTCTGGCGCACGGAAGCAGTGACGCCAATAAAAATCCTATTAGTAGTACGAGAGCTCTGTGTGGCAAAGCAGCCTCCCTGCTCAGCTAGTGCTCCGATTGAGGCTCTATTATAAGACTCCCAGATGAGTAACTGCTAATTTAGTTCGACCACTTGTCTTGTTATTCTATTCGAGTGGACGGACGCGTCCGTCCAATTCCGGCAAAGAGGTCGGTTATGTCACCGAAAGCACCAGCAGTTGAGGCTCCCCAGGCTTTTCCCACTACGACCAGGGAAGAGGAGATCCTTATAGAAGCCACCCGAGTCTTCGCCCAAAACGGATTTCGGGCTACGGATGTGCAGATCATCGCCGACGCCCTGGGCATAGGCAAAGGCACGATTTACCGCAGCTTTCCCACCAAACAGGCGCTCTTCCTCGCCTGCGCCGACCGCGCCATGACGAGACTTCAGGAATCGATTCGGGGAGCGTCGCTGGATTGCACGGACCCGATAGAGCTGATCAAGGCGGTCATTCGAGCCTATCTGAAGTTTTTCGACGACAACTCGGAACTCCTCGAACTGATTATTCAGGAGCGTTCAGAGTTTAAAGACCGCGAAAAGCCGACTTATTTCGAGCATAAAGACCGCTGCGTTCAACAGTGGCTCGATCTCTTTGCCGAACTGATTGCCCATGGACGCGTTCGCGACGTCGATCCTGAGCAGATCAGCAAATTCATCAGCCAACAACTTTACGGGAAATTATTCACGCATTACTTCACCGGCAAAAAAGAGCCTCTGGCTAATGGTGCTGATGAAGTAATCGACTTCTTATTTCATGGACTCATGACCGATCACTCGTCCGCGCGCAGCCGAGAGTGAAATTAGTGGCCGAACTGCAACAACCACTTATTAAGGAACCACACAGAATGCCTGCAATTGAACAAGCTCAGAAGCAAGAAACGACGATACCGCCGCAAGATTCGACATTGCCGCCGCAGCCGGCTGACGTCTCGGTGGACGAACCGAAGAAGAAAAAACCCAATCCGGTTTTGTTAGCCGGTCTTGTCATGGCGATAGTTTTAGTAGTTGGTGGCAGCATTTGGTGGGTGCAGTCAAATGGCAAGGAAGAGACTGATGACGCCTATGTCGAAGGTCACATCTCCTACGTCAGCCCTCGCATCGCCAGCAATGTGACGCAAGTCATGGTCGATGAAAACCAGCGCGTAAAGACTGGGCAGTTGCTCATTGTTCTCGACTCGAAAGACCAGCAAGCGGATTTGGCCGAAGCTACAGCATCTCAACAAGAAGCAGTCGACCAGGCGACGGCGGCGCAGTCGAAGATCCGTCAAACAGATCTTTCCGCTCAGGGACAGACGAGTCAAGCCATGGGCGATATCTCCACAGTGCAGGCCGATATCTCCTCAGCGCGCTCAGCCGTGCTGCAAGCCAAAGATTCGGTACGCCAGGCTGAAGCCAGAGTACGTGAGGAGCGCGCCAAAGAAGAGTTTTCGCGCTCGGATTTTGAACGGTATAAAACGGCCTGGGCAAACAGTGCCGTCACCAAGCAAGCTTATGACAAAGCGAGTCAGAGTCTCGACATGGCCATCGCAACGAAAGAACAAGCCGAACAAAACTTGAGACAGAGCAGAAAGCTGGAAGTCCAAGCCGAAGCGAAAGTGCAATCGGAGATCGGGCGCCTTGATAAATCAAAGGGCATGTTAACCACTGCCCAATCAATGCAAGCAGAAAAGGCTGTCGATGAAGCGCAGTACAAGAGTTCACTGGCATCGGAAAATCGCTACAAAGCCAACGTTGAAGCGGCACAGTTAAAACTTTCGTATACGAAGATCTGGGCCCCGGTCGATGGACGCATCGGCAAAAAATCGGTGGAAGTCGGTCAACGCGTAGAGCCGGGACAAGCGCTTTTTTCGATCGTGCAGGATGACTGTTGGATCATCGCCAATTTCAAAGAGACGCAAGTGGGCAAGATGCGCCAGGGACAGCCGGTTGAAATCAAAATCGACTCTTTCCCCAATCATACTTTCACCGGTAAGGTCGATAGCCTTGGCCCCGCATCAGGGGCTAAATTCAGCATGCTTCCTCCGGATAACGCCACGGGCAACTTCACCAAAATCGTTCAGCGTATCCCCATCAAAATCAAATTCGATCAGTCTTCAGTCGGCGAATTCAAAAGCAGAATCTCTCCCGGCATGTCTTGTCTCGTCACGGTAGAGACCAAGAAGTAACGGGCCG
Source organism: Planktothrix sp. (assembly GCA_036703195.1). Classification (GTDB taxonomy): domain Bacteria; phylum Cyanobacteriota; class Vampirovibrionia; order Obscuribacterales; family Obscuribacteraceae; genus DATNPN01. The sequence continues at coordinate 259,082 of DATNPN010000042.1, read as the reverse complement.
ACGGGAGTTAGCAGCTATGAGCGTTGCTTTGAGCGCGTACCAACAGGCTCTGGAAGAGAAGGTCGCCACGCACGGCGAAATCATTCGCTGGCTGATCGCGGCGGCGGTATCACTGGGAGCGTTGCTGGAAGTTGTCGACACCAGTATCGTCAACGTTGCGCTGCCGCATATACAGGGCAACCTCGGTGCTACATTCACCGAAGTCGGTTGGGTAATCACTTCATACTCGATCGCCAACGGCATTATGATTCCGTTGAGCGCATGGTTAGGAGGCATCTTCGGGACCAAGCGATATTTCCTCCTGTCTATGCTCGGTTTCACCGCAGCATCGGTTCTGTGTGGAGTGTCGAATTCGCTGGGCATGCTTGTTTTCGCGCGCCTATTGCAAGGCTTATTCGGCGGAGGGTTGCTGGCGAAAGCACAATCGATTCTCTTTCAATCGTTTCCCAAAGAGCTGCAAGGACATGCGCAGGGCTTATTCGGTGTCTGCGTCATCGTCGGACCGATCATCGGACCGACTCTCGGCGGCTATCTGACAGATATGTACAATTGGAGATGGATCTTTTTCATCAATCTTCCAGTGGGAATCATCGCCACTCTTTTGTGCTTCCTCGCCCTGCCGCGCGATATCAAAGGACCGAAAACCAAGACCTCTGTCGATGTGCTCGGTATCCTCTTTTTGATAATGTTTGTCGGCTCCTTCATGTTCGTCCTGGAAGAAGGGCAACAAGATGACTGGTTTTCCTCACCGCTTATCGTCACATGCTCTGTTGCGGCAGTGGTTGGATTTATTCTCTTCGTAGTGCAAGAGCTCAATACCAAAAAGCCGGCTGTCAACCTCAACGTGTTGAGGCATCGTTCTATCGCCAGCGGTAGCATACTTTCGCTGGTCATGGGGATGACGATGTACGGCACAATGGTGTCGATCCCGAGCTTTGTCCAGTCACTGCTCGGATTTACCGCCATGCAGAGCGGACTGCTGCTTTTGCCCGGTTCGATTGCTTCGGGTGTACTCATGCCGATCTCCGGAATCTTCTCGAAAAAACTCGATGCCCGGCTCATGGTAGGACTCGGAACTATGATCATGGCTGGCGTCATGTTTCAACTGACTTCAATCAATATGGATACCGGCACCGACTTCTTCTGGTGGCCATTGATTATCAGAGGCGTCGCCATGGTGATGATCTACATGCCGTTGACGATGGCGACGTTGGGCACCTGTCCTGCCAATGAAGTGGCTGATGCTTCCGGCTTCTTCAATTTGGCTCGACAACTGGGTGGCAGCATCGGCGTTGCTGCAATCACCACTATTCTGGAGCAACGAAATGAGTTTCACAGGCAGGTATTGATCGAGAAAGTATCGGCGTTCAATCCTGCCGCTGTCGACGCGATGAAAACGTTCGGCGGCGTATTCACCCATCAGGGCATATCGATGCATGATGCCATGGCGGGTGCACGGATGATCGCTAATGCGACGGTGCTGAGACAAGCCTCGGTTCTGTCGTATGAAGACATCTCGTGGTTGGTGGGAATGTTGCTTTGCATAACATTGCCGTTGCTTTTTCTGCTCGATTCCGGAAGGAAAGGCAAGGCGGTTTCGGCAGCGCATTAAGAACAGGAGACAGTAATGAAAACTGGCAAAAGGATGAAGTTGTGCGCAGCAGGAGCTGTGGCACTCTGCCTGATGTCGCCGACAGTCACCCTAGCGGATGACACCGCGCCGGCAGAAACTTTGAAGGGACCGATAACTCCGGTAGTTGCTCCAGCAGGAACTACCAGTCAGGACGCACCGGCGGCAGTGCAATCTCAGCCCGCTGCCAACGCGCCTAAGCCGCCTGCAGCTCAGCGGCCGCAGGAGAGTGCAGCTGACGATCCAGCCTTCTCTGCCGGCAAAAATAATCAGGCAAACGCGACATCGGTCTCGAGCGCGCCGATCATACCGATTCACATCGAAGCCTATGACGATATAACTGTACCGCAACTAACCACAAAGCCGAACAGCGAAGTGGTACTACCCTCAATGCCGCTAAAAGGCTTGATTCAGATCGATCGGCGTTTGAGCCCGTTCGGACTGGATGCCGGCTCTTCCGAAGAGGTGGGAATGCGGGACGTCTTGTTGACGACAGTTAAACGCAACCTCGACATCTCCGACATCAACGCATTGTCGCAATCGCAGAAGTTTCTCTACTATCAAGCTTTGAGCAAATACCTGCCGGACATCGTCATGGGCTACAGCTTGATTGGTGTGGATGGCAATATCGTCACTCCGGGTGGGTTTTTCGGTCCCAACACCTCCACTCTGCACATCAAAGGACCGTTTACGATCGTCAACGCCGGCTTCGTTCAACCAATTTACAAAGGCGGCGCCATTACGTTCGGGGCGATTGAGAACAAACACAAACTGAACGCCTCTCGCAAACAGTTAGATGGGCAAATCAACGACTCTCTCAATCAGTCCGCGCAAGACTACTACAATCTGTTGCTCAACGAAGCGTTGCTGCAGATCCGCATTAAAGCCGTTGAGCGCTCGGAAGAACAGCTCAAGCAAAATACCCAATTGCAAGCGAGCGGGCTGGCAACCAATCTGGATGTACTGCAAGCAAGAACGCAGCTGGCAAGAGACCGGCAAAGTCTCCTCGACCAACAAAGTGCCAGACGTGTCGCCGCCATTCAACTGGCACACGTTTTGAACATAAGTCTCAGTCAAGATTTGATCCCAGCGAGCGGAATCATCAGAAAGGAGCGATTGATCGATCGCAATGTTCTCATCAACAGTTTGCTCACCTACGCTGTCGATAATCGTCCCGAACTGAAACAGTACGATGAGTTGCGCAAAGCGGCAAAAGCGCAAATTATCGTAGCCGGTGCTCCGTTGCATCCACAGGTGCTGTTAAACGGGAGTGTTTACGGTATCGGCACACACCTGGATAATCTGGGCGGCCTTTTCGTTCTCAATTTCAATGTCAAATGGACGCTGGGCAACCTCGGCTTGAGCGAAACCGCCAACATAAATTCGGCACGCTGGCAGGCTCGCGATGCCATGATTTTGGCGCAGAAGGAGTTTCTCAACGTCTTCGATCAGGTGCGAACATCGTATGCGAACACCTTAACGGCTGAGCAAAAAATCGAGCAGACCAATGAGGAAGAGGCATCGGCGCGAGAGGAGTTGAGATTGGCTCGATTACGTCTTGACACCGGACTCGGTACCAACTTGGACGTGCTCACTGCTCAAAGAGATTTGACGCAAGCGCAGATCGATCAGGCTCAATCGGTGATTAACTTCAATCAGACGCAAGTTCAACTCGTTCACGATATCGGACGGATCAATGTCGACTCGCTGACATCCGGAAGATTGATCTCGAAGGCAGACGGACCGCAACTCCAGTAGCAATCTTTCGAAACGATTGATTGAGCGCTCAATCAAATTGGTTTCTTCCTTTGGGTGAAACCTTCTGGATGGGCGCTCCTTCGAGATTTCGTAGGCAGTGGCGCGCAGATGGGCTCTCATGTTTTGTCGGGTCATGAGGTGTACCATTTGGCCCAACTTAAACGGTTTTGTTGTAGCGTATCGCTAGAAGGAGTTGCCATGAGCGATTTGATTGTTGTTGCGTATCCGGACGAGCACAAGGCCGAGGAAGTGAGGCTGACGCTTATCAAACTGCAACAAGAGTATTTGATTGATCTCGAAGATGCAGTTATCGCGGTGAAAAAGCCGGACGGCAAAATCAGATTGAATCAAGCGGTCAACCAGACTGAACTGGGCGCCGTGCGCGGTAGCTTCTGGGGCTTGTTGATTGGTGCTATGTTCCTCAGTCCATTCCTGGGTGGATTTATTGGTGCAGGCTCGGGCGCTCTCGCCGGTGCATTGTCTGATGTTGGCATTGACGACAACTTCATGAAGCTGGTCGCCAACCAGTTGCAGCCCGGAACTTCGGCGCTTTTCGTTCTTCTGCGCAAAGTGACGCCGGATAAAGTTGCCGAGCACCTTCAGGGAATGGGCGGCAAAATTCTGCAAACGTCTCTCAGTCATGAGAACGAACAAAAACTGCAGGAAGTTCTCGATGGCGTCAAGAAAGTCAGCCAGCCAGCATAGTCTTAACCACTGATCCAAATAATGAGCGACCGGAGGTATTATGCCCCCGGTCGTTTTCCTACAGATAGCTTTGTTGTTAGCGTGTCGGAGGTTCCATCATGTCGACATCGATAATTTCCGTGAGTGAGATCGGACACTGTTTTTTGTGCATCCAGGGATAGATTTGTTTGCCGAGCGGAAGGAGCCGTTCATGAGTCTGGTGCTTTGGAGCCAGGTCGTCGTCTCGATTTGCCTGTTCCCAATCAAAGGTCTCCCGCCAATATTTAGTAGTGCTGCCTTTGTATGGATCGCGATAGAGATTATTTTTGCTGTCATGTCCTGCTTGCTCGACTTTGAAAATCTGCCATTCGCCATCATCTTGCTGATAGGCGAGATCGGCTGTGAATGCGTGACCGCCAGGGAATGTGAAGACCTTTCCTCTATGAAAACGGTGCGCTATATAACTGGGGTTTTTCGATAGCCAGTCGATAGCGTCGTTCAATGCACGTTCGTGCCGTTGTGCGGGGGTACTATGAGCCTTGTACTCGGATGGCACCTTGTCGTTTATGGCAATGCCCTGCCAATTGTCCGGGTTGAGTTCTAGCATTCCAGTTTGGGTGTGGTTGGCTCCCAGTTGAAACATGTCAGGCAATATTCCCTTCTTTACGAGATCAGTATTTGCTTCTTGCATCTGTCGTGAGCTGTTCGTGGTGACGTTATAAGCAGGGCCGTCATACACTTCGCTGTGGAATGTTCTATCGATCGAATCCTTGATTCCATCTATCGTATTTTGAAAAGGAGAGAACTCTTTTGCGTACATTGCTGCAACCCCCTTGCCGAATGCCTGGAGTTTGGCAGGCAAATCTGAGCAAATCCTGAGTGCGGAAATTACGCAGTTGCGAACCAGCGCTGAACGGCGGTGAGTTGATCTGGTGAAGCTGATATATTTAGCTCTATCTGGTCAGAATGTGGTGTAAGTTCCCACTTTAAACCCGTGCAGCACAGTTTTTCTGCGGCAACGAATGATTCGACAGTTTGAGCACCACGTTTGTCAAAAGACAGTCGAAGTGAGGAGCCGAGATTCTGCACGCTCAATAAAAACGCCATCACCTCTTGCACTCCGGCGGCGTCGCGCGGGCGGACTGCGATGTCGCAAGAAAGGGTTTTGATAGTCTCGTCGTCTAGCTGCATGGGATCGTTGCGCAGAGGTACTCACTCATTATCGCACGAGGCTGGACTTGCTAATCTAAAGCGGTATTCGAGCGAAATCCTTTCGGCGACGGGCGTTTTGGCGATTCGATTTAATGTCTGGTTGGCGTGGGATAATAGAATGAAGATCGAGAGGTTATTTTCTCTAGCCCGAAGTACAACTGAGCAGGAGAATTGAGTGACTTACTACAAACTGATTTTGAGCTCACTGTTGGCGCTTGCAGTGACGATGCCTCTGCCGCGATTCGAGTTGGTACCGCCGGCAGTGGCGGCTGATGGTGTGTTCAGATCTCCTGGACAACCAGCAATATGCCAACAGCTGGGAGTTACAGCCTCACCATCACTGGTTATCGTCAACGGAGCCAGGCATCCTGGAATGTTTATTCAAACTGTGCCGACAACTGATCTCGGACGTAATATGAAGCTTGCGCCGGGCATGGTATTGCTCACTGTCGATAACTACTCCATGACCGACAGCGCCGTCGCTGATAGCTGGATCGGGCACAGAAGTGGTAAGTCGATTCCCTATACATACGCGGTCATGTCCGGTGGAAAGCCTGTTATCTGTTCAGGATCAACAATACAACAAACGTCAGCACCTTCAGACCTGGGTATCATGGGCCCACGCCCTCGCAACCTGCAATCAAAACTCGCCTCCAAAATCGAGAATATGCAACGTGCAAGTGGTGGTACTGATATGACCGATGGAGAGCTTACCGCTTACACGATCTCATTGATCAACGATAGTCGTAAGGCGGGTGGACTTCCACCCTTGCAGGAAGATGCGGCATTGGATAATTTCGCGCACCAATACGCCGACTACATGGCAAAAAATCGCGCTGAATACGAGCTGAGCAGCCCGCACAATGCGCACCAAGATCTCATGGGGCGCAACGGGCAAGAACGTGCCAAAGCGGCCGGCATGAACTACTTTATCGCCGACAATGTGGGCCGATCGTCACGGTCGCTCGGCGATAAGCAGCAGGTGGCAAACTTGCATATACAGATGATGGCAGAGCCGGCCGGCTCTGGCGGACACAAAGAGAACATCATGAATCCAGAAGCTAAGTTAATCGGGGTCGGCATCGCCCGTGGTGACAATCGCCTCTATTTGGAAGAGGCGTTTGGTCGCTGATACAAACCGAATTCCGTGGAGCGGGCGCCTGCAATTCGCCCCTACGGCTTCTGTTGCGATCTAGCCCAGCTGTCTTTCAGGGTGACGATGCGGTTGAAGACGGGCGCGCCCGGCTTGCTGTCCTTGTCGGCGATGAAATAGCCCTGACGCTCGAATTGAAATCGATCTCCGTCTTTAGCCTCTGCCAGGCTGCGTTCTAACTTGCAGCCAGTGAGCACTTGCAGGGCATTGGGGTTGATTGCGCTGAGAAATTCGCTGTCTTTTCCTGTCGGTGGTGCTTCGTCTGAGAGCAGGCGATCGTAGAGCCTGATTTCAGCGTCAACTGCTTGTTTGGCGCTCACCCAGTGAATGGTACCTTTGACTTTGCGTCCCTCCGGATTTTTGCCCATTGTTGCTGGATCGTATGTGCAAATCAGTTCAACAACAGTACCGTTAGCGTCCTTCTTCACGTCTTTGCACGTGACGCAGTAGGAATAACGCAAACGCACTTCTTTGCCGGGACCGAGGCGGTAGAAATCTTTCGGGGGTTCGAGCATGAAGTCGTCTTGCTCTATGTAAATCTCTTTGGTGAATGGAACCTTTCTCGTCCCTTCCTTCGGAATGTCGTGCGGCCAGTAGGAGGCGTCAAGCTCCTCCACTTGATCGGGATAGTTTTCGATCGTCACTTTCAGCGGTTTTAACACCGCCATCACGCGTGGTGCCCTCTGGTTGAGATCATCGCGGATACAAAATTCCAATTGCGCCATGTCAACGGTGCTGTTTGCTTTCGCTACACCTACGCTGGCGCAGAAGGCGCGAATGGCTTCCGGTGTATAACCCCGCCGACGCATGCCGGCGATTGTCGGCAATCTCGGATCATCCCATCCACTCACATGCTTGCCTTCGACCAGCTCGAGCAAGCGCCGTTTGCTCATGACTGTGTAATTGAGGTTGAGACGGGCGAATTCGTATTGATGCGGTCTGCTGGGAAATTTTGCATACTCGATCAAGTTGTTGATCATCCAGTCGTACAACTCTCTGTTGTTTTCGAACTCGAGAGTACAGATGCTGTGAGTGATTCCTTCCAGAGCATCCGAGATCGGGTGGGCGTAGTCGTACATCGGATAGATGCACCATTTATCGCCCGTCATGTGGTGCTCGGTATGGCGTATGCGATAAAGCAACGGATCGCGCATCTTCATGTTGGCGTTGGACATATCGATTTTGGCGCGCACCACGTGTTCGCCATCTTTGAATTCACCTTTGCGCATGCGGCGCAATAAGTCGAGGTTTTCTTCCACGCTGCGATCACGATACGGGCTCGATTTGCCCGGTGTGGTTACGGTGCCGCGCAGCTCTTTAATCTCTGTATCGCTGAGACTACAGACGTACGCTTTGCCCGCCGTGATCAAGTGCTCTGCGTACTCGTACATCTTTTCGAAGTAATCGCTGGCGTGATAAAGATCGTCCCAATTAAATCCAAGCCAGCGAACGTCTTCCTGGATGCCTTCCTCGAACAAGGTCTCTTCTTTGGTCGGATCGGTATCGTCGAATCTCAAATGACAGCGCGTTCCGCTATTGGGAAGTTTCTCTTTGTATTCGAGTGCCAGTCCGAAATTGAGGCAGATCGACTTGGCGTGACCGATGTGGAGAAAGCCGTTCGGTTCGGGAGGAAATCGTGTAATCACTTTCTTGTGGCGCGAAGCCTCGAGGTCACCGTCGATGATGTCCCGAATGAAATCGCCAGTTTTCGCAGGCGCCGGCGCAGATGAACTCACGGATTCGCTCCTTTTCTTGGATCCAGAAACAGTCCATTCTACTCTAAACGCGCTGCCGGGCGGCAAAAGTCAGCTCGAATCGTGAATTGCTATTGTTGCAAAGTGCTTCGCCCATAGGTGCGGGCTCACTCGTCCCGATAAAGACGTTGCTCCGGCGACTCAATTCGTCGCTTCAGGCACACTTTCGATTCATCACTGTGTCCTGACAGGGCATGGGCTTAGTGAGCTGGAACCCATCGAGTCAGCGCCTCTTCCATCTGCAAGAGTGAGATCGGTTTGAACATAAAATCGTTCATGCCTGCGTCGAAACAGCGCTGTTTTTCCGGATTAGCAGTCATGGCGATGATTGGCGTGAACGCGTCAGAATTGTTGCCGGCCTCGTGTTGCCGGATGGCCTGAGCCGCTTCTAGACCGCTCATTATCGGCATCTGCACATCCATGAGAATGAGAACATACTCTTGCGATTGCACTTTCTCCAAAGCTTCAGCCCCGTCCTCCGCCAAATCACAAGCGAAGCCCAAACTGGCCAACTGGCGTTTGGCCAGATAGCGCAATGTGAAGTCGTCTTCGACGACTAAGACTAATGGAGATCCGCTGCCCACGATTCAACCGCTCCTAATTCCAACGGAACAATAAACCAGAAAGTTGAACCGTTGCCGGGACTACTCTCAACACCAATGCTTCCACCCATCAACTGTACTAATCTCTGAGACAGTGCTAAACCCAATCCGGTTCCCCCGTGTCGGCGAGTGGTAGAGCCATCTACTTGAACGAAAAGTTTAAAGAGCTTCTGCTGGTCCTCCTCTGCGATACCCAGACCAGTATCACGTACGGAGAATTTGACATAGCTTAAGTTTTCATCGCATCGCTGCTGTTGAACAATAATTTCGACAAAGCCTTTATCGGTAAATTTGATGGCGTTCTGAACGAGGTTCTGCAAGACCTGGCGAATCCGGCTGCCTGCGCCGCTGACAGCTCCGAGTACTGCTTTATCGATGTTCTGATTCAGCTTCAAATTTTTCTTTGTCGCTGAGATGTAGAAACCAGTTAGAACATCATCAATTATCTGGTCAATATGGAAGGTCTCTTTGACGACTTCGAAATTTCCTGTTTCGAGTTTGGACATGTCCAGCAGATCGTTAACCAGAGACATGAGGTTGAGCGCACATTTGTGAACATACTCCGCCGTCTGCTTGGACTCGCCGTCGGTCTCATTCACTAGCAGTTCGCTCAATCCGAGAATTCCACTCATTGGTGTGCGGATCTCGTGGCTTATATTGGCCACAAACTGTGTTTTTAATTCGTTGGCACGAACAGCATCGTCTCTTGCTGCTGCTAACTCGGACGTACGGAGAGTCACCTTTTCTTCCAGTGAGCTGTTCAGATTTTTTACTTCACCGTACAAGTTGACCAACTCTTCGTTCTTCTGTTTGAGCTCTTCGTTTAGATCGCTCAACATCGTTTGATGCGTAAAAAGCTGATCCAGCGCGGCGATCAGTTCTTGGTTCTGCTGGTGAACTTCGTCCAAAGGAGTAGTTGAAACGATTTTTGTTAAAGAATTAGCCAGTTCGTCGATTTCAGAAGCGGTAAACGGAACGACCCGTTGAACGAGTTTTTTCTCCAGGCGAATAGTCGTACCGCTCGATGTTGAATCGATGATCATGGCATCCATCATTTTTTGAGCCGAGCGCAACCCTGTATGACTGGAACTGCTGTCGCTCAATACTCGGGGCAGATCAGGTATTCCCGGACCTTTGTCGCTGACAATGATGGCGTATTTGAAGGGAGTCTTCGAATCAGAGATACAAAATTCCACCTTGCCATTTTTGGCGTGTGCCGAGGCATTTCTGACGATCTCACTGACGGCGGTGGAGATGCGAATCTGATCCTGTGTACTAAATCCAAGCAAAAATCCAATCTGTCGGGCGCGTCTCCGCGCCAGCAGAACTTCGCTGTCCGATTTGAGAATGAGTGTCAAGAGCGTTTTCAGTGGTTCGGTCATTGTCGCCTCTGTTGCTTGAGCACTAGCACTGTCGCGTCATCGTGATCTTTTGCATGTTGCTTGTAGAGCCAACCAGCAATCATTGCCGCGGGCTTGTTTTCGACCTCGTCTAAACTATTGAACGTCTTCGACGAAAGACCGTCTGTGTGCATAACGAGAGTGGATCCTGGTGTCCATGGTAGCTGGAACTCCGTAAATCTGTGGGCCTCATAACCCAGAGTTCCGTTCAAAGAAACCAGGTGCTTCCGCGATGCCCCCGAAACTATTATACCTTCGATATTTCCAAGACCACAATAAGATACTGTTTTCTTGGATAAGTCTATCCTCGCTACGGCTCCAACGGCGCCACGGGTGCCGCGCAAAGACGAGTGGATGAGCTTGAGCATCGGCTGGGTATCAAGAGAGATGTTCTCTCTAAAGCGCCTTGCTGCAAGGGCGGCAGCCTCCGCCGCTTCGATCCCGTGCCCAAGACCATCTACCAAAAGACAGTAGATGACACCGTTCGTTTTTACTATCAGAGCTTTATCGCCGGAGATTAGTTCACCCTTCTTCGGGACATTGACGCCGCCGATGTCGAATTCGGATCGTTGTTTTCCCTCGCTCCAGACTCTGGCTTGAACGACTGAGCCGATGCCGGTCTGCGAGTAAATGTTAAACTCGTCAGCCAACCTTTTTATGGCGCCAAGCCCGGTACCGAAAGTACCAGCTGATGAAAATCCGTCGATCAGACACTCCGATGCATCCATGCCATTGCCTGAATCGATCGAGTAAATTTCCACGCCTACTGATTCGGCTTCCAAAATCGTTTGCACAATCAGCTGACCGCCACGCGCGGTATGTTTGATCAGATTGGTGCCAAGCTCTGTGCAGAGCAAAGCGGTTCTGTCTCGGTCTTTTTCCGGCATGCCCGCAGCTGTGATGAGACTTTCTACCTGGCGCCGAGCATCGCTAACTTGACTGTGCTCGGTGATCTCGATGGATTTCACACTGGTTATTTCCATTTGATCACCGTAACGGTGGTTCCCGCCAAAGGCTTGGACAATATCTCGAACTCATCCATCAGGCGTTTAGAGCCCGTTAGCCCTAAACCCAGCCCTTTCTTAGATGTGTAGCCGTCTGTCAAAGCGAGTTCAATATTATCAATCCCTGGACCATCGTCTTTGAACGTCAGTTGAAGTCCGATGTTCTCTTCGTTAGACACACGATCGATCTGAAGTGTTCCGCCCAAGCCATGCTCCAAGACATTGCGACCAAGCTCACTCGCGGCGGTAACTATTTTTGTCTGGTTGAGTGAGGAAAAACCCAAATCGCGAGCGTGCATCTTCACTGCCGAGCGTGCGTCAAGGAGCTCGTCCTCGGACGAGAGCTTGCATACCTGGAGCAAAGCGCTTTGCAGAGCTAAACTTTCTCTTGCCACTTAGTCACTGAAACGGAGGTTCCCTCTTGCACTTTCGATTCGATCTTAAACTCGTCCATCAACCGCTTGGCGCCACCTAATCCGAGCCCCATGCCTCTGCCAGTGGTATAACCGTCTTCCAGCGCCTGATCGATGTCTGGAATTCCGGGACCGGTGTCCGAGAAAACCAGTCTTATTCCGCTTCTGTCGCCGTCATCCAGCACCTGGATTTTGACGCTGCCACCCAGTCCGTGTTCCAACGTGTTACGAGCCAGCTCGCTCGACGCAGTAACGATTTTCGTTTGATTGACCAAGCTGAAGTTGAGCAGTGAAACGACTCGCTTTACAGAGTCTCTGACAGCTGCGATGTCATCTTCGCTGGCAATCGGCCTATCTTCCCCGGACTTTACGCCCATTAGTTGCACCTGCCGCATTTTTGCCGATTAGATCTTTGAGAAGCGTGAGGCCATCTTCTGCTGATATAGCCGTGTGAATGTTTTTCAGCGAAATTCCAAGCTCGGTAATAGTGATAGCAATAGCAGGTTGCATGCCTACAAGAACGGTCTGACAGTTGAGAAGTTTGGAGGTTTTTGCAATGTTACCGAGGACTCTGCCCATGAACGAATCGACCATGTCGAGCGCCGAAATATCGATAAGCACTCCTTTCGCTCTCAAAGTCACTATTTTTTCAGTCAAATCCTCTTGTAACGCGAGCGCTACTCGATCGTGAAAATCCACTTGAATCGTCACGAGCAACGTATCGCCCAATTTTAGAATTGGAATTCTGTCCAAAATCTACCCGTCCTTCAGCTATTCTTTTGTTATTGCATAACCCACGCGAGCGAGCGCTTCACGCAGGGCGTCTTCCATCGTCGCTCGAGTGGCAATGTCATAGATGTCGATGCCGAGATGAACAATCGTCTGCGCGATCTGCGGTCGAATGCCGCTGATGATGCATTCGGCTCCCATAAGTCTGGTAGCAGAGACAGTCTTTATCAGATGCTGAGCCGTCTGCGTGTCAACGGTCGGCACGCCGGTGATATCGAGGATGGCGATCTTGGCACCGTTGTCACGAATAGCCTGCAACAGGTTTTCCATGACAATCTGAGTGCGGGCGGAATCTAAGACGCCAATCAGAGGAACCGCCAGAATGCGGTCCCACATTTTGATCACTGGGGTCGACATCTCGAGGATGTCCTTTTGCTGCCTGCGGATAATGGCTTCGCGGCTCTTTTGATGAACTTCGACTGTGTAAAGACCTAATTTGTCCAGCAACATGGATGTCGACCAGATGTATGTCCCTGCTTCGCCACTGTTGGAGCCCATCGCCGAATTGATAATTTCAAAAACAGCTTGTTTGAGAGAGAAAACGAATGTAGCCGTCTCTGCTGGTGTGGAGCCCTGCGCTGCGCGGTTGGCGGACAACTCAGCAAGCATACGCTTAACTGGCTCCCACTCCGGGGCGTCCATATCGTTAAAGTTTCCCTTCTCGGCTGACCGGAGGAATACTTTCAAAAACTCAGCCGAGTTCGTTTTGAGAGACGCGTCAGAAACGCTATCCGATCGGTTGGTATCAAGCAGCTGCAGCTCAATCCATCGGTCTAATAAAGCTTTGGAAGACTTCTCGAGGATTGGCGCCAGAGGAGTGAGTGTATCTTTGGTCATTCAAACAAGCCTCCATGGCTGTGGTAAGCAACTCAACGCGTGCCGAACCCCCGCCTGCCTGCGGAGAAGCCGAAGTCGTACCTGACGACTATGAGCGACATAGTACTTCATTTCCACTAAGACGGCGACTTGTAAACGTCATTGTAAGGGTTAATATACTATTTGCAGCACAGCAGTCGTCCGCTTTGGCGTCCGGTACTCTGTGTTGCTTGCAAAGCGGAGGCTCTCGTCGATTTTGTTCGCCGTCCACATCCATAACGATAAACGCCGCTGATGCAGGGACTTTCAGAGCATCAGCTTCTGACGAGTCTTTTTGCGCTGGCTCTCATACTGTTGGTCGGACGAGGAACAGCTGAGATTTCTCGCAGATTCGGGCAGCCCGAGGTGCTAGGAGAGCTGCTTGGCGGGGTTCTCTTGGGACCGTCGATCACGGGCGCTTTATTTCCGCTGTTCTACAAAACTCTCTTCACAGAGAGCGGCATTGGGTTGCCGCTCAGTTTGTTCTCATGGACCGGCGCGATCTTATTGCTCATGCTTGCTGGTGCGGAGGTCGACCTGCGCATTCTCCGCTACCACATGAAAGCCGGCGGTGCCTGCGCTGCTTTTGCCATTGTTCCCTCAATTATCATTGGTGCCATATTCGGTGCCAATTTGTTAAAGTTGGATTTGCCGAGCGCGATCTTTTTAGGCGCTGTGCTCTCTGTCACCGCTGTCAGCGTAGTGGCTAAAGTCTTCATGGAGAGCCGTACTTTTCGCCGAGATTATTCACAAGTGATAATGGCTGGTGGTATCGCCAGTGAGGTGGCTGTGTGGCCCATGATCTCGGTGCTCTCTTCAGTGCATGAAGGAGGCACCTGGCTCACTGGTCTCGCCACAATCGTGTACGCAGCTGGATTTTTCGCCACGATGCTGACGGCGGGACAAAAGGTCGTCGACTGGATCATGCGCAAAATCTCTGATTTTTCGCAAATTATCTTTGGTCAGCTTTCAGTCCTTGTAGTGCTGGCAATCTTCTGTGCTTGCATGACTCAGATGATGGGATTGCACGCACTGTTAGGTCCGTTCGTCTTCGGTCTTTTAGTCGGGCGGGCACCGCGAGCGACAGTGCGCCTGAAGGAGAACTTGCAAGCATTGACTTTGAGTATATTTGCACCGGTCTTCTTTGTCACAGCCGGCATGCGAGTCGACGTCACGAAAATTTCCAATCCGGAAATACTTTCGCTGACGATTGGATTATTTTTACTGGCTGCTCTGACGAAGATAATTGGCGGATGCATTGGTGCCAAACTAGGTGGCATGCGTAATTGGGAGTCTCTGCTAATCGGACTGGGACTCAATATGCGCGGCGGCAGCGACGTAGTGGTGGCCATTCTCGGTGTGGAGATTGGACTGCTGCCCAATCACGCATATACCATGTACGCGGTTATGGCGATTCTGACGGTGTTGGTGACACCACCACTGATATCATGGGTCGCTGCCAAAGTTCCACCTTCGGAAAAAGAGTCGGAGCGTTTGATTAAGGAGGAGGCAAAAAAGCGAGCCTACCTGTCTGGCGTGGAGAAGGCGCTTTTGCCGTCTGCCCCTGAGTTTATGCCCGCATATTGTGTACCGACTTTAAAATCGCTGGCGCTGGCTAAAGAATCGCAAGACGAAATTTTCGACATCGTCGAGTTTGCTTCCGAACACGGCACGGAAGTTGTGCAACAGCAGCTGACGGAAGTAGCAGACAATCCGAAAGTCGGATATTCGAAAGAGACGGTACCGGAGACGTCAGCTGCTGATATCGCATCGCGGGTGATCGAGGCTTCCAATCAATACGACTTAGTGATGATGGGTTCGCACCGACCGAGAGACAGTCAACATTTCTCTTTCGGCTCTGTGCAAGATAGAGTGATAGACAACGCCAGCGCCGATGTGTTTGTCGTGGTCGACGGGCAGAAATTGTTTCGCCGTGTAAAACGCATTTTCGTCCCTATCAACGGACTGGAACACTCACTCGCAGCCGCAGACGTCGCCGGTTATATCGCTCACAGCAACGATGCGCAGGTGTTGCTTTTCACTGTCGTGCACTTTTCGGAAGTGGGTGGCAAAGGTCAGATGGGAAATTATCGAGCCCGTCGTGCTGGTGCCAAGATTTTGAAGGAAGCGCTTTTCCGCATGCGGCGATTGGGAATATCACTGCGTGAGCAAGTAGTTGTCGCCGAAAGCGCGAACGATGCCATCATAAAAGAGCTTCAACGAGGTCAGTACGACTTGGTTGTTCTCGGTGCCATCGATCGCAGCGCCGACAGCGGTGTTTTTCTCGGCAAATCGGTGCAGAGAATCTTGACGGAGACGAAGACGCCTGCCGGTGTGCTTGTATTCCATGCACGGTAAATTATCTCATCAGCGACCTTGGAGCGGCTGTACTACTATTGCACTTTGCCTCTGGTAGCGATATGCCAAATTGCTTCCAGTTTGGCGCCGCGCATTACGTAGTAGCGATCGTGCAGTGCTACTGTGGTGTCAATATGCGCAGGCAGAAGTTCTATGCGATCACCCGGAACCAGATTTATCACTCCTGATTCCGCCTTGATGATTCCGTGTTCGTCGCCACCAGGAGTGTATGTCCAGTCGAGATGACCGGCGATTTCTGCATATCCCATGTCGATTGACAGGCTCTTTGTGCCGGCGTCTACAACGACGCGGTTATTTTCCGGTTTGCTTATCACCGTTGCGTAGACGCTCAACGCATGTTGATAGGCTCGTTCTGTGGCGCGGCTGTAGGAGGTGTCCATGAATACGAACGAGCCTGGCTGCACCTCCGTGATGCCCTCGCATGAGGCGCAGATCTCGGCAGTACCGGTACCGCCGGTAGTGACAGACTGTATCGTGTGACCCTTCTCCCTGAGAGCGTTCGCGACACCGTTAAGTTTAGACATTGCTTCTCTGCACTTTGCCTCACGCTCGGCTGCCTCCAGATGTTGAAGGTGACCTTCGTAGCCCTGCACTCCGATAAGCTCCAAATGAGCCAGTCTTGCCACTGTATTTGCGAGAGCTACAGCTTCTTCGCTGGTGTTGACTCCGGTTCGGTTTTGTCCGACATTGAGATCAATGAGCACTTTCAATTTGTGTTTAAGTGCCTCTGCGGCGTCTTCAATCGCGTGTACCGCAGCTTCGTTGTCGATCACTACTCTCAACTCGGGACAACGGTTGGCCAGCTGCATGAGACGAGCCACTTTGAGGGCACCAGCGATCTCCGTCGTAATGAGAATGTCAGTGATGCCTGCCTGGACGAAAACCTCAGCTTCACTGATTTTGGCAACACAGATTCCTTTTGCTCCCCGCTGCAACATGATTTGAGCAAGATGCGGGCTCTTCGCGGTCTTCAAGTGCGGTCGTACCGATACTGAAGGATACCGTTCGAATCGCTCTAGCAGGGTAGAGATATTTTGTTCGGCAGCTTGCAAATCGACGATCACGCAAGGCGTGTCGATCTCCGATTGCGAAGCTCCTATGGCTGGAGTCTCGTGGTAACTCAATGACTGACTCTTCATGCTCGACATCTCCAATCCGGCTGCGGACATCAAGATACCATCTTGTTGCCGAATAGTCGGGTTTCAGTCTCGTTGAATGCCGACAGGAAAATCATCGAGAATGCATCGCCAGCAAATTTCAATCCGGGGAACCTATTCAATGTGCTCCCGTCACAAACATCAGAGACATTCTGACCCAATCTCAACAGAGATGTATCTGTTACCCAGGTAAAATGGAGTCAGAATGTCATTTTATTTTCCATGTTTCTTTCCAAAGTGTCCATGCAAGCGCGCGTCTGACGGGTTATGGACAAGCGATTTGTGCGGTCAGTCCGCGAGTACGCGGCAGACGTTGACGTCAAACACAGGTAGTCAGTTGGCTTGCAAGCGATTCGACCCGGCGCCCTGATTGGCTGCCGTACTCGACTACTCTGCAAAATAAGTTGACTAGCTCTAGCTGATCGACGCGTCTGCATTTCGTGCTTGCCAGCTGCGGCGAGCCAACCACAATCGCCAAGATCTTTGCGCGTGATATGGCTACGTTAAGCCGGTTTTTGTTGAAGATGAATTCCAGTCCGCGCGGCGATGCATCTCCAGTGCTCGAGCACATCGACACGATAACCACGGATGCTTCTTGCCCCTGAAACTTATCTACCGATCCAACCGTTATCTCGGGTAAACAGTGATGGAGCTTCCGCACTTGCATGTTGTACGGAGCGACAACGAGAAGATCCTGGCTTACATCGAACGGCCGGTCGTGAGATTGGCCGCGACTGTTCAATTCACTCACTCTGGTCTGTTTGAGCTCTTGCACGATGGCGGCAATCGTATCGACCTCTTCGTCGCTGCATTGTGAGTTGCCTTCATGTTCGACTGGCAGGTAGAGAACGCCTGCATCTTTCGAAATCAATTTGTTGCTGGGCGAGCGCTGCAAATTTCTCAGCACCGTGCTGGCATCTGGCTGAAGCAGATCGTTGTAGACGGCGCCCGAGATGAATCGGCAAAGGTCCGGATGCATGCGCCAACTGCGTTCGAGGAAAATGCCAAAGTTCCAGTCGACGACCGCTTCGCCTTGCAACAGATAGTCCAAAACCGATTTACCGCTCTCGCCGGGATGAACTCCTTTGATCGGTTGTGAGAGCTGCATCTGATCGCCAATGAGCACGATATTTTTGGTTGATGGTGCCATACCGACGAGATTGGCGACGGACACTTGCCCGGCCTCGTCAACGAACAAGTAATCTAGCAAACCGACCGCAATCTCTTTGCTGAAAGCCCAAGCTGTGCCGCCAACGAGCTGCCAGTTGGGATACTTTCCTTCGAAGAATTGGTTTGGCGTCGCCGATTTGATCGACGGCGATTGGCAATGGAAGTCGTCGGACTCGGACTGGATCTTGATCGCGCCAAGGTCTATCTGTTCGGAGTGCGCCGCATCTGCTACTTTGTCCATCAAATGCGCGATCGCTTTGTGGCTGTTTGACGTAACACCGATGCGCTTGCCTTGTTTTAGCAGATGCAAAATTGCTTTGGCGGCTGTGTATGTCTTGCCGCTGCCTGGCGGGCCCTGAATGCAGATGGTCGTATCCTGAGCTCGGGCTAAAAGCTCGGCTGTCTCTTCCGCAATTCTTTCAGGCTCGCCTCTCAACAGTGGACCTGATTCAAGACCTAACAGACGCGGTCTCCGGCGTGCCAGAAAATCTTCGAGTGCCGGCTGCAATCTGCCACTCTGTTGATAAGACTGCGCCGTGCGAAAGACCGATCTGGCGATCTCTGCTGGATTGACGAATTCATCTTTAATCAGGTTCAGAGACTCTGGCGGAGCCTCGCCTCTGGTGCTGCGCCTGAGGACGATGATGCCATAATCGGGATCAATCGAAGCGACGACAATCGTGCTGCGCAAATCATGCGCAAAGAAACACCGATTGCCCGCATTGATCTTTGTCTCTTGATCCGGATCGAAACTGTATTCATAAAGGTACGACTGTTTGTCTTGTCGGGGATCGTTCCTGAGCTTCAAACCGGCAAGGCAGCAAGGATCATCGTACAACTCGCGTTCTGTCATTTCATGACGATTGTACATGGCCCAAAAAATTGGTCGCGACTCACGCCAATGAAATTCGAGCAGTTGTGCAATCAGTTCGCGTATGCGAAGCGAATCGGTCTTCTGCGACGGGTCAGCAGGCACTGCATTGAGAAGCTGTTTGGCTAGAGCCGCCGCTTCATTGCGAGCCTGGGCGCTTTCGCTTTCAGATCTCTCTTTCTGTTCTTTTGCTCGCCACGAGATGTTTGCCTCTTTCTGCAAACCACGCAGCCAGTCCGCAAGTTGCCAGGTCGAATCGCAATCGTCTTTATTGTAGTCGCGGATCTGTTTGAGGATCTCCGAGGTGTGCCAGTCGTCTCCATCTTTTTTATCTAACCAGTGTCGATAGAACACTATGGAGTCCATGGCCGTTGCCACTTCGGTGTCACGCTTCGGGCGATAAAGTTTTTCGATGCTCTTAATTGAGTAGTTGGGCGTTCCTACTTTGATGGATTGCCTCACGACAGTGAACAGGTCGACAAAGACTTCATTGCGTAGCAAATCATCGAGTTCGTTCTCTTTGATGGAGTACTTGCCCATCAGTTTTTGCAGAGCGGTTTTCTCGTAGGATGCATAGTGATATACGTGCAGGCTGCGATCTTTCTGCCATCGATCGTGCAGCCAGGTCATGAATGACTGGAACGCCAGTTTTTCTTGTTCGGCGTTATGTGCCCACCAATCGAGAAACTTCGGTTGTCCGTCTTCAATGATCGTCACACCGAACAGGTATTCCAAGCCGTCGTTTTCGAGCGGATAACCCTCCATGTCGAAGTAAACATCACTGGAGGAGGTTGGCGGCAGAAGATAGAGCCCACTTCTGGGTACTTGTGGCTCGATGAGTTCGAAGGCGGGCACCTTCAAGTCGAGCGACTGCACCTGCAGGCGCGCCTGCCGTCGCAATGTGGCAAAGGTCTCTGCCTGCATGTGGGGGACTGAGTCGACCGTGGTGTGAGCGAGCTCGGTCATCGTCTTGAGTCCGTGCTCTCTCAACCGCTTGATTTGCAGCGCTCGGATGTGTGCCACCTGACAGAGGTGATCGCTCTCCTTGATTCGCTTTTCGATCTCTGATTGCCAACGACCAAAGTCTTCTCTCCCGGTAAACTCGAGGTAGTGGCCGGGATTGAAATTACTCTGCTGCCGGAGGAAAGACTCTTTCACTTGCCTGTAGTGATAGAGATAATCCTCCGTTCTAAACGATTCACTGGTTTTGTCCCCGAGGAGAAGGTGCATGCGCTGGGGTAAAACGCCTTGAACGGCCTGCAGCATTTCCGAGTAGCAAGCAAGTTGAACGAGGAAGTATGGCTTTGGTGAAAGCGCCAGTTTGGTGTCCCACGCTTCGTAGCAGTAGTCGCCGAGCTCGGAGCCGCCGTCGGTGCGCACGAGAAAGTCGGCATATCCTTTAAAGCAACCCAATCCCAACTCGGCTTGGAATATCACTTCGCGTCCATCGCTCATAGCCTTCATTGTGGCGAGGCTTCTGTCTTTGACGTTGGAGAGATCGCAAACGTCCCGACCGGCCAACTCGAGATCTCTCTTGAAGCCCGATTCGTGTGCTTGTCCTCTTGCCGCCAGAATCTTCTGTGCTTCTGATTGTGGGTCGGGTTGAATCAGCCCGGGGCATTCCAGGTTGAGCCTGTCGAGCCATGTCACAAACTCACATCCTAAAAACCTCATCAGGTCCGAGGGTGAGAAAACGAGTTGCTTGTGATCATCTCTGTACATGTGCTTGCTCCGGCAGGAGTGGGCTAGTCCCCACAAAATCACAATATCTCCCGAGGAGGCAATATATCCGCACTCTCACTCGCCGATCATTAAATTACGCGTTGCTGCGCTCTTTAAGCCTGCACTTCGAAAATAGCTCGTCGTGACCGGCGACGAACTCTCGCACCGTTAGCCCTGGCCTGCCGGTAATTTTAGCTACGTCGTCGGTAAGCCGGTCATAGCGGTTGTCTGCGTGCAGTTTTGCCATCGTCAGGAAGTGGTGAAAGACATGCTCCGGTACACCGCTTGGTTTGAGCACTTCTTCGACCCACTGATCAAAAGGGAGATCTACATATCTGACGTCGCGGCCGAGAGCTTCCGCATATTCCTTGGCGATGCCATGCAGATCCTGACTGATGGGTCCTGTCAGTTCATACACCTTGCCCGCATGTCCCGCCGGCTTTTCCAAGATTGCTGTAATGACGCGGGCAACATCATAGGATGAAACAGGCGACGTGCGTGACATTTTGAACGGCAGGCGCAGCTCACCGGAAGCTGCTATGGAATCAGCTGCCCATGCCGAGAAGAAGTGATGCTCTAAAAAGACTGTGCCGCGCACGTGCACAACAGGAAGTCCCGACCAGTTGAGTGCTTGCTCCGCCAGCCAGTGCTGTTGTTGTTGAGGAGATTCAGTAAACTCTCGCAGACTCATTTGTGAAACAGTCATCTGTGAAATGTTGACGAAGAGTTCGAGGTCTTTAACCTCCTTTGCTGCTGCCGCGGCGACAATCGTCGCCTGCAGGTAAGCCTGAGAGACGCTCATGCCGAAATAAATGCGACTGCAGCCTTCTATCGATCGCGCCATGTCTGAACCGCTGGTCATGTCGGCAACCACGATCTGCGCTCCGATTTTTTTCAGTGCATCCGATCGTTCGTCGATCCGATGTACGAGCGCGCGGACTGGCAGATCTTTCTCTCGCAACATCTCAACGATTTTGCCACCAATGCCTCCGATATTGCCTGCTGCTCCAGTGACAAGAATTGGTTTTGGGCTCGTCATGACGGCTTTCCCTCGTGAAGATGCTAGTGAACCGATAGCTGCTCGGGATGGCGCGTGCGCACAACCAGAGAAGAGACCAACGTCTGGACCACTTCTCCATTTTGATTGATAGTGGCTGCTTTGATGGTGACGATACCTCGCTCCGGGCGCGACTTGGACTGGCGAATCTCGAGGATTTCACTCTCGACGAGCAAAATGTCGCCCGGTCTGGTCGGCTGTGGCCATTTGATCTCACCGCCGGCGCCCAGCAAGCCGCCAGCAAACGGTGCGCTAGAAACGAGAAGACGCATGGTGACGGCCGCTGTATGCCAACCGCTCGCAGCTAATCCGCCGAAAAATGTGCTCTTTGCCGCCTCTTCGTCAAGGTGAAACGGTTGTGGATCGAACTGGCTGGCGAAACTCTTGATTCGCTCGGTATCCATTGAATATGGCTCGCTCACGAACTTTTGTCCGACGGCAAGGTCTTCGAGGAAAAGAGTTTTTACCGATGTCTCTGCTTTCGTGTCCATCTTGGCTCCGTACTGTTTGGGTATAGAAGCGACACCTTTTCGGGCCGGCGCTGTTTAGCGCCGATGTCGATGTCATGCGCTCTGGCGCCATCGTGACATTTTACCGTGAGAGAAATCTTTCTTCGATACGAATAGTCTGAAGGCTTGTTTTGTAAGCAAAGCCAGTAAAATCTTGGCGTAGGGCGGTTTTTGAATATATGCGAAAGCCATCCGCCCCTCACTGGAAATGCTTAAACGGCTCAGCCTGTCGTTGCCCAGAGGATACCGAGATCTATGACAAAACGAATCACTAAAGCCAGCGTCATTCCGCTTCGTCACCACGATGACGCTCGCACGTCATCAGCCCAAGACCGGCTCAACTTGGCGGAGCGCAAAGCTCGTGAGGCGTGGGCTGCTGGAGGCTCTAAGCGAGGAAGGCTCGCCAAGGAAGCTCTAGCCATCTCAGCGGACTGCACCGAGGCTTACATGGCACTGGCCACGACCTCCAGTGATTGGCAGGCGCGCGTCAAGTTGTACCGAAAAGCGGTTGATGCCGGAGAACGCGTTCTTGGAAGCGACTGGAAATCGAAGTTTGCCGGCAGCTTTTGGGAGGAAATCGAGACCAGACCGCTCATGCGAGCGATTGCCAGTCTCGCCAATGCGCTTCGTTGGGAAGACGAGCTGGATGAAGCGCGTGATCTGTACCGCGAATTGTTGATGCGCAATCCCACCGATCAACAGGAGATTCGCTACGAACTGGCATCGGTTCTGCTGGAAGCGCAAGAGTACTCAGAGCTGGATAAGCTGCTGGCGAAGTACAAAGATGATAGGGGGGCAGCGATTATGTACACGAAAGCGCTGTATGCCTTCGCCAAGGATGGTGGCTCGACAGAAGCCGAAGAAGCCTTGCGGCTGGCACTCGAGGCTAATCATCATGTGCCGCTGTTCTTGCCGGGAATTTTGGAAACGCCGACCGACAAGCCAGCTACCTTTCTCGCGGGGAGTGAAGAAGAAGCGATCGTCTACTCCTGGGACAACAGTTTTCTCTGGCTTGATGTGCCCGGCGCGGGTAAATGGCTCGCTCAGGCGATTCAGAAGAGTGACAAGTACGCTAAATTCGACCGTGCCCTGTTCGAAGAAATTGTCGAAGAGCTGAAGGCGGAGTAGAAGAGCACCATCTGTGGTGCTCAGGCGCGTGTGCAGATAAAATACGAGACGGGTCCGTGATTTTCGTTAACGGCGGCGTGCACTGTGTTTGCCGGAAGCTCGAGCGCGTCACCTGCCTCCAGCAAGTAGCGCAGACTGGCGATTTTGAATACGATTGCCCCCGACGCTACAACGATATACTCGTCGTGCCGATGCGAATGATCGTCATATACGGCCCCTTCTGAGTCGCTCCACACAAACACGGAATAACCTTCGTGCTCCAGCTTTTGGCGCAGCTTGGCAGCACTGCCTGGTTCGCTGTACCTGCTTTTGTGTAGCCGGACTGGCAAATGGTTGTGCCTTAGTCCATGTAATCGCGCAAGCGGCGGGACCGGTTAGGATGCCGCAATTTCCGCAACGCCTTCGCTTCAATCTGTCGAATACGCTCGCGCGTGACGCCGAATAACTGTCCGACTTCTTCGAGCGTGCGTTGGCGACCGTCATCGAGTCCAAAACGCAGTCTCAAGACGTCACGCTCTCTGGGTGACAGAGCGGCCATCACTTCCAAAATATCTTCGCGCAACAACTCCTGAGTGACTTGCGTGCCTGGTGTGACTGCGTCTTTGTCTTCGATCATGTCGCCGAGACGGCTGTCGTCTTCCTTGCCGATAGGTGTTTCGAGCGAGATCGGTTCGGCCGCCACTTTCATAATCTCTTGCAACTTGGAGACACTCATCTCCATCTTCGCTGCAATCTCTTCGTCAGTCGGGCGTCTGCCTTTCTCTTGAGCTAGATCGCGAGTGACGCGCTTGATGCGATTGATGGTTTCGAACAGATGTACAGGCACGCGAATCGTGCGCCCCTGGTCAGCGATAGCACGCGTGATCGCCTGACGGATCCACCATGTGGCATACGTACTGAAGCGGTACCCACGTTCATGGTCGAACTTTTCAGCCGCTCGAATCAAACCGAGGTTGCCCTCCTGAATCAGGTCGAGGAGCTGTAATCCTCTGCCGACGTATTTCTTCGCGATAGATACGACCAGGCGCAAGTTGCTGCGTACCAGGTGACGCTTGGCGATCTCTCCGTCGGAGCCACCGGCGGCAATTCTTCTCGCGAGCTCGATCTCTTGGGCTGCGGTCAAAAGAGATATGGAGCCGATTTCGCGGAGGTACACACGAATGGGATCCCACTCTGCTCGCTCTGAGCCAGGCTCTTCGATGACAATTTCTTTGGCCGCTTCTTCCTCGTCGTCGAGATCGGTGTCGTTGAGCGCAAATTCGGCAAGCTCCTCGTCGGGCATTTCATCAATTTCGTTCTTCTCAACGGGCCCCTTCGTGTCATGCGATTTAGCTTTAATCAACTTGGTCTCCTTTGTTCGAGTATTTGCGGTGACGGGAGTGGGCTTCCGATTTTTTGCTGTCAGCAGCTCGACAATTTGCTGCGGAAAACTCTCTGGCATCTCAATGCCGGACTTAAATTCATGCAGTCGTTTACGAATAGCTTGCTCGCTTGTCCATTCAGACTGGCAGTGTGAGCAGCTGTCGACATGTTTGCGAACGGCGGCAGTGGCTTCGCGGGATTCTGTGCCTTCATCGAGCGCAGACTGCAGCATTGGTAGGACGTCGTTGCAATCAATCATTTATGGACTCCCACCCCGTGTTCGCTTAAACCATCGTCCGACAATAAAAGCTTACGCAGCATCGTTCGGGCTCGAAACAATCTCGACATGACCGTGCCTTTTGGAATGTCCAAGACGTGGGCAATCTCCTCATAAGTGGCGTCATATATCTCGCGCAGCAACAAAGGCACGACGAACTGATCTGGTATCGCATGCAGTGCTTGAAGCAATTGCGGATCGAGTTCAGTGCTGCTCAATACTTCTTCCGGTCCGGGAATCGAGAAGGACTGAAGGGTGTCGTCCATCGTTTCGAGCAGTTCGACGGAATCAACAGATCGCGAACGTTTGCGATAGTGATCTCTGATGTTGTTAAGAAGTATCTGTGTCAGCCAATTTTTGATGTGCGCCCGGTCGTGAAGCGACTCGAACGAGCGGAAAGCCTTCAGATAAGTGTCTTGCACTACGTCTCGGGCGTCTTCGGCATTGCCGAGACGAGCGAAAGCAAGGCGATACATCTGTTCGATGTAGCACAAAGTCGAAGTTTGAAACTCGTCGTTGCGGGAGTTGGGTTGTCGTTGCATTGGCTGGCTCAATTTTGGGCTCCAACCGAAGAGACGCCGGCAGCGATATCTATATTCCCGGACTGCGGAGAATCTATTAGATCTATAGCTGTCCCGTCCGGACGACAGTTCCAGGCCGACTGTCCGGTGAACCCGCCAGGGATTGGCGCGGTAAACTCATAGGGGAGGGCGCGTGAATGACTAAAAGCCTGGCTGTGGCAGTATTTCTGGCATTTTTTATCGCCGGCCCGTCTTGGGCACAGGCTGCTCATGCAAATGTTGCTCAGTCCGCGCAGGCGCCTGTTCTACCGTCCGACCAGCTGTCCGCCCCCGCTCCCGGAACCGATCTTTCCGACCAGGCGGCTGATAAATCGCTCCCCAACGACGAACCTGCTGCAAAGGGACTTCTCAAAACCGGAACCTCCCAGAACGCTTTTCAACTCGGCACTGAAGAGAAGCTACTAGCGTGGGAAAAGTGGCATGCTCGGGTGGGACGTGCTATTGGCAAGCGAATTGCCGATGCCAACGGTGCCGCCCTCGGAACGGTACTCTTGAGAATTACAGTCAGTCGCGACGGTGTGCTGAAAGCACAGCCGCTTGCCGGCGGCGACCGGATGAGCGAACGCGCCGTCGAAGCGGCACAATCGTTGAGCTTTGATCGAATTTTGCAGTTTCCCGAGGAATCAAAACGCGACATGATGATGTTCGATTTTCAGTACAAACGAGGTTTTTTTATTTTGCCCAAGCACCATTACATAAAGGACGATTACGAGCGCATGGATTGAACCCGCGCATCTAGCCCGGCTGACCTGCTTTTGCCACTTAATTGATCAGTACTTTATCGAGGTCGCGAATCTGAAATTCCAGGTCGTGCAATTCTCTGTATTCATCCTGCAATTGCCGGTCCAGCGTGTCCAGAGTTTGCTTCACCTCCGATGAATCGTCCCTCTTCAACTTGACGATTTCTCTCTGAAGGCCATCTGCATCTTTCCACAAATTGTCGTACCGGCTGATCAAATGCGAACGCTCCGACTCTATCGCCTGATATCTGTCATCGCTTAACTGGCCGGCTAATGCGGGCGTTGTCGACGCAATTACAGCGGCCGCGACTGCCACCGTATATACAGGCATCAGTTCGCGGAAGCGCACAACATAATTAGGTGCAACTAGATTGCTCAGACGTGCCAGCAAGATATCCAGATGCGCATGCCATGCGGCCAACACCTCATGCATACGATCGCGGGAGAGGCGCGATTGCGTCACCGTCAACATTGTTTGACCGCCACGCTCTTCCAGCTCGAAAGCGATGTGCGATTCGAGATTGCTTGTGGTGTCAATGGCGGAGAAGGCGATGCTTTTCTCGAGTTCGAATTTATCGATCAAGCCTCTGAGCTTCGGTTTGACAAAGCTGCTTAGACCCGGCACCGTGTCGCAATCGAAGTTGAGTTCTACTCTGCCGCCCTTGTTCGCTTCCATGGTGGCTGTCGCAAGCCAGGTCGCAAGAAGTCCTGGTTGTGTCAGGTAGTTCCACACGCGCTGTTTGTCAGCAGGCAGCAGGCGCCGAATCTGCACTGTGTTGTCGTCGATAATCTTTCCCAGATCTTCCTGACGTGGCACATGCGGCGTCGAGGATTCAGCTTGTCCAACCGGTGTAGCGTCAATGACGCTGGCATCAACAGTATCGTTGCCTGTTTTTTTGGCACCCAGCAGCTGTTTGAATTCAGACGTTTGCTGTACTTCCAGCATGCCCTGAACTACTGTCGAGACAGTCTTCTCGAGGTTTTCCAGTCGTCCCGCCAGTTGTTGCATGTTATCGAAGAGCGCCTGCCCGTCTTTATCCTTGAAGTGTGATTTCTCCAGATACGTAAGCACCGGTTTGCGTGCCACCCAAGCGATCATGAACAGCCAAAAGCCGATAACGGCTATTACTCCCTCCATTCCACCACCCTCAAATTACCCACCATTGCGATTATAAGCAGCAGTTTTTCGCGGGCAAATTACATTCCTTCTGCGCACAAAAGAGAGTGGGGCGATCCCCACCCTTCCTTGATGGCGCCATGAATTTGTCGTTACGATGGCGGTGTAGGTTTGTAATTCGTGCTACAAGCGCCCCCCGTGCACGCCGGGTTGGGCTGATCTGAAGGTTTGTTGATTGGCGTGATGGGACCTATCTTCATCTGACTGCCGTTAAAGCTCGTAACGACCGTAGTGCCATCAGATTTGTAAGTCGTGCCAGTGCCGTCTCGTTCTGTTTGCACCATGGGATGCAGGCGCACTCCGTTTGCATCGGTGACTATCATGTTGGTCAATAGATGGTTCGCCATAGAGAAACTGGGCCTCCGTTTATGGATGCTGGCTCGAGATGAAAGTGATGGTCAGCTTAGAAAAGCAGCCGTGAAAAAATCGTGCACGCAGAAAGTGTGCAGTGGTCTATTTAACTTAGATTGCTATCACCATGGCAGCCCGAAATTGTGCCAATATTGTTAGGGTTTGGGCATTTCCGCGCCCGCTTCAGAAGCGAATCGCGCCGAGTCAAATAGCTTTGGCAATTCGATGGCAGTTGAGAGTCCTACGAACGAAAATCTCGCAACCGTTGCAGTCGCATCACTGCAAGGTAAACCGAAACGCACCGTTGCACAAGGCAATAGGCTGCCTGCACTGACCGGATTGCGCGGAGTGGCGGTGCTGCTGGTAGTGATTCAGCACGCGACGACGGCCATGTATGGTCCCTGTAGCTTTGAACTAAGACGATTGACGGCACCGTTTTTCTGTTGCTGGTGCGGCGTGGACCTGTTCTTCGTCCTCTCGGGATTCTTACTTACCGATATTCTGCTCAAACAATGCTCTTCTCCTCACTACTTTCGCAACTTCTACGCCCGGCGTTGTTTGCGAATCTGGCCTTTATATTACGGATTTCTTGCTCTCGCGGCGCTGGTGGCGGTGGCGACACACTCAAGTTTTCACGGCTCGCAGTCAGGCGCTGCGCTAGTGTTCTCAGCGCTGTTCTTGAACAACGTGTATCAGTCGTCGCATCTACCATGCTGGATGACGATTGGTGCCGTTGCCGTAAATCACCTTTGGTCTCTTTCGGTGGAAGAGCATTTCTATCTTGGCTGGCCATTAATCGTTAAATGGTTGAAGCCGGCAATTCTTCTGAATATATGCTTCGCGGCTTGCGTCGTTATATGCCTGGCAAGAATTCTCTTTTACGCCCATGGCGGCAATCCGTTCGCGATCAGCGTCCTTACCCCTTTCCGAATCGATACGATCTTCGCTGGCTCGATCGTCGCTTGCTTGTGGCATTTGCGCACCGACGGTAGCAAGCTTCACGAATTAGCGAAGAGAATCCTCGTGCCATCGTCGATTGCGTTCAGCGGTCTACTGTACGCGACAGATTTTGCGCCGGCAGCGCCAATTCTAGCAACCTACGGGTACTCGATTATCGCCTGTACATTCGCGAGTCTCCTGCTGCTTCTACTTTCGGGAGACAGAAATTATTGGCTGAACCGCCTGCTTTCGCGCCGTGAGCTCGCTGTTCTAGGCAAGTACAGTTATGCTATCTATATTTTTCACTTTCCAGTTGTCTACATGTTTGCCGAGAAATTTGAGAATTCGGGCTTGCTCAAAAATGACGCCGATGTTGTGATACTCGGCATGCTTGCACCAATTATCGTCACCGTAGGTCTGGCGATACTGAGTTGGCATTTGCTAGAGAAACCGTTTTTGAAATTGAAGCCACGTTTTTCTGAATAGAGCCCTTGTACCGCCGCGGCAAGCGCAACTCTGAACCTGGCGGTTCTCAGGTAACAACCGTAGCAATTCTTGGCATCGAGCTACCTGGTTGTCGTAGCACCGCTCAGGAGCGCTGTTTGCTGCTCCGCCGTTTTATCCTTCAGCCAGTCTGACACCGCAGACATTACGTCTTGACGGATGAACGGCGTGCTGAGAAGGATGTGTCCACTGTGAAAAGTTTCGTACTGCTTCTCTTTGGATGCGAGGTGCTTCTCGACGCCCTTAGCCGACGATGCCTTACAGATTTTGTCTTCGTCGCCTTGCATAACCAGGACTGGAATATGTGACGGTAAATGCGATGCGTATGAATCTACTCTGCTCAACAACCAATCTGTTCTAATCAACTCCCTGACGCTCAGTCCATCTCTTCCGAGTGGATCTTTTGCTGCTTCTTCGCGTACTCTATCGTCTTCCGATGAGTATTTCGCCAGGACTTCCCGCACATCCAGGGGCTTGTTTACATTGGTGGCGCCGATGATGGCATCATGGAAGATTTTGCCGACGTCATGCACGCATGGAGATGTGCCAATTGAGCTCAAAATTAGTCCGTTGATCGAGGGACATCGAGCTCCGGCGCGCAATGCCACCATCGCCCCGGCGCTCTCACCCATGCAGAATAACGGCAGAGTTTGATGTTGGTTGCGCATTTCGGTTAGCAGATTGACGACGTCATCTGTACTCTTATCCCAGTCCGCGATTTTGTCCTGCGGTGTACTCCACTTCGCGTATACCCACTGTCCATGTCCACGGAGGTCTGGTGAGAGGACCAAGTACCCGAGGGACGCCAGATGCTCAGCTAGAACTTCAAAGGTGCCACCGTGCCTGGCAGCGCCGTGAACAGCGACGATTACGCCCTTGGTAGCAACACTATTGTCCGAGTAAGTGAAGACTGGCACTTCCGCGCCGCCAAGCAGCATTCTCGATTGGGTTTGCGCTGGTTGTGCAGATGCCCCGACCTGCGATGCAAGCAGGCACAGCAAAGCAAGCGACAATCCTAGTAATTTGTTTTTCTTGACATCAAGCCGATTCTTGCCTGAGTCGCTGTTTATCGAACGCATTTTGCACACCCTGGACTGAACGCACCGTGGGCGGAACTGGCTGTGTCCGCGCGTTTTAACCAAGTTTTCGCAGTTAAACTATATGATCGCACATAACCCTTGATAATCCAAACGTGCTCCTTACATGTGAGAGTGTTCCAATGTGGTTGTAAAGCGGGCAGCGGCGGGCGCACCACAGATGGTGCATCCGCTGCTACTCACTTACTCCCGCGCCAACGCAAAACTATTTTCTGTGGACTACTGATGAGTTGAGTCATGTCGGACTTTCTAGCGTATGAAGTGCTACGAAGCTAAATGCAGTCTCACTAACAAAATTGACGGGCGCAGGACCTTGATGTTCCCGCGATCTGATAAACTCTTGCGCTCGCGAATCGTTGTCCCGGGCGCGATTCCTTGCCTTAAACACTAGCTGTGCAGTGAAAATGAATTGTGCAGAAAACGTGTGCATCGTTTGTAAGAAGCCAGAACAGGCGAGGCCCTGAGCATGCCTCGCCCTTATATGAGTTGAGAACCTACTGTGGCGCTACATGGACTTGTCATTCTCTCTGTGGGCGATCGATGTGTGCTGTGGTGTCAACCCGAACAATGATTTTGCCTGGCGCGCGAACGGTCCGCCCGGGTGAAGTTGCAATTGAGCTGCTACCAAGATGAGACCGGCGGTGGCCGCCACCAGCATACCTGTCGTGCGAGGATGGCAGCGATTCGCTCGCGGATAGTAGCCGAGCTGATTGACGCGTTCTGTCAGGCGCCTCACGTCTGAATCGCAGGTGATGTCATAGCATGCCAGGTTTTTTTGATTGCAGCGACGGCAGGTGAATGTCCCTTGCATCGTCAGACCGCAGACATTGCAAATAGATACCCTCATGCAAACCTCCGGAGTAAGAAGCGTAGCTGCCTGACTACATGTCTCCAGTCAGGAGCTATACAAATCATTGTTGTTTTCTATGTCTATACAGTAAATTGGATTCGAGACAGATTCCGGACAGATCAGATTAGGTATTGCTGACGGGGCTTTTTTAATCGGACCTTTCTGGAGCCTGTCAACGACAAGCCGGGTATTTCTTCCAGCAAAGACGAGCGAAGCCGGGCCCCTTATCGATCGCGTGCGGTAGACTGGCAGAGATGACAGATAGCGAAGAAAGAGAACAGAAAATCACTGCGGTAGACGAGGCTGGCGCGCGTCCACCCTTAGCGGATGAGGGAGACGCGCTCATCGGGCAGCTGTTCTCGCAAAAATACCGGGTGCTGACGAAGTTGGGACGAGGCGGTATGAGCAGCGTCTACAAGGCTATCGACGTGGTTTTAAACCGGGTTGTCGCGCTCAAGATATTACTGCCCAGTTTGATGTTGGACATGAACGGTATTCTTCGCTTCCAGCAAGAAGCCCGCAGCGCCAGTCACTTGAACAACCCCCACATCATCAAGATCTACGAATTTGCTGTGCCAAAAGAAGGGGGCACACCATTCCTGGTGATGGATTACATCGACGGCATGACGCTATCTGCCTTGATAGCGCTAGAAGGTGCCATAGATGTAGATCGATGCATCGCCATCTTTATGCAAACGTGTGACGGTTTGATGCACGCCCATGATAACGGCGTTATACATCGCGATCTAAAACCCAGCAATTTGATGATTACGAAGAGCAGTTTTGGCGATGACTTCGTCCACATCGTCGATTTCGGTATCGCCAAGATGCTCATGGACGAGGATTCTGCACAGCTTCATCTGACGATGACGGGTGAGGTTTTTGGCAGCCCATACTACATGAGCCCTGAGCAGTGTCGCGGCGAAAAACTGGATGGACGTTCTGACATTTATGCTCTCGGTTGTGTCATGTACGAGTCATTGACGGGTAGACCACCCTTCAAGGCAAATAACGCGTTTCAGACAATGCAGAAGCACATAAGCGTGCTTCCCGAGCCATTTGCAGAAGTGGCGCCCAATGCGGAAATTCCGCAAGCACTGGAATCGATCGTGCTGAAATCTCTGGCAAAATCACCCAGTGATCGCTATCAGTCAATGCACGATCTGTACGATGACTTGAAGATTCTCGCCGCTGAGAGAGCATTTGAGCGCCATTCAACAGGCAGTCACGCTCAGCGACTTTCAGGAACGAACGTGCAGCTGCGCAGCTCATCGTCCGATTTGCAAAACAGTTCAGCACGAGCGCAGCAGACACAGCCGCCAGCACAGTCACTAGTTCGCATAGAAACAGGCGATGCCGCCGCTCTGAAACAGGATGACGGCGAGCAAATTTTGCCCGGTGCCGGCGCTTCGTTAGCGCACTCGAACAGCTCAGCAGGCGCTCCGCCGCCTACGTCGCCGATCGGCTCGCGCAGCGGTTTTTCTTCAGGAAATTTGATCGCCGGCGGTGTTGCAGTCGTCATTGTCCTCGCAGTTGGCGGTTATAGTTTTATGCAATCGGATGCAGGCTCGCGTGCTCTCGCTGGCTATCTGGCAAAGTCAGGAGCTTCGGTCGAGAAGCTGGATTCAACCGGACAGTGGATGGAGAGCCGCAAGCAGCTGCAGCCGGCAGCTATATGTTATCTCGCTGCCGCGCAGGCATCTGCACAGGCGGAGACTATCAAGAGTGAGCTGCGCAAAACTGTCGATCTCCTGGTGCAGCTCAGTGGCGCCGCTACCAACGGCGGTTTTGAGAACACTCTTGACTCTGTTGTGCTAGCAACTTCGCCTGCCACATCAAATCAATTGGCCTCGCTTGCCGATCTAGCCGTGGCTCAGATTTCAGCCAAGCATTATGCTGCCGGTGAGGTATCCTGCCGTTTAGCAATCGCACTCATGGTCGCATCGCCGCCGCTTAAGACCTCGCCCTCGGAACAGACGCACCGACTCCTCTCGGCCTTGCAGGATTGCTACATAAATCAGGGCCGTTTCCGCGATATGTACGCAACCTTTGGCGCGATAGCCGAATCAACGTCGGCAATGAGCGACAAAGAACCGCTAGCCTTTTGCTATTGGTCGCAAGCAACTGCGAAATACGAGCTTAAAGATTACGGCGCAGCGGCGCCATTCTACTCCAAAGCTATTTCTACACTGCAGCATAGCGGGCGCGGTGGCAGCGAAGAGTTCGCTGCTATGCGTTATGACCAGGGACAAAACTTCTTCAAGCTGAACCAGCTGGAAGACGCTGAGCGCAGCTTCGAGGACGCGCTTGCTATCTGCACCAACTTGGGACTAAAAGAGAAGCAAGACTCCATCCGGGCGTTACTTGCGCAGTTGCGTGGCGAACCTGAAGCGCCCGCTCCGCCCACTGCTCACTCAGAACACGAACACATGGCACGCCCTGAGCGCGCACAGCATGCCGCAGCCCGTTCACGATTTGCAAAAAGCCATGCCGGGCCTGAGAAGCACGGACTCAGGGGTATTTTCAGCAAAGCAAAACACTTGCTTGGATTCTAGAAGTCAGATTTTTGGCTTAGAAGGTATCGCCGTTGTCGGCCTTGCGTACGGGTGCATCGTTGGACTTAGCTGTTTTCTCAGGCGGCGTGTGTGTGGTCATCGAGGGCTCTTTATCTTTTCCCTTTCCCTTATCTCCCACCACTTCGCCGGAGACGTTCTTATTCACCAATTTCTCGACGCGATCTAAGAATTTCTTGTCTGTTTCATTCTGTCTGGGCTCGAAGCCTACCAGTCTCTTAATAGCGGCATTGGCGGGTATCGAACGATCTTCGTCCTGGTATCGATGTTGCATTCCGGGAATGCCGATCCCCTTCGAGTTAGTGAGACCTTTTTCCTCACCGCGCTCAGAGCGAGCTATGATGAGCCATTCTCGCACTGCCGCCATAAATAAGGCCGTATCTTTGTGCCCTGCAGGCTGCCGGTGGAGCTTTGTTTCGAGTGATTTCGCATACACCATGTGTATGTCGAGGTCTTCCGGATCAAGTTGTAGCGCCCTCTGACTGAGACGGATGGCAGTGTCGTACAAATGATTGTTCAGGGCTTGCTCTGCAGTCAAGGCTACCATTCCAGCCATCGGGTGCCCGCCCGTGGCGAACATTTCGTAGTTGTTCACTACGCCCTTGGAGGGGTCTGCATGGTCGTAATCTTCGTCGTCGTCTGCGCGCACCGCGGGAGCCGCGAGGAGTAGACACAAGGACATCAGAATTAGAGAGCGCTTATGCATGCGGATTTTGCCTACATTCTGGCACAGTAGTACTTGAGAACGCAGATTGTAGCATTCGAGAGATCTTGCCAACCGATGCTGCTGCTAATCCCCGGACGCCAATTTCTAATTTGCGCTTCATTTAACTTCGGTATGTTATCCATTTGCCTGTTTGTTTAATGCCCGCCGGCACCGCTGCTAAGCCACCCCGTCGGATGGTTCAGGCAACTGGACAAAATCCTCGGCTCTCGTAAACGCGCATCAATTCTGTGACGCTCGATCAGACCATCACCGCAGAAAGAGCCATGGTTCTCTGTCCTGGCGATTGTTTTTTTTGTACGCCTCGAGAGATTAACGCGCGCTCGTGGCCTTAAAATGGCGAAAAACATTTTAGGAGCGAGCATGGATCATCTCTGGAACCCCTGGCGTTATAAGTATGTGACCTCTGGTGAGAAGCCGCCGGGGTGCGTGTTTTGCCATATCCTTAAAGGAAACGACGATAAGGCATCCTATATAGTGCTGCGCGCGCAGCACAATTTCGTTGTACTCAATCTGTATCCATATACCAGTGGACACCTGCTGATCGTGCCATATATTCATGAGTCATCGCTCGCGGCGCTGGATGACCCAACGACGACGGAAATGATGTCTCTAGTGAAGCGCTCGCAGCGCATTCTTGAAGGCAGTTACAAACCAGATGGATTCAACATCGGCTTAAATTTAGGCAGTTCAGCAGGCGCCAGCGTTGCTGAGCATGTTCATATGCACGTAGTTCCGCGTTGGAACGGTGACTCGAACTTTGTCTCTGTGATTGGCGAAACACGCATGTTGCCCGAAGGTCTCGACTCGAGCTTCAACCGCTTGGAAAAACTATTTCAAGAAAAATGACTAACACCGGCGGGGTGTAGCAGGGCGCTGTCTGATACCGCATTTGCTACGGATGCGGTATACAGGGGGTGCGCGGGCCACAGTTAACCAGCCACGCCGTGCTCTCGCTCAATGCAAGCGAGAAGTTGATTGAATTTTTTGATATCGCGCGCTGCACGAATCGCTTGTTGCATCGCGCCTCGATCGCACTTGTCTTTAGCGCAATCGAAATCTTCCAGTCGCATCTCCAGTGCCAATTCTAGAGCGCATTCGATTGTATGAAGTTGTTCGGGTGTGAAACGCATAGCATTCTCCTTTCTTCGGCTCGGTTCTCTCTTCTTGCAAGATAAAACCCGAGGGTGCAACATATCCGCACGCTCAGTATTGGTCAGATTAAATCGTGCGCGGCTCATCGGCTGGATTTACTTGAATGCCTTCCTGGCTCCGCTGGCGATTAGAATTTCGTGAATCTCTGCATTTGTTAGAGGCCCATACGGGTTGGAAAACTTGTGTTGATATAGGATGCAGGGACTTGACTTACTAGAGGGACCTATGCGCCAGCTCTTCACTAGCCGACTGAAGCCGCTCCTTGTGTCCGCCGTCGCGTGCGTGGCGTTGGCTTATCCATGCCGGGCAAATGAAACGATTACCTATACCTGCACGCCAACAGGTGATACCGACGATGCGGTTTCAACATATGAAACCTCCGGCGGTGCCTCGGTCGTGCATCTAGGCACGGTGGCAGACGGCAACTCCTGCGCCGGTGTCGAGCTAGCCGCGATCCCTTATCCGCCGGCCGCATTTTCCGACCTTCTCTTTGCCATGCAAGGCGATCCTAACTCCCAGCACGGACCGTATCTGATTATGACTGGCACTTATAAAAAGAACGTTGCCGGCACGATTGTTCTCAACATCGGCAAGACTAAGTCGCAGTCAAATGTTGGTAACGGTTATATCAAGTACAGGATCGAGAGAGATGATCTTGGCTTGTCGTTGAAGTCGTTCTTTCCAACGCGCATTTACATACAGTCTTATCCGGGAGCGAAAGGTTCCAGCTCGTATAACTTTTACGGGTTCTATTACAACGGCAACGGCTTTACTTACAGCTACGGTGCCCAAAGCGGATGCCCCGTTGGTTCTACAGTTCCCTAACCGGGAGACGAAAAACTGTCTGACCAAAACCGAATTAAATGACTTTAATTCGGGCGCGATCCGCTTGGCTGGCTGGCTGCCGCGTCAGTGTATCAACGATTCACCAATTTTTCAGCGTCGATAAAACTGAGGTTGTCGTATCTCTATCTGTCATGTCAGGCATGACAAAATAGTGCGCAATGTCACAATCAGCTCCGAATTCCGACCGCCCAAGCGCGGCAACTTCAGCGTCGCGCCCGAAGGTGCCGAGTGCCTATTTAACCCTGGGTCAAAAAGGGTTGATCATCATCGGCGTTCCTGTGCTGATTCAGCTGTTCTTCTTCTTTCAACTTGCCTCTCAGCACGAGCAGTCCAAACTCAATCTAGACGCGAATGCCAGAGAGGCTCAGCATCAGAAAGAGATGGGGATAATCTACTCATATGCCTTTATCGACCTTGCCGTCGGTGTGGCGGCGATTTTGCTGTTTACCAATACCATTGCGGTGCGCCTGAAAGCATTGACTGAAAACACGCGTCAATTTGTCGATGACAGGGTTGTTGCTCCGCCTCTTCATGGCACCGATGAAGTTGGACAGCTTGACACTTCAATCCGCCAAATCATCGCTGACTTAAAAGCTCTCGAAGCTCGTAAAAAAGCTGTTGTTGCGATGGTCAATAACGAATTTATTGCGCCACTGCATGCAGTGGTGGGCACTGTCGATCTAATCGGCGCCGGTTTGGGCGGCGCTCTCGATGACAAAGGGCATAAGCTTGTCGATAGCGCCGATCAGCAGTTGACTCGGCTGCTCAAATTGACCAATGCATGGCTTGCTAAAGAACGCCCAGAGGCGGGTGTTGCATCTATCGAATGCAAGAATGTCGAGCTCAACCTCCTTGTGCAGAGCGCCATGGATTCGCTTTTGAGTTTGGCTCAAAAGCAGAACGTAAAAATAGTTCCGGTCAATGTCGAATGCGCAGCGTACGCTGACGAAAGACAACTGCAGCAGGTTATTCTGATTCTTCTCGGCAATGCCTTGAAGTATTCACCGATGTACGGTTCTATAAAATTGGCAGCTATTCAATCGCCAGAATGGCTCACTGTCTCTGTTTCTGATAAAGGGCGCGGTTTTGCTCCTGAGGTCTGCGAAAAGATTTTCGATCGGCTGCAATCAAACGAAGGCGAAGAGCAAAATGGAACCTATCTAGGATTGGCGATCTGCAAGTCGATTGTGCAAGCCCACAAAGGCGAGATCGGAGTCAAAAGCGAACTGGGTAAAGGCAGCACCTTCTGGTTTCGCATTCCGGCAACAGCGACGGCTCAACTCTCGGTCGTTGCTTCAACTCCGTCGCCAAGCACCGCGCCAGTGCAACAGTAAAGACGTCAGCCGCCCTGGTCCGTCATCACATCCGGCTGCTGATTTCGCCGCTCTCAGCCCAGCCCCGATGGAACCGGAACATCACCGGTGAGAGTTTTCACCTGTGGGTCACCGTTGGATTCCAGCGAATCACCAGGTGTTTGTTCTCCCGCTGCACCTCTGAAGTTGACCTCTCCATTTTTGCTTATGTCAACGACGGTGCCATTCTTCTCGGTGAAGACTTTTGATCCGTCTGGGTTTTCAACCATCGAATTGCCATCACCGTCGTTCCATGTGTGGGCAGTTGTTGGTGGCGCGGACTTGTCGTGAGAGTTGTAGACGACGTCGCCCTGAGAGACGATCATCGTTACTGTGCCATCTTCCGCTTTGTCGACTCGTGTTCCATCCGTGTATTTTGTCGATGCCTCGTAAGTTTCAGTGCCACCTTTGTTAATGCCGTATTCGTGCACGGTGCCATCGTTGTCGACTTTGACGCTGCCCGGATTGACAGGGCCGTCGAAGTACTGCTGGCCAGTGCTATCAGTTTCGCTCATCCCGCTAATTTGATTTTTGGAATCATATGTGAATTTGGTTTTGGTGCCGTCAGCACGATCGACTTCGGTGACGTTGCCATTTTTGTCGGCGTGCACGGTAGATTGATCTGGCTTGGTTAAAACGGTTGAGCCGTCACCCTCAGTCTGCGCCGTGGATCCATCAGGTCTGTACGTGGGGCCGTCAGCTGGCCGCTGGGGCTCACCATAGTTTCTCGGTCCGTCCAGGGGCTCGGTGGTAGGGTCATAGCCGCCACGAGTTAATGGGCCGGCCAGAGGCTCACGGGGCTCACCATAGTTTCTCGGTCCATCTAGTGGCTCGTTGGTAGGGTCATAGCCGCCGCGAGTTAATGGGCCGGCCAGAGGTTCGCGGGGCGCACCATAGTTTCTCGGTCCGTCCAGCGGCTCGGTGGTAGGATCAAAATTTGTCTTGTGAAGGCCGCCTTCGCCAAGTGGATTCACCGGAGTTTCTGCTGGCCCTGATGATTGACCTGCCTCAGGGGGTCTCAAACCAGTGCCGATGAGGTCATGCATCCCTCCGCCAGCGACCGTGCTACCACCGTCTACGAGCGCAAAGGCGTGGAGATTCGCAGTATCATCTTTGCGTAGAGCGCCGAAATAACTTGCACCCTCCTGATTGCTGTGGGCAATGCCTTTGTTGTTCTGCTCAACGGGCTTGATGACGTCGATAATCTCGGATGCGTTGAATCCGGTTTGTGGAGGCATAGCTTGCTCCTATCTGATTTGCAGGCGATTAGTAAAATGGGAGCCACGATGAGCAAACGCTTCGCAGGAAGCGCTATCATCGATTTGTCGGTAGGGCGAACGATCAGTTAGTAAAACGCGGTCTGCGATCGGTTGTGCCAGCAGTCGGTCAGTGCTTGCGGAAAGTTAGGGCATACGCCGGGTAGAATGGACGACTGCATTCTCCGTCCAGCGACAGTATCAAATCCATAACATCGCGGCAGGCGGTTTGCGGCGGTCAATATGTAATCCGGTCGATTAGGCTTGATTGGGCGCTGGCCACGTATCTGATTTGGCAGCCATCGTCAGCCTTCGCATCGCGAGAATATAAGGAGAGCAAAAACACTGCGGTCTCCTTGGCCGACTAAGTCGACGCTCTCTGATACCAGATGCGGTATCGCTACCAATCTGTTGCAGCTTCCCATAGATTTGGATATTTTCCAAAGTCGGTCGCCAGGCAATGCCAAAGGCATGACTTGCCCGTTTATGCTGAACAATCGTCTGAGAGTGGCAGACGAACGGCTCAAACATGGATTTACAAAATTTGGGTCATGATGGATTCGAACCATCAACCAATTGCTTAAGAGTAAGTAGGTTGATCTATTTTTGTGTAGAAATCGGATTTCCTTATTCATACGAATTTTTTCCATAAATTCCGCAAATGCCCAGTGTGTTGGGGTTTTGTGCGGATTTTGAGATTGGAGTGGAATACGAAATCCTACGAACGAATCCGTTCAACTTTGAATTTTTACGCTTCCCATATGCTTCCCAGCGAATTATACTGATTAAATTGCCAACTTGAATCCACCAAAAGGGGGGCGTCTTTGCCTAAGCTGAACTTAAACAAGACGGAAATAAAGGCTAGGATTCACTCAGCCGAGAGATCGCCGACGGCGGATGACTGTCACTTGCCAGTTGATTCTGTATGGATAAACACCAAAACTGAAGAGCTGCTGATCCGTGACCGCCATTCCAAGGAAATTGGCTGGCGAAAAGTCTCCGAGATTGTTTTTTGGGATGAAGATCTCCCGGGATTCGGACTCCGTGTAAGACCCAAGAGTCAAACCTTTATTGTTCAGGGCCGAGATCAGGAGCAGAGGCACGTAAAGGTCAAACTCGGAGCATATTCGCAGTTCTTTCCACCGGAAGCCGCAAAGAGAAAGGCGAAAGAGGAGTTGGGCAAGCTTGCGGCAGGGCTCAATCCGAATGCTGTGAGGAGGCAGGAGGAGGTTAAGGGGCTCACGCTCCGTCAGCTCTTTGAGGTCTATAAAGCAGATCGCAAGCTTCGTTCGACGACCGTCATAGTTTATGAAAGCGCGCTCAATCGATGCTTCAGTAAGTGGCTGGACCGCCCGGCATTGGAAATTACGGGCGCCATGGTGGTCGAACGTTACAAGGAACTCGAGCAACACAGGGGCCCGAAGTCGGCTGAAGGCGGGATGAAATCGCAAGCCAACCAAGCCATGAGGGTATTACGGGCCCTGCTTAATCATGCGGCAGGGGAGTTTGAAGAAGCTGGTGTCGTCGCACCACCAAATCCAGTTAAGCTGCTCAGCAAGCGCGGGATCAAATGGAACAAACTTAAAAGGCGTAAGGACATCATTGATCCTCACAAGATGCGCGCTTGGTATCAAGCTCTATGCTCTCTCGACAAACGTGCGGAT
Source organism: Planktothrix sp. (assembly GCA_036703195.1). Taxonomy (GTDB): domain Bacteria; phylum Cyanobacteriota; class Vampirovibrionia; order Obscuribacterales; family Obscuribacteraceae; genus DATNPN01. The sequence continues at coordinate 218,387 of DATNPN010000042.1, read as the reverse complement.
ACGACGCGGGATTACATTCTGCTCTGCTTATTCACTGGACTCCGTCGTACTGAGTGCGCCACGCTCACATGGGACCGCGTTGATCTAGAGGGACGCAAACTAATAATCGATCCGGATCATGCAAAGACGGACGAAGAGCATGGATTACCGCTGCCTGACGTTGTCTATAAGATTCTGGTCAGGCGGTCAAAATTACGATGCTGCGGAGACGAATATGTTTTCCCTTCCCGTGATAAATCTGATAGCAAATCGCATATCACTGAGCCAAAGTCCGTGATGAACACGATTGGCGAACGGATCAATCAGAAGGTTGGTATGCACACTCTTCGGCGAACCTTTGCGACTACGGCACAGGATCTAGGTATTCCATATCTGACGCTTAAAAGACTCTTGTCTCACAAAGTTTCTGGTGACGTCACAGCCGGCTATACGAACTTGACACTCAACATGTTGAGGGAGCCCATGCAGAGGATTGCCGATCACTTGAGTGAGCTGATGGGCGTCGGCGATACTCTTGATATTGACGCAAGCGGGAAGCTCCTTAAGGGGACCAACTATGAGATCGGTCAGTCTGACAACCTCAAAGTTAGCCTAAAACTAGATTGCGGACATACCGTGGTCCGGTACAAGCACTCACTGAAGGCAAAATATATTACCCGAGTACGTTGTGATGAATGCGCTGATCAAATCAAGAGTGCAGCAAGTAGCAGAGGAAGGGAGCTAACACACAAATAACGCTCAGAATAATTTAGAGAGGAAAGTCATAAAAGGGTGGTCCCCTGTTGCTCGTAACAGCAGGGGACCTGGCGAGGGTGACCCGCCAACCCAAGAATATCAGACAAGCGAGGGTGAACCATGCCACATACTTCTGCGCATCCTGTGCGCAACGACCGCCTACCGGTCAATTTCGAAGACGCCGCGCTATTACTGCGTGTTTGCAACTTCTATATCTCTTCCAAAGGCGCAGACCAAAGCTGGGATCTATTCCGTCTGCAGTCACGACTCCAGCATTTCGTTTTCTCTGCTAACTGCCAAGCATGTGATCGGTCAGATAGCAGTTGCAGACTGCGCGTCGACTCCGAAGCATGGCTGTGCGATCACTGTGCTAAGCGGAGTGCACTCAAGGTCTCTGGCAGAGGCACGAGCATTAAAGCCACGAGTGCAACATCGCAGCCATCATCGCCAGTTAAGCTTTGGGCGAAACTGTTATTTTGCGAAGTGCATTCAGATTCGGCCGGTTTGGAATATCCGGTAGATGAGCCCCTGGAGGAAGATGACACCGGTTGTTGCAGTGTCGAATCCTGTGACGCAAGCGCTGAATACAAGTTCAACTGCTGGATGTTACCAGCCGCAACTATCGAAGACTAGAAGCAGATTTGGATGCTTTACGGTCTTCATAGCTGGCCGTCAAAAAAACATGCATGGGCAAGCCTGCCGCGCTTGCAATCACATCGTCATCAACAAGGAGTGTCGTTGAAATGAATTTGAATAAATCAAAGAAGCCCCTCGGCCTCTTGAGGCGCAGACACAATGAATCCAGGGGTGAGCGCCTCCTTTTGCCAGAGGAAATTCCTCGATTTATTGGTGCGGTCAACTCGCTCGAGAACGTGACCACGCGCGATTATTTCTTGATGCTTCTATTTACCGGACAACGTAATCGCGACGTCGCAGGGATGACATGGGAACAAATCGATCTCGACCGAAAGAACTGGAGAATTCCAAGAACTAAAAACGGGACCGCCGAAGTTTTACCTCTGGTGGAAGCCGCAGTAACGATCGTTGAAACACGCTTCCACATGTCTGGTCGCCACCCTGTCTATGTCTTTCCGAAGGATGATGGGTCCGGTCCACTGTGGAACAGGGCGTCTGCATGGAGAATTGTTTTGAAGCATGCGGGTATCACAAACTTGCGCATGCACGACTTGAGAATAAACCGAGCCAGAGGTGATGGTGCTGCTGGTGTCGCTTTCGACGCAGAAGCCGAGCACACAGCAGGTCGATGCTAGCAACAGCGTGGGCGATTGTGGAACAAACAGACCGCAATCCTGAACACCTATAGCACGCCGCCGGTGGACCAGAAACTTGGGATAGTGTGCCAAACATACTCGAGGGAGAATTCAAATGGAAAAGAATGAGAATCAAGTAGACCAGAGCATGACATTGTTGCAGCTTTTCCGGCTGTACATCGACAGCTACGCATCTCTGCATTGCAAATGCTGGAAAAACTTCGAGCGGACCTACAAACTCTATTTAACTCCGTGGAACGATCGACCCGTCGATTCGATAAAGAAGATCGACGTTATGCAGCTGCAGGCAACACTCGCAAGAGAAAAAAGCAGGGGGGCATCCATTAAAACTGTGGAAATTTTGTCGATGATCTACGCAAAAGGGATTGAGTGGGAATTGATTGATTACAATCCCGCAAAGGTGCGTAATCTGAAATACGCATCGCGCGAGCGCTTTCTCCTGCCAGATGAGATCACTCGTTTCACTGCAGCAGTTCGCACGTTACGAAACGCTAGAACGCGTGATTATCTCTTCATGCTCCTTTTTACTGGGCAAAGACGACGAAACGTCGCAGAAATGAAATGGGAAGAAATCGATTTGAACAGAAGGTGTTGGCGAATTCCCCACACTAAAAATGGAACCCCTCATCTACTTCCATTGGTGCCAGAGGCATTTGTCATTCTAAATAGACGCTTTAACGAGGTGGATAAGCATCCAGAGTTTGTCTTCCCTAAAGAGAATGGTTCCGGTGCGCTCTGGAACGTAGGGAACGCCTGGAAAAATGTGTTGAAGCGGGCAGAATTAACCGATTTGCGCATGCACGACTTAAGACGAACCCTCGCAAGCTGGCAAGTTGGAACTGGATCGAACTTGCCGGTCGTCGGTCACATGCTTAACCATAAACATCCAAGTTCAACGGCAATCTATGCGCGCTTGCACTTGGACCCCCTACGCCAATCGATGGAAAAAGCCGTGGATGCCCTCAATACAGCATCAGACGGTCTTATAGGCGAAGATGACTGCGAACATAAGAAAATCCCAACTCCAGACTACGGATTCAAATCCGATGATGGCGCACTTGTATCCGATGAGAAAGAGCAGAAGGTGCTTCAACTGATTAGAGACCTTTGTTCTGCTGGACACGCTAATTCCGCGATCGCGAAAGTCCTGAACGAGAACGCATGCAAAACGAGGTGGGGTGATCAATGGACTTATGCAACGGTAAACCTTGTCACAAAACAGCTGGGAATAGCTCCCAGACACGCACCGATCCCAAGTTATGGATGGCGGTACGCGAACGGCAAATTGGTACCAAATGAAAGTGAGCAGTTGGTGCTCACGCAAATGAAAGAGTTGCGAGCCGCCGGACACACCTATCGGTCAATCGCACGGATTTTGAACGAACGTGGGTTGACCACCCGCACAGGTAAGAACTGGAAAAGTGAAAGAGTTGGTGGTTTTTTGAATACAATGCCAGATCTGAATAGTCCTGAAGACAAAGCAGATCTGAATAGTCCTGAAGACAAAGCAGCTAGTAGCTAACGGATGAAGAGGAAAGTTCTCCATGGCACATATACATCAAGAGTCGTCCAGACGAGATAAATTGCAGCATGGACACGAGGCTCAGAATAACGATCGAGTGCGAAGTTTAGATCGAGCAAAAGAGCTTAAAGTGGTACGCACGAGGCAGCGTCTTCGAGAAGCGGAAGAACACGCACAAGACTTGCTAAACGACCATTACCTTGACTTCGCAGGGAGACAAGTGTTGTTGCTCGTAACTGAATTCAGGCCCAGCTCAGTACTCGCATGGATCGCAAATATCCTTAGCGCCGAGTATCCAGACCTGTCGAACAAACTTTTTGAGATCGCTGATGAGGTAGGCGACTACGGCGGTATAGATTTTATCAATCGGCCAAAGGTGGATTGATCAGGCTTATGAACCAATCAAAAGGCTTTAACATGGACAATACTGTGCACTTATCAAGCGAACTGCACCACCGATTGTGGCTGGTATATTGCCAATTGAAAGACGCAGAAGCAGACCCCGCTCGTCGATTGTACCTTCTGGAAAAATCGCGGGCTGAACTAGGCGAAGCACTCAACGCGGTCAAAAAACCGTTATCCGACGAATAGACTATCGTCGCCAAATAAAAATCAACATTCGATCAAGCAAGTGTGATCAGTATTCGATGAGAACACTACGGTAGCGATATGTCGTCTTAAATACATGCGCAGATTTTTCTTGAGGGAATAGAAGAGGACGTACAGTTCTCGGAGGCGGGGTTTTATGGTTGATTCGCCAAGCGATTCAAAGAACTGTACCTTCTGTGCAGAACAGATTAAGGCACAAGCACGTATCTGTCGATTTTGCAATCGTGAACAGGCTGACGCTCAGGAGCAAAATAAACAAGATCTCCTGATAAGAGCGATTACTAACGGGGACTTTTCACTAGCAATCAGCCTCTTGCCCGCCCCTGAACAATCAGCCTACCAGGCAGAAGTGGACCGTCGCAGAAAACATATCGGCGTGGCGTATTTGTACTTCGCTCTTCTTGGTGTCTTTGGCGCCGAAAAATTCTACATCAATGAACCACAGTGGGGCACTCTGTATGCCGCATGCACAGTTCTCAATGGTGTGCTCACTGTTTGCGCGAGCATAGCTGGATTGTTCTCTGAAACTTTTTCGGTCAGTAATACTGCCGCGAGTGCCACGCTATCGGTTTCGCTTTTTGTGGGCTTGGTGTGTTCGTCAATCGTTGCAATCGGGCTCTTGGTGGACCTCTTCCTAATTCCCACACAAGTAAATAAAGCGAATGATCGAATTCGGAAGTCTATCCTGATCGAGATTGCACGGCGTCTTCATCCAGAACAACAAATTCCGCCGGTCGCCCCAGTTGCAGCACCGCTCATGTGCGTAGCTACTGGTGTCGCCTTATTATTCGTTCTTGGCGTCCCGCTCGCAGCTCTCGTGCTAAATGCTGGGCGAACGTCCACGGTAGCAACCTCCGCAAAATCCAGCGATGCATCTCAAGCAGCGACGACGTCATCTCGGCCAGGAGAGTCTCAAACGGTGACAACAACAGGAAGCGACTACAATGCGCAGGCTCCTCCGCCCAACCAAAACCCAACGCCCCCTGACGCCTCTGCATCTGATTCAGATCAGCTGGTTAAGCTCGCACTACAAGAACAGAAAACGGGTGACCAGGCGGGACTCAATCAGACAATCATCAAACTCACCGCTCTGCAACAGCCAGCGATTGGAAATGCATCCGAAGCGACACGATTGAACAAACTTGGATTGCAGTTCCTGAAGAGCAAGGATTTTCAACATGCGGCTCAGTTTTTCCAGGCTGCTTCGGAAGCAGATCCCTCAGGAGCGATGTACTTAAGTAATCTGGGTTTCGCGCTTATGAACGTTGGAGAGCTTCAAAGAGCCGAGGCGGCACTACACAAATCGATTGCATTAGGACCAACGCGTGCCGTTGCTTGGGGAGATTTAGGGCTCACTCTCGCAAAGCAAGAGGATGAGGATCAGGCGGTGTCCAGTTTCCTTGTCGGATACTATGTTTCAAACGGTGAAACGTTGAGTTTCCTCAAATCCCTAAGCACGGATGAGGATCCGGCAGTACGAAACGCGGCTTCGCTCGCCTTAACGAAGGTGCCGTCAGGAAACATGCTGAGCACGTCGCAACAGAACGTCAAGAATCAGCCATAGTTTTGAACCGTATCATCTGCAGCCACTCGTAATCAATCTTCGTTCACAGCCAAGAGAACACGACGGAGGCATGAGGTGAGTACCAATGAAAGTGACATGAATGATGCTGAGAACTCGAGCCTAGAAGCGCGAGAAGCTCAGGCGCTGGAGAAGTATGGGCGGCTATACAGGCAAGCCGGTCAACTCACTGCCAAGGCGCAGAATACAATTGCTGCAATCGTTAGCCTCGCTTACCCAAGTCAAATGACACAGGCAAAGGGAGTCTGCACAAATCTGATGGTGCGAATTTCAAATGAATTGAGAGTGGTTCGATTGCTTTGCGATTCTGGCTATCCGTTGCAAGCTTACTCTCCAGCAGCTGCGCTTTATGAAGCGGCATGGACAGTCGCGTGTATCGGAGATGACGAAACGGAGGCTGATAAATGGTGGACCCATTCTGACGAAAAGAAATCCTATGACCAGGTAAGAGATTTAACTGATCGCGGTCTCCGAAAGCTTGGCTTTGCCGGCGAGAAACATCAGGCTCGTTTCGAAAGAGACTACTTTGGAAAGTATCGAGATCTCTGCATGGGCAAGCACATCAACCCGATCTTTCAACGCTTTCAAAGCGTAAAGATCAGCCCTGAATCAGTCAACTTCGTATTTGGTCCAGACTTGTCAGCACAGGGCGAAAGGCAGGGGCTATGGGTTATGACGACGGGCGTGTCCCTGGTATATCCAGCACTCTGGACCTTTCTTTGCTTTCATGTTCCGAAAACTCTTCACCAAATCGGACACGAACTTTACCAAGCTCTTGAACAAGAGCATCTGTTGATCGATTCGGAATTCCGAAACAAGTATGAGCCATGAAATTGCGGATCCTCCTCCGGCAACCAGTCACTATGCAAACCCTTTCGTGTTTTAGGGCTGTTTCGAAAGAAAGCCAACGACATCGCACCATTTGCGTATCCCGTCAAATATTTGCCATGCCAGGAACATGATAATTGTGCAGTCGAATACAGTCACAGCTGCGATGAACATTCAAACGGGCTGCTGACCTGCGATGTAGTCAACAGTATTGATCTCGCCCCGACCATAAGGTCTCAAACAAAGATCGATTTTTTGCGAATGTATTCGACCAGGGCATCTTTAGCAGCCGTCGAAAGATGGTCGTTGTAAACGCGATCTGGATCTTCATCTGATGGAAACGCTCTCCGTCAGGTTAGTTTAGGTGGTAATTGACCCACAACTTGCATAAAAGAGGGAAGCCGAAAACAACTCAATCTGTGGGTCTCCGTATTGTTGTTGTATTCCAGTTCCCATTTGTTATCTTGCACATCCCACTTGAACCCTTCCACGTGCTTCACATGTTGAAGTTCGCCTGTCGGGACATCCTTCAGAATTGCTTCGGTGATTTCCTCGGCATCAATCGTGAACTCTGTTCGTTTCTGCTCATAGACGTTGTATGAGAGATCAACCCAATCAACTTTCACTAGTGTTTCGCTTGTCAGTCCTTCGTCGAATAAAATGTAGTAGCCTTCTGTAGGGACCCTGAGTTTATAACACCCGGCTTGCTGCTTGCTTGGCGCATCATTGTTTATCTGCGTGGCAATCCAGTGCCAGACAGAAGTTGTTGTTGGCGTTTTATTCTGATCATAAAAAGGATAGGTCTCTGGGTTGAGAGGCACGGTCAGGGTTCCGTCTGGCTTGCGGAACCTATCGCTTGCAGGATCCGTTATGCGAATATGAACGCCAATATGGCTCGTCGCACGATTCACCTGAGTAATATGCACAGTTTTGATGTAGCCTTCGAAATCTTTTTGAGTCGGCTTTCTGACTAACTTCAAGTCAATCCCGTAAAATCTGGCAAATTGTTCTGCACCTGACTGAAAGCCAGTCTTCGTAACCATAATTCCATGACAATGCCCTATGTCATGAAGAACACCGAAGAAGGAACGCACTTTCTCAAGGGTGATGTTCGACGAGTAGTGTTTGCACTCGACAAGAACCAGATGTTCAACACCAGCCTTCTTGAACCGCCACAGCACATCGATTTGGTGCTTGACCCCGGACCTGCCCTGTACATCTACATCCCTTTCGGCTTTTCCCCCGCCGGGCTCTTGATTCAACAATTGCTGATAAATCTCTTGAGTGAGCTGCTCGTACTCTACAGATTTTTGAAATCTATCGGCATCCATTGTCCGCTCCTCGAGCCAATTAAGTTATGAGAATTCGTGAGTGCGACTGCCGGTCCAGGCGGAAATTTATTGAAGGCTGAAGTTTTCTAGCCGAGCTAAAGTGCAGTTGTCGGTTCCGTCTGATTCATCCTTAAGTGCTGGTTCGAACTCATGGCAGCCCTGATGCTCAAACGTGAGCAATCCACAACGGGGACCCCGCTTATTCGTGCACACGCCCCAGTCGTGAGGCATGGACTGTAGAACCTGAAAGTGCTTGCAATTGGAACTGCAATCACTTACTACGTCTTTGCCTTCGCTTGAATCAGTGCGGGAGCGCTGTCCGTACGGTTCAAAATCACTCGGGAGCTTCGGGGCGATCGACCAAAGCAGGCTGTGCAACGCATCGCTTGCGCTTTTTTCTGCGCTTGACTTGCGCAGACCGTTTTTCCTAACGTCGCTCAACGTCTCACCATGTGCTGCATTATACGGATTGATCCAAAACGCGGCGATAACTGCATCTCTAGCAGTAGTCACATCTTTTTTTGCAGAAAAGTAGTAGGTCGGGGGAGCACCATCAATAGTTTCTGTCGGGTCGAGCACCTTAACCAGCAGCTCAGAATGTCGATGTCGACTTGGTGCTCTTCGGTAAAGCACGCCATGATCATCTCTGTCCAACTCAATTGCATTGATTCCCGAAAGGAAGCGCTCCTCATCGTATTGACGAATCATAACTGCTCGAGTGGCAGCATCTTGTTGACGATCGATAAGATCTATTGTGATGTCTTCCGGTTTCTCGATGATGTATGCATCGTTCCACTCGACTCGGTTGCGGTGCCAGGCATAGACACCGAATCCGTCAGCATACTCAAGAGCCGGTCCTGATAAATTGTGCAGACGTTGCTCGGCGTCAAGGGTCAGCTTCAGAGGTCTTTCAGAAACGAAGCAGATATCGTCAAAGAGCAGGAACCCATGGGTTGCTTTGACGAGACGCGTCCACTCAGCCCAATGTTGAGCCAGTTTTGCGCTCGGCTTGTACCAAGGCAGTGTCTGTAGCACATCAGAGAATGCAAAATCGTAAGCACGGTTCCATAGCCACATGCAACCACGTTCAACGGTAAAGCCGTCCACCTCGAAAGCTTCCTTTGCCCTTGTCCAAAATGATGAATCAGGAGCTGGCTTTCCTACAACTTCGCACACTTGAGCCCAAAATGGGTGCGCACCGAGCTCGTCGCAGATGTGGTCGAATACTTTTCCCACTCTCGGCGTAGTTGATAATCTGGTGCCAGGCATCTGAAACCACACTGGCTGACACAACTCCGCTGGATAATGCATAAGCCAGCCCAAGCCAGAATTGTCTAACTCGTTCTCCAGGCTGAGCCACCAGCGGTCTGCACACTTTGGGCGCCAGGGGTTGCTAACCCGCTTGTCAATTTTACCTGCGAGATGTTGGGAGAGATTTTCGCCCAGCTCTTTGTTACGACCGAAATCTAGTCCAGCAATCTCCTTTGCTAACCAAGGGACACAGGCGAGTTGGAATGGGCTGAGGACGTAAACGATCGTCGGTGTGTCCAGTCCAAGCTGCCGATATACCGCCTGTACAGCAGAGGCGACTGTGCACCGATCGAGTGGTGTGCAATCGTAGAGATATTGTCCCCAGTCGGATGCACAGGCAGCAATTTTTTCGACATCGAGCGGCAGAGGTTCTATCTGCACATACTGAACGTCGGTTTCCTTTTCCTGGTCTTCAATTTGCTTGGACATAATTCTCAGCCTATGCCACGTGTCTTACCGGACTCGTTCTTTCGCCTATTTGCTGTTTCATCTTTTCGTGTTGTCTGTCTCTTCCCGGTTTGCCGGCACGGTTCTCTCGCCTTTCCCTTATTTATGCAGTATAACGCCCAGTGTGTCTATCACCCGGTGATCAAACACCATACAAAGAAATGTCTGGCGGCTCCAGCTTGTACCAACTAGACTACCCTCTATCCGGTACAAAAACCGAGCCCGAAGATGTCGGTCGTTCGATACCATACAAAGCGAAAAGTTGAGGGGGTCTAGATGGTACAGATCCGCGCAGCAATCTACACGCGTGTCTCAACTGATGATCAAAACTGCGATCGACAGGTGCGCGACTTGACCGAATTCGCCGAACGCCGAGGTTTTGCAATCGTCAGCGTATACAAGGAAGTGGCGAGCGGGGTCAAAGACGATCGCTCCGAACGCGCTAAAGTGATCGCTGCCGCTAAAGCACGAAAGATAGACGCGATTCTTGTCACCGAACTTACCCGGTGGGGCAGGAGCACTATCGACTTGATGACGACGTTGCAGGACCTGGCGTCGTGGGGAGTCTCATTCATTCCACAGACTGGCATGCAAATGGACCTGGCTTCCCCAATGGGAAAGCTGATGACGACTATCTTTGCTGGACTCGCTGAATTTGAGCGCGATTTGCTCCGCGAACGTACCAAGTCTGGTTTAGCTGCTGCACAGGCTCGAGGTCAGGTTCTTGGTAGACAGACCGGGTTTTATCCTTCGAGCAAATACGAGTTAGACGTGCTGAAGATGATCAAGGACGGCTCAACGTACCGGGAAATATCGAACAAACTCGGAATTAGCAAGACTACGGTGGTTGAGATAGTTAAGAGAAGTAGAGAACGCGAGTTGAGCTGCTCCGTGTGATCAGCTACTAGCACTGTCAATCATTTGGGCTCTGAGCAGCGGCCCTTCGAACCCGTCCCGCTTGGCCTTGGCTGCCAGCGCTGCTTCAACCGGTTCGACATCTTGGGCACTGCTCACATAAACCGCCGTGACATCATTCAACGTGAAAGGCAGTCGCTTGCCCGCATCGCTTCCGCCCCCCATCAAGCCGTGACGTCCAACGATCCTCCACTCGAACTCCTCGAAGTGGTGACTCACCTCGACAAACGAAACAAAATCGACGCAGAGTCTCATTGCCTCGTTGTGGAAAAGACGTTGGCCTTGCGGACCTTCAAACATGCTAAAGAGACGCAGCCCGCCCATCAGTCGAGCAAGCCGCGCACCAAGTTCCCTGCCATCACCAATGTAGACGACACGATCACCACCATTCCTTAGAACCCAATCTTGTGTGAGCACGATTCCGTATCTGCCGAAAACGGCGAAGTGCGGATGAAGGTCTCGCCCTAGCCCGACGATTTCTGTAAAGCAAAGCATCGGCACCTGCTGTGCAATGGAACCGATTCCGGCGAGCACCATCTGAAGCTCAGCGTCGCCAGGTGGAAGAGGTCGATTTGCTGACACATCTTCTACCTTCTGACGCAAGTCGGGAAATCGTACGAGCGGAGCAAGCGGACTCAAAAGGTCTTCCCTGATTTGGTCTCGATCCTCGCTGAAGCGAAACTGTACTCGGTGTTCGGTCAACATCAAGCCGTCCTGAATAGCGGAGACCAAATAATCTCGTCGCGCAAGACAGTGCAGTAGCACAAATGGTGGCGTGGTTGAATTCATCATCTTATTTGTCCAAGCGTTTCGAAGCGATGACCTGTCGGATGCAATGCATGCATCACGCTCCGCTGCCAAACCACGTCGCGATGCGATGTCGAAGCCATGTTACTGTAGGCGCCCTCAAAGTGGAACTCGATTAAACAACATTTCAACCACATATCTGCTGCTTCAATCGATGTATATCAACTACAACCCAAATGGATATAGATGGCGTATGCTTCCATCCCGCAACCGATGGTTTGCCATGCCTAACAACGGATTACATTTGCTGATCCGCTGCTTCAATGTATTTCGGCACCGCAACCACCGCACTGTCGATGTCGTCAGGATCCACTTTCATTCTTCCTCTGATCAGCTTATCAGCTCGTTCGAGTGCGACTTTGACGCCTCTCAAATATGTTTTCGCTCTGCCTGGTTTACTAAATGCTTCTGCATCAAGAGCATTCCATAGCCAAGTTTCGGCTAATCTTATATTTTCAGTTGCGAGGGCTCCACGCAGCACTCTTAAATTGGGTTTCGCAGTGGTGCCACGAGATCGGGTTTCGATATCAATTATCTGATTCTTCAGTTGCTCGTCTTGCAGTCTACACGTGGTTATTTCATCACGTATCAACTCGAGATGGGCAGGAGCTTTGTCACCCCATCCGCATCTCGGCTCAGCAGCGATTAACGAGGCATGTGATTCCAAATCCTTGGCCAGCTTCAGCGCCTTTTGTGCGTCAAAGAGACTGGCTGGCCTTTGTGTTGACGTTGTCTTAGCGGCGGGTAGGTCTGAAGACTCGGTCTTAGCAGGAGTGCTAGCCGGCGGGGATTGCTCTGATGTCTGCTGCAAACCGCATGACGCTAACAGCGAGACGCCAAATGCAGCAAGAAGAGTTGAATTCGCGAATCTTATGATGCTGTCCCTCTCAATTGGTCCGGCAGCAATTATTGCATAGTCAAATCCGCCGCCTATGCCTTCTAAATATTCAATTCAAAGAAGCTTGCCGACGAAAGTGGCATGCCTCCTGGTCGCCTTGAAAGATCAGTTCGAATACGTGCGCGACAAACGGCTCTTTCGGATTGCCGTCCAACAAGCCTATAACATAATCGTTGCCGTTGATCTTGCGCTCCCTTAGCAGGAAGGTATCTCTTGCTACTTCGGACAGTGTGGCAATATCGACTCGATCTAACCAGTCCAGGACGAATAAGTATCGTCCGTCATGCGCGCGGTCGAGAAAGACCGGAATATGCAGTCGATACCAAAAGCCTGCGCCATGGTAAGGATTTTGGTGCGGTGTCTCATGATTGCTCTGCATTACTCTACTCCGTGTAACCAGGAGCGTTGGCTTCGCCCTGATTCGGCACCGTAGTATTAGATTTCCAGAGCTTGAGCGTCGTGCGATAAGCACCATCGATGATACTATGAAGCACGTCGTGAATCATATATTGACCTGATGTCCAGTGAATTTCACGACTTTGGGGGTAGTAGTGGTTTATTTGACACAGTCTGCCGGGCAGAATAGTTGGGTCGCCCAGCACTTCTAGTTCCGCGTTCATGCTCATGTTAATCATCGCGATTTGCTGTGACAGGTGTAGGTTGCTCGATCCCAACGGACTCAAAGTGCCACCATTCCAAACCCGCACTGCTGAATTTTTTACTGCTTCTTCAATCGCATTAGAGCTACAAAATTGCTGCCACTTGGAAGCAGGCTGTGGAGGCGGGTTTGGCTTTGGATTATAAATTGGTGGCAGTTTATTTCCACTGAATTGCTGCGTGAGCTGCTGCTGCAAGACGTTCTTGAAGGAATCACCATTGATAACTGAATTGGAGTTCACTTGAGAATAGTTGGATCCGAGTAACACAGGCATCTCCACATCTGGGCGCCAATCCAAAACTGTGCTGTCCGTTGCCGGATAATCGAACGTATACGCTATGCCTGATGTAGCCGCATTGGTGATTCTGCAAATACTATTGCCACTTTGATCCGTATAAAAGTAACTTTGATAACCCACAACTCCGTTAGCGTCAGCCAAAAACGTCAGGAGGTGTTTGAAGAATGACATATCGCATTCATTTGCCAGCTTCATGTGTTTTCGCTCTACTGGCTCAGTGCTGTCGAAATCATTGATTCCGCAATCCGTCATTGAAGCTGCTGATGGTTGAGGATCAAATTGCAGAATAAAGTTGTGATTTTGAGCAAATTTTTGCAAGCACTCTAAAGCGGTTCCACTGTATGGATTGCTACTAACCATCGGCAAAAGCAGAGTCTCTGCCTCGAGGTCGATGTAGTACAAATTTCTACCAACGGTCAGGTGGTAGCACTTCGCCATCATTCCATAGACAGGTGATGCAAGTGGATTTTGCGCTGTGTATCCCCACTGCACCTGCAAATCGAAGTATCCGTTTGAATTCTGCTGCGAACTCTGGAATAAGCTCGGCTCAACATCTTTTCCGCTGACATCGAGCAATGTACACTTCATGAATGGCTCATTGCCGATCTGAATGTGGAATTGCACAGGAACGGATGGATTTAGGAAGATATTACTTAGTCCGCCGATCCGCAGATCGAAGAAGGCATTTACAGGTTGCATGCGTGTTATATCATTCGGTGGCGGCATTATGCTTGACCTCGCCGCGCTGCTTTTGTTACTGCATCGGTTGGCTTAACCTGTGACCTCTGCATCGACATCTGATCTTGATGGTTCTGCTTCTGCGTTCTAGCTGTTTCTCGCTGGTGTTGACACAACTGCTGCAGGAGCCCAATCATCTGGTCCAACTTTTGGTCACTCGCTCCTGGAAGATCGGCGTTGAATACATTGCCTTCAGCATTTCCGTCATAGCCAAAGTACGCATCAAGTTGACCCTGAATGATCGCATTTGCAGCTTTCGGATCGACTGTCGGACGTAGCACTTTGCTTGACGCTTTCGCAACAGACATGCCCAGGTGGTTGTCGCGAATGATTTGATGGATCTTCGACGCATACGAATGATCAGTTGCGTAAATTGGCGCGATTGCATCGATGTATTTATCCGTGTTTCCCATCAGTGGAATGGCTTTTCTGTACGGACCTCTTGGGTTGGCAAGCAAGTTGGCATGCGCTGTAAACGCATCAGCCATAGTGTCGTACTTTGCAAAGTTAGCCGTGGTGTGATATGCATGCCCGCTCTTTGTCTGCTCCATCGTGGGAGCAAGCACCGACGCCTGACCTTTACGTGCTTTGATGCCGAATGGATTATTTGATCCCTTTGGCATGAACTTGCCCATGCCGGATTCAAGCTTGAACTGTGCAAGCGTCACGGCTGCTGGCACGCCAGTTCGTTGCTCAGCGACTTGTGCCGCATTGATTGCCCACTGTGGAAATCCAGTCGCACCACGAATAAGGTTTTTGGCTAATGCTTTCGATCGCGCGATCGGGATTGATAAACTTTGCTGTCCCTGCTTGACGTACGGTGAAGCACTTTTGACGAAATTACTGAGAGCCGCACCACTTGCATTCGTCAGCCCCTTCATGGTGTTTCCGCCATTACTTCCGTTGACGAAGTGGGCAAGCCAATGCTGCCCCTGTTTTACGTAAGGTGCAGCCGCTTTTGAAATTTCACCTATAGCCGCTCCGCCCGCTTTGGTCAACCCAGTCATGGTATTACCGCCGCCAAGTTTGTTGATGGCGGCAATCACGTCCTTAAATCCACTTCCAACAGTGTCGCCAATTTGGTTTAGTACTTGATCACCGGTGTACATGGCGCTGATGCCCATCTTAGTTTGGCCAGCCTCAGCAAGTCTTCCTGCATTCTTCGGAATTTGTCCCAAAGTACGACTGTAATCACTGCGCGACTGGTCGAAGCTCTTGGTTCCTGCACCATTGGCTGCCATGGCTCCCAGCTCTGCGTTCATGTAGGATTCGACAGCCTTGCGAATGACTTTCGGACCGCCTTTTGCGATCGCAGGATCTTTGAACGAGCGTGATTCGAAGCCGGCAAACATTTGCTGTAAGTCCCCGACATCCATGCCAGTCTGCTGAGACAGCTGAGACATCTGCTGCTCCATCAGGCGTTGTTCGTTCGGAGTCTTGCCGTGCTTAAGTCCCAGATTGACACCGTTGTAAGATGTCGAGGCAAGCTGGAAAAGCACCGACTCCATCAGTTTTTTGAGCCCTTGATCGGACATCAAGTCTTCGCCCGGTTTCAATCCGAATCCTGAATATTGAAGAAGTTGCGAGCTTCTAGCCCGATTCAATCCAGTGCCAACTGACGTCAGGAAAGGAAGTGCTTTGCTTGGCTCCAGTCCCATTGCTACAAACAACTGCGTTGATTTCTGTGACAGGGCTGTCATTTCGTCCTGAGTTCTACCCAGGACCGCTCCTAACTGGTTGTAGGACGCTATAGAAGTATTAATCGCTTCCTTATTATTCGACATGCTCAGACCAAGCTTGGAGCCATGTTCGTACATCTTGGCGATCGAGTCTCGCAATTGAGAAACAGACAAATCAGCTGTGTAGGCATTTCGACCGAAATGCGCCATTGTCTCCGAGCTAACGTCTAGGAGCTTTGCCCCCTGACCCAACACATTTTCAAAACCAATAAGATTTTTATTGCTATTGACAATGGGCACTCCCAAATCCTGGAATTGCTCAGTCAGCGCAATCAGTTCCTTTCTAGATAACTGGGTGCTTACAATTAAGTCAGGGAGCTTGTCTAGGAATTTGCTGAAGTTGTCATAATTTGTTCCTGTTGATCGATAAAGATTGGAGAGCTCGTCCGATATCTGGACACCGGACATGGTGGCATCGGCAACAATACCAAGTCCAACACCACCCAACGCTTTGCCAGCGGCTCCAGCTCCGCCCTTGAAGCTCTTAAACATGTCAGTGATGCCACTCAGCCAATTACCTCCGCCTCCTGAACCTCCTGAAGAAGTTGGGGATGCACCGCCAGGACCTCGACGGCTCGAGGCGGAAGGACGCGCGCTGGTTGGGAGGCTCAGCCGTGATCGTTGTTTCTTTACTGCTCGAGCAAGAATATCTGCATCCTGTTGTGCCAGGAGCATCTCTCGCTTGCTGGCTGCGTTCAACTCGGATCTGACCTTCTTCACTTGGCGCATGGAATATGAAAGATTGGCTGCCAGAGAGCTTGCAGCGTCGCTGAATAAGTCTTCGAATAAAGCGCTCACTACTGAAGCTTGTTTCTTAGCTTTCTTAGTGTTCGCAGTAACACCCTTCAGCCCCTTCTCAATGGATTTCGCGATGCTATCCTGCGACTCGGCGGCCTCAGAAAAAGCCTTTGCAGCTTTCTTGGACGTCTTCGCTGTGAGATCTGCTGATTTATCAACTGCACTCAAATGCTGTTGCAGGTAGGCTTTGGCCTTCTCTTGCTTGGTCGCGGCTCCTTTGTAGTGATCCAGCCAATCAGCCGACGCCTGGTCAAAAAACATTGACGGATTATCGACGTCTTTTCGTTTCTTCTTGCTTGGGCGATTGCTTGGCTTTGGCATGTGTTCAATCCTACACGGAACCGATTCGATGTCTCAATATTTGCAATGCCGGCGGCGAATGCGCATAGCCTGGATAGGCGCTTTCAAAGCATTCTTCTATCCTCGAAAGAATTTCGATGATTGAATTTATTGAGATCTTGTATTTCGCAGTCAGCTCTCCGACGGTGAGTTTTGCAAGAAATTTCAGAGTTGCGTGTCCTCTGTTAAATCCTAAGCTGTGCAAGAAATGCACAGCAGTCTCGAATGATGCTTCCACTCGTGCTCTGGTTGATTTATGAAGCGCACCGAGAGGACTAATACAGTGGCGCAGATATGAGTCTTGCACGTGCAAAGCTAGCTGCCTTAGCAGAAACCCGTAGAACACGTTGAGACCATTACTCAAAATACAACTCGCGTGCCACCGAATACGGTATCATTATATCACATCTTTGCATTAATTGCATATACGCACAGAAGGCTGTCCAGGCGGATTTTGTCGTGTGGCTATGAAACGATCTTGCGATTCATACGCAAGTCATGCCGTAACTGCGCGAGCAATGCCGGCATACTTAGCTCAATCAGGGAGAGGGCTAATCCTACTGGCAGAAAGCCGTCTCCGAAATTCTTCTTGGTCTCTGTCGCTACGCGCTTGATCCATTGCTTTACTCTTCGGCGGTCATGAATGGATGCTGACTGTGGCGATCGAGTGAGGCTCTGAAGCTTTTTGACCTCTCCTTTCAGCTTTTGAATTTTATTTTTTGACCGCCTCTTCGCATGCGAGTCAATTACAGCATCAACGCTACTCGTGATTTCAGCCGTAGCGGCGTTTTGCATTTCGGCCGTCAAGGCGTCCAGCGCCTCTCTAGGCAGATCTATACCGCAAATTTTGGAGAACGTTTCAACGACTGCGAGTCCCGCAATTCGCGCGTCAACAAAACTCGCAGCGAGATTGGCAACAACGGTCCTGATTAACGTTTCAGGCGCTTCAGCCGTCATTTCCACAGCTTTTATAAACTCATCGTCGAAGGCTCTTTGAGCTTCCACACCAAATTCCAGGGACGACTCCAGCAACTCTTGCAAATCGCTCTCGAGCGTGATTGTCATAATCTTCTCCGCACTTTGGATATTCAGCAGACTAAGGGGCGGGTGTCTGATGGAACCGGATTGGATATCCGCTGGTAATGACTGTAATTGCCCGTGAACGAACCCATCTGTTTTGAGCGTCATCGGAAGCATCACTCGGTATAGCCTCAACTACCCAACCGACCCCAAGCTCGTAGCTTGATGCTGCCCTTTGACTCTTGTGCTTTGGGCAGCAGAAAGCAACTCACTCAGCCCAAATGCCCTAGATATGAGGACTTCGGCGCAGAAACCTACGTCGCTCTACATATCTTTCAACCCGCACATAAGAGAGGCAGCCACTTTGGCGTTACGTACGGTTACGTAACGGATGCGATCCTCCGCTGCCGTCTCCAGTTAGATTGATAACAGGCATAGCACTTGCCATCTCGGCAATATCTCGGACGACTGGGGTGGCAGGAGGCTCGTGCTGCATTCAGAACTGAGTCGCTGGAGCGCCTTTCGACGGCGTAACACGAGCTGCAGAGCCCCAGCGCCCTGTGTGGGCGATTCTCGCAGCAAGTGGCACGGTGTTGCGTCTCTTTCATCTGCAGCCGTCTTGCACAAGTCGCACACAATCCGGAACGCAGATGGTGCAATGGGCGATCCGGATGACACGAAGCTGGCCCCAGGAGGTCCCTTCGCATTTCGGAGTAGTGCTGTCTGCAAAGCCCCTGAGCGACCGCCACGCGTCCCTCACAGCACATAGCTGGATTCTTTCGGTCATTGAGACCTGTTGAGGTCAGCGCAATGGGTTTCTCATCTGCCGGCGGCGATTCAAGTTGCGTCATTTCTCGCAACTTCATTCGCCATCTGCGTACGCGACGCTGAAGAGACCGCAGCTGCTTATACGAATACCTCTCGGGGGCAATCTCTATGCACCAACTCAAAAGCTGTTTCGCTGGCAATTTGGTGTCAGCGAGGGCTGCGCGTATCAGGTCTTCGTAGATCGGAACGAACGGATCTTTGCGAGTGCGCCATGTTCGTTCTGCCTTTTTGATCTCACCATTACGTAGATGCTTTCGAGCGGTGTTTGCTGACACACCTACCCTTTTTGCCGCCGTCGCCAGTGGGAGAGTATCTCTGTACAACTGCAGCAGCTCAAACTGCTCTTGCGTGATCATTCAATTCTACGGAGTCAATGGCGGATCAGAAGCTCACTTTTAATTGACGCTGCATTCGAGTTCGGTTTGTGTCCACAAACACAGCTATTCATCAACTGCTCGTAAATGGCGATTTGCTCCTGTGCATCAGCAAGTTGCTTGCGGATCAAATCCCCATCGGCATCCACGTAAAAATTTGGTTGCATGCGAGCAGCAGCCTCTCGCACTGCTGTGGACCACAGCTCAGCAAGTGCCGGCTGCAGAGACTCAGGGATTGAAAGCTCTGGCCGTTGCACGATCCGCCATGCCGTTACATGCTTTGCGATCGTAGTCAAAGACCCTCGCCCGAGTTTCTTCAGGACGGAACGCGCCGATGGACAAAGACCTTCAGCAGTCATCGCGTTGCAGCATAGGAAAACATCAGCTTGCGTTATCGATTTCTTATTCGCGTCTTGGCAAGCGGCCGCATTCTTCATTTGGATGCCCCCTGTTCATTCTTTCTTTCCTGCTTGCCCTCACTTCGCAATTTGCTTGCGAAGTTAACCACCCGCTGGCGGCAGGGACCGCACAGTCGAAGATCGTTGTCTACACAAATACGATCCGGATGGCAGTCAGGATCGACCAATCGACGTAGGCGCTTCTTCAACGCAATAGCAATGGGAGTGTTCATGTTTATGGCAAAAATAGGAGGACGGTGGTGGCATCGATAATAAACGCATCGCATCCATCCTTTCATTTTTTGATGCAAGCTTAAGCCACGAGGGAGTCTTTGAGGTCAGCCTGCCTGATGGTAGAGTGATCGGTCACGAGCAGTGGTTTGCGTCTATCGAGCATGTAACATTTTTCTCGGACACGATTATGATGTTCAGCCAGGACGACTCACTCGAATCCTTCTTCGCAATCTGCCACTTTTCGAACACGATTTTCAGACTCTTTCTGTCTCATAGGTTGGCACTGCGTGGCGGAATAGCTCTCGGCGAAGTCGTACTGAATCCTGAGCAAGGTTTGTTTGTTGGACCGGCTATCGTGACGGCCCACGAGCTTGAGGGATCGATTGACGCGCTCGGCGTGTGCATTAGTCCGGAGGTGCCAGTAGAGTCGTTGCCAGCGTCGATCGCGGTGACAAGGCTAACCATTCCCCGACAGATAAAGAATGACGGCGGAACTCGTCGGAGTGAGTCGACCGACTTGTTTGTGCCTACCGCAGGCTTTCGTATCCAGGGGGTGGCTGAAGAAGATTGGCCAGGTATTTTCAGTGAGCTTCGTGACCAGGCAGGCGAACAGTTCGCTCTTCGTTACGCAAACTCTGAGGAGATAGTGGCGGCAATGCTGAACATTGACGAAGGTTTGCTCGCACAAGCCTAGTGTCACACGGATTTTTTCAGTGCATGTCCTTTCAGTCCAGCGAGCTGCGCCTTTATTACTTCGGCAATTTGCGCGAGTTGTGGGTCGGCAGTTTCCCGCTTGGATTGGATTTGCTCAGCCCAATTCAAGCGCTTCTCGATTTTTGCAATCAAAGCAGGGTTCGGTCCACCCCTCGAGTTTGTCAATTGGTAGATCGCTTTGGCGAGTTCGGCTGAAGCTTTGATAAGGTCGATTAAACATCTGGAAATATCATCAGGCGGCTGCAGGGGCTCACCTTTGGGAAGATCTTCGAGCTTTAGATTCGGATTCAACTCTTTGAAACGCTCGAACATTCGTAACTGATGCCTTTCTCGCTGGTTCATAAGCGCTTGTCCCGCTCCTCCACGTTAGTTTTCTTTTGTACTGCGAACGGCCGCAATTCGTGCCGACAGGCTGAGCGAAGAATCATCGGTCGCAGGCGCTGCATGCACGCTCTGTTGTCGCAGCTGGACGATTTCCGCTGCCTGCTTATCACATCGGCATTCCAAATCGTCAACACGTTGCGCAAGGTCTGCCAGCAGGGCTGCACACTCGTCCAGCAGTTGCATATTGGGGGCAGGAGACAATATTGCCTCCGGGCGATCTCGTTTCGAAATCCAAACCGACCAATGTCGATGGACGGTTCCTATGCTGACACCCTTTCAAATTTGCAGCGACTGCTCTAACTGTTGGAAGCCGCCCATTTTTCCTTGCCAGTTTTTCGCAAGTTTCAGCGACCGAAGCGTAGGTAACTTTAGTTTTTGTATTGGTCTCTTTTGCCAAGCTGCTCCTCCTTTTCCGGCGTTCGAACTAAGTTCATTCTCGCTGTTCGAACAATGTTCAGAAATCTGTTCGAACTAAGTTCCAATTTTTGTTCGAACCCTGTTCAGTTTCGCTGTTCGAACATGTTCCAAAATGCTTGTTCGAACACTGTTCAATCCGATGTCACGCTCATGGTAGGAAGGACATAGCCAATTATCATTTTTCGATTGAGCGCGTTCTATGGCATTTGCTGCTTCGAAAATATGAAGCCGAATAACTTCATTGCCGGTGATGTGTTTCGATGCAAATAACGGGCGTCGGGATGCCTCACTGAATGCCTTCTGTTGCCCGCATGCAAGGAATTCGCAAAGTAAAGATTGAGGACTCGATTTTGTGTGGTTATGCATTGCGTTCACTCTATTAGGCGGTCTGGACTGTTGCGGCGAACAATAATCGAATACCTTCGATCAGGGGTGAGCTTCATCTGAATCGCAATTGCATGCAACTGTTCCGAAGGTACTGACGCTGCCAATCGTTTTAAGCTGTCCCCTGCTGAATTGAAATTGGAGGCGTTTGCAAGTCTTCCAGTGGCTCCTTTTAAAAGAATCGCTTCGGCTGGCTGCGCAGATTGCAGAACCGAATTCAAAGCCGTCAAAGCTGCTATAGCCTCGCGAACAGAGCTAAAGTTCAGTTCAACATCAAGAGTTTGATCGACGGTTAGTGCGCTAAGGTCTGCGGAAACCCCCGAGCCAAATCGCGGAGTGACCAGCCCCTGCAAAAAATCTAGATGGCGGTCAATTCGCTCAGGTCTATTCCAATAGACAGAATCGAAGGAGTGCTGATTTTGTCGCTCGTACCAATGAACGGCCCGTGTTAGATGGTCGTGCCCGTTTCGAGAATGTATGGTGCCATTGCAGTCGGTGAACAAATCGCAACCGGATTTCAACTGGATGTCAGCCAACTCGTCAAACCACGCATCCCGCACGACTGCATTGAAAAGTTCGCTGAACGCATGTTCGTCAGCATAAGCCTCTTCAACAACACCAAAAATATGCCAATGAAGAACTTGTCGAGTTCCTTGGCGTGAACAGGACCATACAAATTTGGAAATTGGTGTGCGGAGATGCACATTAAGTCGATTGATGATTCGTTCGACGAGATGCTGACCAACATTGGTTAGGCAAAATAGTGCATCAACGATCTCGTCTTCGGTAGGCAGGACAAGGGCAAGGTGCCAAAGGTTTGAAGGATGGGCGTTGAAGACGGCGAAACTGGCTTGATTGAGGAAATTTCGGTCAGGGTCAGTGATAGGTGGGTTTTGATTTGCATTATAGATATTAACTAAAGTATCAATTATATGCGATGTCTGTTTTGCGTCATCATACTGAACGGCTGACCCCATCGGTGTTTGCAGCAGATTTGACCACCAGGTGTGAGCGAAAGTTTGCGACCAAGAGGCCCTCTCAAATTGACTTTGTATTTCCGACAATCGGTCTGCTTCACTTATTCGTTCCACTTCAACGGCATAAATTTGCAGTGAGTCCATGATTTGCAAAAGCTTGCGTTTGGTCATCAACGGATCGCATTGCAGCAGTGCACAATATTCGAAGTTCGCAAAACTGGTTGTGACGTCATCTACACCATCGTCACTTCGCATTCGTTCGGCAATAAGTGCCACGACATCGCGTTGTGCGAAACAGTCGTCAGAGTCGGAGCAATCTGCAGAGATCAGCCAAAGGGACTTGCCGTTTTGTTGCGGCGCAAGGCGCGATGCGCTATTATTTTTTTGAACCGCCAAGTTCGTTTCCATTCCAGCCCCGACAACGATCGGGGCTATTTCTTTGTCCGGGGGCATTCATCTCCCTCTAACAGTGGATTTTGCCGTGATACTGGGCATGAGTTGAGTGTAGGGACGTTCATGACACTGATTCATTTGGTATCGAACTTTGGAGCTTCCTCCAATCGGTCGACGACGTCCCTCAAGTCATACAGAATCGCACCACCAACTTTTCGATACGGAAAGCCCTCGCCAGAGCAGCGATGCCGTTCAAGGGTCTTTACGCGATAGCCAGATAGAATCGACACGACTTCTTGATCGACGAGGACAGGGACGTTCAGCTCCCTCGCCTGCGGTAGCCGTTTCAGTGCTTGAGCCAAAACCTCCTGAGGGTCAATCTTGACGTGAATTCGCTGTTTTTTTGTTTGTGATGTGTTCTCACTGACTAACTGAGAGGCTCCAGGTGTGCCCGATCCATTTTGCATAGTATTTCTCCGTTTTTCTGCGTTGAGCCCCGAATTTATACGACGGCACGCGTCAATACGTCCAACCCAAAAGTGCCACGATTTTGCCCAGGGGTTTTGCGTCGATGAGCTGAACGCAGAAAATTATCGCTGGAAGTGGCGAGTCAAGGCTTGACGATGCAGATAACTATTCATCGCCGACGACTGCATCAAATTGCCCTGCATTAAGGTCTTTGATCCAAGCCCAATCGTTTTCGATCGCTTTGCGAACGGAGGCTTCCGGCAGCCCGAGGGATCGAAATACGCATGGCATTACCTTGTGAAGCGTGCCATCTAGCTTTGTTGGTCTGATGCCCCACCGCCGTAAGCATTCAGCAACCCGCAATGCGATGAAATTGAACCTGTTGGGCGGCCGACCATTTTTCGGCTTTAACTTCGGCAGGAGTTTTTTGATGGCTTGCTTTAGCTCAGTAAGGCTCTTCTCTTGATCAGTGAGACCAAGGTCTATCAAATCGCCTGACTCTAATGAGGTCAGCTCTTCCTGAAGCATCACCGCGTGTTTGCGGATCAAGCCAAGCCGCTTCTTTGCAGTCTGCCGCCTTTGTGCTGTTGTTAGTGGTGACTGCGGAATTATTGTGCTTATGTGTAACTCTAGATCGCAGATTATGCTTTTTAGGTGTTGAGTGTGTGCAACATCCTTGAGAGCGTCAATAATCTCTTCGCGATCATGCTCGGTGAATGTGAATCTGGTATTTTTGTGGCTGACCATATCGGGGGTCTACGGTTTGGGCATGCGTCTGATTACACCCTTGGCGCGAAGATCGTTTGCTAATTTCAATCCGCTGTACGTCAGCTCATATTGAATTCCGCCAACATGCTTGACGAGCGTTTCGTTGGTCAGAGTTTGAAGGACATGTAGATAGAGCAAGCGCTGGGGCTCGTCATCGTTATAAGCGCCCCCACCAATGCTCACGGCGTCGCGGCCGTTGGACCTAAGCACATTTATTCTATTGCCATTTGATCCATCAAGTGCACCGAGCAGTATGTCTTGGCGTGCACGGTTCTCTTCATCTGACACATCGGCATCCGCAGAAACAGTCGCTCCCGCAGAACTGCTGTCCACTTTCAGATGTTCGAGAATCTCTCCGCGTACCCATCCTGGTCTGTGGCATGTATCGATTAAAAATTTGCTGGCACCAAAACAAGCGGCCTGCAACTCGCCTGTATTTTTCCAAAACCGGACCATCTTGTCTTTGGCAACGAATGCCTTGAAGTCATCAAGCTTCTGCATGCGTTCGTACTTGTCAGTGCCGCTGTCACGATGTATATCATCGTGTGGCCAATCTGCCCCTTTATCAATTACCAAGGCTGCGACCGGGATTCCTTGCGAAAGGGCATACCGATACTCTTTCTCGGTATAGCTGATTGCCTCCGTAGACAGAGAGCCATATCGGTGGGCAATTATGACAATGTGGTAGTCGCAGAGATCGATAGCCTTGGTTATGGTTTCCCACTGAGACTGATTTCCTGCCTCAAACAACTCCATTCCGCAGGGAATGCAATTGTTTCGAAGAAGGGTCTCATACACAGCATTTCGTTGCTGCTTCAGATCTTCATAAGTCGAACTAACGAATACCTGAAATTTCTTGTCCATATGGTCAGTGCCTGAAGTTGAATCTTTGCGTGCTGATACCGTTTGCGAAATTGGAAAGAGCAATTGATTGGTGTACTCAGCTGCCGTGCTGTCGCTGAAAGGCAGTAGATTCTGGTCAAAAGGAGCCAGAGTGTGCCCCCATTTCGATTTTTCAAAGGCATCTGCCAGGTCTGTGATCGGTGCGTCAGTCCTCACAATTCGGATGGTTTTGACAGCATCCTGATCGTGCACCACAACATTGCGCACTGCAAATGGTCGCTCGGATAGCCAGTTCTGAACAACCTGGGCGTCGATCTCAGCGAAGGTCAGGTCATTTACAGTGGCAGTGCTATCTAGCCTGGATCCGCTTTTTAGCTCGACAAGGCAATGCCAATACAAATCATTTGGTGAAGTTGGTAGCAAGTCTCACCCATGTCTTGCCGGGATGTCGGTGACCCGTAGGATAACCGAACTGCTTCCCATGTGCTTCCCGGGAATGAGCCTTGAGGCTGAAAACCTTGGGTCATGATGGATTCGAACCATCAACCAATTGCTTAAGAGGCAACTGCTCTACCGTTGAGCTAATGACCCGCGATGGCTGCGGAAAAATTATATCGCGCCCGGTTGGATTCGAACCAACGACAACCCGCTTAGAAGGCGGGGGCTCTATCCACTGAGCTACGGGCGCCCATACTGTTCATTTGCTGAGCCGATTTTCAGGTTGCGACGACGCCTGATATTGCAGGCGCGGAAGGGCAATTATACCGTAGCGATGCGGGCGCATGCCGAGCGAGTTCTGCACGATGCGCATTCTTTTACTTTCAAGCGGTGAGTTGTGCGTGTAGTGCAGACGAGCCCGCCGAATGGCGCTGCAAGAGCATTTAACTCTCTATCGTCAATCGCTTCCTGGTGCAACGCTGCAAACCAGCCTCTACAGACCAGTTTGAGCATTCGAGACCGATCCACTTTTAATTCTCAATTTTTGTATTAGTCACCTCTAAGCTTCCGCAAACGGCGTATTGGCGGGCATTTGCTAGATATCAAGAAATTGTTTTCAAGAGATGTTCTTAACCACACCTTTAACTCAATCCCGGATGATATTGCGTGGATACAGTCCACGACTCTCTTTTGCATCGGTCGACATATCTATATGATCTGGCTGCTTTCACTCGTCCTTTGTTTCGGTCTTCTCGGCGGCATCCTCATGATGTTCGTTCCGGAGCTGTTTCCCGTAGCCGTTGCCCAGCGGTGGGCGCGTCACTTCCACTATTTCCGTTAGCGCACGCTCATCAGAGCGGCACTGGCATGAGCTTACAGAACAATAATCGTTACACGAGGTAGGTCCTTCACCTCGTCTTAACCGCATCTACTTATAATCTGGCAAGATTGTCAACAAGGTGATGTCCATGCCAGGTACAGGGGTAGGTCTTTTCGTAATCGACTTCCTGATCCGTCCTTTCGCAAAGATCTGGGAAAAGATGCCCACGGTCATGCTGGTGCTCTGCATCATTCTTTACGCAATCATTGGTTATGCCGTTCTGAAATCGGCTTGGCTGGCTGACCAGCATAACTAAGCAGCATTGACTCCGAGCAGTTTGACTCGCAACTTCTGGCTGCGCAGATTGACGACGCCCAGATATTGCTCGATGTAATTGTGCATCTGACCGCCTCGGAGAACGGCTGACTTGCCTTCCGTGTCGATGATCGTGAATGTCCCTTCGTCGAGCGGCGTGTTGTCTTCGTCGTACGTGTTGTATTGGAATGTGATGTCTTTAACGGCAACCTGGTTATAGTTGGCCACCCGTATCCATGCGACGGGCGAGTTGATCACCCACAGTCCGGCAACATGCCAGTCTACGAGTTCTAGATAGACATTTTTTGTCAGATTCGCATCAACCGGCGGCGGGCCGCATCCGGCTGTCACACAACTGACGATCACCGCCGCCAAAAGCAGTGACATGACGTCGCGGCAGCGCCTGACCGACCAGCGATGACTTAATGCGAAAATGCCCAAGATGCCTCGTACCGTGCGGGCGGACGTATTACATCGGACCGAAAAACCCGTCATTCCCGAGTATACCGAGAACGACTAGAATCGCGAAGATAAAGAGCAGCCCAAAGAAAAGCGGCTCACCTTCAGCCATTCCTCTTTCAGTCCGTAGCATACGCTGATCTTCCAAAACAACAAAAATTATATAGCTATCCTATATTATGGTGTGCACGGTCATCACGGTCAATTGGCGACTCACACGGCAGCGATGGAAACAGGCGTGGCCCAAAGCGTCTTAAATCAAAAGTTAGTCGAGGCGGAGTTTCCCCGAACAGCCGACGCAATCTACCTGAACACCGGCAGCAACGGGCGCAAGCCGATATCGGTTTTGCATACGATTAACGATGCCTGGGGCCGGCTCAATATCAATCCTACGTTAAGTACATTTCTTGATCCCGAGCCCTGGTTGAAAGCTCGGGAAGCGTGCGCCAGGGTTTTGCAGGTGCCGGCAAAGTCAGTGCTGATCACACAGAGCACGACACAGGGTTTGCATCTCATTATGCACAGCTTTCTGCTCAAGGCTGGCGATGAGCTGGTGACGACCAACCACGAGCATGGCAGCTTGAATACGATAGCTCGCTATCTGGAAGAAACGAGAGGCATTATCGTACGTCGATGCGAAGTGCACCCGGACGCCGGCTCATCAGCGTTTTCTTTGGGGATTTTAGACCTGATTACGGAGCGCACTAAGCTGGTAGCGCTCTCCGAGATCGGTTCATACACTGGTTGGCGTCCAGATATTTCATCACTGACTGAATCGCTGGCGCTGTTGGAAGTTCCACTGCTGGTCGATGGTGCGCACGTGGCCGGACAGGTCTGGACAGAAGCCTCCAGGTACCCGCTCTGGGTCGGCTCCGCCCATAAATGGCTCGGTGCACCCAACGGCACTGGCTTTGCGTATGTGGCACCGAATTTGGTATCTAGGTTGGAACCCGTCTGGTTGGGCGATCAATTTTTCAATCTGCGGGACAATGATTGGCAAGATCTTTCGCGTTTTGAGTCAATGGGAACAAGCGACGTTGTGCGGCTTGAAGCTCTGGCTCAGGCATGCGAGCTCTATTTGCAATTAACCCCCGAGGCAGTTGCACAACGTCAGTTTGAATTAGTGGATTATGCTCGACGGCGATTAGCCCAGGAGCTGAATCCTACCTTCAGAACGCCGCCCTTGTCCGATATCTTATATAAAACGGCGATGCTGACCTTCTTCTTTTCACCGCAGCGGCTTCAAGTGAAAGATCTGCGGGAGGCCCTCTGGCAGCGGCATAAAATTTGGGTACAGCCGGACTTCATCAATAGCAATCCAGCAACAGGTATGCGCATCAGTTGCCACTATTCCGTGCAAGAGTCTGATATTGATGCCCTCATTCTCGCTTTGAAGACCGTGATCAACGATGGTTGATGTCGCTTTCAATCCGCACCCGTTATTGTGCAATCCGCATCTAATGACGATTGTGCCGGCCCTGCGTTATGTTCCTCTGCATCGACAGACGCCGGCGCCCGACGCTGTTTTGCTCGACGTCGCTGCCGACAGTCAAGTCCTGCTCCATTGTCATCTTTCTCAGAGAAAGCCTGAAGCGCCGATACTTTTACTCGTGCATGGATTGGAGGGAAGCAGTTCGGCACCGTACCTGCTCAGTTTGACAAGAAAGGCTTTGGCTGCCGGCTGGGGGGTGGTGCGCATGAATTTGCGCAACTGTGGTGGCACCTTGCACTTAACTCCTACCCTGTATAACGCGGGCATGAGTGCCGATGTCATTGCGGTTGCTGATTACATTCAATCGGTGACTAACTCTCATTCCATTTTTCTGGTGGGATACTCTCTTGGAGGCAATGTCGTTTTAAAAGCTGCGGCAGAACTGGCTGAGGGCGCAGCATCCCGACTGGCCGGCGTGGCCGCTGTCTCGCCGGCACTCGATCTCGACGCCTCTGTGACCGCGATCGAAACTGGATTTAACCGGTTTTACGAGATCAGATTTCTTTTGGGGCTGAAAGAGAAAATCCGGCAGAAGTCGGCCCTCTTTCCTCAGCGCTATGACCTGGAAAAACTCTCTAAAGTGAGAGGGCTACGGTCATTCGACGACCTCTTCACGGCGCCGGACGCCGGCTATGAGGGAGCGGCAGAGTACTACAAAGAGGCCAGCGCTTTGACAAAACTCGAGCGCATTCAGATACCGACTTTGATCATTGCTGCCCAGGATGATCCGATTGTGCCCTTTCACTCTTTCGACTCAAAATATTTGCAGGCGTCACCGTATGTCAGGCTTCTGGCACCTCTGCACGGAGGGCACGGCGGATTTATCAACCGCAGTTCGAACGGTGGTGACAGCGATCGTCATTGGGCCGAAAACAGAGTGATCGATTTTTGTCAGCAGGCTGCCGATTTGATGTGACACTGCAAGTGGTGCCAGTGCGCTCGGGTTGAATTCGCTTTGTCGGCTGTATGGCACGTTGCTTGCCTGGTGTGGTGGATTTATGAAACTCTCTTTTATCGGACCAACGGTTGAGGTATATTTCAACAATTGATGAGTATCTGCTTTACAAGCGCTTCTGCGCACTAGTGGAGGGATTGTTGTGAAGAGAGATCAGAAATCGCACAGTACGTTCATCTATATATTGGTGGTGAGTGATGGCTGAAGATTTGACACCATGGCTGAATCGCGTGAAAAGTGCCAGTAGCCGCAAGGATGTGTTCGAGATTCTCGATCAATTTCGCCAAAGCGATTGGACCGACGAGCAACGATCGACGATGGGCAAACTGTACATTCGTATATTAGAGAAGTTGGGAAACACCCCTGAACCGGACGAAGAGAAGGTCGCAGCCGGAGCTGCTGCCGGTGAAGAAGACGGACCGGTCTGGTACGAAAAGATGTAGGCAGTTTCACCGGGCGCCGGCAAAGACGCCCCTGGCGGTGAGTAGGCGAAACCGCTCTATCTGTGAGAGTTTATGTAGTGTGGACGACTTGCAGTCGCCTGTGAAACGATTCAATTTAATAGATTGCTTCGTGTAATGTTATCGGCATCTGCCAACTGCGCTGTTGATGATGGCGATTTGATAAGGTTTACGCGCCAGTCAGGCAGGTTTTCCCACCAGCCAATTGGCACTTTTCCAACACGGCCGTTGTAGACTTTCGTGTACTGTTAAAACTGCAAATTGTGTACTGAAACGCGACAGTGTTGCGACTGGAATCGCCTTCTCCGCAAGGGTTTCTGGCCTATCTATTGTTGTCGCTATTTCACTAGGGTTTTCCATAGTTCCACCCTCATTAGCTTTCGCTTATGATTCAAATACGAGCTTAACAGTCGTTTGCTTGGTGACATCCATAAATCTGTAGATCCGCCTTCGTGGCGGACGCGGTTCTGATGCGGCAAATATCTCTGGGGGGAAAAGATCATGGAGTTTAAATTCATTGCAAAGCTGTTAGGAGCGACAGCCTCAGCAATTAGTAAGCGTAAACAGGAAACGGCGGCGCAACCCACTGCGGTGCGTCCAATCGCCGAAGCAGACGAATGGGCTGACCAAACTCTGCCTCAGCCGCGTCACGCGCACGATCCACTATACAAAAGACACGATGACGCCTTGCGCGCAACTCGCTTACCCCGCAACTCTTTCCAGGGCAATGAGCGCCAGAGCAAATCGCGCTGGGTGATGGGTTATTACAATGCCGCTTCCTCACCGACAGTCACCACCCGCGCTACCATGCCGGAAATGAACGATGAATTCTGTCAGTATGTTTCATCTAACTTGAAGAAGAATATTTTGGATCGCTACGCAGAGACTACCGGCGAACACCTGATTATTACTGAAGAGCTCGCTGGCAACCCATTTGCAAAAGCAGAAACTGAAACGGTAATTCCTATTGCTGAGGACGATCTGTATCGCAGAATAATGGAGCGGGAAGCACCGGTAGGAATGAATGTTGCTCTTGCCGACCTGGAAGAAGAGCAGACAACAACTGTGCCTGACTCTGATTCGAATATTATTTTCCTGCCCGATACAAACGATCTGTCCGGTTTTGCCAAACTTGTCGCGCGTCGCAAACGCACTGCTGATAAGAAAGAGCAGGCGATTACCGCCGACTACAGCGAATACCCGGAGATTCAGGAGTGCACTCTGCCGTGGGGAGACGTGCAAGTCGCCGAAGTGCTGGAAGATCTGCAGCCGGTGCCGCTCACTCCCTGCGAGCTGCCCGCGGCGGCGAGTTCGCTCTTCGATGCACATGAACAGCGGATGACCGTCACTCAGCCGATGACCAACGTACTTTCTGAAATTGCTGAAGTGCAGCGAATGCAGCGCGAATTTGACGAGCTCGATTACATTCAATACATTCTCTCGCCCAAAGCTGAAGTCAAAGTTCTCGAACGGATCGCCGAGCAAGATAGCACTCCTGCTGTCGTTCTAGCTCAATTGGCTTTTCATCGTCACCAGTCGATTCGCTGTGCAGTGGCTGAGAATGCCAACACACCAATGGCCGCGCAATGGTTTCTCGTTCTCGACCATGAAGCCACCGTGCGCTATGCGCTTGCCGAGAATTGCCACGTGCCCTTGCCGGTGCTCAACGTTCTCAGCGTCGACGAAAATGGCTATGTAAGCGGTCGCGCGCATAAGACGATCAACCGCGTACGTCCGGCCAAAGTAATCGCCGGCTCGTTCGGCAAGAGCAGCCCCACCCGCAATGTGGTAGCCAGTTAGTTTTATTGCGCAATCCAGAACAAAAACTCCTCGTCGATAAGACGAGGAGTTCGCGTAGGCGCTTATGCGGCAAGCTCGCAAGCTGCCCAGCTCCACGACGGAGCGGATTATATAGATTCGCGCAGGCTACTTCGTCACTTTTAACGTGCCTGTAGTCGAGGCTTTCGAGCCTTTGAGCGAGGCGGTGAATTCGACCGGCCAATCTCCGGCGGCTGTATTCTTGGCCACCTTCCAATTCCAGGTGGCTTTGCCGGACTTGTCGGCATGTGTAGGTTCCAAGCCTTTGGAGCTAGCCGCGCCGGACTTCAATTTGACGTTGATTTTGCAGAGAGCGTCGGCGCTCGTTTGCACAGTGGCCGTGGCGTCAGCGCCTGCTTTGACGGGCGAAGTGATGTTGACGAGAGAGAGTGAGAGCTTTTGCGCATCTGGCGCTGTCGATTGGGCGCTCGAGCTTGATGATTTCTTGGCAACGGCGGGCATTGCCGTAATCATCTGGCCGCAAACGCTGAGAGACACGATCGTTGTCACGACATTGAACAGTTTCATGAACACCTCCTGCATGGGTAGCAAGATTCTAGCGCGTCTGACGCCCGCACTTGATTCGCTTATCAATCAGAGTTACTATTCCGGCTTATCAACAGCTCCCTGAATGCGCGTCCCAGCGCAACATATGTTTGATGCGCGAGTAAGCTCGCGGCAACGGCGTCGTTGAGAAGGAAGGCATAGCTGTGACCGCACAAATGCTGCCTGGCACCAACATTTCGATTCGGCCGCGAGTGCCGTGGTGGGAGACTGTCGACGCCAAAATCGTCTCTCAGTTAGAGTTGGAGCGGTTAGGCGAATGCGACAGTTTTGACGTTGCCGTCATCGGCGCCGGCATCTCTGGGCTGAGTGCTGCTCAGGCTGCGGCTTCTCAGGGGGCACGAGTGATTGTTTTGGAGAAGGCGCCGTTGATCGGATTGGGCGCCTCCGGTCAGAATGCGGGTATTGTCTGCGTCGGAGCCAACATGCCTCTGTCTGCTGTCAAGCCTGGGTCGCAGGCGGGCGAGCTGTGGGCGGCAACGGCTGCTCTGGCGGAAGAGGTGTTCGCCGAGGCTGCCCGGGAGGGAGCTTTGCTGAGGGCGCGCCGGACCGGCTCTCTGTTTTTGGCCAAAAGTCCGACGGCAGCACGCCGCATGGCGGTCGAGGTCAAACTGCGCCGCAACGCCAATCTCCGCGCTGAACTGATGGGACCGCAAGAAGCTAAAAATCTCAGTCACGGTTTGCTCAACGTCGAGGGTGTGCATGCCGCACAATTTCTCCCCGATGAAGGAAGAGCGCATCCGTTAAGCTTGCTCGCCACTCTGGCACGGCGAGCCAGAGACGCCGGGGCGAAATTGTTTGGCGGTGCCGAGGTAGTTAAACGCGACGAAGTTGCCGCCAAGAATGGACGCTCAACCTGGTGTCTGACATTGACGGGGGGTCAACAGGTTCATGCGCGTGCGATTATCCGTTGTACAGGGCCCGTTGTGGAAGCCAATGCGAGAATCTTCGCGCTGGCGTTCAAAAACGAGTTGCCCGATGAGTTGCCGGTCTTCCAAGATGCCGCGCCATTCACTTATTACGACTATCGCCCTGGCGACGGCTTTATCTCCGTCAGCGGCGGCAAATACGGACGCGCTGGCGGCGGAGCGAGCGACGAACGATACTGGCACAACATGGCTAAAGCGGCGCGAGAATGGCTGCCACAGCTTGCTTCGCATCAACCAGATTATTGCTGGGCTGTTGATCTCAACGTCACAGCTGATATGATTCCGGAGATAAAACGGTTGAGCACCTCTGCTCCCGCCGTTGCCATCGAGGGGCTGGGTGCGCTCGGCGTGTTGCCCGGTATGGCTCTAGGACGGCGAGCCGGAGCGGAAATGGTGTCGTCACTCGCTGATTCAGCGCACAGGAGCAAAAAATGAAACAAGATTTCGCAGCGGCGGAAAAACAGTCGGCGGAGTTGTTGCAGATTATCGGCAAAAAGACTCTGTCGGAGCAGGAGCGCCGCAAGTTAATCGATGATTCGGTGCGCTACTGGACCGACCACGTCAATGCGGGATTTCTCCAATATCGTAAATCGGTTTCTACCGACTACACATCGGTCGAATGGGACGATGAAGGTGCCGTTTTTCGCGATGTGCAGGGGCGCGAGTTTATCGATATGCTCGGCGGCTTCGGCATCTATAACGTCGGGCACAGACACCCGAAGGTACTCCAGGCAGTGCGCAATCAGCTAGAGCGCCAGGCGATTCACTCACAGGAGTTGATCGATCCGTTGCGCACCTACCTGGCGCACCTCGTCTCGCTCATCACTCCAGGCGACTTGCAGTACGCATTTTTCACCAATTCAGGAACCGAATCGGTGGAGGCCTGTTTGAAGATGTCGGTGCTTGCCACTGGCAGGCATCACTTCATCGGCGCTATCGGCGGCTTCCACGGCAAGAGCATGGGCGCTCTGGGCGGCACGTCGAAGGCTGTTTTCCGCGAGCCGTTTCTTCCCTTGCTGCACTGGTCACACGTGCCGTTCGGCAACATCGATGCGCTCAGAATAATGATTGAAAGCTGCGACTTCTCAGGAGACCGCGTGGCGGCTGTTGTTCTCGAACCGATCCAGGGCGAAGGCGGCATCAATGTGGCGCCTCCCGGTTATCTGGCCGCCGTGCGCGAACTCTGCGACAAATTCGGTTGCATGCTGGTGTTTGACGAAATTCAATCCGGTATGGGACGCACCGGTAAAATGTTCGCCTGCGATCATGACGATGTTGCCCCTGATCTCATGGCGCTGGGCAAGGGCTTCGGCGGCGGCGTTATGCCGATTGGAGCTTGCGTCGGCACCGCCAAGACCTGGGAGAAGTACATCGAAAATCCGTTTCTCCACACCACTACATTCGGTGGCAATCCCCTCGCTTGTTCGGCTGCTATCGCTACCATCAATGTTCTCTTGGAAGAAGACTTGCTTGGCAAAGCAACCCAGCACGGCGAATATCTTCTGGAGAAGATCAATGAGATTGCGCGAGGCAGCCACGGTATTTTGAATCATGCGCGTGGTCGCGGTTTGATGCTGGGGATGGAGTTCGTCGACAACGAAGTGGGATACGCTGTAGCCAAACACCTCTTCGCTCAAAACATCCTCATCTCGGGCACGTACATCAACGCCAAGGTACTGCGCGTCGAGCCTCCGCTCGTTATCGATCGCGCTCAGTGCGATACCTTCTTGCGCGCGCTCGAAAACTCGCTCGCTCAAGTGGCGAGAGAAAGAGAGTCGGCACCGGCGCTGGCGAAATAACCTAGGCCGTCTTCACCCGCGCTGCTGGTTTTTCGAACGGAACATTCTGTCCGACCGCGACGTAATCCGCCGCCCGGCTAAAATAACTCCACCATCTGTTCAATGAATTGTTTTCTAGCTTGATCTTGGTGAGCTCGTTGCGAGACCGGCATTCCGATTTCGGCATGGTCAAGGCGCGCATGATCGAGTCCATGACCTGTTTTTCATCGTGCGGGTGTGCCGGCAGACAGTAAGGTCCGATCTCCTGCCAGGCGCCTGCGGCTGGTGAAAGCAGCAGTACTCCCGGGTCTTCGCCCTGGCATGCCGCATACTCTTTTGCTGTCAGGTTGAGACCGTCTCGCAGCGGGTTGACCAGCATGGCATCGGCGCGGCGATAAAGAACAGCTAGTTGCTCGGCGCTGAGCGGTTTTTCGATGGAGTGTATGGGCTGCCAATTAGCAGTGCGCCAACGATCGTTTACCGTTTTGATCAGTGAGTTGCACTGATGCCAGTATTCATCGAACTCGCCCAAACCGGAGCGGCTGCGCCCGCAAATCTGCACGAATGAAAGTCTCTCCTGCAGCTGTGGACGTGCTTCCATGAGATTGTCGATGATATGCAATCGTTCGACCACTGCCTTGGTGTAGTCGGCGCGATCGACCGAGAGTACGAACTGCTCTTGCAGAATGTGATCAGGAAGAATCGCCTGCACCGACTTCGGGTCTCCGGAATCGCCCAGCTGCTGCCACAGTTCGCAATCGATGCCGAGCGGCTTGGCCACGACACGGCAGCTTGATGGCGGTGTCACTGCTGATTGAACGTATGGGCGCAACACATAAGGTTGTTGCGGCGGCTGCACATTTGCCAGCTCGATCAACGACGGACTGCGTCTGCCCGCGACAGGGACGACGGACAATCTCTGTTCGTCGATTTGGTACTCGGCCAGGTTTTCTTCCACGAACGTGAGAAAGTTTTGCACGTATTCGTCGGTGTGAAAGGCCACGAGATTGGCGGCGAGCAGTCCGCGAGCCAGTTCGGAAATAGGCTCTACGAACTGCGATGGCACTGACTTCGGCCAGGGAATGTGCCAGAAAACTATGGAGCCGCCGGTTGATTTACTGAGGAGACTGGGCAGCAGCGCCAGCTGGTAATCCTGAACGAAGAATACTGTTTGTGCACGTTGCTCGGAAGAGACGTGCTCGGCAAACCGGACGTTAAAGCGTCTGTAGTGGGCGCGATTCTCGGCGTTGTATACAGCATGCTCCGGAAGATCGTGCATCAAGGGCCAGATGAATTCGTTGCAGTAGCTGTAGTGGCCGTCGACTAGCTCCTCCGGCATAAACGCCATGAACTTGCCGCGGTCGTCACCATGCGTCAGCACCTTCAGCTCGTGATTGGCGCAAAACCACCAGTGAGAACGCTGTTGATGATCGTTGCTCCAGGCATTAGCGAGTCCTGAAGAAACACCGCCTGCAGCGCCTGGTCCTCTGTAGGAGACTATATCCATTTCTAGCCTGTTGGTCGTGGGAGTCATGCCTATGGCTCAGTTTGGCAAAAGTACGCTGAGCGCTTGGCGCAACGACGAGGTTAGCTCCTGGTTGGTTCCACGCTCATCGTCAGAAATACCAGTCAAGCAGACCTTGAAAACGCAGTATGTCACACTGGGTCTGGCGAATGTTGCATATAAGCGACGAAGATGATGTTTTTTACATTCGAGCGCGCCGTTTAGAGGGACGCTCTCGTGGCGTGAATTTTTCCGGCGCCAGGAGCCCTTGCCGAACTCTCAGCAGGGTCTTTTGTGCTCTTTGGGCGACAAATGGGTTGTCGTCGCCCATCAAAATCAGCAAAACAGTTTGTTCGACGTTGTGATTCTCGGCGAGAGCGTAGCGCACATCCGCATTTTCATCGGTCGCCAGTCGATGCAGGATGGCAACTTCAGTCGAGGGATTGTCTGCCACTGCGATCCGCACATCAGGTGCCTGATGCTGTGAAAGTCTATCGAGCACGTCAGGCTGAGTGTTTGCATGCTCCGCTACTTTCACCAGCCACCCTATAGCTTCTTTGTCTGTACGCTGCTCGTAAATAAGCATGTTTTCGTAAATGCTCGACTGGTTGTTCGGTTGTGCCGCATGTCTCATGGCCGCCGCCTCCAAAACTTCTTCTTGCTTCATTTGCAGTGTTTGAATCAGCAAATCCTCGAGACAGAAGCGCATGTAATATATCCATATCATCGTGCGGACCGCACGCTCCGCCACGTATGCGCTCCCATCCTGTGCCAGGCGCGTGAGAGTATCAACTGGTGTCTGCACACTCTCTGCTAGTGCATAACGCACATCGGCATCGTCGTGAGCAAGCTCTTCGATGATTTGTTCAGGCAGGCAAGATTGCGCTGCCATTTCGATTTTCTCTTCATAACTAACATTGCGAATTAACTCTGAGAGGCGTTTTGTATTCTCATCAAAACCGGCTTGCAGCTGTTCGATTGCGGTAGTACGGGCGCAATCGGATTGGTTTTCAAACAGCCTCCTTACTATGCATTTGATCTTCAAAAGTTGGCTCCGTTCTAGGATCGTAATATCGTTCGTTTTGCGAACCTTAGTCTAATTCGGCTTTTCGACGACATGTTGGGGGGATTGGTTCCCAAGATGCCCTATATATCCCGATCTCCACTGCACATTATCATCACCCATTCAACGAACAGCCGTTCAGAAGGAACTTTCAGCGCGATCAATCGCCATGATAAAGAGATAGAGAAGCTAAGAAGCGCTCGGGAGGTGACAGTGTTCGGGGAGAAGCAAACGGCGATACAGAGTGCCGGTATGGAAGATGGACTAATAGATCTGGTAGTGGTGCAGTTGCTCGTGCACATGCATAACCGCGAGAAAGCTTTTGAGCGGGGCGAATCGACTGAGTCTTCACTGACGCTCGATGCCCCTAATCCATGGTCGTTCGACGTGGAATTGGAATTCTGAATGCGAAAGTTTGCTCTAAACATATAGAGGGCGGTGCGCGGGTACCGCCCTTTTCTTTCTGATTAGCGTGAACAAGAAGGAAGGATCAAATTGATCCTTCCTTCGAATTTTGCATGCCCAAGGTGATTGAGCTACGGTTGCATTTTATGTAACCGGTATTCGCGTGGTAGTCACCTGGCGCTCGCTCTGGTGGCGGCGTCCGGGTGAGGGACCTGTGCTGGAGCCGGTATTGCACTCATCTCGTGGAGAACCGTCTGAGGCGGACCTGCTGGCAATCTAGTCATTTCGACTGCATGCATGATGCTGAAGTAATAGAGCAGAAAACCGAGCATTGCCACCACGACGCCAGCGAGGATGATGCTTGCCGCGGACCAGTCATTCGAGGTCGACGTATATAAGACAGGTTGCCTCTCTTGCACTAACATGCGAACCTCCTAAGTGCCGCGACAGCAGGCTGTTACACCCTGCGGAAACCACGTGAAGCAAGCGCCAATATAAAGATCAAGATTGCCGATCCTAATATTGCCGGGATTAAAGGAACGCCAGCCAGAGCCGGTCCGAATGTACCGAATGCGCTTTCACCAATCCATGCACCGATGATACCAACGATAGCCGATGTGAAGAATCCACCAGGGATAGCTCCGGGGACGATGGCTTCAGCAATCCATGCGCAGACCGCAGCTACAATCAAGAACAGAATAAAACCTAAAATACTCATCGGAAGTTTCCTCCATTTCCGTCGACGGCTGATTAGGCGCACGAGTATGGGGATTTGTTCCGCGAAAATCGAATAGATACCTCGGTATTGTTCGTTTTCTGTCGTTGGCTACCTCCGCTGAGGTAGTGCTAAGGACTCGGCGTCTTCGCAAGCACCGGATATTAAGCCCTGACGAGGGCGGGGCTGGTGCTGAGGATGCGCTTATATACCGCCTCGTAAGCGTCCACCATGCAGCGCTTGTCGAAGCGCTCGCGCGTGTATTGCGCACAATGGGCTGGATCAATAGAAGCGATTTCCGAGTATCGGCTTACCAAATCATCAATTGTGGCGCCAACTACTCCGGTTTCACCATTCGCTACCACCTCAGGCACAGCACCTCGATTGTAGGCAAGGACGGGAGTGCCTGACGCCATCGCTTCCGCCATCACTAAACCGAACGGCTCTTCGAACTGCACCGGATAAACCACTGCTTTTGCATGACTATATAGATTACGCTTCTGCTCGAAATCAACCTCGCCGACGAAATTGGCTTGCGCTGTCTGCAGCTGCGGCTCAAGAACCTCTTTAAAGTAAGACATGTCGCTGTCGTCGATTTTTCCTGCCAGCTTGATGGGCAGATTCAGTCGACGGGCAATCTCGAGCGCATCGGCTGTGCCTTTGGCGCGGCCAAGACGACCAATGAACAACAAAAAGTCACGCTCTTGAGCGTTGCCGCATAGGAACTGATCACAGTCGATGCCGTTATAAACGACGTCGACATAGTTGAGCATATCGCCGTGGTTGAGCCGTTTATAAGCCTGGCTCAGTGCCACGTATGGCAGATGTTTGAAGGCGAAGTAGATATCTTCCGCGTACGGTTTTATAGGATTATGGTTGGTTGTCACCGATGGACGACGCAGGCGGTCGAGCACGGGCAGTGCCTGCCATCCCAGATGATTGTGCACGATGTCGAATTGATCTTGCATCTCTTCCAGCTTCAGCAGCAAGCGAATATCGAACGCTTGCCACTGAGCACGACCGTATCGATCGTCTACGCGCAGGGCCTTATCGGTGACCGATACGAGCCGCGCGCTCGTGCGAGAATCACCGGTGGCGAATAGTGTCACTTCGTGCCCGCGTTTGATCAACTCTTCGGTGAGCAGGTGCACTACCAACTCGGTGCCTCCGTATCCCTCCGGGGGAACGCTCTCGACATTGGTGGCCAGCTGGGCGATTCGCATAAAGTTATTTCCTTGATGTACTCAACGGTTCGACGTAGAGCATGGCAGTTTAGGTTCGCTGCGCGACAAAAGTTGTACTACATACATGACTTTGAGGCAACCGATCAAGCTCATCCTTAGCCTTCTACTGCCGGCCGGTCTGGCTTGGGGAACCTTTTAAAGAGGCTTTACTTCATGCAGTGAGTTGTTGATGAATATGACGGCAATTGGAGCCCATGCTGAAGCTGGGTTGCCCATCGTGGCGTGGAGGGGTAAGTGGAGATCAGTGAATCTGCTACAGGCAGCGAGTTTCAAGCTCTGGACGAAGTGCAAATGTGCCGGCGCGCTGCCGAAGTTACTCTAGATGCGGATGAGCTTGCCATTTTCGCGTCGCACTCATCTGTGAAGGTGCGAACCTATTTGGCATCTAACCCTGGTTTGACCGAACCGATCATCTGGCAGCTTGCTTCGGACACCGAGCCGCGCGTACGGCAGAAGCTTGCAGCTAATCGCCACCTGCCGATGTTTATTCTGGAGAGTTTGTGCGAAGACGAGCACCCAGCAGTGGCTGCAAGTGCCGAACGCACGATCAAATCGCTCAACAAAGGGGATAGCTTAGGAGAAGTCGTCTTTGCTTTCTTCAACAAAGACTTTCGCCAAGCTGGTTGACTAGGTGGCTAAAGCCAATCAGTGCACTGCGCCCGGGGAACCGAGCGACGAAGCGCATTTGCACGGCAAAGGCAAAATTCTTGGAACTTTCTTGTCGGCATCGTTGTCCTTAGCCACGTTACTCGTTTAGAGGATGAAACCATGAGCAATCCTGAAATTAGCGATATTTCCAGCGAGGTTTCAGCGAAGATTGACGAGTTGCCGCGTGATTTGAAGCGAATTCTCAAGGTGCAGTGGAAAGAGTTGTTGCATTGCATCGAGGATTACGAAGTCTCTCGAACGCGCAATGAGCCAATTCCCTTTGGCGAACCAAAACGCAACGCTGCTTAAAGTTCAACAAGTTTTCGATGCAGGAAACCGCCTCCAAGAGGGGCGGTTTTAATTTGCCAAGAAAATTGCACCGAGTCTGGTGCTATGTCAATTAACAAGCTGATCTGTTAGATTGAGCGTTGTCGCGGTCTGAAAGGTCGGTTTTCAATGGACGTTTTTCGTTCTAGTGCTTTTCTGCTGTCGTTTGTGGCTGGTTTTGCCGTAGCTGCCCCCAGTGCATTGGCTGCTGATGCTCCAGAACGCGCGGCCGTAGAAGTGGAAGTAGCAACTGATGCTGTCGTAGCTGGTGACGAAGCGGCTCCGCTCGCTCTGGCTGCCAATACACCCGAGCTGGCTGAAAAAGACAAGTCGGGCCAGGCTAAGGAAGTTCCAGCGTCCGCGCAGAAGGCGAAAGGACAATCCTTCAGTGGCAATGTTTCCTGGTATGGCCTTCCGTTTCACGGTAAGAAAAGCGCTTCGGGGCGAATCTTCGACATGAACAAACTGACTTGCGCTCATCGAACGCTTCCGTTCGGCACCAAAGTTCTTGTGGAAAACCCGCGCACCGGACAATCGGTGATTGTCGAAGTGATCGA
Source organism: Planktothrix sp. (assembly GCA_036703195.1). Taxonomy (GTDB): domain Bacteria; phylum Cyanobacteriota; class Vampirovibrionia; order Obscuribacterales; family Obscuribacteraceae; genus DATNPN01. The sequence goes on along the minus strand of DATNPN010000042.1, from coordinate 176,846 downwards.
TCGCGGGCCCTATGCGAAAAACCGCGTCATGGATCTCTCTCGCGAAGCGGCGCGCCGCGCCGGAGTTCTTCTCGGCGGCATCGCCTTCTTGAACTGCACGGTCTTGGCGGCTAAGTAATCCGTTGCGATTGTTCGTACGGACGCGTCAGGAGCGCGGCGCTCCGCGCCGCCATGGAGCTGTCGCCGTCGGACAACTGAAACCTTGATGTCGAGCTGGGTTGGTCCACAAACCGTAGGGCGCGTTGTACGCGCCCGTTGAAACGGACTTATCTTATTGCGGCTGTGTGCCTGAGGCGCTCACTGATTTGGCTTCGATCGCTGCGGCGCGCGCGTTCAATTTGTCGGCTTCTTGCTCGTTGCCTGCTTCGCTCATAGTGAGAGCGTAATTTCGCAATGTTGCCGCCACGCTGGCATCATCTGGGCCGAAGGCGTGCTCTCTGATAGTGAGAACGCGTTTGTATGCCGCCTCCGCTTGAGGATACTGTTTATCCAAACGATACACTCTGGCAAGATCGTTGAGTGTTACTGCCACCAGCGGATCCTCGCTGCCCAGGCTGCTCTCGCGTATGGTCAAAGCCTGCTTGAACAAGGTTGTTGCTTTGTCCAACTGCGCTTGTTTGGTTGTGGCATCCGCTCCCTCTTGCTGAGCCTGTTCTGCTGCCAGCAGCGCTTCATCGTTGATCGTCGTTGCTACTTCAGGTGAGCTGTCACCGAAATGTTTCTTTTGCAAATTCATTGCCCGATCGAGAAGTTGGTTCGACTCGTTGAACTTTCCTTGGGCGCGCGTTGTCTGTTCTAAGTTTTGGATCGAGCTGACAAAGTCAGGCTCGTCGGTTTGTCCTGCCTTCTCCCGCATGGCGATTGCCTGTTGCGAAAGCTGTTCAGACTGATCATATTTGCCTTGTTCGCGTGCGAGTACGGCCAGGTTTTCCATAGCCTTCGCTACACGCTCAGGTTTTGCGCTACTGTCTTTCTGCAAAAGGTCGAGCACGTTTTGGTAGAGCTGATGCGCTTCGTCGTACTTTCCTTCCTGTCGGTACAGAAGCGCCAGGTTATTCGAGGCGACAATTATGCCTTCACTGTTATTCTGCAGAGTTTGCTGGATCTTCAGTCCTTGCTCGAGAAGTGGCTCGGCAGCATCAAAGTTGCCCTGGTCGATGTAGACAGCCGCCAAATTGTTCAAGCTAGCTGCTGCTTCCGCACTTTCGGGACCGAACACTTTCTGCCTGATGGCCAATGCTCTTTCGTAGAGCGGTTGCGCTTCTTCAGGTTTATTTTGCTCGCGAAGATCGACCGCCAGGTTGTTCAGGCCGACGGCGATGTTCGCATCGTCCGGCTTCAACGCCTTCTCCTCAATGGCCAGCGCGCGCCTCAATAGCGGTTCCGCCTCGGCAAATTTTTTCTGCTCACGCAAAACGAGCGCTAAATTATTGATCGATTTCGCCGTGACAATGTTGTCCGCACCGTCACTTTTCTCGCGGATCGCCAGAGCTCTTTGATATTGAGCCTGAGCCGGCTCGTACTTCTTCTGCTCGCGATAGAGGATGGCCAAATTATCAAGCAGGACAACCAGAGTGGGCGCCTCCTTACTGAGCGCCGCTTCTCTCGTGGCGATCGCCCTGAGATAGGCAGCTTCTGCGTCTGCAAACCGCTGCTCGCAGTCGTAGACCAGACCGAGATCGTTCAAGGTCTTGGCGAGCCGGTCATCTGGCTGCGTGAAGCCCTCAGCTAATTTTTGCGCTTCCAGAAGCTCCTTCTCGGCAACCGCGAAAGCCCTCTGCTTATAAGCCTTTTCGCCCAAATCCAGATGGCTGGACCACTGATCGGTTTGATTGTCGGCAAGAAGTGTGGCCCGACTCGACGCAGCATCCATCTCTTGCTGAGGAACGGTCGAGGTTGACTCGCTGTCCGGAATCAGCGCCACGGTATCTTTAAGCGACCCGGCTGAGAGCGCGCCAGCCGTTGACGATAGCATCAGTGTCGCTGCGGCCGTTACCCCAACAAATGTGAAATTTTTTCGTGCCATACCCATCTCGCTTTACGTCACCCTAGTTTACCAACCAAGCGGGGTTACGTTTGAGGCCGGTTTATTTTTGTTTGATCACGCGTCTGCAGCCGTGTTGTGGCATGATTTGCCTGAACGTGACATACTGCTAAGCCGGTAAATGACGGAACAGCTAGAGCGTCAGACAACTCAGTTTCCGCCGGCGACGCGCGGCGAGATTTTGGCGTGGGCTTGTTATGACGTAGCCAACTCCGCCTATGCCACCGTTGCTGCCACCGCCGTATATAACGCTTATTTCGTTCGCACAATCGCCGGCCACATCCCGGGTAAGCCCGACAGCTTCGGCACCGTGCTGTTGACGATTGTCATATGTGTTTCCAGTTTGGGAATCGTAATCACTGCTCCCATCATTGGCACCATCTGTGATGCTACGGGTGCGAAGAAAAAGCTCTTGCTCTTCAGTACTATACTCTGCATACTGGCCACCGCGCTTCTCTTCTTTGTCGGGCCGGGGCAGTATATTGCCTCGATGAGTCTGATGACCATCGCCAATATCGCCCTGTTCACAGGCGAAGACCTCGTGGCTGCATTTTTGCCCGAGCTGGCGCACAAGGACGACATGGGCAGAATCTCCGCATTAGGTTGGGGCGCCGGTTATATCGGTGGATTGCTCTCGCTCGGAGTCTGCTCGTTATATATGTTTTGGGCCCAGAAGCAAGGGATGAAACCGGTCCAGTACGTACCATTCGTCATGGTTTTGTGCGCCGCGTTTTTCGCGATAGCGGTGATTCCGACCTTTATGTTCTTGAAGGAGCGAGCGGTCCCTGATCCTGACGCGGCTGGCCACAACTACATCGCGGTCGGATTCGCTCGACTGAAGCAGACGATAAAGCATGCACGGCACTACCGCGATCTATTCAATTTTTTGATCACGCTTTTTGTCTACAGCTGCGGTACGCAGACGATCATCCACATGGCGTCGGTCTATGCGCAAAAGGTCTACAGCTTTACTCCGGCAGAGTCGAATGTACTTATACTCGTGGTCATCGTTACGGCTGCGATAGGAGCTGGACTTTTCGGCTACATCCAGGACCGGGCCGGTTCTGTCCGCACACTGGCCGGAGCGCTCGGGGTGTGGATGATGGCTATGGCCATTGCCGCATTTGGCACGGAAAAGTGGCACTTCTGGGTGGCAGGCAATCTCGTCGGACTGGCGATGGGCGCTAGTGGTTCAGTGGGAAGGGCGCTCGTGGCGCAGTTTTCACCACCTGGGCGCTCAGGTGAATTTCTCGGACTCTGGGGAATGTCGGTCAAATTAGCGACGTGCGTCGGCGCCATGACGTTTGGCGCGGTCACGTATCTGAGTCAGAACAATGACCGCATGGCTGTCATCGTCACGGGTCTATTTTTTGTCGTGGGTGTGCTGCTGCTGTTTCGTATCGACGAAAAGCGCGGCAAATTAGCTGCGGCCATGCCTATTGAAGAGTGCATCGAATAATTGCTGGGCGGAACATTGCGCCAGGATTTTCGACACACCGTCTGTGCGGGCATCAACTCGAGCTGAGCGATGACAAAACAGAAAACGGCTGAACTTTCAGCGGCGCAGTTTATCCCGGAAAACAAATCGTTAAAATCGTTGAAAAGAGCGGCCGAGGCGTGCCAGGGTTGTGACCTGTACAAGTTCGCCATCCAGACCGTATTTGGTGCCGGCAATGCTCATGCGAAAGTTGTGTTCGTCGGCGAACAGCCAGGTGATGGGGAAGATAAAGAGGGACTGCCGTTTGTTGGTCCGGCGGGCAAGCTGCTCGACAAGGCGTTGGAATTAGCTGGTATCCGCAAGAGCGAGGCGTACTTCACCAATGCGGTGAAACACTTCAAGTTCGAATGGCAGGGCAAGCGGAGATTGCACAAGAAGCCTCGTCCGATCGAGGTGCATGCATGTTATCCATGGCTCGATGAAGAGATAAAGGAGATCAAGCCGGATCTGGTAGTCTGCCTGGGAGCAACGGCTGCTCAGGCACTTCTCGGCAACAAGTTCAAGGTGACGCAGCGGCGGGGCGAGTTTATCGAGAGCGATGGCGCACCATATATGATGGCAACCGTTCATCCTTCCTCCATTCTCCGGGCGCCAGATGAGGAGTCGCGCCACGAGCAGATGGAAGCGTTCGTCAGCGATTTGAAAAGAGTGGCATCCTTCATACGCACAGGAAAGATCGCGCAGTAGTTTTAGCGGTAAGTTGATTCCCGCGCCTGCAAACGCAGAGAATTGATATAATCCCCCGCGCGCCAGAGCGTGTTAGCCCGTTGTCTGTATAGATATGCCAACCGCATGTCGGATTTCGGCGGTGTGTCCTTAAGTAGTTTTGCCGCTTCTTCGAAATCGCGCCGGGAGAGATCTTTATGCCCGAGCCTAAACTCAGCCTCACTCTCCTCTGCTTTGATAACGGCGAGTTCTTCCGCAGGCGCGTCTCTCCAGGCGTTCTCACAGTTGGCGTAGAGGCTCAGAGCCGCTTCCCAATTACCTGACAGCGCCTCGGCATCGGCAAGCTTGCACCAAAATAGGGGCGCGTCGATCGAGTTGACGCTGGTTGCTTGAATCTGCAGGTGAAGCACATCTGCTGATTCGCTGTCTTTTAACAGCCGTTTCAAGATTAACAGCGCCTGGTCGGGTTGCTTCGTGTAATAGAAACAGTCGGCGCAGCGCAGCAATGCTTTGCCGTACGAAAGCTGATAATGCACGAAATCACTCTGCGACATCGATTGGATCGCTGCTTCGTAATGCCTGCGTGCGAGAGCAAAGTCAGGAGGGTTATTGAAATAGTAGCAGTTTGCTGATTCGTAGTGCGCGGTTTGCAGCCACAGCTGGTCTTCGTCAGTCAGGTTGTTTCTCGGCATTTTCCGCGCCGTGGTAAAAGCGCGCTGATAGAATTTCAAGGCAGGTTCGTATTTGCCCTGCACACGATCGCTATTGCCCAGGTCCAAATTCGTCTTGATGAAAGCGCTGCGATCTTCGCTTTCGCCCTCGTTGTGGTAGGTGACACTGCCGAGTATGCCCATCAGTCTGTTGCGCGTCGCCTTGTCCTCGGCATTGTCGGCTTGCTTTGACGGTGCTGTCGTTGGGGCAGCGCTTCGCTGCAGATCGCTGTCTGAATAACGTTGCCACAAGGGCATCTGCGTTAACGGCTGCCAGGGATGAAGTTGCTCAATGTAGACCAACGCAAAGACACCGATGGCAGTGAGCGCCGCTGCAAGAATCATGGCACCGTGAACTTTGCCAATCTGCGGGGTTTGCATCAAACCGGGAGCGCTCTTGAGGTGCCACAGCTCTAAGAAGTCGCGCAACATGGAGAGAGGTGAGCGCTTCTCTTCTCTGCGCAAGGCAAGAAGATCTTTTTGCAGCTGCATCATTGATTGATAACGAGTATTAGGATCTTTAGCCAGACTTTTAAAGACTATGCGCTCCAGCTGACCGTTCTTAGCGACGGCAGGATTGGCTGCGGCGAAGCCTGCCGGCATTTCATTGGTCTGCTTGAACAGTGTGCCGAAGACACTCTCTGCCGCAAAGGCCGCTCTGCCGGTGATCGCTTCGTACATAACGCAACCGAAAGAATATATATCGGAGCGCGCGTCCAATTGTTGTCCAAGACATTGTTCTGGGCTCATGTAAAGTGGGCTTCCGACAGCCTCTCCGGTTTGCGTCAGTTTGACCTTCACTTCTTCCAAATCTTGCAGCACCTTCGCGATGCCGAAGTCGACTATTTTGACTTTCATTCCATGAGGACTTTCGGTCAACATTATGTTGCTCGGCTTCAAGTCCCTGTGAACAATTTTCTTACTGTGCGCGTGCGCTAATGCGTCCGAGACTTGTATGAATATGTCGACGGCGACGTCCGTCGGCAGTGCCCCTTTTGACGCGAGCTGACGCTCGAGAGGCTGACCGCGGACGTAGTCCATGGCCAGATATGCATTGCCATCGGGCGTGATACCAAAGTCATGCACACCGATAATGTTTTCGTGATGCAAAACGCTGACAGCCTGCGCCTCCTGCCCGAAGCGCAAATAGGTGCTCTGCTTCGCTGCCAGATGTCTGTGCAACACCTTCAGGGCAATCAGCCTGTTGATGCCTGATTGCCTGGCGAGATAGACGACGCTCATTCCGCCTTGCCCGAGCACCGAGATGATTGTGTAGCGGTCGGCAAATACTTTGCCGACATTAGGGTCGTTAAACTCGCGATTGGCATCGTCTGACTGAGTGTCCAACTCGATCTGAAAGGACGAATCTAACTGGGGCGCACTGGGGCGCTCCTTATTAATCAGCTCTGCTTTGTCGTCTTCTGAATGCACGGAAAGGGCTCTCCCCTCTGCCATTATGATGCCCGGAAGCCCGATTTGTTAACGCTCGCTTGTGGTCCACCGCGTTTTGAAGCAATAGCTGTAGGGAACGTAGATCGCACAGCGGCAGCGGGAATTGCGTGCATCGTGTGGAAAAAGTGTGTTTTCATTCTTTCTCTTTTTGTCGCGCTTTCGCACTGCGCCGCTTATGCTTCCACGAAATCGACCGGTTGGTTGTTGATACAGCACAATCACGATTTCGGTGACATTCGCTTGCTGGTCACTGATCATGCGATAAAGTGGGATCTCAAATCCGCCGGGCTGGCCTTGATTGCCAATGAACCTGATTGGCACTTGACCGGATACAATTTCACCAGTCGCACTTTCTATCCGTTCACCAATGAAGAGTTGCAGCGCATGCTGTTGGGAAGCGATGCTCTCTATCACCGAGGCGCGCCGCCGGCGGGATTGAAAGGTAATATTACAGGAATGGTGCGCGGGGCGACGACACCGATCGCCGGTCATGAGTGCGTTCAGTACATCTATCCGCAGCGGATTGTGCGGCAGTATAAGGGCGTTGAAGCAGAGAACCCGCATGACTCTATACAGGACAAGTCAGTCTATGGACCACTAGATGGTCCCAGAAGAGAGATCTGGTACGCTGCCGATGTCGTGTTTCCGCCTGCGATTTCGAAAGGGTTGTCGCGCGGCGCCACGACCGAGTTATATATACCGATGCGAGAGCATCGTTATCGACAAAGGGGCACTGAGGTGAAGAAGCTGATTGATATCGATACAACCGTGGCCAAACGGACAAAAGTAGAACAGTCTGAGTTCATTGCACCGAAAGGCTTTGCCAAGGCGCCCAGCCAGATGGCATTTCTCATGAACGGTGCAGCCGCCGACGATTTGCTCGTGCCGATGAAGATTGATGCCGGTAAGTGAAGTGCAGTTGGCGTTGAAATTCTCGCTGCTGCTTGTCTTTGCCGCAACTATTCCGGCTTTCCAGGCAGCCTCGTGCCCAACGAGTGCAGACGTGGCGCCAACCGAACTTACTCAGCCTTTGACTGCGCCTGCGAAGAATGCAAGCGAACCGCTCTTGCCGCAGTGGTCAAAACAGTTGAGCATCGGCAACGACGGCTTCGCTCGCGCGGTGGAAGCGATCAGCGGCAATCCGGTAGGAGACGATATGCGCCGGTTTCTTCTTGGTGTTACTACAATTGAACGATGCGATGACGGCAACGTTAAACTGACGCGCGAAGATAATGAAAGCATTGTTCTTTCGCACGGAAGTGGGTTCGGCGATCGCATCTTGAACGCGGTCGAGCAGGCGCCGATCAAAGCAACCAAGAAGTTTGGCAAACCGGTGGGCGACATGGTGACTGCGCTGACGAGTGTTCATCTCGACGGTAATCGGGTCATGATCAGCCGCGAGGGTCCGCCCGACGTGCCGATCTCGTTGAGTCGTCAAAAGCAAGAGCGAAAGTTGTGGGTGAAACAGTTGAAGCTGGGCGATCTGGCGTTTGATGTCGTGGAGGATTCCGGTCGGCAAAATATCCGCAACATCACTGGTTTTACCGCAGTACTCGATGCGCTCGATATGTCGGTCGAGCTGCGCGATTTCTCGCGTTGGCTTAACAAAGACGGTTTGAACGTCTATCAGGTCGGCGTGAAAAACCCGTTCGCTTCGCCCATCACGACTCTGTTCGGGCTGCCGGAAGTCCTTCATCTCAAGTTCACAGAACACGGACGCTCCGGAAAAAAACTGGCGAGCGACGATGGCGGCCTTTCCCGTCCTCACCACAAGCGAGTCCGAGGCAGGCATCGGCAAGACGATAGAGCGAAAAGCGATGACGCCACTGACACTATTAATGGCGGGTGTCAGCAGACGACACAACAGCAGTGATCGAGCTGTCTAACAGAGCGTGCTGTATCGAGTGCGGATTATCGAGGCCCTTACCGGTGTAGCAGACGATGTTGCCGACGCCTTTTATTCCCAGAAGTTTGGCCGCGGCGCCGGAGAGATCCATCACGCGTTTGGCGTGAAACGGTCCGCGATCGTTGACGGTGACGACACAATACTTGCCGTTGGCTGGATTGTGCACTAAGAGCTTGGTGCCGAACGGCAGAGTGCGATGGGCGCACGTCAGTTTAGTCTGGTCATAGGTTGCACCGGATGCAGTGCGGCGACCGTGGAATTTGGAAGCATAAAAAGATGCCATGCCTGAGAACATCTTGTGCAACTGAAGCGCTGCTTGCGCCGGAATGGATTTCTCCGTCTTCTTTGTTTGAGCGACTGACGGCGCCACGGTTGTCGTTGACGATTGCATGGCTGTTGTTGTCGTTTTCACACCTGGTGCTGTTTGGTGCCCTGCGTCCGCAGGACTGGTCTCGACAGCCAGTGCGGCGCCGGCTTGACTGCACACAACAGCGACAGTCGCGAGCAGGAGGTTTTTTTTTATAGACATCAGTTGATCCTCGTGCAACGTTTACGCGTTGCACAAACAGTGAGCGCAATTACAGGGGCGTAGTTGCACGGTTAGTTAATACCCGGGATCGGCTGAGTGGCCGCTCAGGCTCTACCGTAGATCGTTACAAACGCCACTGGATGGGATGATCGGTCGCCTGGTTAGAGCTAGCGCTCTCTTTGGCTACGGGCGAACAGACGAGCTCGCTGATTATTGAGTTCCCCGCATTACAGCAAGAAAATTTACTCCGCGCCCCGACGGTCAACTTACTAGGAGCGATGATGCGCCGCTTCCTCTCTCGGTTTCACAGTCTATGTTGTGATTGATTCGAAACCAATCAGCAGGCGCAAAAATCACGAGCTTGCTTAAATGCCGCTAATCATCAGTGAAAGCAAGTGTTGCCTGGTCAGTGCGAAGAGGACTTCCCCCTGCTTGCGCGCGCCATAAGTGGGAATTACCGCACTGTGGCGACAACGTGGCAAACCCGCAATGGCAGACCGATTCAGCCTTTGAAGAGTTGTAAGCAAGATCCTTATACCTCACCAATTTACGGTTTTGGAAACAACTCCTCACTTACACTACCAGTACTTCGATTCTTATCAACTACATAGACTGAGCAGGGGAGCGCCTCGAGTGAGCACGACCGCGGAATCATTGATCAGACCGACCGCAACTATCGTAAGAACGAAGCCAGCCGTTGCCGAAAGCACGCCGAATCCCGCTGTGGGTGTCTTGTGGAGGGGACGGGGTCAGTATTGGGTGGACGGTGCCCTTCTACTGATCGTATGCGCTTCGCTCTACTTTTTTGCTTTGGGTGCAAGCGGGCTGCTCGACGGGCTTGACGCCTCATCTGCGGAGGCTGCTCGCGAGATGGTTGATAGCGGTAATTATTTGTTGCCGCAGTTGAACTTTCAAATCGACTTCACCCGACCGGTGCTATTTGACTGGTTGGTGTCCGGTGCCTATCAAATGTTCGGCATCGGTCTTTTCGCCGCCAGAGTATGGTCGGCTGTGTTTGCCAGTTTGTCCGTACTCTGCGTCTATCTTCTTGGCCGCACTCTCGTTGGCCGCAAGCCGGCACTGTTTGCAGCAATACTGTTCGCCTGCGCGCCGGCAGTTGTGATCATGGCTCGTTTGTCTGGTCCCCAGACAGTATTCGCCGGATTGATATCTGCCAGTCTTTTCGCTTTCGTGCAAAGTGTTTTCCTCGGACGCAAAAAATGGTCGCCTGTATTCTATGCCGGTCTTGCCCTGGCTGTCTTGACTCTGGGTCCGGTGGCGTTGCTCTTCTTCGTTTTCAGCATTTTGTTATACGTCGCTGTCACTCGACCCAGTCATGTTCGCGTTGACGCTCTCTTGAGGAAATTGCAGTTAAAGCGCGGATTGCTCTGGTTTGGCGCCATCTGTGCACCTTGGTTCTGCGCCGCTGCAATCGCCAGTCAAGGTCAGTGGACGAGTCTGTACTTTACGCAATCGATGCCGAAGTTCGCTAGCTTGATGGGAGAAACCTCGCAACCGTGGGGCACCTTGATGATAGCGATGGCGGGATTATTGCCTTCCGTCTTATTCTTGCCGAGCGCGCTGAAAGACGGGCTCACCGGCAACTACGGTAGCGCCAGTGTAGAGACGCGACAGGCGCTGACATTTCTTGCATGCTTTGTCCTGGCTGGTTTGGTTTGGCTGCCGATGATCGAGCAAGGACATCTGGCAGCGTTGCCTCTCTTGGCACCGATGGCGGTGCTGATTGGTGCCACGCTCGATAAGTGGTCACATTCTCTGTCCGCATACCGAAGCCCAGCCGTATGGCGCAACGTCTGTCTGCTTCTGGCTGTCGCTGGTCCTTCCGTGGCGGTATTTGCTGCCGTCAGCCTGACGTGCACGATGAAGAATTTGCCGGCGCTTTTCACAACGATGGGTCTGTCGGGGTTGGCAGTGCTGGCATTCGGCTTTCTTTTTCAGTACTCTTTGTTGCGAGCTGAACGGGTCAGTTTTGGTATCAACGCCACCCTTGCCACGATGTTGATCTCAACTGCTCTCTTGACGCCGTTGGGTTTTGAAATCGGCTACAGAATGTCCCAGCAAGACCTTGCCTATATGGCGGCGCAGGTGCAGCAACGCAGCGGACAGTTGGCTATCTATAAATCGTTTAGCCCGGCGATGATGTACAACCTACAACGCCCGGTCGACTGTGTGTACGATGCGAAGCGTTTTGCTGTCGATCCTATGCACAAGCAACCGCTTCTGGTCTTGGCAAAACGTGCCGATGCAGACGAGCTGACCGCGACTTATCCAAACAATGTGCAGCAACTCGACAACAAGGGCAGTTGGAAATTGCTTCTCCTATCGAATATGCGCTTGGCTGGCGATGAAACTCAACCGCATGTGTACGGCATTCCAAGCGGAACCGATTCTGTCGTGCCGTTGACTGCCGGAAGCGCGCCGGCCAAAAGTCACTATCGCCACTGGATGTAAGGCTGAATCAACTCAAGCGCTCGCTACGATTGGTGAATCCGAATGGCCAGGGCAGCGGCTCGTGCCAGACTATGGTGCTTCCGTCCTCGGTCCTGCCGATGGCTGCCACCACTTTATAGGTGGAGCCATCCACAGTCTCTTCCAGCCAGACGGCTTTTCCGGGTGACATGCTCTCAGCGTGAGCGAGAAGCCAGCTTTTCAAGGTAAACAGCTCGATATCGCTGAGCAAAACAGAGTCGCTCAACGTTTGGTCCATGTGTCGCCTCAATACGGCGAGCAACTTGAGAGGATCATCTTCTGCTGTGTATCGGCAGCCGCCGACGTTCAATTCTGAACCCATGGAGATTTGGGCTTCTCCCTGTAAAACGCGCAAAACGAAGGCGGCCCTGTTTGAAGTTAGCAGACCAAATGCCAACTGCACTGCTTATATAGCAGTGCTCAGCATGTCGCTCAGACAGCGGCCGCCTCGTTGTTGTTAGCTTTGGGGTTTCGCGGCGGCATCTCTTTCCGCGCGTTTGTCCTTGAAAGTCTTCCAACTCTTTGCCAGACCGATGATTGCCAACGGCATAAGCAAGACACTTACGTACACCCAGGGATCTCTAAAAATAGAGAAATCAAGATCCATTTTCGAACCTCCTTAACATTCACTTATCTGCATCATACCCCAAGGATGAATCCACAAAATTCTTGGTTGCAAACCCTATTTTGTTCATCCCCGAACGCTGTGCCCGAATCTCGTCCGTTTGCTTTAGTAAGGGACACCTCGTACACCATAATGTAACCCAAAGACTATTCTCATCTCAAGAAAATGTTTATGATGTTAGGTTTGAGTATATCTTGACTACGGTCAGGCTGTTATTTCTAGCTAATATGTCAAGGTGTCCGGGCTTTGCAGCCGATTAATCCAAGAGAGCCTCCGTATCGGAGCGCCTGATAACGTCACCGATAGGCGGCATTAACCGATCATGAATGTTGCAGGAAAACCACCAGCACGATGCCATGCTGAGATCATGATGGTGGCAATCAAAAGTCGCGGGTAGTAATTCGTCAATTCGAGCGTCGGTGAGATCGTACTCGTCGATGGAGGAACAATGAAAAACTGGGTAATCCTTCCAATCTCCTTGGCATTAGTGTCCGGCACTCTGCTTGCGGCATGCACGTCGTCGACGACAGAACACTATGTCTCGCCCAAAATCGAAGGTTCCAATCAACAGATCAACCTGGAAGCCGTTGAGAAAGCCTTCTGGGATACGAAGGGCAAAGACTTCAACACCTGGATGGGTGCCTTCGAAAAACGAGTGAATGAGATTTACGAGGGCAAAGATGTGGTGTCGATCGACGCCACGCGCAACGACAACAAGCTTGTTGTCACCGGTTATATAAATAAGGTCAATAAAGACGGTTTCCAACCTGGTGACGAAAAGCTCTTCGCAATTGAGCAGACCGGGGAAGCAGTGAAAGACGAAATGCCTTACCGTGTCGCTGACGGTGGAGGACGCACATATTACGAAGGACACCACAGTATTCTCGACAACCCGATCCTGCAGATGCTCCTCATCTCGCACTTGATGAACGGGTGGGGCGGCGGCTATTACACGCCCTATCGGCACGTCGGCTACTTGCAACAGAACCGTGATCTTTATAGAGCGACGCCGCAGTATGAAGCAACCAAGTCATCTAACAGCAGCTTCTTCTCACGATTCAAAACCAATTCCAACGGCGGTTTGACCAGCAGCAATAAATTCGGCAGTATGGGCTCTTCCGCATCGACTGCGCCGCGCCGCAGCTTGTTCGGCGGCGGCAGCTCTTCCAGTTCGTCAAGCTCTTCCGGGTCGATGTGGGGCGGCAGGCGCTCATCATCGGGACTGGGCTCCTCCTCCGGTGGAATGTTCAGATCCAGTCGGGGTTGGGGCGGACGGAGGCGCTAAAGATGCAGTATCTGCTCAATGTTTGTGACGAACAGCGCCAGACGATGGTCGTGTTTACGTTGCGCGAGATGGATGTGAAAAAGTCTGCCATCGATGTTGTATTCGATGTGGTCGCTGCTGATGCCGACGCGCTGGCGAATGACGGCATCATTCCGCAAGGGCAGATCGACGACTTACGCACTATTCAGGCGACGCTGTTCTCGAGCGACGCCCAGGGAGCGTTCATCAACGATGGCGCCAGCATTCGAGTAAACGGCAAAGAGTTGGATCCGGATTCGAATCTGGCTACCACCTTCATGCCGTCAGAGCGTGATGGCGTCAAATACTGGCGCAGTGAGCTGGTAGTCGTGGGAGGTAGCGTTCAAACCGACGCGCCTGCGGCGAAAAGCGGTGGTACTACCGGTGATGCTGGACAAGAGACGGTGCATGAGTTTGCCCGCATTATGTTCTTGCATCAGATCGCCTCCGGTTATCAGATTGATGTGACGAAAGAGTCGGCCGAATTGGGTGAATCAGTGGCAGAGGCGGAGAAGAACGGCTGGATTGAAATTGATGTGCAGAAAGTTTGCTACAAGCTGACTGAGGCGGGGCGCCTTCTGTACAACGGTTATGTGGATGAAGCACAACAGCTGATTCAGCGTTATGACATTTATGGTGATGTTGATGTCGCGTCGGACGGGACGATTAGATTCGATACGAAACTCGGCCAAGATCTGCGTGTGGCGATTTTTGACCTCGAGGGTGTTGATCCGTACCGGGCGCGGTATTTGATCGGTATCAATGATAATGAGTGGAACAATTTTCGCGATTGGGAAAAGCTCTACAAGACACAAGAGTTTTACGAAACGATCCTGAAGGACGTCGGCTACGCGCCTGGTGCGGAAGATTTCGATCGCAACTTATTGCTGCGAGTAATTGATCGCGGCAAAGAGCAGTTGCGGTTAGATAGCCGGTTGCGTTGATAAGATCGAAACCCGCGTAAGCGGGTCGGTACAAGCGACCCCTACGGTACTTTGTAGATCGCGGCAAAGAGCAGCGAACCGTATGGGCGGCGTTGTACGCGCCCGATAAACTTGCCAGTGCCAAAGAAAAACGCCCCGTCGAAGACAGGGCGTTCTCTAGATCTTGAATGGAACTTATTCCATTTCGTCGATCAGAGCTTTGAAGGTATCTTTGCTCAGACCGAGTTTTTGTTTGACGAGCGCTCCGTTTTTGAAGATCGCTTCGCTGTCTTCGTAGGTCGGTTGCTCGGTTTTGTAGAGCAAGCCAACCGGAATTCTGTCGCCCCACTCGAACGATTTTTCCAGTGATTTGTAGAAGTTCGACGGTTCCCAACCTTCGTCTTCCAGCTTGTATACGCGCTCTTTGAAGAACTGATAGGTGTTGATTTTGTTGTAGGTAACGCAAGGGCTGAACACATCGATGAGTGCGAAGCCTTTGTGCGCGATACCACCTTGAATCAAATCAGCCAGTTGCTGTTGTTCGCCGGAAAAACCGCGAGCCACGTAGGTGGCACCGGTGGTGATGGCGAGAGCGAGTGGGTTGAGCGGTGATTCGGCGTTGCCGACGGGCGTCGATTTGGTCTTGTGACCTTTCGTCGTTGTCGGTGATGCCTGACCGGTGGTGAGACCGTAGATCTGGTTATCCATGACGACGTAGGTAATGTCGAGGTTTCTTCTCATGGCGTGAATCAAGTGACCGACGCCGATGCCGTATCCGTCTCCGTCACCACCAGTGATGACTACCTTCATGTCAGTGTTGGCCAGGTGGGCGCCGGTAGCGACCGGTACCGCACGACCGTGCAGGCTGTGAATCCCGTACGAGTGAATAAAACCGGGAAGGTTGGACGAACAACCAATGCCCGAAACGACCATCAAATCTTTTGGCTGAACGCCGAGACGTCCGGCTGCTGCTTGAATCGAACGCAACACGCCGAAGTCACCACAACCAGGGCACCAATCCGGTGCGACCGGTCCTTTATAGGTATCAATCGGAAGCTCTATTACAGTTGCCATTTCTTTTCCTCTTTATAAATTCGTTTTTTCAGGAGAAATACTTGCTTAGCCGTTCTTGGTGAACGAGTAGGTCGAGCCTGTAACAGCTCCGATCTTCATGGTGGCGCCGGCGCTGCCAGTGGCGCGCTCAGCGAACTCGACCGTCCATAGCGGTTCTCCATGACCGTTTGCCGACTCGCGAACACACTTGACTGGACGCAGCTTCTCGAAAGAGTGCGTACGCAGGTAGTGATAGGCGATCTCCTTCGCTTCCTCTTCAGTGACGTCGAGGCATGCCTTCTTGCTGCCGATGATGGCTTTCACTTCGTCCACGACTTCGTTCGGCTCGAGCGGCTCACCATCGTATTTATTGATGTGAGCGTCCATGCCGATGCCCGTTTCCGATCTGATGTAGCGCGCCATCTGGCTGGTGAAGTTGACCTCGACTGAGATTTTCTTCTTGGCCTTGCCGAGCAGCTCGCTCACTTCTTTCGCGTGGAACGGGAAGATCCACTTGATGTTGAGGAAGTTGGTTTTCACACCTTGAGCGTTCAATCTATCTGCAGCTTCTTTGACGACGCCGGAGGTAGAACCCCAGGTGACGAGCGTGACGTCGGCATCGGCCGGACCCTCGAGTTGAGGGGCGGGCAGCTCTTTGCGGAGCAGTTCGACCTTGCGCCAGCGCTTCTGCATGATCATGCGGCGGATTGGCGGCGAGGTGTACATGTCGGAGATGAGGATAGCCTCTTCGTCGTGATCGTCTGTCGGTGAGACGTAGAGCGTGTTCGCAGTGCCGGGCAAGGCACGAGGCGAGATGCCGGACTCGGTGAAGGCATAACGTTTGTATTTGCCTTGCGATTCAGTAGTCCACTCTTTTACGACTTCGCCGCGATCGATTTTCACTTCTTTGTTGTCGAAAGCTTCGCGATCGACTGTTTCTGGGTGCTCTGAAAGCAACAGGTCGCTCATTATGATCACGGGCAGCTGATATTTGTCAGCGTAGTTGAAAACGTCAATTGTCGTTTGATAGCAGTCAGCTATGTCGCGCGGTGCCACGATCAAGCGAGGAAATTCACCTTGCGAGGCGCCGTAAACTTGGAAGAGGTCAGCTTGCTCGGTTTTGGTCGGCAATCCGGTGGACGGTCCGCCGCGTTGAACTTCGACGCAAACCATCGGCACTTCCATAATGCCTGCCATGCCAAGTGCTTCCGTCATCAGAGCGAAGCCACCACCAGCGGTGGCGCACATCGAACGCACGCCGGCGATACCGGCACCGACGGTCATACACATAACTGCCAATTCGTCTTCGCCTTGTTTGACGACGACGCCGGTCTCTTTGGTGTGTGCAGCCATCCAGTGAAGAATGGTGGAAGCCGGTGTCATCGGGTAGGCGGAGTAGAACTTACAGCCAGCCGCAGCAGCTGCTACTGCCATCGCTTCGTTGCCGGTAACGAACGGTCGGCGTGTTTTAGTGAATTTCCACTCGGAGCCCGCCGCCGGTTTGCTATTCGCTTTGGCGTATTCATATCCGACTTTCAACAAGCTCACGTTCAGGTCGATAACTTTGTCGCCCTTATGAGCGAAGGTGTCGGCCAAAACATTGGAGGCTTCTTCCACACCGAGTTTGGCGAAATAGAGGATGGCGCCGATCGCGACCGTGTTCTGCATGATCGGTTGAAGCGCACCGTGCTCTTTCACCACATCAGCGCAGATTTGTGCCATCGGCAATCCCAGCACTTGCACGCCTTTGCGCACCAGCGATGGATCGCATTTGATTTTGTCCGAGTTGAAAACAATGACGCCGCCTTCATCCAGCTCGGGAGCGTGACGCTCGACGGAGTCCTGGTTGAGGGCGATTACAGCGTTGAGTTTGTCGCCGTGGTTTAAGACCTTCTGGTCACCAATCCTGACGCGCAGCCAGATATGACCGCCGCGGATGATCGATTGATAGCTGTTGTACGCATAAACGTACAGCCCGAGCCTGCCGGCTGTTTTCGCCAGGGTGTCGCCCGATTTGTCGAGACCATCGCCTGCAGCCCCTGCGATGCCAATTGTGACTTCCTGCATTTTTCTCCTCACCGTTTAATTTGGGTGTTCGATCCTGAATCTGCTGGTTTTGTATACCACTTCGTTTATAAAATCGTTAGGTCGTCTCAGACCACCAGAAGGCCGGCAATCAACCGTGCAGCTGTCGTTTTCAGCAAAACGCAGCGAACTCCAGGCACTCCTAGACCAAAATACGATAACACAGGAAAAGCTTCTGATGGCAAGCGCACGAAGCCCTGTAAACTTCAGATTTAGTCAGAATTCGTAGCGGGGCTTCCTTGCGGGCATTCAGTGTGTAACGCCAATCCCCGCAGGTTTCTAGCCAATCTATTTCGCGGTACCTGGCGCCGGAGCCGGTACTGAAGCCGGTCCTGGTTGATTGTTGCGGGTGCCGGGCTCGCTGCCTTTCGCGTCGGCAGGAGTCTGAATGCCCTTGTGCTCTTCTTCGGGAACGTACGAGATGGGCGCCGTCCACCAGATGTACATCATGAACAGAAGTCCGCACGCCACCACGCAAGCGGCCAGCTGTAAGCCCTTGTCCTGCAGGCTTTCTTCCTTGATAAAGGTGGTGGCGGACTCGTGACCGCTGTGGTCGTCGCCGTGCCCATGGGCATCATCGCCGTGAGCGTGGGCGTCGCCGTGAGTTTCTTCAGTTGAGGACATAAGGTGAAACCCCGTTTATTAATGGTTGAAGAAAGGAGGGACGAAGTATGCGGCCAGAGTCAAAACCGCGACCGTGCCGAAGATTGCCAGCGCGTACGATTGGGCGCGACCGTTTTCGGTGTACTTGAGCAGCTGCCCGGCAGTGTCGGTCACGAGCGCCGAACCGTTGACGATGTTGTCGACGATATTCATGTCGAGCCACTTCCAAGCCACTCGGTAGGCGGCAAGCATGCGATCGACAAAACCGTTGTACAGCTCGTCGAAATACCACTTGTTGAAGGAAAAGCGGTAGAGGAAGGCGACAAGACCGTTGGTGCTGTTGGCGATCTGGCTGTTGATATGAAGAGATTTCTTTTGATAAATTGCCCAGGCACAGGCAAAACCCGTAAGACCGAAGGCGGTTCCGGCGCACATCATGATGACGCTAGCCGGTTCGAAGTGCGGGTGCTCGAAGTATACGAAGGCTCCGAACGGGTTGGCTACGGCCACCGTGCCGCCGATCCAGTCGGCGATGCCTTTGGCGTCGGGCGGCAAGCCGAGCCAACCGGAAGCAACAGATGGAATAGCGAGAACGATGAGCGGCCAGACCATTGCCGGCGGAGAGTTATGCGGCTGCACTGTGCCTCTGTACTCGCCCTCGAAGGTCATGAAGTACATGCGAAACATGTAGAACGCCGTCAAACCAGCGGTGAGGAGCAGCATAAAGCCCATGAAGTGGTTGTAGTTCCACGCCGTACTGATGATGTCGTCTTTGGAAAAGAAACCGCTCAGGAGTGGGCAGCCGCTGATTGACAGTGTGCCAACCAGAAAACAGAGTGCCGTTCCTTTCATATGTTTTCTCAGTCCGCCCATCATGCGCATATCCTGCTCACCGTGCAAACCGTGAATCACGGCGCCCGAGCAGAGGAAGAGCATGGCTTTGAAGAAGGCATGGTTGAACAGGTGGAAGAGACCGCCGGTGAACGTTCCTGCTGCCAGACCGGCAAACATATAGCCGAGCTGAGAAACAGTGGACCATGCCAGCCCGCGTTTGATATCGAACTGACTGAGCGCGATGGTGGCTGCCATGAATGCAGTCAGCGTGCCGATAAAGGCGACGAACTGCAGCCCGTAATTCTCGGGCTGACCATCCGGAACGACCGACCAAATGGGATAAGCGCGTGCCACCAGATACACACCAGCTGCCACCATTGTGGCGGCATGGATGAGTGCGGAGATGGGCGTGGGACCCTCCATTGCGTCAGGCAGCCAGACGTGCAGCGGGAATTGCGCCGACTTGGCCATCGGTCCGAAAAATAGAAGGATGGAGATCAATGCCAGATTAGAACCGACAAATTGCGTCAGTGGATTGGCATAAGTGAGAGCGTGGTCCTGCAAGGCTTTCGGCAGAATCTCCGCCAGAGTAAAACCAGGCGTGCCGGCAAACGCGAGAATAGTATGCCCTTCCCAATAAGTGCGCGTCGCTCCGAAGAGAAGCAAGACGCCGATGAGAAAAAGGCAGTCACCGACTCTGTTTACAACGAATGCTTTCAAGCAGGCGCGGGCAGCGGATTCCTTATAGAACCAAAAACCGATGAGGAAATAACTGCATACGCCGACCAGCTCCCAGAAGAAAAACATCTGGAATAGGTTGGTGGCGACCACCAGTCCGAGCATCGAGAAAGTGAATAAAGAAAGGTACGCGTAGAATCGCGAGTAGCCGGGATCTTCTCGCATATACCCGTGCGTATAAATCTGTACTAACAGACTGACGCAAGTGACGACGAGAAGCATCATTACGGTCAAGTTGTCAACGAGAACGCCAATTGAGAACTTGACCATGTGGTCGCCGGATTCAAAAAACGGCCACTCTGTGATGGCCGCGTGTTGCAGCCAGGAATCAATGTAATTGCCGTGCGATGAGTGACCGAGGAATTGCTGAAGCAGCGCTAACGAATAGAGGAATCCGAGAAACACGGCGCCGACTGAAAGTGACATGGCGCATGTCTTTCCGGTATTCGATTTGTGCATCCAGGGATTGAGAATAATCAACGTCGCTGCAATCGCAGGCATGAGCACAATCCAGTATGCGTGGCTGAGAAGGTCTTGCGGTGTGAATTGCAAAGGAGTACTCCGCGTTCAGAAATTGAAACCTTACACAATATACAGGCTAGACGCCGCCTAGATAAAGCAACGTTGCACCGGTGTGAGAAGATTCTTCTTTACTGTGTGTTTGGGCTCGATATACTGATTGCCGTCAAGTCAGGCGCCTACTAATCGGAAAGTCATGAATCAGTTGCCATTACTAACAATCTTGCTGCTCCTTCCCCTGCTCTTTGCGGCTCTGTGCGCGATTTCAGAGAACATGGCAAGGAAAATCGCGAATATCGGCGGTGTGGCGATGTTGCTACTCTCCGCATATATCGCCTACAAATTCGATTGGTCCTCCAACTCATCGATGCAATTTGTTCAACAAGTGCCGTGGATACATCAGCCATTCCCGCTTGAATACTCGGTTGGCGTCGACGGCTTCAGCTTGAGTCTGGTTTTGCTGACAACTGTAGTGACTGTTTTGGCTCTCATGGCAAGTCACTGGATTAAGACGCGACAACGGCTCTATTACAGCTTTGTCATGCTTCTGACTTTTTCGATTCTGGCTGTGTTCACTGCGCAAGATTTGTTGCAGTTCTTCATCGCTTTCGAGTTCGAGTTGGTGCCGATGTACTTCCTCATCGCCATCTGGGGCGGACCGAATCGCGATTACGCCTCGATGAAATTTTTGCTTTATACCTTCACCGGCGGCATTTTGATGCTGGGCGGTTTGCTGTATCTCTATTACTCGCTACTTTCGGGCGGAGTCGTCAGTGGCTCCGCAGTTTCGCTGGAGATGACCAATCTGGCTCAAGTGGTGCCGATGCTGCCGAAGCAAGTGCAGACGATAGCGTTCCTTGGTTTCTTCCTCGCGTTCATTATTAAACTGCCGTCATTTCCATTTCACACATGGTTGCCCGATGCTCACGTCGAGGCTCCCACGCCTATTTCGATGATTCTCGCCGGCTTGCTTTTGAAAATGGGTTCGTACGGTCTAGTGCGAATTTGCATGGGCTTCTTCCCGAACGTATTCATTGATTACGGTAATTTGATTGTCGCGCTGGGAGCATTCAACATCGTTTGGGCAGCAGTGGCATGCCTGGTGCAAGAAGACATGAAACGCATCATTGCGTATTCGAGTGTCAGCCACATGGGCTTCGTTCTGCTTGGAATCGGCTCGCTGTCGTCCGCAGGACTGAGCGGAGCGATCTTCCAGATGATTAGCCACGGCATCATCTCGGCCGCACTGTTCTTCCTCGTCGGCACCATATACGAACGTTGTCACACACGCCAGTTGGGTGAAATCGGTGGCGGCTTGGCGCGCGAAATTCCGATGTTGTTCTATTTCTGGATGCTTGCTGCGTTGGCCAACCTGGGATTGCCTGGATTGAGCGGATTCGTGGCCGAGTCATCTGTATACTATGGCGCTTTCACGGGGTGGATGGCGCAAAGCAGTGTTCACGCGGGCTCGACACAAGCCTGGATTCTGTTCTCGACAGTCGGGGTGGTGCTCACCGCCGGATATATGTTGTGGTTGTTGAAACGTTTGTTCTACGGCGCCGAACAGCCGAAATGGAAAGGTCACCTTGTCGATGCGTTCGGTTGGGAACAGGGTTGCGCATACGCCATGTCGGCCATGATCATCGGCATGGGCTTCTTCCCGTCGTTCGTGACAGATAGATATACGTATGTCGTGAATAAGATCATGACGAATATTGCCTCCAAGCAGACGATCTCATCCAGACCGGATCCGCACGGACCGTTAGGTTAGACGGCGACGCGATCTTTGCCGGGCGGCGGGCGGCTGCAAGCCGCCTCTACGGTGCGAATGTGGCGAGGCGCGTTGAAATCAAGTGTCCATGCTGTTTTTTGCGCGTATGCTGAAACCAAGTCTCTGCGCTGGTTCCACCGGTCGTAGGGCGCGTTGTACGCGCCCGTTGTGACGAAACCGTTCCGAGAACGCTCGTGGAGCGCCAGCCTCTGGCTGGAACCAAATTCGAGGCAACGGTTGCCAATGCCGGGCGGAGCCTCGCGTTTCACAGCGCTGTTACGGTTGTTGTATTGGCGTGTCGGGGGTGGCGTGCAGGGGACGGAGTTCGGGCGGAGTTTCGGTGTTTTTGGCGTTTTTGATCATGACGCGGCCGGAGATGGCAGTGTCGACTGAGTGCGAGATGCTGTCGATCATCTGCGCGGCGGTGTCGGCGTTGTAGTACTTGCCGCCTGAAGCGTGGGCAATACAATCGAGTTGACCTCGTTCTCCTTTATGCAGGTCCACACCGACAACATCTATTTTTATATGAATGCCGTACTGTGGCAGCATGGAGATAAAAGCGCACGGGTTGCCTCCGCAAGTGTCGACTCCATCTGTGATCAAGATGATCGTCCTTTTGCCTTCGGAGCCCTGAAAGTCGTCCTCTGCTGCTTGCTGCAAGGCGTACGTGAGTGGAGTCATGCCTGAGGCTTTGAGCTCTCTTGCGCGCGAGATAATCGAGCCTCGGTTATGTTGTCCCAGTGGAACCAAGAGTGCAGTCTGCATACAGTCGGCCATGGTCATGGTGAGATTCTCTCCAAACACGCGCAGTCCGACGTTGATATCCACCGGGATGCGCTGCATGGTCTCCTCGAGCACTCGCTTCGCCAGTTCCAACTTCGGCTGGCCGGACAGCTTCTCTTTCATGCTCTGCGAGCAATCAAGCATGATCAGTATGTTGATTGGCTCCGTTTGATGTTCTACCCCAGCTTGAATCAAGGTGCCGGCCGTGCCTGATTGCAAGGTCGTATTCTGCGTGCCCATTTGCAGCATGGTATTTTGCGCTCCCGTCTGCAAGGTCGTAGACTGAGTCCCTGTCTGCAGTGTCGTCGATTGCGTCCCAGTTTGCAATTCTGTCGACGACGTTCCGCTCTGCAGCTCAGGCGGCTCCGACTTGAGCGGGTCTTCCAGGTGCTTTGCCTGCGCTGCGACACAGAGTTGCAGCGTCAAGAGCAGCGATAGCAATAATGCAAAATTGACTGGCAGATTATTGGGCGCTCTTCTTGTCATTCGAGGCTTCTTCGACTTTCGCTTGCACATCTTCGATTTCAGTTTTACCCATGATCGCGCGCCTGCTGATCGGAACTACTTTGGTGCCGTTGCCGAGAGATGCCCAGATGGTGACATAGTAAATTCCTTCCTTACCGCCGTTATTAATCGGCACCCTGGCGCTGAAAACCGATCCATGCTCCACATGCACGCCGCCGTGCACAGGAATGTCGGAGACCGGCTTCGGCTCGTTGTTTCCCATTGTTCCGGACATGGCGATCAAGGGAGCGGCGAGAGCGACCGGTGGCATGAACACACCACCGGCGATGGCAGCCACCACTCCGATTGTGCGCAGCGCTGTTAGGGTTCCGCTGTAGTCTTTATCGGACTTTTGCTGGTAAGCAACATAATCGAGCGGAGGGAAGTACGGCAACGCTTCTTCCGATTCGTCGGAAGAAGAAGCCCCAGTATGATCGCCCTCCCAGGCCACAGTAATTTTCTCGAATTTGAACGGTTGGCTGACTACGCCCCGAATTTCGGCTTTCTCGCCCACTCGAACCTGTGATGCAATCGATTCGACTTCACCGTGTTTGGTGATAATTTCCACGCATCCCAACATTCTGTCCTTATCTTTGCTCCAGTCCAAAGCGATGCCAATATCGGTGGCTTCCGGCGCCAACAGCGCTTCTCGGTCGTCTTGTCTGGAGACGAGAGTATGGAGCATCTTGCAGATTGCTGCTTTTGTAATCTTGTCCGAGCCCAGCTCGCCGCGTTTTACCGCAATCAAGCTTTCCGTGACGGCTCCGCTGCCGCCCTGCACAGTGTACCGTCTGTCCGGATTCTCGCCTTTGCTGTTTGAGTGAGAGACTACGTTGCGAGTGCACAGCTCTCCGTCTTGATCTTTAGCCAGCTTCTCGGCGATGGCGTCGGTATTGACGGGCATCATGCCGATCTTGGCGCGCTCGTCGTTGAGCAGTTTGAAGAAATACTGCTCGGCTTCTTGCCGAGTTATCTCGCTCTGATTTTCCGGCTGCAGAGAGAGATTCTCGAAATACTCAGCCATCGGACCACCGGAGATTGTCGATGTGCCGCTCGTGTCGCCGGTCGTTAAAGTGTCGCTGCCGCCATCGGGAGGTAATGGCAACATGCGCGAGTAATCGACTCCATCGATGCCGTTGTCGTCGACGTTGCCCATAACGAGCCTCTTCAGCCGCTCAGTGCGGTCGAAGAGAGTATCCTCGGGAAAGGTCTTTTTCAAAAGTGCAGTCTCTAGCTTGTTCAATCGCGTCTCGATAGCGATGGCCGGAGTTGCCGCTCCAAATGTCATCGTCTCCAGTTTACTGATTGTCGGATAACTCTCCTGACCCGGTTGAAGAGTGGTGGGATCGGCTGGCGTAGCATTTCCCGGTATCGGAGCGCCCGATGGTTGTTCACCAGATGTGGTGGCAGCAGGGGGCGCCATCTTCGGCGTCTCTGGCGCCAGCTTCGGTTGTTCTGCTGACAGGCGAACGGACGGGGTCTTGGCAGACGGAGCGGCGCTGGGCTTATGCGGTTTACTGGCCGGGCTCTCGGGCGAGCTAATTTTCGAAACCTTGGCTGGAGCGCCCGTCTCGGCAGGTTTCACCGGAGAATCTGCGGGCGGTGATGGGGCTGGCGAGTCCTCGTCGGCTGCGGGGCGGCGGATGCGCGTCGGCGCCGTTGGTGGCAATTCCTGTTGGTACACCGTCTCACCTTGCGCCTCCGGCGTGGTCAGCATCGCTTCGCGCGTCTCTTCAGCCCATACCGGCGCCATCTGCGAGCAGACGAGCAACGTTGCGCTCACGGCAGTGAGCACGGATTGTGATCGTTTGGTTCTGTCTTGATGCATTCCTGGCACAGAACACCGTATATTTCTTGTCTATCCATATTGTCTGACAAAAGCGGGCGCCGTGTAGTCAGCCGTGCGAAATATAATTAAAGGTTTTGCATAAAAGCGATGGCTCCCTGCCGACCCGTTTTGCCCCCGGATTGCCGGTGGGAGTAAAAGATCGCCGGTTCGCAGGCAGTACACATCTCGGTAACATCAATTTTTT
Source organism: Planktothrix sp. (assembly GCA_036703195.1). Taxonomy (GTDB): domain Bacteria; phylum Cyanobacteriota; class Vampirovibrionia; order Obscuribacterales; family Obscuribacteraceae; genus DATNPN01. Next base: position 151,777 of record DATNPN010000042.1, on the reverse strand, counting down.
CTACACCTAAATCGGACAACTGGGCGGCGTTGAGCCCTTTCAGGTCCGGGCGGGGCTGCTCGTGCCACTGAATAAAGGTGTCACCGCCTGAAGCCGTGGCGGCAAGTTTATCCGCCACTTCTTTTGCAGTCGGATAGCAACAGGGACCGATTGCCGGACCGACTGCCGCCACGAGATTGACTGGTTTGCTGCCGTAGTTGTCGCTCAGAAATTTGACTGCATTTTTGACGATAGAAGCGGCAGTGCCTTTCCACCCTGCGTGCACTACGGCAATAGCACGCGCTTTCGGGTCATAAATGATAATAGGCACGCAATCGGCAAAGTGAAGAAGGATAGGAACGCCGGTTAAGTTCGTCGCCACCGAGTCGACATCAGAAAACGATTTTTCTTCAGCGCTGACGACGCGATTGGAGTGCACCTGCCCGGGCACCGTCAGGGCGGAGTAGTCGGCTCCCAGTGCCTGACAGAGACGCTCGCGATTGGCCATCGCATCTTCGCGAGCGGCAGTATCATCGATGTGGCGTCCCAGATTGAAGGATTGCATCGGCGCCTTACTCTGCCCGCCGGCTCGGGTAGTGAAGGCGTGTATGAGTCCTTCCTGCTGTGCCAACAAGGGCGACATCAACAAAGGCAGTCCGGCAACATTTTGCTTCTGCCACCGATTTTGCGGAATGGCTGCTCGAGTGCTATTCGTCATCAATGAAGCGTCAGTCCTCCACATATATTTATAGCTTGTCCGGTGATGCTGCGCGCCTGTTCGCTCACGAGAAAGCAGACGAGAGCAGCCACTTCTTCGGGCTGGATGAAACGTTGTTGAGGCACGGAGAGCCGTGCGATCTCGACGGATTCTTCCCTGGGAATCTCATTCAGTTTGCACCATTCCTCATCATTTAATTGCGTGAGGGACATATCCGTCTCCACCCAGCCCGGACATACGGCGTTGACCGTGATTCCTAGGCGAGCCGTCTCCAGTGCGAGCGACTGCGTCAGACCGACCATGCCGAATTTGGAAGCCGAATATGCGGCGCCATATGCTTCGCCCATTTTTCCGGATATAGATGATATGTTCACGATTCTTCCCCACCCTCGTTTCATCATATCCGAGAGCACGAGTTTGCTCGCCCACATGGCGCTGGTCAGGTTGGTGTCCATGAGCGAACGCCAGCTCTCAAGCGAGTGTTCGGCGATCGACTCGGTCTTATAGATGCCCGCATTATTTATAAGGATGTCCGCCGGATAAAGATTTTCGCCGACAGCTTGCACGAACCTTTCCAGCTCTTCTGGGCGGAAAACGTCTACTGATGAAGCAAAACACCGAACCGAGGATGCTTCAATCTGCTTCTTTACACGATCTAAACATTGCATATCACGCGCAGCAATGGCGACATCAGCACCCTGGGCAGCCAGCATAATGGCAGTGGCGGCGCCGATTCCGCGACTGGCGCCTGTGACAATCGCGGAGTGTCCCTCTAGATTACGCTTGCTCGCTTCGCTGCCGTTCACGCCGATCCCCAAAACGCTCGTGGCACTGCGTTTTTGCCTGTTTGAAGCTTACTAGGATAAAGTTGCTCAGGTTTTAAGACGCTCTCAGAAACCCTGTTGGGAACATTGCTATATTCTTCAATGTCTATCGGAACAGATGGCAATGAGCCGATAGCAGGTCTCAGTTGCGATGGTGTTCGCTCCAAGTGAACTCCTGTTAATGGGCGAACCTACCTCCCCTTCATTTTTGCAAGGTATCGACTTATGACTACCAAACTAGCAGCAGTACGAAACAGTGTTATTGCTGGCGCACTCCTCCTGGCGCAGTCGTTCTGCGTGACACCGCTGGCAGTGCTGGCCGACAGCTCTGTGAGAGTGGCTGGGCAGAGCGTCTTCAATGTGCCGCCCGGATCGATCTCCGCGGACACTGTGCAAAACAATCTGGACAATGCTTTAGTAGCGACGAAAGACAGGTCACCAAATGCGGTGAGCGTCGTTTATGCAAAGGGGATGCCTGTCGTCACTCTAGGTGGCTTCCAGGTGGCGACAATCGACGCCGCTTCTGCCAAGGCGGCCAACACCAGCCCGGCACTTTTAGCCAAACAGTGGGCTGATGCACTGAGAAGCTCGATGCAAGATCAAGCCAGCGTCGACAGCTACGTCGCTCAACTCTCCGGTGGCGCCGGTGGTGGCGCTCCGTCAGCTGGCGGCTATCCGGGAGCGGCCCCGAATATCTCGAACGCAGAACCTGGCTACTCGCCGCCGCAACAACAGTATCAACCGCCCCAGAGCAACGGCGGTTATGCCCAGACTCCGCCCCCGCAAGGACAACAGTTTTACGGTGCCGGCGCTCCTCAGTATGGCGGACCGGGACAAGGACCAGGTTTTCGGCAGGGTCGCGTGGCAGTGGCGCCGCAAGGTTTGACGTTCCCTGTCAGCTTGCAGACTTCCATTTCGACGCAAGTGGCGAAAACCGGCGACATGATCGAAGCGCAGTTGAGCCAACCCGTCATTTTGGGTGATGCGCAAATTCCAGCCGGATCGACCGTCATGGGCACTATCACAGATGCAGAAGCCGGAAAGCGCTTGAGTCGCTCGGGCAGCTTGACCATCAAGTTCAATAGATTGCGCACTCCTGATGGGATCGAAACGCCCATCTCGGCGCACCTTGTTGGCGGCATCGGCAAATACCAACAGACCGGCAGCGATGAATCCGGCAATATGCGCGGTGAAGGCTGGAAAGCCAAACTGGGACAGACTGCCATCAGAGGCGGTCTCGGTGCGGGACTTGGTGCCGGTCTCGGTACCGCAGTCGGTGCCATCGCCGGCGGCGGACGCGGAGCGGGCATGGGAGCCTGGAGCGGAACCGCGATAGGTGGCGGCATGGGCGCGGCAGATATGTTGTTGCGCAAAGGCCGTGACGTCACCATTCCATCCGGCACGGCGATGCAACTGCAGCTCGATGCTCCTGCCACGGTTGCAGGCGGCGGACCGCAGTACACCGGCAACCTCTAAGCGTTTTTAGAAAGACGATTCAATCAGGGGCGCACCCTTTCGGTTCGCCCGCGGTGTGTACGAACCTGCGTTGTACGCGCACGAGAGGAGCCAGGCGGAGCCTGGCGCTCCACACCAGTTGTGTTTTAAACCGCAATCGGCTCTCGTGTCGTGGCGCTCTCGCGTGCTGCTTCCATTACCGTTAGCGCTTTCAGAGCATCTTCGGGTTGCACCGGCACCGGCGCGCCGTTGGCCACAGCATCGCGCATGAGCACATAATACTGCTCGTAACTGCCGCGCCGGCTGGCGATCTTGCCATCGAACTCCAAATGGTCAAGAGTGGCGCTCAAAGTGCCGGCGTTGGCTGCAGGTTCGACACCCCACTGCTCATCGCCAGGGCGCAAGCCGTTTTTGAGCGACTCTTCTTGAGGATCCATGCCGTATTTTTCGTAGGCGCCGGCAGTTCCTAATAAACGAAACCTCGGCCCTGGCTTCTTTGCCAGAAGACTGACCCAGAGGTGCGCGCAGATGCCGTTGTCGAATTGCAGCGCGATAAACGTATCATCATCAGCAAGAACGCCTGTGCGGCGCGTTTTCATCTCGGCGTATACGGAGATGGGTTTGCCGAACAGATGCATCGCTTGATCGATCAGATGGCTGCCCAGATCGAAGAGCAAACCGCCTCCCGTCTCTACTGCCGTTGTTTCGCGCCAACTGCCTGGCTTCGGCACCGGTCGATAGCGCTCAAACCGTGATTCCAGTCGAGTGACGGTGCCCACTTTGCCGGTGTCGATCAACTCTTGCACGGTGAGGAAATCGCAGTCCCAGCGCCGGTTTTGGAAGACAGATAGTTTGGCGCCCGTCTTCTTCTGTATCTCAATCAGGTGTTTTGCTTGTGCTGTCGATATGGCGAACGGTTTGTCTACGACCACTGCCAGCCCGCGCTGCATGGCTTTCTCAGCCAGGTCGGCATGCGTGTCGTTAGGTGTGGCGACGACGACCAGGTCGAACGAACTGGCGTTGTTAAAGAGCTCGTCGACGGAGGCGAAGAGTTTGGTCTGCGGATAATCTCGTCGAGCCGCGTCTTGTCGCTGCGCGTTGTTTACGACGACCGCGCTCAGCTCCAGACCTTCGACCGCGCCTATCAAAGGAGCGTGAAAGACCGAGCCGGCCAGCCCGTAGCCGATGAGCGCGGTACGCACTGGCTTGTGCCCGTCTACTCTCTGATGTCCGGTCATCTCGCTCCCCCTTGCGGTTTCAATCTTAACCTTCAATCTGTCGATTATATTTGCCCCGTCACAATCGATGGGTAAAAATGACCATAATTGCTACAGCTCATGCATACTTATCCAATCGGACTCCTCGAGATTTTGGCACGTGGAGATATTCGCAGAAAGCGACCGCATCATTATCGCCGTACTTCAGGGTACGGCATTCTTTACGAGCGTGCTTCTGATCGGTTTTATCATCGGACATGAATCGGTGATTCGTCACATTCTCGAGCGCGAACGCGGCTACCAGAAGGGCAAGCCCGCGTGGCAACAACCAGAGTGCTACGCGGTTGCTAAACGAAAGTCGCGTGCGTTTTTCCCGCTTTACTGGTATTGGGGCAACGTGCGCTCGGGCGTTTTGTTCTGGCTGCCGGCATTTGCTCTCAGTGCGGATTCCAGTGTTCCGACGGCGGCCGTAATGGCAGCCAGTCTCATCATCGCCACCAACTTGGTTCTCTATTTCACTTCCAAACAACCGCGTTGGGAAGCAGAGTCTGAATCTGAATCATGAGCCGATAGGCAGAGTCGTCAGCCGAAAACCCTGTTCTGGCGCATAACGACCGCCGACCACGGTGTTGACGTATGTGAGTTCGAACGGACGACCGCTCGCTTGCATGATGCTTCGCACAACCCCTTCATGTCTTCTGGTGACAGGGAAGATGCGCCCGATGCCTTCGGGCTTGAGCACTCGCAACATCTCCTGCATGGAGCCGCGGATTTCGGTCGGGCTGTCCTGATAGTAGGGAACGCTGAAATTGGCGTAAATGCGATCGAAGTAGCCGGTCGGATATGGCAGGGCGTCTGACATAGCCCCAACAGCCAATCTGTGCACTGAATACATTGAGGAGATATCGCGGGGATACATCGCCGTGCGGTTTTCGAACTCTTGAGTAATTCCCAGGCGTGGCTCTACCGAGTGTATCTCGCTCGCCCACTGCAATCTGTCGCCCTCTTTGGCAAGGATTTGCGCCCCGGCGCCGATATCTGCAATCTTCAGACCCGGCGTGTTCAGCTCTTGTTCGGGGATTCTCAAATTGGAAAAAATCTCCCACGGCTCCCACGATTGAAACGTGGAGCTCGTCCATTTGCACGCTGGCATGGGCAGAGATTCTGCCCGTACATATCTGGAGGCTCCTCGTTGGAGCGTCTCCAGAACCATTTTTGCGGCTGATGACGCCTCTTCCGTCAGGGGCGTCGCTGCCCGAAGCAGTTCGCTCGCTTCTGTAGCGGTTAATTCCATGTGCGTGGATTATTCGTGGGTGACTAAAGCCCAGTATACGCGCGCCCACGCAGTGCGTCACTGGGGCAACTACGAACGCTGCTCTCTGTGCCAGTCAACTGTTGGATTGCTACTGATCTAGAAGCCAGGTCCGAGCAGTTGGAATGCGGCCCACGAGCGTGGTGATGGATCGCGCGACAGGGCGAGCATCTGTGCTCGGCGCAGCGATTGCGCTTGCGATAGTCCGTTGGCTTTGTTTCTGTAGAATTCGACCAGCTCGCTGGCGCGCTCCTGGTCCGTTTCTAGCCAGAGGCTCATGAGGACGTTGCGCGCACCGGCATAGTTGAGTCCGCGACTGATTACTTTCACGGCGGTCCCTTGGGTATCGGCAGCGTTGACGGCCGTTCCGCTGAGAACAACCAGATCGTTGGCCAGGCTCAATCCGAATAGACGGTTGGCAGTGACTTTGCCGCCGTCTTTCTCTGACAACGGAATCAATGTCGCCATCGGGTTATTGATCGGTGCGCTACTGGCTGTAGCCACTTGCACAGTCGCTTTGCCGCGTGCTTGCTCTTGCATGGTGGCTGCGTCTTTGCTCGCCAGTGTCACCTGATTCGGTCCGAGGGCGCTGGAGATCATGTTTGCTTCATTGAACGCGGTTGGCGAGGCCGCAATGACGACGCCGGATTGCTCTGCATATTTGGGCGGGCTGTCCATGAACACGCTTGCCGATGAGGCGAGTGTGAGCGTGTGCTGCTCCACCAGATAATGTCCTTGAGGGTCCATCAGAGCCGCGAATGGAAGGTTGAAGAGGACGCCATCAGGAATAACGGCAACGACTTGATCCGGGTTTTTGGGCAGAAAGTTTCTCACGCTGGCTGGCAACAACTCGTTGTACAGCGCTTGCAGAAGAATCTTGGTTTTGGCTGCGTCCTCGCGGCCTGTCGAGGCGGAGAGCAGGGCAGTCACTTGACTTTGCAGTTGCTTGCGAGTGACGGGCAGTACTGTCGCTGCGATGCGTCCGCTCTGCTCGACGGTGAAGATGACCGAGGAGTCAGCTCCGACCAGATACTCGAGCAGAGTAGTCTTGTCGCTGCGCGTGATCTTCGTCACGTCTTGGATGGTGTTCGGAACGGCTGCCACCATGCGCGCTAACGGTTTGTTTTGCGCGGCAAGTGAGCTGAAGCGAGAGAGCCAGTTTTGCCAATCCTTCAACATGGTGCCCGGGTTGTCGGCAGCCTCGGCAGCGTGCAGGTGAGCACGCAGAGTTGCCAGCTCGGTGTAGGCATCGCGATCGTCGGCTCTAACCTGTCCGCCGCGACGGTGCCATTCGTTGGAGAATGACTCTTCTTTCAGTTGTTCTGCGGTCAACAGCGCTTGTTCGCCGAATCCTGCTTTGGCGGAGAGTGCCACCAACTGCTCGCCCATATCTTCGAGAGTGGAAGGATAGTCCAGTCGTTCAGGATTAGGAAACGCGCCTGCTTGCGGCGAACGGAAGTGCGAGAGCGCGCTTTGCAGCGAATTCTTTGCTTCACTTTCGTTGCCGGCAGTCATCTGAATCTTGGCCAGGATCGTGTAATCGCGCCAGAGAGAAGCGTCGTCGTTGGTCTTCTCGCCAATCTCGATCGCCGTTCTCGTATACTCTTCCGCTTTAGCGGGATCCATCAGTTTGAGCGTGACTTCTCCCAAGCCGCTGTAAGTGCGGGCTTCAAGGAGTTGGCTGTGGAAATGCTTCAACACTGGCAGTGTCATTTCCAGTCGCTGTTTGGCTTCTCTGTTGTTGCCTGAGCGAGAGAGCGCTGCAGCGACGTTTTGCAGAGTGACGACTTGCAGCTTGTGCTGTCTCGGTTGAACAAGATTTTGCAGATCCAGCGACTGGTCATACATAGAGATGGCAGTCGCGTATGAGCCCTGCAACGCATCAATCGTGGCCAGGACGTTCAGTGTCTGGGCCTCGCACGCCATAGCACCACCTGCTTTCAGGGAAGGCAGCGTACGGATCAAAACAGGCTTTGCCAACTCGAGGTCGCCGTTGGCTGCCAGTGTGCAACCGTAGCCGACATCTATATATGCGCGCGCTACGGCAGAGAGTTGTTTGATCGTCAGAGTCGACGCCATGCGCAGCGTTTCTTCGTATGTGCGGCGGGCATTGGCGTACTCGCATAGCTCGTACTGCGCCATGGCGGCTGAGGACATCGCCGCTACGTAAGATTGCTTGTCTTTCAGTCCGCGCGCCAGCGAGACGGCCTTTTGAGCTTCGTCGTTGGCAGCGATGTAGAGACCGAACTCATCCATCATGCTGGCGATAGACACGCGAATTCTGACTGCGTCTGGGATGGCCCCCGACTGCTCGTAATAAGTGGCGGCGGCTTCATACATCTGTAGTGCCGGCTTGTAGTTTTTCACTCGGATCATCAGGCCGGCGGCAAACGTCATTGTGTCTGCTGCTTCTTTAGAGTTGGCTGTACCACCGGTGGTGAAAAGTCTCAACGCTTCCTCGAGCTGAGAGGCGGCCCAATCATCGTTGTGCAATCCGTAGTATGCGCGGGCCAATTCCAGGCGCGCGTGCCCGAGCGATTTCTTGTCGTTCATGTCGGCCAAAACTTCAACGGCGTTTTCGCCCATGTATTTGGCTTTGACGAACTGACCGCGTTCGAGGTATATGCGGCACATATTCGTGAGCGCTCGCCCTTCACCAGGCGACCACTTCATCTCTTTGGAAAGCGCGTAGCACTCCTGCCAACATTCGAGAGCTTTGTCGTACAGCTGTTGTGCGAAGAAGTTTTCGCCATCAGCTTCTTTTTTCTGCACCTTGTCGAGCGTTTCTGCTGACTGCGGGATGTCGAAGTTCGGGATCTGTTGAACCGGATTTACGCCCTTCCTCAGGTGTCCTTCCATTCCCGGCGGCACAACAATGTCTGTCGGCAACGGTTTATTGGGATCAATTTTAGTTTCGTAAACATCCTGCCATCCGCCACTTACTGCATCGGGCAAATGAACGGGCGCTCCTTCAACAGGAGGCAGAGGACGGGCACCGGCGAGGTTTGCTGTTCCGGGGATGGCAGCCTGACCGGGACCTTGCGGGAAAGTGTTGCCTCCTCCGAAGCCCTGTCCGTAAGCGGCGCCGCTGCTGCATAGCGTCAGGGACAGCAGCAGTACGGATGCTGTTTTGGCTGTGCGCAAGTTCTTCGCGAAAGGTATTACAGGTTTCAACGTCGGACCTCTTGTGCTGTGAAATCAGAACTCGGTTTCGTGGTGCGATGCCCGAAAAGGCTGGAAAGCGAGTTGCCATAGGATACGAAATCGATTCTGATTTTTCCCCATCAATGAGATGGTTTTGGCTAACATGGGCAAAATATAACGTTGTCGAGAAGCCGGAAATGAGGCACTGGGCGGATTATTCTGCATCTTTGCATCGTGCGCATTTCGAGGTTCGAACTTTTTTAATTGCCGGAGAGTTCGCTGCAAAGGCTTAAATAAGGCACATTTTTTTCACACGCTTACAGGTCGATTGTGCGCTTCTGCCGGCGGGTGAGTTGCCTCGCTGTTGCCTCTCTTCATTCTCGGCGGGGAATCGACTTATAGTCGGCGCTGCCGCCCGCAAAGTGACCGGCGCGCTGTAAGCTTAGGTGGTTTGGTTGAGCACCTATGGGACTGTCTTCATGCCAATGAAGATGAGAAGTCAAGCGTTTGAAACCGCCCGGCTTCGCGAATTCGATGTTGTTGTGATCGGCGGTGGCATTGTCGGCGCCGGCGTTGCGCAGGACGCTGCTACTCGCGGACTGTCATGCCTGCTCGTGGAAAAGGAAGACTTCGCTTCGGGCACATCGAGTCGCACGACCAAGCTCATCCATGGCGGTTTGCGCTATTTAGAGCAGCTTCATTTCGGTTTGACCCGAGAACTCTGTCAGGAAAGAGGGCTGCTCGAGCAGTTGGCACCGCATATGGTGCGAGACTTCTCCTTCGTCCTGCCGCTTTTGAAGAACGATCCGATCTTTGGCGTTAAGGCGAGCATCGGTCTTACTCTATATGATGTCCTGGCGTGGAACGTCTCTAGCGCCCACCGCCACACGCGCATAAATTTGCAGGAGTTGTTGCAGTCGACGCCCTCTCTTTCGCCCGACAATATTACCGGCGGCTTGAAGTTTCACGATTGCATCACCGATGACTCGCGCCTGGTTTTGGAAGTGATTAAGTCGGCATGTGCCGAGGGCGCCCAAGCCATCAACTATTTAGAAGTAACCGGATTCGACACCGAAGATGGACAGGTGCGTGCCGTTAAATGTCACGATAGATATAGTGGCGATGAAGTCGACATCCGCTGCAAGGTCGTAGTCAATGCGGCCGGAGTGTGGTCGGACGATTTGATGCAGTTATTGCATAAGGATTGGGGCAGACGTGTAGCGCCGGCAAAAGGGACGCACATTGTTGTTGCGCAATCGGCGTTCGAGACTAATACTGCTCTATTTCTTCCGGCCGCCGGTAAGCGCTATGTTTTTGTCGTGCCATGGCAGCGTGCCTTGATGATCGGCACCACCGACACTCTTTATTCCGGGCGGCTGAATAACCCCGTGCCGGTAGCCGACGAAATCGACTATCTTCTTTCGGTCGTTAACAGCTACAGCAATAAAAAATTGAACAAGAGCGACGTCATCGCTGCCTGGTCCGGACTGAGGCCGTTAATCGGCAGCGCCGATCAATCAAAGTTAGATGAGGCGAGCCAAGGTGATAAACAGAAAGAGAAAAGCACGTCCGGCTTGTCGCGCGAACACGAAATCTTTGAAGCGCCAGGCGGCATCATCGGTTTGATCGGTGCAAAACTGACCAACTACCGCATCGTCTCAAATCAGGTGGTTGATAAAATCATCGCTCGATTGCCACCAGATCCGGAGCGAAAGCTGAAACAGACGCGAACTAAACGGATAATGCTTGGAGGATGGGCGAACAAATCCGACTTCCTCACATTGACTGCGTCGATTGCTATGCAAGCACGCAAGATGTCGATTGAGCCGGCCACTCTCGATCATCTCATCGCCACCTACGGCAAAGACGCACAGACGATCCTCGATATCGTCGAACAGGAGCCGTCGCTAAACGCACGCATCTGTCCCGATTTTCCTCCGATTATGGCGGAAGTTCCATTTTGTATTTTGCACGAGATGGCTGTATCGCTCGAAGATATTCTCTGTCGCAGAATACGCCTCGGCATAGTTCACCAACGGCAGTGCCTGGAAGCGGCACCAAAGGTGGCGGCATTGGTGCAGAAGCTCTTGGGCTGGGACAAAGCTCGCGCCGAGCTTGAACTCGCCGGACTCGAGCAAACATTGAAACAGCAGATGGAATCTTTTTCCCCGGTCAAAGCATAGCGAGTAGGCGAAATGACAAAACCGTTGCTCTTTATCACAGCGAAGTTGATCGGAGATGCTCCTGAACGTCTCAAAGAGAGATTCGACGTGAGATACAGGGACAATTTGCACACGGTGGCGCGTCAGGAGTTGCTGGAGAGCGCCCGTGATACGGAAGCACTGATCTGTTATCTGGAAGACAAAATCGATGCGGAGTTCATGAATGCATGTCCGGCACTGAAGGTGGTGGCAAACGTTGCAGTCGGCTACGACAATGTCGATGTTGCCGAAGCGACTCGTCGCGGTATTCTCGTGTGCAATACGCCCGGCGTTCTGACTGATGCGACTGCTGATATGGCGCTGGCTCTGTTGCTGGCGACAGCGCGACGCCTGGTGGAAGCGGATCGATTTGTGCGGGACGGTCAATGGACTCAATGGACGGTTGACCTGATGTTAGGTTGGGGACTCAACGATAAAACTTTAGGCATTATTGGCATGGGACGCATTGGCGAAGCAATTGCAAAAAGAGCAAGGGCGTTCGGAATGCGTATTATCTATACAAAGAAGAGAAACCATCCGCAAGACGAGCGCTACGCCCGAGAGTTGGATGCAGCGCGCGTCGAGATGACTGAGCTGTTGCGCCAATCTGATTTCATCAGTATCAACTGCCCGCTCAATGCAGAGACGAGACATTTAATCGGCGAAAAAGAGTTTGCCGCGATGAAACCTTCTTGCATACTTATTAATACCGCACGTGGTGCGGTGATTGATGAAAAGGCACTGGTGAAGGCGCTTACCGATCGACGCATTGCCGCTGCCGGGTTGGATGTTTTTGAAAACGAGCCTGATGTTGCCAAAGAGTTGTTAGCGATGAAAAATGTCGTGGTGGCACCACACATCGGCAGTGCTACTTTCGAAACCCGGGCTGCAATGGCGAATAGCGCTGCCAGCGCTGTTTTGCATGCGTTTGCGCACGAGTTGCCGGCCAATGCAGTCAACAAAGAAGCATGGTCCGCGGCGGCGCTATCTCGTAAATAATAAGTTGGTCGTTGCACCAATCATCGCGAGATGTGGGCTGCCTGAGACTCTTTTGACGCCTTGTACCACTTGACGAATTCGTCGATACCGGACTCGATCGAAGTGGTGGGTTTGTACCCCAGCATTTTGGTGGCTTTCTCGATATCTGCAAACGTGTTAGGAACGTCGCCAGGTTGTGGCGGTTTCTGCTGAATATTTGCTTTCTTGCCCAGCGAATGCTCGAGACACTCGATCACTTTGGCTAATTCAACCGGTTCGGATCGTCCAAGATTGATCACCTCATATCCCGGGTTGGTCAATTGAGTCGCTTTCTCGACGCCGGAAATGATATCGGTGATGTAGGTGTAATCGCGCTTGCTGTGACCGTCGCCGTACATCTCGATCGGTCGATCTTGGTTGATCAGATCGCAGAATTTGTGAATGGCCAGATCCGGGCGCTGACGTGGACCGTACACTGTGAAAAATCGCAGACTGATGACGTTTAGTCCGGTGGTGCGGTGACAGGCGTAGCAAGCCGCTTCCGCCCCTATCTTCGAGGCTGCGTATGGCGACAGTGGTCGATCGGTTGGGTCAGTCTCTTTGAACCTTTCGTGTGGGCGCTCACCATATACCGAACTGGACGAAGCGAAAACGAGCAGCGGTCGCTGTCCATGTTTGCTGATTTCGTCCAGCAGCCGCTGTGTGCCGAGAACGTTGACGTCCATGTAGAGCGGCGGATCGTCGAGCGACGGTCTGACGCCTGCCATTGCAGCCAGGTGCACGACCACGTCAAACTTGCGATCGGCAAAAACTGTGTTGAGCGAATTGAGACTTCTGATATCGCCCTGAATCAAATGGAAGTTTTGGTTGCCCTCATGCGGGGCGACATTCGCTCTCTTAGCCGAAGGAGGATAGAACGTGTTGAAGTTGTCCAACACCGTTATGTGGTCGCCGCGCTGGAGAAGCCGATCTGTCAGATGGCTTCCGATGAATCCTGCGCCGCCGGTTATTAAAATTTCACTCACTGTTAGATTACACTTCTTGGGAGAGCCCGTGCTGAGCCGCTCAAATACCGTGGCGGCTGCCTGAGGCGAGTATCGATGATAGCATCGCTACCGATCTGATTCCACCGCGCTTCGCACCTTATGCAGAGCTAAGTATGTAATCAAGAGAAGTTCGCATAGACTATCTTTACTACCGGCGAAGCGCCGGTTTTGTCCACTCCTGCCTCCCTCCTCCCAACGGTAGACGCCACGCCCCACATTGCTGCCCACTTCGGGAGCGGGCGTCCCGCGTCTGCCTTTCTATATTTATGTCTCCTTTACTCGGTTTGAGGTGAGGATAGAAGTGTTCGCATTTGGCAGAGGAACTAGAAAACATCACAGCTCCATAGGTATGCATATTGAAGTCATAACGACTTGAACAGGTTAGAGCCGCTCGGGAGTTCCAGGAGGAGCCCGGGCGGCTCTTATTGGAAATTGTTAATAACCGTTACCGGAAAATTCTCCTGGGCGTAACGCAGATATTCCTCCTGGAACACCCGCACGATGAATCGCATTGCGTATTCGTCGAACTTTTGCGCAGCTCCATTCGATTGAGCTTTACCAGGAGAGACACGAGATGATCAACTCAGTTAGACTGCGCGCGCTTATGCCGCGCTCGATTTTCATCCGGCGCCCTCGTCTTTTACTAACTTTTGCACTAGCTCTTACTCTGCCGCTGGCGGGGTCCTTCGGTACTGGTAGCGCCCCTGGTCCCGGAGGAATGTCGCTCGAAGGCGTCAACATCTCAGGCGGTGAGTTTACGCCCAGTCATATTCCGGGCGTGATGGGCACGGACTACATTTTTCCCTCCGATACCGAACTCGATTTCTTTTCTCAGCACGGCATGAACATCATTCGTATGCCGTTTCTCTGGGAGCGCTTGCAACAGACTCAAGGCGGTCCGCTAGACCCGACATATCTGGGACAGATGGATGCAGTCGTCGCCGCTGCCAACGCTCGCGGTATGAAGGTAATTCTCGATCCGCACAACTACGGCGCATATAACAACCTGACCATCGGTGTCTCCGGCGGTCTGCCAAATTCGACATTTGCGGGTTTTTGGGCCTTGCTGGCGACGCATTACTTAAACACTCCGAATGTGATCTTCGGGCTGATGAATGAACCGGTCGGGTCATCGATGACATCGACTACGTGGGAAGTCTCGGCACAAGCGGCGATCAATGCGATACGTGCCACTGGTGCCACGCAGTTGATCTTGGTGCCATCGACATATTGGGAACACGCCGTCAATTTTGTGCAGCTCAACTCTGCCGACATGATCAACATCACCGATCCGGCAAATAATTGGTCGTATGAAGTACATCAATATCTCGACTCTGACGGCTCCGGTACGCACCCTGACTTTCTCAGCGAGCCGGACGCAGTAGCTACGTTGAGTGGTTTTACTGCCTGGCTGCAGCAAAATAATCGCACCGCATTTCTCGGCGAAATTGGTGTTACGTCTGCGTCAGGAGCTCTCACTGATCTGAGTGCGATGTTGCAGTACATGCATGCGAATTCCGCGCAATGGACCGGCTTTACGTACTGGACCGCGGGACAATGGTATCCCGCCGATTATATGTTCACTGTGGAACCGTTGAACGGTGTTGTGACGCCCCAGATGCAGACGCTGATCGATAACCTCGGCACTGCGCCGCCGCCACCTCCGCCACCGCCGCCGCCGCCTCCGCCTCCGCCTCCGCCGCCACCACCGCCGCCGCCACCTCCGCCGCCGCCTCCGCCTCCGGCGCCACCACCACCACCGCCGCCACCTCCGCCGCCTCCGCCTCCGGCGCCGCCGCCGCCACCGCCGCCGCCACCTCCACCACCTCCTCCGGCACCACCTCCACCACCTCCACCGGCGCCACCACCGCCACCTCCACCTCCGCCTCCGCCAAAGGCGCCGCCACCACCGCCGCCGCCACCTCCACCTCCTCCGGCACCACCGCCGCCGCCTCCACCTCCGCCGCCACCACCACCGCCACCGCCACCGCCGGCGCCACCGCCGCCGCCTCCACCACCTCCTCCGGCACCACCGCCGCCGCCTCCACCTCCGCCTCCGCCAAAGGCGCCGCCACCGCCGCCGCCTCCGCCTCCGCCAAAGGCGCCGCCACCGCCGCCGCCTCCGCCTCCACCAAAGGCGCCGCCACCGCCGCCGCCTCCGTCACATCCGACGCCGCCGCCACACCCAGGGCACGGTCCAAAACCGCCAACGCATCCGACGCCGCCACCGGCTCCACCACCGTCACATCCCACGCCGCCGGGTGGACACCATCCGCCGCCTTTGGGAAGCCAGCTCCCGCTGCCTACGCGACGATGGCACTTCCCCTCATATCCAAGCCCGCCGCCCAAACACGTTGTCGCTGAGAACGACCCATCCCGTTTGCAGCCGGAGGATTCTCATGATTAGAAAGCGCCGACGACAAAACGGAAATATCATCGTTATGGTCGTAGTGGTGATCTGTTTGATTCTGGTTCCGCTCTTGATCGTGGTCAGCCAGGCTGGTGTGCTGACCGTTGATCGGGGGAGAATTCAGAACTCAGTTGACGCTGCAGGGTTAGCTGCTGCCAACGACCTTGCTCGAGTAGTGATCAATGATCCTGAATTCGGATTCGTCGCACTCAGCAACTATCCTGCCGTCGGAGAAGCGACGACCTCTGCTGACGGAGAGCCGCTCCCGGTCAGTAGTATCAACACCCTATCTGC
This sequence comes from Planktothrix sp., assembly GCA_036703195.1. GTDB lineage: Bacteria > Cyanobacteriota > Vampirovibrionia > Obscuribacterales > Obscuribacteraceae > DATNPN01. The sequence continues at coordinate 136,199 of DATNPN010000042.1, read as the reverse complement.
CACCATTCGTCAAAACACGATCGTGGCAAATGCATTGGGAAATGAGACGATGACCGCGCTTTGCGATCTAGATCGTGCTCGTCTGCAAGAGACTCAACGAGCGCTGAACGAGGCTTTGACTAAATCACTTCTGCCCAACGGTCGAGAGCAATTCTTCGATATTCACGGCACCAAGGTTGACCCGTGCAAAGACGTGAGCGCAATGATCTCATCAAGTGTGCCAGGAAAGGTGGCTCTAGAGTCTGTGAAGCTATCGACCGGGTGGATATCATCGGCAACCGGCTCAGAAACTCCGCTGCCTCAACCAGTTCGCATGGCACAGATCAAACTCGGTCAAGCGCTGCAAAGAAATTACCGAGCGTTTGTAGACATTCCTGCTTGCGGTCGTTCCTTCACTTTCGCTGGTGTGAGTGCAAATTCTCGCATGGTTCCTCCTGAAGCATTTCATCCCGCGGATGGAAAGCACATCTGCTCCATCGTCAAGATCGAGTGTGTCGTAGCGTGGCGGAATAAGACGTTATTGCCGTTTGGCAGCGATGCTCTTTCGAAAGCTCGTTTTATTGCATGCTGTCAGCCATACGGCTTGGCTGATACTTCGCAATCGGGACTGATGCTCGTGAACTTTTGCAGTGCTCCGCCACCAAATTTAGTTTACTGGTCGGATTTTTTGCGACCGTCGAACTTTCATGATCGGCAAGTCAACGAATATTTGGCATACGGCGGAGACTTTCCGACTGACCACAACGCCAGTCTCTATCGATTCAGTCCGGAGCGCCAAACGACTGACCAACAATTTGCGGAGCATTTTTATCATTGGCTGCGAAATGCACATACAAAGCCACGGATAGATTCTGTGCTCGAGTTGATGAATGAACAGTTTCGCCCTTCACCTGAGCAGATCCTGTCGTACAACTTCGCGGCCGATGGCACCATTTCTTGCAAGTCCTTGAATCAAGACCCATTCCCCAGCGGCATAACGAGCGATAGGCAATGCTCGGCTGTCTGCGACACTGCCATAGAAGGTGGACTTTCTCCGATAATCATATTCAGAGATAACGTGAAACGGTTTGGCACCATTAATGGTGGCAAACATGCCGGACAACCGTTGGCAATTGATCCGGCGCAAGCAAATCAACAGGGAGGTCGATTCAGCCTGGCAATGCTGCCAGTTGCAAATCGCGCCGGCATGCGCAGATCTTATGACGATGGAGGACTTGCCGTCGAAGTTGAAATCGGCGGTATCGGTCCGTCAACTGCTCAGATCGATGTCGCTCGAATGCGGCGCCTCAAGCGATAGTCTAGAGAAGCTCTTCTTCTCTGAGAGCCTCGACCCAGAGTCGTCTCATCTCGCTTGCGCCCTTCGCAGAAGGTTCGATCGGATTCGGCTCCCAGTACCATCTATCCTTGGGTGGTGCGGATAATCCGTGCCCGAGGAAATGCTTATGCACGTCGGCTAGAAGTCCCTTGTGTGCATCCGCTGTTTTTCTAATGTGGTCATTCATCTTATGCAGCCACGGCAGCTTATCTTCGAAATCCATGATAGGCAGTTTTCCCGTGCCATCGGTTGGGTCGTACACAGTGTTGAAAATCAGAATTGCGCGAGGGAAAGCTGCTTCGAGAATGCCTACGACCTTATCGAATCTCTCGCAGAGGTTGCTGAGCTCCTCATCTAACTCTTTTGTCGCCTGGTTGCCTCTAATTCCGATCAACCCGAGCAAATCATTTCCGGCAATAGTCAATGTAGCGATAACAGGTTTCTGCCTCAGCGTTTCCGCGACCAAGTGCAAGTAGTCCGTGTCCAAAAAATCGTAGGTCGTGGCACCGTCCGTCGCCAGATGGGCTACCTCGATGTTTGGATAGCGAGTCACCAGGTCTTTTCCGGCAAACTCCGGCCACAGATCCGGTTGATTTTTGTACAGCAACGAGCCCGCTCCGACCCCCTGCGCAACCGCTGGGTTGGTCTCAGTTAGTTCCATATATGGGTACGTGTCGATGCTCATCGAGTCCCCGACACACAAATAAGCGGCAATTTCGTCCATAGAACTTCTCTCGGCGGGTTTTCTGCATAATAGAGTATGAGATGGACGGGCATCAAGGAGCGATCTTAACTGAATTATGAACAACACCTTTCAACACAAGCTGCCGCGACGATAGATCGCGCGAAACAGATCGCGCATGGACTTGGGATGTCTCAAGTCGATGATGATGTTTTACTGTACGCTCTCGCTCTATCCACCAGCAAAGCGTCGGAACTTCTGAAAACGGCTGGTGTGGAGGCGACTAGGTTCCGCAAGTATCTTGAGGGTCAATTCGTGGAAAAGGCTCTCTCGAGTTATGTCAGGAAGGTTTTGTTGGTCGTTGACCGCCGAGTGCAGCACAACCGTCGCCAAGAAATTACGGAATTGGATCTGCTAGACGGGATCTTGCACTACAATCCTTACCGGTCTCATGCCTGGAGACAGCTAACAATCCTTGGCATTGACGCGGCGACGTTGTCCGCTGAGCTAAAGACCGCAATGCGCGATCTGGATGCATCATCTAGACCTCTTGAAGCAATCTCAGAAACACCAGCTGCTGAACAAGGATCTGCGCCACTACCTTCCCAACAGCGTGCGGACGCGTCACCGCCTCAATTTGGCCCGCCCCTCCCGCCGCCGCGACCAACTCCCACTCCTTCGCCCCCGCGATTCGCGCCGCTTCCGCCTAGACCACGACCTGCTCCGCCGCCTCCACCGAAGCCGAAAGCACGCTGGATGTACATGAACCTGTCACTGTTCCAGTTACTAACTGTTGACTCGAGGTCCATGCTTGCTGGCGCTCTAAAGTTGGCCGATCCTAATCCCATATCTGCGGAGCATCTGATGGTTGCAATGTCGAGCTATGAGTGCAGTGCCAACACCTTTCTGAAGGAGGCAGGGTTCGAAACGACTAAGCCTCAAACGAAAATTGACGTTTCCGGCGCAACGTTCGTAACTGATGTGAGATTTGACCCGGAATTAGCCTCGTTTTTTCTCGAAATTGCGAGAGATGCAGGTCTGCCGAAGCATACGCCGGTCAACTCTCTGTATTTCCTTCTTGCACTGTTGCGGTTGTCGCAACGCGGAACATTGAAAACTTCCTTGACTGATGCCACTAGCACTCAACGGCTACGAGAGTTGAGTGAAAAGCTTGTGCTTGCAATTGCCCCTAAAGAGGAAAACATCGCGACACCTAAGATCGCGTCTCCCATCCAGCAAGCGGTCACTACCACAAATGCTATGCAAGCAATCAACGACCGGCTGAATTCATTATTAGAGCGCGGTGCTGGCGGTCAGGTAATCACTCGAGATCCAGAACTGATGTACGTCTGCGATCGAGTTCTTCAGACTTTGAGGATCGCATATTTGGAATCACGTCTGCTGCGGCAAACGCAGGTTGATACCGCGCACATACTTCTGGGTGTGACAGCCGTTGTAGAGGATACAGAACCAGAATACGCTCTTCCAAACCGTGATTTGTTGGAGAGCTTTCGCAAAAAGCTAATCGCTCAGCAAGCGAAAATTGCGGCAGAAAATGCATCAGAGAATCCGCTTGATACGCAATCAATGAGCTGCATTAAACCGGAGGTGATTCGATTGTTGGAGACTGCCGACAAGATCGTTCGCGGTCTCGGACACTATTTTATGGACATTCATCACATCGCTTTGGCCACTATGAATTCGTCAAATTGTGAGTTGAACAGTATTCTCGGCGGACACAATATGACCGGCGGGTTGTTGGGCAACAACTTAATGAGATGTCTCGACGCACTTAATAAGATCCAGCGCTACAGGGCCCAACCAACCGTGGGGTTGAGGCCGCCGAATCTTGCCAGTGTTTGCCTACCGCTGCATGACTCTGAACGGGACCCGAACTCGGTTCCAAAACACAGGCTGAGCGCCGCGATGCGCTGCGTGCTGATCGATGCAGCCAAAGACGCTGAGATGTTTGACGGTGGCAAAACTTGTCTTCGACATTTGATGCTTGGGCTCTTTTTGCAAAAGAAGGAACAGTCGCAAACTGGGACGATTTTGCTCAATATGGGCGTGAAGCTGCGCGCACGAAGCACGAATGAACAAGGTCAAAATCGCCGGGATAGTGGTTTTTTGTCCTCGCGGGCGATAAGTGTACTTCGTCGGTCCTGGAGTATTACGTCAAAAATGGGTGATTGGTCCATCCAACCTGAACATCTTCTATTAGCCTTCGCTGACGAGGCAGATCGATTGGCGTTTTTAATCTTCGAAGAGCTGGAACTTGATCCAAAAGAACTTAGGTCGCGAGCAAAAGAAGCGCTCTCTGAGCGCAAGTTTCGTTCTTGACGAATTGGCTGTCTGTATTCATGATGAAATTGGGCAACGGAGCGACTTATGCACGATAGCTTCTATTCACGGGAAGTCAATGAAATGCTAAAAGATGCGCGAATAATTGCGCGTTCGCGGCGTAGTGATGAGGTAACGATTGAACACTTGTTGCTCTCATTAGCAGCGTCAAAATCGAGTGCTGGCTACATTGTCAGACGAGCTGGAGCTGAATTTTCGGAAATTGAACAATTGCGTGGAGAACACCACGCTGTGATTGCTCTTCCCTTGAATTCTGAGGCAAATGCTGCATTTGGCCTGGCGTATCACAGATGGATGCACTTCCGAAATCCTCAAGTGCTTAACCTGCATGTACTGGACGCACTCATAACAAGTTACAGAGACTGTCACCCGAGCGGGAAGATGCTCGAGGAGATGGGTATCTACGAGACCAAGTTGAGGCGAGCCCTAGATATTGCGCTCAAGCTCCTGCCGCAGACTGCTTCTGCGCAACTGTCCGACCTGGTGTCCGAAAGTTCGTCCGCCAGGCAGGAGCGCATGGAAAGAGCTCAGGAGGCTGTTCGGCAACGCGCTGCAGGTTGGTTCTCACGTGATGGTGAACTTTTAATCGCGGGCGCTAAGGAAATATCAAACGCTGAAGGACAGAGTTCCGTCCACATAAAACATCTCCTGTGTTCACTCGCAACCACCGAATGCGGTGCGCAAAAGATACTGAATTCGTCGAATACTTTTGAGAATTTGAAGCAGTGCTTCAACTCGGTTGCTCACTCCGAACCTGTACATGAGTCCGATAACGAGAGCCTTTTTACTTCTACCGTTGTCGAATTATTAGAAGCGTCGTACGCCGAGGCGCGACAGCTAGGAGCTGAGTCGGTGGGCTCAGAACATATCCTGCTTGCCCTAGTGCGTCCTTGCTCCGCAAGCCCAGAGCCACTCTCCGCGCTTCTGACAGATCCGAACGCGTCGTTGTTTGAAGATGCACGCAAGCTGTGCTCTGAGATCACACGATATTGTTTCGATGGCTCGGTCGCGGCGGACACGAAGACTCGGGAGCAATCATCATCCCAAATTGCTGACCGCGAAACTCTCATTCTCACTCAGCGCGCATTGAGGGCATTAGAGCGCGCCGTTGTCGAAAGCAGGCGAGCCGGCAAAGAGCGGTTGGAGATTTCGCACTTGGTTCTTGGGCTGATCTCCGAAGCCGAGCATTCCGCGAGTGAGTTTGTAAATGAAAGACGGATAGAGGTTGGGCTTGTTCGAGAGAATCTCTGGGAGACCGGTGCGCCAACGAGTGCTATAAAGGTCGGTACGGGCGCAATTCCAACTGACTTGTCACAGCTTGACGCTGTTTTGCTACAAGCCGCTAAGGAAGCTGAAGAAACGCGAACTACATTTATCGACATAAACCACATAGCTCTTGCGATTTTGGATGTTGCTCCAGATTCTGTGACCGACCTTTTGAAGGTCTTCCAGATGCCGCCGGTATACATGCGCAGAAGATTGCGATGGTGCTTGATGTGGTCGATGCGGCAGCGCGAGTACCGCGAACAAGTTATCGTGACTCTGACTCGGGAAAATCTAGCCGAGAAGTTCGCGCATCTTGATCTGAGTGTTCTATCCGAACAACCGGGGCAGATCAAGAAGAGTGCCGCGCTCGATCAAATTTTGACTTCGGCACAGTTCGAAGCGTTGCGAGATAATGCAACGAAGATTTCTGAACGGCACATCTTGATCGCTATTGCCGCCTACTCCGACCCGAAGTTGAAGAGGATCTTTGGCATGCTCGGTCTCACTCAAACAGATGTGAACAAGCTGTTGGACAGAGAAGTGGGTGCTGGGCGCTCTGGCACATCAGGCATACTGACTCCGAGAGCCACAGAGCTTATGACAGCGGCGGAGCAAGTCGCGGCAGAGTTAAACGCACCAGTGCTTTTACCTCAGCACGTTCTTCTTGCACTGGCAGAGAAGGCGAAGAAGTGGCCGCTAATTTTCGATCAATTGAATGTCAAACCAGCAGAGTTGCGGCGAGCTGCCCTAGAATCGCTGGAATGATCTGAACCATCTCGTCTCGCGAACTCAAGATGCGATCTTACCTATGCACTTCATTGCGCCTGATGACCTTGCCGTACCAGTAGGCGCTGTCTTTGAGGATGCGGGCTTTGGTTTCGTAGTCGACGTAGGTGAGTCCAAAGCGTTTGGAATAGCCGTGCTCCCACTCGAAGTTGTCGAGCAAGCTCCAGACGAAGTAGCCTTTGACGCGAACCCCTTCCTTAATTGCTCTGCGCACTTCGACGAGATGGTCGTGCAAGAATTTGATGCGGCGATGATCGTGCACATGTTGTTCAGGCGTTAAAATATCGGGCACGGCGCAGCCATTTTCAGTGATGAAAATTGTCGGCAGTTGCGTGTATTCGCGATCGAGTTTGATCAGCAGTCTGCCGAGCGCTTCCGGGCAGATTTCCCAGCCCATTTCCGTGTACTCAGAACTGGCCGGTTTGTTCAATTCACCTTTCGCCGTAACGAGATTGCGCGTGTAGTAATTGATGCCGAGAAAATCCATGCCCTGCGAGATTAACGCGAAATCGTTCGGTTGTGATTTCGGCGCAGCATCACCCATCGATTGATAAGGACCAGGTGGATAATGTCCCTTCAACAGTGGATCGAGAAACCACGCGCCGTCGCGATCCCAAACATTGCGAGCAGCTTTGTGCGCAGCTTCAGAATCATCGATGGGTTCTGTCGGCACCATGCTCAGTGCTATGCCCACTTCGGCGTTAGATTGAATTGAGCGAATTGCCTGCATACTCATCCCGTGAGCGACGAGAAGATGGTGCCCCACTTGCGCCGCCAATTTATGGTCGTGCAAGCCTGGTGCATGTTTGCCGAGGAGGTTGCCTATGACTGCCACCACCCATGGTTCGTTGATCGTGATCCATCGTTTCACCCGATCTCCGAGGCGCCGAACGACCATGGCGGAATAATCAGCAAAATATCCTGCTACGTCTCTGTTGCCCCAGCCGCCGATATCTTGCAGGGCTTGCGGTAGATCCCAGTGATAGAGAGTGACGAAGGGTTCAATATTGAGGTCACACAGTGTGTCCACCAGGCGGTCATAAAAATCCAGACCGGCGATATTTGCTTTGCCCTTTCCTTGCGGCAAAACGCGCGGCCAAGACACTGAGAAGCGATAAGCCGAGGCGCCGATCTGTTTGAGCAGCTCAAAGTCTTCGCCGTAGTGATGATAATGATCGCAGCCGATGTCGCCGGTATCACCGTTTAGTGTTTTGCCCGGCGTATGAGAGAAAGTGTCCCAGATGGAGGGTCCGCGACCGTCGATATCTGCCGCACCCTCGATTTGATATGCAGCGGTCGCCGCGCCCCAGATAAATCCGCGTGGGAATACATAATTCTCAACGCTCATTAAATCGATAACTCCAGGATTCCCCGTCTGATTGATCTTAATCTCTTGAGTTCGAGTTGAGAAGCCCGGGCGGGCGCTTACTCCGAATCTTCTTCGGCACCCGCTGTTTGCGTATGGTCCTCGAGATCGACACCGCTCTCCTCGTCATCTTCCTCATGAGTATCGTGCGCGCGCTGCCGCTCCGAGCGCCGCGATGTCGCTCTGTACTTGCCGCTCAAGCGTGGAATATGCGTGCCTTTTCCCACCCCGCCAACAACTTTGACCGCTGCTTCCACTTTAGTAGATGACGATTTTCGCAGGCGTTGCTCGTTTTGAGCTTCTGCTACCAGGGCGCAATAGCTTGCGTAGCGGACCTCGGGGATTTTGGCGATGTTTTCCTGCACGTTGCACCCTACTTCCACCTGGTGCAGGCAGTCATTGAAGCGGCATTCATGCGCTAATTCCAGGATTTCTGGAAATTGAAAGACGACATCATGCGGCTCGGGGTGACTTAACTCTAGAATGTTGAAACCCGGCGTATCAGCCACCCAGCCAGCCACTTTGCTGTGCTCGTCGTCTTGTTTGACGTGAATGTTGTACAGCTTGCTGTAAGTCGTGGTGTGCCGACCGACCCCGAATTCGTTCTCCATGACGCCCACGCGCAAGCGCAGACTGGGTTCTAGGTAGTTGAGGATGCTGCTTTTGCCGACACCAGACGGTCCGGTGAGCACGCTGACCTTGCCTGCCAACATCGCACCGAACTCCCGCATGCCGATTCCTGCCATGGTAGAGACGATCATTACGGAGTATCCAAGCGGTTCATAAATACTTCGTAAACTAGTAATCTCCTCATCATCGGCGAGATCGCACTTGTTAAAACACACTATAGGCAGCTCACCAGGCAGTTCTAGCTGAAAGTGAACGATGTAACGATCGACTAGAAGCGGGCTCCATTCGGGCTGGTGGATGGCCTGTACAATAATCACTTGGTCCACGTTCGCTAAGGGCGGGCGGGAAAGCAAATTTTGCCTTTCCAAACGCGTGCGAATCACCGCGGTTCCCTTTTCTGGGTCAAGCTCATCGAGCTCAACGCGGTCCCCGGTCACGATGGACACTCGTTCTTTCTTCAGCCTGCCGCGGGCGGCGCACTGAAAGACCGCGTCCTGGTCGCTGTTATAGACCAGATATCCGCCAGCGTGGCTTCTCAATACTGTCCCGGAGACCATCGAAACAAACTTCCAGCGCTCTTTTGAGCTGAGTCAACAACCTAAGGATACACTAATCAATTCTCAGGACAGACCACAAATCAGGCGGACAGCAATTTTTATAGCGCCTTCAAACAGGCTATTCGACACCACCAACAAATGAAAAAATAGGGCACTTAGCAATGAGCACGGCAACCATGGAACACATCGGCGAAACAAATATGAACGGGATCGGCAACGTTGCCGAAGACGTCGCTAGCAACGAAACTCTGCGCACGGCAGACCTGGCGCACATTCGAAATATCGCAATTATCGCGCACGTCGACCATGGCAAGACAACGCTGGTCGATGGATTCTTGCGTCAGACCGGTGTTTTCCGCGACAACCAGGAAGTGGTCGAGTGCGTCATGGACTCCAACGACCTGGAGCGTGAGCGCGGTATCACAATTCTGGCGAAAAATACTGCCGTCACCTACAGAGACAATCTCATTAACATTGTCGACACCCCAGGTCACGCTGACTTCGGTGGTGAAGTAGAGCGTATTCTCGGCATGGTTGATGGTGCACTTCTCGTCGTAGATTGCGGCGAAGGTCCAATGCCGCAGACGCGGTTCGTACTGCGCAAAGCTCTCGAGCGCGGATTGCGCCCAATCGTAGTGATCAATAAAATCGACCGTCCCAACATCGATCCGCACGATGCAGTCGATAAAGTATTCGATCTTTTCGTCGAGCTCGGTGCCAACGAAAAGCAACTCGACTTTCCTTATATATTCGCGTCCGGCTCCAAAGGCTTCGCTGTCAAAGATGCGACAGACGAAGGCAAAGACCTGCGCCCATTGCTCGATCTGATCGTCGACCATTGCCCAAGCCCTACCGGCGATCCGAATCAACCGCTGCAGATGCAAGTCAGCATCCTCGATTACAGTGACTACCTCGGACGAATTGGCATCGGCCGTATCTACAACGGACGTATCTCCGATGGTCAGCAAGTCAACCTCATTAAAGAAGATGGTTCTGCCGTCAAAGGTAAGATCACAAAGCTCTTTACGTTCCACGGATTGAAACGTATCGAAGCGAAGGAAGCCGCTGCCGGAGAGATTGTCGCTTTCTCAGGGTTCGCTCAATCAAACGTCGGCGATACTGTCTGCGAAGCAGAACAAGTGGTGGCATTGCCGCGCATCAAAGTCGATGAGCCGACAATGAAGATGGCATTCCTCGTCAACGACAGTCCGTTCGCAGGACAGGAAGGCAAATTTGTCACGTCGCGTCAGATTCGTAGTCGTTTATTCCATGAGTTGGAAACCAACGTCAGTCTGCGCGTTGATGAAACAGACAGCACGGACACTTTTATCGTCAGTGGGCGCGGCGAACTTCACCTCGGTATTTTGATCGAGACGATGCGTCGCGAAGGGTATGAGTTTCAAGTCTCGCGTCCGGAAGTCATTGTCAAAACAATCGATGGCGTCGAGTGCGAGCCCTTCGAAAAGCTGCTCATTGACGTGCCGGATGAATTCACCGGCTCCGTCATGAACGAGCTCGGACCGCGCAAAGCCGAACTGCAAAATATGCATGTCGATCGCACACAAGCGTTGCTCGAATTCGTTATTCCCACACGCGGAATGATCGGTTTTCGTAGTGAATTTCTCCGCCTCACCAAAGGTAATGGCGTGATGAACCACGCATTTATGGAATACCGCAGATGGTGCGGCGACATCGCCCGCACTCGCAACGGCGTTCTCGTCGCATGGGAAGAAGGTGTCGCCACTGGCTATGCTCTGCAAGGAGCAGAAGACCGCGGCGTATTCTTCATCATCCCTGGGACACGCGTTTACGGTGGCATGATTGTCGGCGAGAACAGCCGACCGCAAGATCTCGATCTCAACGTCTGCAAGGCGAAGAAGATGTCTAACGTGCGCAGCTCGACCAGCGATGTGCTGGTTACGTTGCAAGCTCCGATCGAGATGGGACTCGAGCGCTGCCTCGAATACATCGAATCGGATGAGCTCTTAGAAATCACGCCGAAAAGCATCCGTATGCGCAAACGGGCTCTTTCCCGCCGCTAACGAGTGGGGATCTACTTGGCGCTGTAAGTGACTCGGTAAATGGCACCATGATGATCGTCAGAGATCAGTAATGAGCCATCCGGCATGACACACAAATCAACTGGTCGTCCCCACGCTGAACCGTTCTGCAACCAACCATCGATAAACGGCTCGTAACTAACGCCTTTGCCATCCTTCAATTTCACATGCGATATGCGATAGCCGATCGGTACACTGCGGTTCCACGATCCGTGTTCGGCAATAAAAACTTGTCCGCGATACTCGGGTGGAAACATTTTTCCGTTGTAAAATCGCACTCCCAGTGATGCGACGTGCGCACCAAGGCACTGTCTGGGCGGCGTAAATTCTACATTCGCCGGTGCTTTGTCGCCGAACTGCGGATCTTTCACATTGTTGCCATAACGATAGGGAAATCCGAAGTTCATTCCTTTCTTCGGAGCGCAGTTCAGCTCATCGGGCGGCAGGTCGTCACCGAGCCAATCGCGTCCGTTATCCGTAAACCAAAGCTCCTTGGTATCGGGGTTCCAATCGAAGCCAACCGTGTTGCGTATGCCGCTGGCGTAAGTCTCGAGATTTTTGCCGTCCGCATCCATGCGCATCAGTGAAGCGTAGCGCTGGTCTTCCTTGACGCAGACATTGCACGGCGCGCCAACGGGAATATACAGTTTGCCATCCGGACCAAAGCGAATATATTTCCATCCGTGATGTGTGTCATGGGGAAACGTATCATTGATCACGACACCAGTCGGCATGTCGTCGAGATGTTTTTCGGCATTGTCGTAGCGCGTCACTTTGAACAGCTCTCCGACGTACAGCGAGCCGTTGTGATAAGCGACTCCGTTCGGCAGTATCAGTCCTGAAAGGATCTGGTGAACTTTGTGCCCGGCCCCGCCGTCGACGGCATAGACATTGCCGGCGCTGTCCTTCGTACCGACAAACAGCGTGCCGTCGTCGCTGAGGCACATGCTCCGTGCGCCTGGAATCGAAGCGTACAGTTCGATTTTGAAGCCGGGCGGCAGATGCAGTGTACTCAAATCCGGCTTCGCCGGCTCAGCCGAGCAGCTCACGTACACCAGCGGGATCGCGGCCAGCAGGCATAGCGTGTAGACCAGAATCGGCCATCGTTTGGGCAGGCGCTCGAATAGGCTCATCGGTTGTTCCCCTCTGGAATCGAAGATTATAGCGCCGGGGTGGTCGGACGATTGCCTATATATAGGTAGAGAAACCTCTCGGTGGTGAGTCATGTTTAATCAAATGGATTGAACTTTTTCCTCTGAATTTACGTATTTAGATATGAACAGACAAAACGAACTCCTGGACAGTTTCGGCAAAGATGCCGATCCGGATCGTGAGCCTTCGTTGAAGCAGAACGTGCAACTCCACCTCCTACGAGCCTATACGTTCTGCTCAACGAAGTTCCGGATAATTCAGCAGAAGATTTAAGCGAAAGCAGCACCCTAAGAGATCGGCACCAATAACTTTGGTGTCGTTTTCTTTTGCACCGTATGTGGTGCAGCGAAACCAACAAGCAAGAATGAGTTGCGTGCTGAATTTGCGGCAAGAGTGAGGAGCGCGGCGGGTACGTGATAGCACAACAGAGGAGCCAGCCGGGAGGCTGGCGCTCCAGACGCAATTCTACTTATGCCAGCCCTGAGTATGGCGATAGGCTTCGTATTTGACGCACTGGTCGGCTGTAAGCACCTTGCGAATTTTCAGATGCATCATGAAATACTCGTTGCAAATCTGGCTGTAAACTCCGTTTAGCTCGGTTTGCCTGAGCATAAGCTCTTCTGCTGGACGTCCGCCAGTCATTGTGTTGAAAAACAGTGTCTGCTTCTCTTTCCACTTCACACGCAAAGGCTGGATACGCGGGCGGAAATCTTCGACGATGGCAGTGATCTGCTTACGTTGCTCCTCCGTTGCCGTGATCGTTTTCAGAATCGGTTCGAGGTGCGATCCGTAAGTCTCGCCTGGATCAAGTGAGGAGCTGGTAGCGTTCGGTGCTGTCGGCGGCGACTTGTTGTCATCTTTTGCGGACGCAAGTTGCGGTCCATTCGCGAAAACACAAAGTCCCGCAACTGCTGCGCAGATGGCTGTTTCGACTTTCAACATCTTATCAATACGCGCCCTGAGGCTTTTCTCTACTCTATCAGACGACCCGACCAGGCAAATGTTGCTGTCTGGGCGGACTGCCTCGTCTGAAACTAATTGTGCCCAGAGCGCACACTTATGCACTGCTTGACTTGTGCGCGTCAGAACTCTTAAAGACCAAATATCCCCGGAGAACCGGGGATATTTAGGTTGTGTCTCTCATACAACAAAAGCGTTGCTAACGCGTAAAACCTACTTGGTTGTGGCTTTAGCGTCTTTCTTGGCGTCTTTCTTAGCGTCTTTATCCGCCTTTTTGGTGACCTTGCTGTCGTCTTTCTTGGCGTCTTTAGCAGCAGCCTTGTTATCCTTAGCGGCTTTCTTATCGCCTTTGGCAGCGTTGTCTAACGCTTTGGTGTCTTTCTTATCAGCGGCTTTCGCAGCTTTCTTGTCGGTTTTTGCAGCGTCATCAGCAGCAAAAGCGCTGACAGAGAAAGCTCCGCCCATGATGGCGGCTACAATTGCCAAACTGAGTACCTTTTTCATCGAACAATCCCTCCAAAACAGCATCCTGTTAGCACCATGCTAGCCAACCAGCCGTTAAGTCCGGTAACCACCGTGTAATGCAGGCGTTAAAAACTGGTGTTCGATTGGTTAAAGTCGACGGAATCAGCTCTTGCAATCTTGACAGTGCACAAATATCTTATCTAGAAAATCGCGTTGCCAATGTCGCAATTGCCCGTCCTGTCTGGCTTTCCGCTTTCAATCAGCTTCTTGTCACCAAATATGAAAGCAACGGCAAAACGAAAATGGGAGGTCGCAGGTAGGAAGCCACTTGCATTGTTTGCAACGCCTGCTTTTTAACGAATGCTCGCGTGATCATCGCGTAACGAAGCCGAATCACGCATCAATGTTTTTTCTCGTCGTGCTTGACACTCTTCTCGAGCTCTTTTCGATCCTTATCTAACTTGTTGGCTGCCACGTTGATGGCGGCTCCATCTTTGGCAAGGCTTGTGTTGTCCAGCCTTTCAACCGCACTGTCCTTGTCGAGCTGGTTGTTCCATTGTATGCAGCTATCCAGTTGCTTTTTGATATCGGAAAGAAATGGCTGTGCCGCTTCGTTTTCCGTGGGGATATTCAAGTCGTTGACCGCTGCTTGCAGTTGCGGAATCAAAAAGGAGAGATCTGTTTTGTAATGGTCGACCCATTTTTTTCTGGGCGGTAGCATGGTGCCCATGTTCACTATGCCACTGGGATCCGGGCGAGAAGGAATGATTGTCGTGCCAACGACTGTTGGATTGCCAACCACCGCAAGCACCGGGCGCTGAGTTTCGTACAGCAGGTCCGTCGTGGTCTGTTTTATGTGCCGGCATAGCTCTCCAATGTCTTTGAGCGACGTTATCGCAGTGACGTCGCTTGCTTTCACCGAAGCTTGCAGCTGAGCGCTCGAACTGTTTGCACCGCTTGCGGTATCAGCGTCGACTGCTGTAGCCGACGCTGCAATTGCATAGGCGCAGAGCAAAACCAAACTGGACACCATGCGAGTTGTTACTGTAATCATCAGGCAATCCTCTATCCAGATTTCGCCGATTCTCGAGTATCTGGTACCCATGTAGCCAAGGTTAGCTCAGCAACGGCCGAGTGCAAATCTTACATTATTCGGCGACATACTTCAGACTATCGCTCGCTTTTGATTGCTGTGCGCACGACTACGTCGCTTGGCAGTACTTCCATGAGCGGACCCCAATAATAGCCCTGTCCGTATTGCACTCCGATTTCCTGCAACACCGGCAGATCTTCTTTGCCTTCTATACCTTCTGCCACCACTTCGGCACCCAGCGATCTGCCGACGTTGACTACGCGTTTCAACAACCGTTGTTTTGATGCATCATGCGCCACTCCAGTGACGTACTTGCGATCGACTTTGACAATATCAGGTTCAAGCAGAATCAGACTTTCCAGTGAGCTGCGGCCGAAGCCGATGTCATCGATGGCGACGAGAATGCCCGCTTGCCGCAGTGCGATCACATGTTCGCGCAGATGGGCCGGATCACCGACAAACTGTTGTTCGCTCAGCTCGATACAGAATTTTCCGGGTTTGTCTTTGGGAAACAGCGAAATCAGATTTTCGATCTGAGTATCGAGCAAAGTCGAGGGGAAAACATTGATGTGAAAACGCACAGATGTGCGCAAATCGGACACCGATGCGATGGCCAGTTTGAGACAGAGAATATCTGTTGATGTGAGAATGTTATTTTCCACGCAGACGCGGAAGAACTCCGCCGGACTTTCGAAAGCACCATCTGGTCCGCGCGTATAAATTTCGTAAGCGCTGATGTCTTGGGTAGCTAGCTCGACGATCGGTTGGTAAACCGCTCTGAAGTGGCCGCCGTCGCAGAGCACCTCGACGATATTGCGCATGGCCGGCGCTTCTTCCTCCGGCGTCCCTTTCTCTCTCGCCAGAGAGACGCGGTTTCTTCCTCCTGATTTGCTTCTCTTCATCGCCGAGCGGGTGAGCTGTAAAATTTCCTCGACCGACTCGAGTTTTGGCGGCAGTGGTGCAACACCGATACTGACAGTGACCGGAACGATATCATTGCCGGCTCGCAGTGGTGCTTCGGACATCTGGACTCGCACTCTCTCCGCCACTCGCATGCCGTAGGCTAATTGGGTATCTGTGAGCAGAACGAGAAATTCATCGGGACCCACTCGCGCCAGTCTATCCGAGGGGCGCAATATGCCCATGATGCGCTTTGCCACTTCTTTCAAAATCTCATCACCGACTGCAAAGCCGAAATCGTCATTCATGCGGCGGAAGTTGTCCACGTTGATCAGCACCGCCACCAATGTCGCGCCCACTCGCATGGTTCTGTTTTGCTCGATGGCGAAAATATGTTCAAGCCCGTTCAAATTGAGACAGTCAGTAAGGAAATCGACATTGGCCATGTGGTCGAGCTGCCCTCTCACGTTTTGCAGCTCGTCTTGCAACTGCTTGTTGCGCTCTTCCACACCTTTAAGCACCGGCTGAATCGACTTCGCCATGTAGAGATAGACAATGCACATCAAAAGCGCCGCAGTCAAAACCAACCAGCGCACCGAATCAATGATGCTGGTATATTCGCTCACGCGCAATTGCAGCAAATTGAACTCATACAACTCGACATCGTCGAGCGCGCGATCGATCGCGGCTATGTCATCCGACTCACGCAAGGTAAGTAAAAGTGGCTTCGCTGCCTGCTCGCCTTGTTGTTTGCGCACATCCGCACTTGTTTTGAGCTGGCGAATGGCACCATCTATTCGCATACGCAACGGCTCGAGACGTTCGTATAAATGAGGATCAGAGCGTGTTTGCTCCATGTGCGTGTTCAGGCGATTGATCGATTCATTGAACGCTGCCAGCTGCGATGGTGCGCCAGTGATGATGTAGTTGATGTGGTAAAGCTCGGCGTTTTTCAGCTGGTCCTTGACCGACTGCACTTCTTTGAACAAGTTGAGCCGTTGTTCGCCCCAGGGAATCGCTTCCTCGTGTTTGACCCACACGACAGCGATCGCCAGGATGACTGCGATCAATAGGCCGGGCAGCGCTATCTTTGGTTTCTGAGGAGACTGCATCGCCGGATACTGTTGCTTGGGTCTGATAAATCGCTTAGAGAACGATTTCCCAAGATACCTGTCAGATACTTACACCAATGGCAAGATTCTCAAACCTTCACAGGGCTACAGTTAGGGGCTATTTCTCCAACAAGGTCAGCTCGCATCGGGCATGACCAGATAGCCTATCTGGCGATAGTGCCCGAAATCCTCATGGGTGCTGGCTTCTGCCTGCTTGACTCTGGCGTCGAGCTGACTGGCCTCGTCGTCTTTGCCGTTGTGCCGAAGGATGGCAGCGTAGTTCTTGAGACCGCACAGCAAGCTGCCGTTGACGGGAGCTCCGGAGAGCTGGGCATCAGACAATCGTTTGAAGATCGCCTCCGCTTCTGTGTCGTCATGCTTGCGCATGGCGATTATGCCGACGTCGTTCATGGCGCGTTCCCATTCCGGCGTCAGTTGCAGGTTGTACTTGCCACAGATATCGAGGGCGGACTGCGCGTACTGGTCCGCTTCTTTCAGCTTATCATCGCCTTCTTCCGAGAGCTCCACGCCGGCCAGGTCATTGAGGGTGGAAACCGTTTGGGGATGGGCGGTGCCATAAGCTGTTTGCAGGATTGCCAGTGATTTGGTCAGGAGTGCGGACGCTGAGGACGGATCGGCTGCAGCCAGTTTGTAAGCTGCATAACCGTTATAGTCTTCAGCAAGAGCCGGATGGTTTTCGCCAAACGTGGCTGTGTCGTGTTGAATCGCCCATTCGAATTGTGGCGCCACAGGCTGCTTGCCATGCCGAATCTCGCTCCAGCAGAGGGCATTGAGAACCGTCGTCCGGCAGTGAGTTGGATGCCCATTCATGCTGGCCATCTCGTGACAGAGGAATTTGTTGATCAGACTGACTGCGCGATTGTAGCGTTGTTCGACCACGTAAACGTCGGCCAGGTTGTTGGCGCCTGCGAAAGTGATCGGTGAATACCATCCGTGTGTGCCAACGCTCCTGCGCAGAGCCGATTCGCTCAATTTTTCCGCTTCCTGATAGCGTCCTGAGTCTAGCTCTTCCTGCGCTTCTGCTTGCAAGTTTTCTGAAATCGCGTCATCGACATTGCTGTTTTTCTCGACGTGCAGCGAGTCTAAAATACCGTTTGCTTTTTCACAGAGAGCACGGCACTGGCGATAGTCACCTTTGGCTCGAGCTATTTCGCCTGAGGCCGTGATGAACTCGGCATAGTTTACTTTGCGGTTGATCACCCAGGCAGTATCGGCACTGTTTTGCGGATGCTCTTTCGATGCCACCGCATACAGTTCTTCTGCTGAACGAGTGGCAGCATCGATATAAGTTTGTGCTTTGTCGAATTTGGCTTCGATAATGTACAGTTGAGCAATTCGAGTGTTAATCTGGGTTTGCAGGCGGAGGTCGTCGTTGCGCACTTTTGGTATCGCTCGCAGGAGCGGTTTGAGAAGCGACGCCGGAGATTTCGAATTCTGCCAGGTGTCGAGCGCCTGCAAAAGTGTTTTCTCTGCCGCGGGATATTGTGCGCTTCTCAACTGCGCCGAGCCAAGCGTGAGCAGACACGCTGCCTGATCGTTTTCAGAAGCTTTGTCCAGTTTTGCCATCTGGAAAGCTGCTTTGGCGTCGCTGCCAGCACGCGAGTAATGTCCGCTGTGTAAGCTGTTCTCAGCAGTTCGCTGCAGTTCTTTCCAGCTGGCGACGTCATTGTTCGAGCAGCCGGCAGTAAAAATTGACGCCGTCACTGCGGCTGATAATATCGACGCGACAAAAATTTTTCTATCAGCGACCGCCTTTTCTGACGCCGGTCTTACTCTGACTGATAAAAGTGAGGCGACACCGGCAGCGGTGTCTTTGGCTTCCATGGCCGGCTCTTTCTACGGCTGAGGTTCAGCGAAGGCGCTGTTCAATTCTCACCATATCACACTGCCAGCGGTGGCGGTTGCAAAGGAAAGGGCTGCCCGGAAGGGCAGCCCTGGTGGTGGATCTTGGCTTTCCGCTTAATAGATGTAGAGCATCTCGCGGAATTTCGGCAAAGGCCACAGAGCATCGTCGACGATCGTCTCGAGCTCATCAGCAGCTGTGCGAACGTCGTTCATTGCCGGAATTACCTTCGCTTCGTAGAACTTGGCGTGCGACGCGGCGTCGGTTTCTTCCTCTTCCTTGCTGCCATGCAACAACGACTCCAGGATTTCCAGCGAGGTCTTCAACTGTGTCACCTTGTTGCACAACTCTCGGAGCATTCCTTCCTGGGTAGTCAGGTTGATACCACCGATGGCGGCTTTAGTGTTGACCAGTGTCGTCGCCAGACGATTCTGGAATTCCAGCGCTGCCGGCAGGATCATCGTGGTGGCAATGCTCGAAGTCAGCAGAGATTCAATGTTGATCGTCTTGCAGTAGCCTTCCAACATGATGTTGTAGCGGCTGACCAATTCGTCTTCCATGAGGACGCTGTACTTGCCGAACAACTCTTTCGCTTCTTTCTCGATGAGAGCAGGCAGCGATTCGAGCGTGTTTTTCAAATTCGGCAGTCCACGCTTTTCTGCTTCCTGGTGCCATTCCTTTGAATAATTGTCACCGTTGAAGAGAACGCGTTGGTTTTCAGTAAACACTTGCTTCGCAACCTTCTGGGCGGCTTCGTTGACTGCGACTCCGCCTTTCACTGCTTTCTCGATCTCTGTCGCCATGTAATCGAGTGATTCCGCAACGATCGTGTTCAGCACCGTGTTGGGCCAGGCGATTGATTGACTGGAGCCGACGGCGCGGAATTCGAACTTGTTGCCGGTGAACGCAAACGGCGAGGTGCGGTTGCGGTCGGAGTCATCTCTAGGCAGTTGCGGCAAGTGCGACACGCCGAATTGAATGACGGCTTTGCCGGACTTGGTGGCAACAGGTTTGCCTTCGACAATGGCAGTGACGATTTCATTCAATCTGTCGCCCAGGAAGACGCTAATGATAGCTGGCGGTGCTTCGTTGGCGCCTAGACGATGGTCGTTGCCGGCGAAAGCGATCGAAGCTCTGAGCAGCTTCGCATGTTTGTTGACTGCACGAATGACTGCAGCGAGCACCACGAGAAATTGCGTGTTTTCCTGGGGCGTGCTGCCTGGCTCGAGCAGGTTGTTGCCTTGATCGTCAGCCATGGACCAGTTGTTGTGCTTGCCGCTGCCGTTGATGCCGGTAAACGGCTTTTCGTGGAAGAGGGCTCGCAGTCCGTGTCTCTGCGCGGTGTTTCTAAACACTTCCATCAACAGCATATTGTGGTCGCTGGCGATGTTGCTGCCTTCGAACACTGGAGCTACTTCAAATTGCGCTGGAGCGACTTCGTTATGGCGAGTCTTGACCGGTACACCGAGTTTGTACAACTCCGCTTCGGCATCCATCATGAAGGCGAGAACGCGCTCTTTGATGCTGCCCCAGTAGTGGTCTTCCATCTCCTGACCTTTGGGCGGCTTGGCGCCGAACAGCGCGCGACCGGCGTTGATCAAGTCAGGTCGTTGCAGATAATAGGCTTCGTCCACGAGGAAGTACTCTTGCTCGGGACCGACCGTGCAAATGACTCGGCGGGCAGTCTTGTTGCCCAATACATGTAGCAGGCGCACGGCATGGGTATTGATCGCTTCGAGCGAACGCAGAAGCGGCGTCTTTTTATCGAGCGCATGTCCGCTGAACGAGCAAAATACCGTGGGGATACACAGTGTCTTGCCGTTGACGCTCTCCATCAAGAACGCTGGGCTGGTCGGATCCCAACCGGTATAGCCGCGTGCTTCGAATGTCGATCTGATACCACCGGAGGGGAAGCTCGACGCATCAGGCTCACCCTGAATCAGGGTCTTGCCGGAAAACTCGAGCAACGCCAATCCGTCTTCGCCGCTCGAGGCCAAAAACGAATCATGCTTTTCAGCGGTGAGACCGGTCATCGGCATAAACCAGTGTGTGAAGTGCGTGGCGCCGCGACTGATGGCCCAATCTTTCATAGCGTTGGCGACGATGTCTGCAATCGACGGATCGAGCGGCTCGCCGTGATCGAGACAGCGGATCAACGATTTGTACACCGGCTTCGGCAACACCGTACGCATGACGTGACGGTTGAAGACGTTGGAGCCGAATGTTTCTTGAACCGGTCTGGTGTAGTCGACCGAACCGACCTCGTGATCACGATTGAGAATGGTCTGCAACGCTGCTTTTCTGCCGCTTGCATAGCTGTTGGCACTGCTTTTCAAGGTTGCCAGTTTATGTTTGTCCGTCACTGTGTGTGTCATCCCTCGCGTTCCTCCCGCTACTATTAGATCCCTAATGCCTTTAGTATCAGGCGTTTCCGCCTTTGACCGTCGAACTCTGCGTAGAAGATCTGCTCCCAGGGGCCCAGATCCAATTTGCCATCGGTGACCGGAATCATTACCTGATGATTGATGAGGAGCCGCTTCAAGTGAGCGTCTCCATTGTCTTCGCCGGTATTGTGGTGCTGGTAATTCGCATTGGTCGGCGCCATTCGCTCGACCCATTCATCAATATCTTTGAGCAGACCGTCTTCCCAATCGTTGATGAAAACGCCCGCTGTGATGTGCATTGCGGACACGAGGATAAACCCCTCGCGCAATCCAGTCTCGCTCAAAAAGTTCTGAACATCATCGGTGATGCGGATATACTCTCGGCGTTTCTTCGTATCAAACCAGAGATACTTCGTGTGAGAACTCAGACCTTCTGAGGTTTTCAAAATGAAATCACCAGACGTACGATCCCTCGAACTTTGATACCACCGATTAACTGACGGCTGGTTCGCCCAGCTCACCGCAAATCGCGACTCTAGGACCCAGGCGGCTTTGCGCTCGCCATGCAGATCACGGAATCGATTTAATAAAGAAAGTGTACAGGCAAACCCGCCTCTTGGCGCAGTTCTTTACCTTTCCAGCTGGCAACTGTTACATCGCACTGCTGTTCGATATCCGGCCGCTATTTAGACGCGGCGCGCAGTCCGACAACGTCAGAAGGGAGGCTGTTCACTGACGGCGGTTTTAAACTCTTGAGAAAATCCAGGCTCTCACTGGGATTGACGCTGCTAAGCGCTTTGCGGGCCGCTTGATAATCCAGGTCGACGGGTGGTCTCTCTAGCCAGTAGCCCGGAGCTCGCTTGCTCACCAATCCGTCGAACAGATTGTTGATCGGTTGTTTCCATGTTCTATCAAGGAGGACCGCGGTTTGCTGTTCATGGTCGAGAACAACCGCTTGCAGTCGGGGCTCGAGCGTGTTCAGCGCTTGACGCTCGTCGCCGTTTGCCGCCTTCAGTGCTTGCTCGAACTGCGCATTCATTCCTTTGTATACGGATGTTTGCGAGGGGCTGCGAATAATACCTAGCTCCGACGTAGCAAGCATGTCGTTAAGCCCGGGTGGCTCTGCATCCAGATGAGTGTGGAAACTGATTCGACCTGGTTGATCCCGCATGATGAAGTTAGAGGCGGGAGTCCCTGGCAGCGCGACGCTGGCGCGTCCAGTTTGCATATCGATTGAGCGAGCTGTCTCGACGCCGTTAAACGGTTTGTACAGTCGATCTGCAGCCTCCACGGCGTTGATGCGCCCCTCGGGCAGCATGACGTCCTCGCCCAGTTTGATCGAACCAGGCATCAGGCGACTAAACCAGACTTTTTGCGGCATTAAACTGCGGGCAGCGTACTCGCCGCGTGTGGTGACGGCGTAAGAAAGCGACTGCAGTGTCTCTGAGCTATCGACTGCTTTAGCTGCGGCAAAGCCGCCAATGCCCATGCCAATCGAAGACTCTGTGAATGTGGCGCCCAGGCGTCCCCAATCTTTGCCGATGCTCTTAGCGGCGTTGGCGCGTTCGTTTCCGCTTGTGGCGTTCCACGCCTTGCCCCACACCTCCCCTGCTCCCGCGAGCAGACCGCCCGCTCCCCACACAGTCAGGGCGGTGCCGAGAAGAACTGGTGATTTAGCCAGAGCGGCTTCCGCAACGGCGCCCACCACGGTCGATAAGAGGACCGTCTTTGCCATGCGTCCTGTGTGAAGGTCATTGGACAGTTCGTGCACGAAGGCGCCACCAGCCTGTCCGAAGGCCTGGCTGGCTACGGCTGCTTCATTCTCAAAACCCTGTCCCAGTTCGGTCAAGCTGAATTCCTGCGGCCTGATTTTCCACAGTCAAATTAGAGCAGTCCCCGCACTATGTCATTGGGGAAACTACGGCAGGCTCACGAGTGCTGCTTTTCCGGCGTCAGAGGCGCGTTGGTGCTGAGCGCACTCAAGCGTTGTTTGGCTTCATCTTCAGAAGAGTCCAGAGCAAGTGCTTGTTTGTACGCAGCTATGGCATCCGCCGATCTCCCCGACCGTTCCAACACCTTGCCTAAATGCAACCATAATCCCGGTTGGTTTGGACAAAGCTTGATTGCTTCCCTGAGCTCGTTTTGAGCAGTGGCGAAGTCGCCTTTTGTCTCTGCCAACCAACTCATGTCGACATGCAATGCCGCCACCTGTGGTGCGACCATCAACGCTCGGCGCATCTGTCCTTGCGCTTTATCTGTCTGCCCATGCGCGGCTAGCAAGTCAGAAAAATCTGCGTGCGAAAATGCATCATCGGGATCGAGGGCAAAACCTTTGCTGTACTCTTGCTCTGCCTGGGAGAAGTCGCCTTTGCTGGCATAGCAGAACGCCAGCGAGTGTACGACAGCCGGTTTGTTCGGCGTGTACGCGAGCGCCCATTGCAGTTCGCTGATTGCATCGTCCCATTTGGAATTGCGTGCGTAGACCAACGCTTTTCTGTAATGCACTTTCGAGGCGCGTTGTATCAGTGCCAGCTTCTCTTGATCGTTCAAAGGAATCGGGTCACCCAAACCGACGACCATCATCATCTCCGCCAGAGCCCGCAGCGGATGCCCTCTCAGAAGAGAAACCAGACAATAATCTCGATGAGCGACTTTCATTCCGGGGGCATACATGATCGAGACTTCGTATTCGACTTCAGCCAGAGGCAGCTGCCAGTGCGTGAAGTAGAAATGTGCCAGGTCGTAGTGATCGAGACCTTGATTGCCCTTCGCTGAGACTTCGCCGCCGATCAATGATTGCTCAGCTGGGTCTTCAGTGCTTTGCTTGGCCGCCTTGTTGTCTTGCGACGAAGCCTCGCTCTCACCGTCTTGCGATACTGAAGCGGTGTCGCCGTCTTGCTTCGCGTCGCTTTGAGATTGCGTTGATTCGTCGCTTTGGCTGGCGGTCGTGTCATCTTGTTTTGCCGAATCTTTATCAGGGGCGTCGCTGGCACGCCCTGAATCGGATTGCTTCTCTTGCGCCAGCGCCGCGCCGGTAAGACTCGTACTTAATGGCGCCAAACTCAAAGCCAGAGCAAGTGAGAGGCAAAGGGAGAATTTTATTCGCTTTTGATTGCGCACGACTCGACCACGCTGTGTATGCCACTTCACATTATGGCATCCAACCCCAGGGCGTGCTCAAGAGTTTTATCGATGGCAAAAGACTAGGGTATTTACCGTTCTTACTGGACGGCGACGACGGCGATGTCGTGCTGATCGGCGAATTTCAGGACTGCTTCCTGATCGACGAGCATAACTTGCCCGGCGCCAATGGCCAGAACCCCGCCCGGCTTGGGCGCTAGCATCGCTTCGATGGTGCTCACGCCGACGGTTGGGGTGTCAAAACGTGGATCCTGCCCTTCTTTGGCGACTTTGACCACGGTGACTGGTTTGCGTGCCAGCTCGACGCCGCGACGGATTGCTCGGTCCGTGCCCTCGAAGGCTTCCACCGCGATGATGATGCGATCGCGCACAACCACAGTCTGTCCGATGTCCAGCCGGGCGGTTTCTCGCGCTACCTGCAAGCCGAATTCTATGTCGGCATATTCAGCGGCGTTCGGCTGGCGCTTGCTGAGCACGCCCACCGAGTGGAAGAGATGCCGGAGAAACTCCGCCTGTGGGCGGATCGCGATGCCGTGCTGTTCCATGATGCCGCCAAACGCTTGTTGGATCGTGTCATCGTTAAGGTTGGGCAGGCGGGTGACCTCTTTGATCGCCATCCAGTCGAACTTAGTGATGCTGTGAAGCAAGTTTATTTTCGGTATTCTGCCGATAAATACTGCTTCTTTTATACCTTCAGAGTGTGCCAGCTTGATGTTGCGTCCGAGCTGACCCGGCGCGACGAGGTGTACCTTGTGGCAATGCGGACTTACCAGATCGAAGGCATCTTCGCTGAGTGCCAGTGCTATGACCTTATAACCATGCGCTGCTGCGCTCTGCGCCAGGATTGCCGGCAACTTGCCGTCGCCCGCCACTAGCCCTAAAATCTGACCTGTCGCTGCGCTTTTGTTGTCGGTCGAAACAGCCGAGGCACTCATTAATAGCCACTCCCATAATTGGTCCGAGTCAGTCTATCATTCGGGGCGCTTGTCTACTGTAAACAGGGTTTATTTGCCAGACATATGCTAAATCGGGAAATGGCGCCCGTGGATTTTACGGGCTTTTCGGCATTAATATGCAGCACGGACCTCGATATATTGGGCGCAACTTGTGCTGATTCTGGAAAACCAGCGCCGTTGCAGTCGCAGCTCGATTTTTCGCTGTCGCTCGGCGGCCAAGACGGCACGCCTCGTTCGTACATGTTAGAGTTGAAAATGCGGCGGCACCGCCAGAAAACCCACCGCAGTGCTGGTGTTTGCATGCTTGACATTGGCGGAAAAACCGCATTAAACTGAACTAATAGCCGGAATGCCGAACGGCGCTTGAGGATTGGTCATGATTACTAGAAAACCGTTGTTTTACAAAGCAGCGCTTATATCTTTCCTCTGCGCAGTTGCCGGGCAGGCCGCCTTTGCCCAGGGCTTCATTAATAAGAAGCAAGACCTGCCGGATGCGGCACATTTCTATATGGCTCGCATGCAAGTGCAATACGTTGATGACGGACCAATCGTCACGCACCAGACCAATCCAGGCGGACAGCAGGGCGGGGGCGCTGTTCCGGGCGTGCCGCCGGGGCTGCCGAAAGCCGGCTTCCAGTCATACACCAATGCAATTCCTCAGCTCCAGACTTCGCTGCCGAAGGTAAATAACGGAGTGCCGACCAAACTGCCGCCGCAGAAGCCAAAAGCGTCCGCCACCGGAGCGAAAGGCAAAACGGGCAAGCTGCCTGCCTCCAAACCATCGACTAAGCCGGCCGGACCGCAAAAGGTGGAAGCGTACGCGCCGTATAAAGGCTACAATCCAGCCAACTTCGCCGGTGCGCAGGGCACCAACAATAACAGCTCCCAATCTGCCGTCAAAGGCAACGTGTTGCATTGGGCCCGCGCTCGTCATTCGACTGGCGGCTATTGAGAAGTTGCGGAAACCGATTGTTTTGTCAGCGCATTGGCGTGCGATTTTGTTGATGCGTACGCATCGATTTTGATGTCGGCACCGCCTTTGGTACTATCGTGTTGTCTTCGCATCTCGAATTATCTCTTGCAATTTCGTTTATCTAAAACCACAATACTGGCATGAGCGAGACACAATCCACTTGCAAACTGTTCGTCATTCAAGCGCGAAAAGCGCCTGTTGCAGCCATTTTTCGCCGTGGTCCCGCCGACTACGTGCAACTGTTGAAGTGGAATTTGAAGAACGACACTTTCGAGGAAGGTCAGTGGCTGCATGGCCGCATTTACGAACGGCGCTGTGATCTTTCGCCTGATGGCACCAAATTGCTTTACTTCGCTGCGAGATTTCAGTCGGAAGCATACGACCCTTCTTATACAAACGCATGGACAGCTGTTGCACGCTTGCCCTGGTTGACTGCGATCGCACTGTGGCCCAAGGGTGATAGTAACGCCGGTGGTGGTTTGTTTCACGACGACAACCACATCTGGCTCAATCATCGCGCAGACAAAGCGGTTTCACATCCGAATCATCAGCCACCAAAAGATCTATTCGTCAATCCGAATCAGTGGGCTTCAGGAGAGGACTATCCGATTTACGCCAACCACCTTGAACGTGACGGGTGGCGTTATACGCAGCATGGTGATTTTCGATTGCGAGGCGGCAAATGGGTAACCGAACGTGAGGAGCGTTGCGTCAAACCAGATCCGACGCGGCGCTTTGAGTTGGAGATGACTCTCACCAGTATTTCGCCCAATGCCCTTCAATATATATTCGCTTTAACCGACCTCGTGACCGGAAAAACTGCTCCGTTTGATGCTGACAACTGGGCGGACTGGGACTCTAACGGTCGCCTCGTATTCGCCAAAGAAGGGCGTCTTTTTGCCGCTCAACCCGCCGCCGGCGCCGAATTCGATGCCCGACAGCTAGCCGATTTCACGGCGCATAAATTCCAGCCCATCGAAGCACCGGCGTCAGCCCTGGTTTGGTAACTCAAAGCCTGGTCCAGTGTGGCGTTTACGGCAGTTTACAGAGTCCGTTACGCGCCAGCGCGCCGCGCGTCGATTATGGTAGTATCAGTAATCCGTCTGCCCGTAGCCCAGCTGGATAGAGCGCATGGCTACGAACCATGAGGTCGCAAGTTCGAATCTTGCCGGGCAGGCCAATTGAATAAATGATGAATCGGCAGTCTCCTGAGATGCGCCGATTTTTTATTGGTGTAGGAAAAACGAGCCGGGGGCCCATGGGTGGCCCATTCTAAAGAAAGCCACGATGTCTAAAAGTTAACTCGGGAGCGTTCTTCGCAGTACAAAAGACACTGTCATCTCGCGAGCAATACAAGGTAGCGGTCGAGTCGAATATTGGTTGCGACTAAACTGGCGAAATTGCGTGGAGAATCAAATATCTCTTTCTTCAAAATCGTTCGAATCGGCAGATGCACTGGGAGTATCGACGTCCAGCTATTCAGTTTTCATTTCTGTGCAAAAACTTAGTGACGTATTAAAATGGACGGGTCCACCGGCTGTTCCTCTGATTGAGATTCACTTTGATTTCGCTTCAAATTGAACACTCCTAAAGGGTGGGAGAAGAACAGATTCAGTTATATAGAGACTTCACTTCATGTTAAGGGATTGGCAAAAGTATGGTGAACCGCTGGGTAAAGGCGGCCGCAGCATAGTTTGGCACGTCGTACATAAACAAAAGAAGGGAAGTCACGGCGTGATGAAACAGCTAGCTCGCGTTCGAGAGCGCGACTGGCAATCAGATCCAATTGAGTGCGCAAAACTGCACAAGGAAGCTTCGTGCATCAAGCGAGCTGCTGGCGAAGGAGTACCGGTACTGCTCGACGCTAACACGGAAAGTTATGCAAATCCAAAGGAACGACTGTTCTACGTAATGGATTTTGCCGGGGCACTCGCGCTAGATCAGTTCGCGGCTGCATCAAGTCCATTTGTTGACGACGCTGTTTCCATCGTGCTCAAGCTAATCGACATTGTGGAGCGCCTGCATAACATACATCCTCAGATCATTCACCGGGACATCAAGCCACAAAACATCATTGCCAGAGGAATGTTCGACCTTGTCTTGATCGATTTCGGAAGCTGCTACAGCGATGATGACTTGCCGAAAATTCCGTTCATCAATGACAAGCCCGGAGTGGTTGGCAATAGAACGCTTCAGATGCGTGGAACTAGCGAAAGCCAAATACTTGATGTCGCACAATGTTGCTCCGTGCTCTTTTATTTACTCACTCGGCGTAGGCCCGGCGATCTTACGGAGACAGGTAGAGAATATCCGCAGAGAGATCCAAATATCCGGTGGGGACCGGCAGAGATCAGCGATGCTGATAAGGCGCTGTTTATCGAGTTATTTGAAAGAGCCTTCGCTCCGGAGGAGCGTGATCGATTTGACAGCTGCAAATCACTAAGAATAGAACTGCTCAATATAATGACCAGGCTCAGCTCCAAGGGACCCAGGAGGATAGTCGAAGAATCGAGTATTAGAGACTTTGCTTCTACCGTGTCCGACTCTGCAGCTATCACCCATGGCATCGTGCAACAACAGTTGATCGACGTATTCGCCCAACTAGGCCAGATTGCGAGTCCAGGTGAAGATCTTTCATTCAGTGAAATCTTGGATAGAGCCTCGGGATTTCCTTCTGAAGAAGACGGGGCTCCGCTAGTTGACCCCCAGAAAGTTACGGACATAAAAGACTTCTTGAGAAAATCACAGAGCGCCGCCGAGGAGTTCGTCGCGCTCCGTTCAGCTCTGCTGTTTTACCCAACGATCACGAACTATTTGAAGGCAAGACTTGCTGCTCACAATCAGGCAATCGAGAACAAAAGCGGACAGGCTGCAGCCGTCCAGCTCCAAGAAGTTACCGAGCTCCTTCGGAACGAGTTGAAACTTGAGAAAATGTCGCCGGAGCACATTTCAGCATATCAATTGTATTTGGACGGAATCAATGGAGCCCTAGACGGAGAGCTGTCCACGGTAAAGGCTATCTTGTACCGAGATGTCTGGAAATTTGGTGTGTGTGTGTTTGAAACACGTGGTACCTACAGTTTTCATCGTCTCTTTCGGATTCCAAAAGGGAACAATGGCTTTCTTCTGATGAAAACCGATCACAAGGAACTTGGTGACTGGTGGGGCAACTACAAGGATGCTAGGGAGCGTCCTTTGGGCAAATGGAGTGAGTTATTCGTCGCGAATCCGCTCTTTGATCATCGAAACACCGGATTTTTGAACCATCCGGCGGCTTCCGGGCGCAGCTTCGTTTATGATCGATTCAAGGACGTTGCTAAAGCGCAATCATTTCCTCTTCATGGTCAGCTGCTTTGCGCTGAACAGTTGTTCGAATTTGTCGACAAATTCGGACTCGCTCTCGGGCTGCAACCAAGCAACACCATTGATCTTGCAGATCTGTACCACCGTTGCACAAATAGATTCGTGCCCTGGTTTGCCGTAGCCATCTGGACACTGGCGAACGGTCCTTTTTCCGTTGACGAGGTTGCACTTCGGCAGGTAATCAATTCCGTTGCAACTTTACAAATTGTTTGGAATGGACAGAAGCCAACTGATCCAAACTTCACACGGTTGGAAAGAGTTTTGCGTAGTTTTACGCCGCTTGAGCTGGCTGTTAGTTCTTGCGAAACGTTGACTGGATTGGGATTATCCAAAATCGAGAGGCCGTACCTAGATTTGAGAAATGTATGGGATCTCAAAAGCATCGACCGAGCGTTGATGCAGGAACGTGTATCGATAGTTCTGAAACAGTCTAAAACTGAATATGCGCGATTTCTTAGTGGAAACGGTTTTACAAGTTTGATTTCGACCCACCGCCTAAACGATAAGATTTCACGTCTTTTCTACATCAACATAAAGGATCTTTTGGATCCATCCGGCTCTGACACAGTCCCATATTGTTATGTCGCTAATGCTGATGGAATTTTCGAGCCAGTTGAGATTCAATTCGGAGATGCTCTTCCTCAGCGAGGAATGCAAGTAAGTGTCAAAGGGAGAAGGTTCGAATTAACATGTGCTACAGTCCCAAGCAATCTGCAACTGTTGTCGTTTAATCCGATTCGGGAATTGGTTTACTCATGGTTGTATAAAGATGCTCAGCAATACGATCCAGGCTTTGTTGATCATGGGTGGCGCCCGGCGCTAAATCCGGTTGTAGCCATTGATGCTCGATACCGGTCTTAGACCTGAGGTTCAATTATCAATCCTGAATTTGAAATGCGAGGACAATTAGAACCGATAGACTCCCAAATGCCCCTGTCCTAGACAAACATGCTCGGAGACCACGTATTTGCTTTTTGATCATAGACCAATCGAACAATTGACCGACGAAGAGTTGCGCAGTCTCATTGGGCGCCGCGAAAACGAGCACATAGAATTCAAAGTCATATATAACCTTTCCGGTGCTGATAGTCCGGCTCTCAATGAGGAAAAATATGAGCTTTTAAAGGACGTCGCATCAATGGCTAATGCCGGTGGCGGCTATATATTTGTAGGAGTTCGCGCTAACGAAAAGAGCATTGCAGTCAAGTTTGAATCAATCGAAAACAAAATTGTTGAGCGGCTAAAGCAGTCAATTTCTGCGCTATGCGTCGATCACATTGAAGAACGCATTTCTGGACTCGAGGTAAAGGATCGCTCCATTGAGGGCGCGACCATAATTGTGATCAGAATTCCAAACAGTGTGCGAATTCCTCATATGGTCAAATTTCTGAACAACACTCATTTTGCGAGGCGATACCAGGAAGGGAAGCGCGAAATGAGCTTCGCTGAGATTAGGTTCAGTTTTAGTAGCGATCAGACAGAGAGACGTCTGGCTTCAATTGAACAACTTCTGTTGCGAGGGGTAAGCAAGGCACCAACAGGAACTGATTGCTTTTCAGACAACAGCCTTAATGAACTGGCAGACGGCAAAGCTTTGGCGAATAGCGCCGTTGAGGACTTCGTTAAAAGACATGATGAACCCGCACTCTATATTGGCGTTGTACCGCGCCATCCCATCCCGACTCTAATCGATTTGTCGAACAAACTTGTGAGCGATTTTCTGCAAGCATATACAAATGAAGACCGCGAGCTGGGATGGAACATGCAGATAGTATCTAGAAAACGGATCAATAAAAGCAGTGCACGAATTTCAATGGGAGAGCCTGATGTAGCGACAATTTCAATACTTGCAAATGGCTATATGAGCTTCCAGACTCCATTGAACGGAAGATTTTGTTGGGGGCAATCCGATGAGGAATTCAAATCGAGACCGAGATTCTCACCGTATGCGGTGGTGGAATTTGCGGTAAGCTTCCTGCGCATGTATCGCAGATTTATTGACACATTTTCGATTTCGGACCACGAATGGTGTGTCGTAATTTGTTATCACAAGGTTAACGGGTACTTCCTTGCGCCAGGGCACCCTATGAGCCCGTTTTACGATTCTGGTGACGCGAAGATGTATACCGGCTCCGACGACATTCTGATCGCGGACCTAGTGTCGGGAGAGTTCATACCCGATGTCATCGGCTATAAGTTGCTTTCCAGAGTCTATGAGTGCTTTGGATTGACAGAAAAGAACATTCCATTCTTTGTCGATGAGCAGTCTGTTTTCGACATCAGATAGCGACAAACCTATTGAATTGAATTTTTATCGAGATTTTCATGAAAGCACGAAGACTAGACAGTGATTTCGAGTTGCAGGGTAAGTGGTGGATCGGCGACGGTTCGAACTTACCTGATGACGCAGTCTCTGGCTCGCTTCAGTTCGAGCGGGCAGGAGATATCACCCTCTCCCTAGACGGGCATCTCGCTCAGGAGAACACCAATGATCTTTCTAGCAGGATGCGCTCAGTCTTTTCGGCGGAACCATTCAGGACTCCTACCATCCTCGGTTTTTCTCCTGAAGGAGAGCGCTACACTTTGATCGGCGTTTTGCGAACAGAGGCTATGTTTTCAATGCATGGCTATCCCCGATCAGTCTTCGAAGGGACCCGCCTTATTATAGGAAAGCATGTGGTTAATCCAGATGTATCTCAATTCAAGAGCGCGAACATGAGCATTTCGGGGCTGGAAGAGTCAATGAACTTGCAGGGCTTCTCGCCGCCCATGCAAGATGGCGACAATCTCAGTTTCAAATGGACCAATAAACAAGACCAATTCGAGATTTCAATCCCATTGATCAAGGCGACTCTCAAAGGACGTCTGTTATGCGAGGCTACATTTCCTGGAGTCTCACTGCAAGCGAGTGGCTTTGCTGTTCTTGAATTGACGCCTGAAGTGCCCGTTAGTTTGGACTGGGTAACAGACCAGTACTTCAGGCTCGCGAATCTCATGTCACTGCTGAATGGATTTCCGTCATGTGCAACTAGCATTGGTGTGAGGTGTGTGGACGATGGCGAAAAAGAAGCTCACTTATATCTTCCACTGAACCGGGCTAAGGTTCCTTCCAAGATTAGCTACCTCGATGTCCTGATTCCTCTTTGCTCATTGAATCACCACTCCGCGCTTGAGACGGTCGTAAACAATTGGTTTGGGTTGCCTCAAGATTTAAGAGACTTGGTTGAACTCTTTATTGGCATTGTATCCGCGCCGCACATGTATACGCGGCTTGAGTTTCTAGTTTATTGCCAAATTCTTGAATCGTTCCATCGGAGCCATGTCGGCGGAGAGTACATGACAAGGAAAGATTTCGCCCGCCACCTAAGAGTTATCGCGAAGGCAATCCCGGAGGAACTGACACAGAAACATCGCGACCGGGTGCGCCAGAGCTTAAGTTTTGCGTATGAGTTAACCGCGGCTGATCGAATCACGGAGTTATTGGCCACACTTCCCGCAAATCTGGTTAAGCATGTCACAGACGATCAAGATCTCTTCGTTAGAAAGATCGTGGCAACTCGAAACTACCTGACGCACTATCCGCCGACACTTCGAGATAAGAGCTTGGATGAGAACTCCATGGCAATGACCAATTATGCACTTCGCAATATTATTCGATACTTATTCCTGAGCGTGCTTGCTGTTCCGGCTGAGTTTTTGTGCAACAGCCTTGAACGTACCAAAGATTGGCGAACATACTCGCAGTTAAGAGGCGTCTTGCCATGGACTGTTTAGGGAGTGCGTATTCCGGTGCGAATCGAACGCGCAAATCGGTGCCGATCGAACGCTCAAATCGGAGCGAATCGAATCAACGAGCGCTCAATTTACATTGTCGTTGATCACGAAGATGTTTCGCGCGAAATCAACCGGCCGATTTGTCTGATGAGACTGGTGTCATCTGACGTGATGCACTACCGGCGCCTGATTCTAGAGGTAAGCTGACTAGTGCATCACTTTTGTTGGTCTTTTGCTTGAATGGGTTGCTGAAGATCGAGTAGCTCGAGAAATATTTTTCGCTCCTCGGCAGCAAGATCTATCGCCACGTCGCGATCTCTGGATTCTCTGAAGCGCAGAGCGGTTCGAAGCAATCGAAATGCGATTGCAAACTCTCGCCTGTTTGAAAACACTCTGTGACATACGTCTATCCATAACTGAGCGGTCTGGTCTGTGATTTCGTCGGAGATCAGGTTCGGGACGGTACCCGCAACAGCGGAGGCAAGTTGAGATGCCTTATTATGTTCAGTGAACAGAGAGTCTAGTTCGCGAAGTTCTTCAGTCCAAAGATCCGGCTGATCTGAAAATCTCTCCAACATCAGTCGGCATAGAGGACTAAAGTCCGTCACAGCATCCTGCGGGTATTTCTGACATCGGCGGAGCAGTGCCTTCATTTCTTTATGGTACTCAGTCCATCTCGTGAGCGCGAACAAAGCTAAAATGCGCCAGAAGTGTGGCGCAATTATCTCTTTGTTCAATTCCATTGCATTCTCACAGCAGACCATCGCCTCCTCAAACCGGTCTAGGGTGAACAAAACAGCTCCTTTACCTACCCAAGCCTGTTCGTCTTTATCGTCTATGGAGGTTGCTTTGTTGAACACATCAAGTGCGTCGCGTTCCCGCTTTACGGATGCGAGCACAAAGCCCTTCAATATCAGAGCGTGCATGTCTCGGTGATTCCGGACCAGCAGTTGATCAAGCCTGTCCAGGGCTTCATCAAACCGTTTGAGCTTTATTAGAGCTCCAGCCACTTTAGTTATGATGCTCGTATTATCTGGATTAAGTTGAAGAGACCTCTCGAATGCAACCAGCGCCTCCTCTGAATTTCCCATGCTAACGAGGCCCACTCCAACCAAATCCCAGGTTTGGCTGTCGTCATGCTGTTCGAGCTGCGATCGTGCTAGCTCGACGCACTCTGAATATCGCCCGAGTTTGAGTAGAGCCATCTGCTTATGTTGCATCGCCTCATTATTTAGTGGGTCCATCTTAATTGCCGTTTCAAACTGAGAAAGTGCCACCTGTGTCTGGTCGAGGATTGCGTAGCAAAAGCCGAGTTTATCGTAATCCTCGGAGGTACCACGCTTATCTACAAGCTCCTTCTGAATTTCAAGAACTTCGGTGAACTTTCCCTCTTGCACCAATTCTATCTGCTGTTCTTCCAATTGCCTAATATCTTTCGCACGTTTGCCATCGGTGGACTCGTGCTTGTCTGGACACCGCAGGGCGTGTTCGAAATAACGCCTGCTGAGAGTATTTGAAGGATCGGCCGACTGCAAGAGCTTATCGATTTCCTTGGTTGAGTACCACGTCTGCAGAAATTCCACGAGTACGCGAAGCGGTTCGCCACGGGCTTGTTTCATTTCCATGCAGAAGCGCATTAGAGGTTCCCTAATCTCGTACCTGGAAAAGCGTCCGACCTGCATGGATATGACGAACCCTTTTTCCTTGAGGTCTTTTAGTTGGCTTGAGGCCGTTTGATTCGTTACGAAGCATCTGGTTGCGATCTCCTGCACAGAGACCGCATATTTTCGATCAGAAAGGAAGTGAACAATTTTCCTTTGCTGTGGCGATAGTTCAGCGATCTGTGATTGGTAGTAAGGAGTCAGTTCATCCAACATTTTGATGAACGGTTCGACTATGTCATCGAAGCTTTCGCCCGTAATGAATTGGGACAATATGATGTAAATCCGGTGGTTGCCGCCCGCTAGATGATGGATGGTGTCGACTTTGGCGCTTCCTTCCTGCGACTGAATAAAGCTTGCGAGAACTGTGTTATCATCTCGTTCTGCAATTCGAGTGAGCAGTTCCTTCGCCTCTGCTCTACTCAATTCGGTCAACCGCTCAACTTCGAAGAATCCATAGAATGGAGATGTTTGCAGCGACACGCTTGTGAAAAGACTGGGTGTAGACGCAACTATGGCTATTCGTCCTGTTTGCTGTACGAATGCACGGAGTCGGCGCTGACCCTCTTCACCAATGCCATCAAAAATCTGCTGCAAGTTCTCGGACAAGATTATGAGTATACGATTTCTGACTATTTCCTCGAGCAGTTCGGCGAGATACTGCGGTGCTTCCTCAAACGAAAGTGCAAATGCATAATCAAGTTGCTCGTCAGACACTAGAGTCGGCTGCGTTGCTTGAACTGCTTTTATTATGCGAATCACCAGGTCCGCAAACGAGGACACGAATTCTTCTTCCCGAAGCCAAGCAATCACGTATTTGCCACGGAGTTCAGTTGATGTGGTTAAATCGTGGTATATGAGTGACATCAGATGCGTCTTTCCGATGCCGCGTGGGCCAACCAGAAGATAGTGGTGTTTGTTTTCCGAGCTAATACTTTCCCGCAGTCCGTCTTCGATATGGCTCAACAGTGAGTCTCGTTGCACGAAAATTCCGCGCAGATCGTCGGGTGACATCACACTAGGGGTAAATCTGGATATGAAGAGAGTGCCCATTAGATTCCTCGTTTGAATTGCCACCATCGGCGAAGCAGATCTAGCCGGAAGCCGATTGTTTCATCCTCGCGTCTCTGCAGATAGTGATCAAGTTCGAGTAGCCTCAGAACCTCGTTAAAGACCTCCTTGTCAATGGTTGTTCGAGAATTTGCCAATTTCGAGATGTCTTGAGGTTTGAGCCCCTTCTTCTTGGCTGATAGGACATCCAATACGGCGAGAGCGGTAGGCAATTCGCCTTGTTGGTAATAAGTCCTCAGCCGCTGTTCGTAGTGACCGAGATGCCACGGGTCGTCAGCAGCGGTAATGCAGTCCTGAACCAACTGCGCAACATCAGCATGACCAATCTTGCTTTTCTTCCACTTGAGACCCTTTACAATGTGGTGTGTGTAGAAGGGCACGCAGCAGGCAGCACTCGCTACCTCCGAAGCAAGCGCGTCGGGGTTATCTGCGGGAATGTTTTCGCCCGTTAGCAGCCGAAGCGCAAGATCGCGACCATCCTTATCTGCAAGAGCTGGTACGTCGACAGTAGCCATATCATTCGTTGCGTCGTTTGCGTAGCCGCATCTCTTAAGTTTTGATATCACATGATGAATTCCGATTGATCCGGTAAAGACCATGCGCACCTGAGAGCACTCCTGGCGAATTGCCCTGAGTGCGTCAAGGATTTCCATGGCAGCGTTTTCACCAGCCCGCTTTTGAATGTTGTCTACCATCATGGGAAGCTCGTCCCAAAACAGCAACATACGTTGTTGCTTGTTAGTCGAAGCTTTCTGAATGGCATCCTGAAGAATCGTTTTCACTTCTAGTATGTTGTGTTCCGGGACAGTGAACCAGTTTGTTTTTAGCCCCTTCAGACTGTCCAGCACCTGCCAACCCGAAAAGGCAAGTTTGCTCCCCGGCGCGAGATGGGGACGTAGATCGCTGACGGTCGCTCTGACAAATTCGCCGACGCTGTGCACCGACTCGAGGTCTCGATAGATGGGGACATATCCAGGCTTGTATTCTGAAATCATTTTTTTGAGAACACACGTTTTTCCGATGCGTCTTTCCGCGGTGAGTACGATGCTCTGGCCATCCAAGTCTGACCAGAGCCTTTCAATTAGTTGATCTCTGCCTACGATGTCAGACGGGGCAATAATCCCTCCAGGGTTGACTTTCATGGTTCTCCTTCGTCATACGACGATTTCGACGTACGTTAATATCATCGTACGTCATTTTTGTCGTACGTCAAGCCCTGGGACCGCAAAACCGTTAATGTTCGGTCTTCAAGCAACCTGCCGTCACCCCGTACCGCTTGCTGCGCTGCCTGAATAGCACGCAGCCAGGGTCCCGACGCTACACAGATGCGGCAGCCTGCCCGTGTCTGATCGCGAAGGAAAGCTGCTTGCTCCACTACAGAAGGCCCTGGGTTCTGAGTCACAGATGGAGTTTGCGTCCGCCTGGGACGCCCTTTCTGCGACGTATGCACGAGATAAGGAAATTATCGCTCAGTCGGTCAAGCAAGTGTTGCCCAAGCGCAGGCAGCTACAAGTCTTGATGTCCCACCTTGACTCACAGCTCCACTTTGCCAGAGGGCGTGTTTTGCCAGCCGCATTAGCCTCGCTGACTGTGCTGCTCAGTGACCCACTCACTATCACTTTGGCCACAAGGATTGCTTGCGGAGCCCTCGCTTTCGACGCACTTGCAAAATTCATCGAAGACAATGAGCATCAATTGCATGCAGAGGCAATCGCCATAGCCGCCGCTTCGATCGCAACCAGCAACCGCATAGACATCGCTCAAATTGTAGTTCTGGAAGAGAGGTAGACTGACAGTCACTCAGAGACGCTCCGCCGCTTCGCTCTAGCAGCTCTAGTCGCTCAATCAGGCGGCAACCGTGGTTGGACCGATGAACGTATCTATAGACTCGAGCGTTTTAGAAAGGACAAATCAAGCCTTGTCGCCGAGGCAGCTCAATTCACACTGCCACAACAGGAGTTGATACCTAATAGGGCCCGTTGACAGGTCACTGTCGGTTAGCGCTGGCCGAGCCGGCAGTATAATTGTGGGCAGAGGTGATATTGATGGCTGCGGCGAGAGCTGGGAAGCGCAGAGGAGTCGCTTGCTAGAGGTGAAGGAATACCTGCAGACCTGCATGCCATGGTTATCTTTTGCACCAAGTGTAGTTTCAAGCCCGTGGTATCTTCGGTCAACTCCCCTTGTTAGCCACAGAGCCACTAGTCCTCCGCTTCAATTTTCGGACTGAATGAGTCGCTGATATTACGCATGGGAGCTGCATAAATGAAGTTTATGACCGCGGTTCTTCGTTCGTTATACATCTTTGCTGTCTCTTCGACTGCTTCTGTCATCGAGGCGGGTTTGGGTGCGTATTTAAAGCGCTGTTCGCCATCACGAACAAGAATGCCGGCGTCAGCCAGTGATTTCATACAATCAGCTATCGCACGTGGCTCCATATGCAAAGCACGGCTGGCTTCATCAGCGCTCATAGACTTGCTGCTGGCTTTGAAGAGCAGAAGCAATTCGAGCTGCCAAACCGAGCAAATATGCCGCCTGATAAACTCTTTTGTGTTAATAGTGATGTCTATCGTGGCCGAGTCTCCTTCTCTGATTTCAGACTCACAGTGCGTTCTTTCGGGCGAGTTTCGGAATGCGCACTTGCTCCCTTCCAAAACAAGAATTTTTCGAATCTTATTCCCGCCAAATTTGAAACGCGTTTGAAACGCAATGCTGCATCCGGTTTAGTTCGTCGCCAGGTTTATATTAACCTCCGAAACGCGATTGAAAAATGCCGCGCGTAAGGTGAGAGCAGGAGAGATCCGGAGCAGCCCATGAAAGACCATTGCAATGAAACATTGAAGCGCTTTCCGCTTTACCCGGTTCGACCGTTGCTCGAGCGCCAGACCCCGAAACAATAAGGTGAGCCCAAGCTGGGTAGACTTTCGCTGTTTTTGCGCCGGACATACTCGAAGAGTTTGCCTCCAGCCAGAACCGTTTCCAACGCGAGGTACCAATAGTGCGAATGCTGTCTTATCGCGGTCCCTGTGCGCCGGGCGGGGTCTCTAACGCCCTTACACGAATTCATCAAAGATTGGAAAACTCGCTCGACTGGTGGTACCTGAATGGCAATGATTTGCAGAGAAGGTCATCACGACTCGATCAGACAATCAGTTCGATTGACGAAACGATGAGGATAAATCATTATCGGTATTGCAATAATTTTCTCTGGCCGGTGTTGCATGATCTGCATCTGTTGGCAAACTATAGCGACAGTGAACGTGAATGCTATAACAGGTTCAACGCTACAGTAGCAGCCTGGTTACGAGAATACCCGGGCGCCTCGCAAGGCTGTTTTGTCAACGATTATCAATTTGCGCTGGTTCCCAATTTATTACTGGGGCGGGAGAGGAGCAATGTATTTTGGCACATTCCCTGGCCAAAGCATGTGCGCGAAGAGCATATTGATGCACTGACGGAAATTGCAGTCGGTCTATTGGGCGGAAGCGTAATCGGTTTTCATACCAGAGAGTATCTGGACAATTTCATTCAATTCGTTGGGATCAATTTGAAACAGTTTGAGATAGATCTTGGTAGCGACAGCATTGCATTGCGTTCGGGCAAGCTATCGTTGATTCGGACGACACAGCTCGTAGTTGCCCCTTTGGGATTGGATGATCGCTGCTGGCGTGAACTTGCCAGACGAAAGGTTTGCGATCCCGGGGTAGGACAGCCAATACCATACGTGCTCAGTGTTGATCGTTGTGACTATACGAAGGGTGTAGTCGAGCGACTCGATGCAATTGATTGGTTCTTTGAGCACCATCCACAGTGGCAAAAGAAAGTTTATTTTCTGCAGATTGGATCTCGATCCAGAGAAGGATTGCCTGAGTTTGATCGTTATTGGCAACTGTGCCATGAGCGTGCCGATGCGATTAAGTTGCGCTGGGCCACCGATGATTGGCAACCACTCGTTTGGATTGAGACACCAAAATACGCTGAAGAACTTGCCTCTCTTTATGCCGGGGCGGAGGTGATGCTAGTCAATCCGCTGCGAGATGGTTTGAACTTGACGGCCAAAGAATTCGTCGCCTGTCAGAGCTCTCGACCGGGGATCCTGGCACTTTCCAGTGATGCCGGGGTGTGGCAAGAGTTCAAGGATGGATGTGTAACGGTTGAGCCGAGGGATAGCTCTCTGTTTGCCAGCACGATTGCCCAATGCCTGGAGATGAGCGAGACCGAGAAATACAGGCGTAGCTATGTACTGAGGCAGCGCTTGGAAAGCAATACCATTTGGGATTGGTGGAGAAACTTCACTGAACACTGGAGCGCGTGTGAAGGCAGCGAAGTAGCAGAGAAGGTCTGTAGTTGATAATGACTGAGGTCGGCATTGCAGGAAAGCAACCGCCGGCTGCTCGGTGCTCGCTTTTCATAGATACCGACAAGCGTCGACGAAAGGTCTTAGAATACAAATAGGGAGGATTTTTGCTGACGCGAATAATGTCGCTCGCTGCTAGCAACTGGAAGACGATGGACTACATTTTATTGGCTGAAGACGATCGGGATCTTGCCGATGGTTTGTCCAGGACCTTGCGTCATAGCGGCTACAAGCTGGACCAGGTGAGAACCGGGTCAGAAACTGAAGCAGCGGTTTTTGCCAATGACTATGATTTAGTCATTCTCGACCTTGGTCTACCGGATGTAGACGGATTTACGGTTTTGGAGAATCTTCGCAAAGAAGGCAAAGTCTTGCCTATCCTGATTCTAACAGCACGCGATGCGCCTGATGATCGGATACGTGGTCTCGATCTTGGCGCCAACGACTATCTCTGCAAGCCATTCAATGTAGGCGAGCTGGAAGCACGAATCCGAGCACTATTGCGGAAAGAGAAGTGGGGTAATCGCACCGAAATTAGATCCGGATCGCTCATTTTTGATACAGCGACAAATAAGTTTTTTATTGAGGGACAGCCCCTGGAGGTTTCTTCGAGGGAATACTTTGTACTTGAAATGTTGCTCCAGAGAAAGGGGCGGGTGGTGTTCAAGAATGATCTCATAGATCATCTCTCCGATTTTGAACGGGATATGACGACGAATGCCCTGGACATTGTCGTTCATAGATTGCGCAAAAAGATTGATGGATCTGGTTGTGTAATTGAAACAGTAAAGGGACTGGGTTTTATAATCGAGTAACAAATGAAGAGATCCATACGACGCGAATTGCTCTTGTGGCTTCTGGTGCCATTGTTGAGCCTTGCGGTCGTAAGCACGATTGTTGCCAATTTCATGGGAATCAGTCTGGCTCGCAGC
Source organism: Planktothrix sp. (assembly GCA_036703195.1). Lineage (GTDB taxonomy): Bacteria > Cyanobacteriota > Vampirovibrionia > Obscuribacterales > Obscuribacteraceae > DATNPN01. The sequence goes on along the minus strand of DATNPN010000042.1, from coordinate 95,021 downwards.
CTCTATGACAAGCAACTTCTGAACTCCGCGGATTCCGTGGCCGCCAGGGTAAGAACGAAAGGCGACAGGTTGACTGTTGATCTACCGCCCGCAGCTTTGTCGATTCTCAGGCACAATTATCACGATGAGTTTTACTTTCAGGTCGTGTCCCCGGATGGGCAAAAAATCTCAGGTGATCCGGGGCTTCCACCGCTAGAAGAGCTAACAACATTAGATAGCGAGCCACGTTTTCGCACCATTCACCTGAAAGGCAAAGAGCTGAGAGTAGTCCGTCTCTCAGTTCCTACACCAGATCTTGCCTTCGACCATGTGGTTATCGAGGCGGCAGAAACTCGCAATACGCGCAGCCAGCTTGCCGGGGAGATTACTATGAGCATACTGGCGGCTCAGCTGATTTTAATTGTTTGTGGTGCGGCGGCAATCTGGATTGGGGTCGGGCGCGGTTTGCTCCCTTTGACCAAAGTGGAGAAGATGGTACAGACGCGTGCTGCAGGCGATCTCAGTCCCCTTGTAGTGGAAGAGCCCATTGAAATCCTCTCTTTGATAAGCGCTCTGAATGGGTTATTTAAACTATTGCAAGATGATGTCGAGCTGCAAAAACGTTTTATTTCCAACGCTGCCCATCAACTCAGAACACCACTTGCAGCATTGGGAACGTATTGCGCCCTGGCTCGCAAGATGGCTGTTGAGCCTGAATTGAACGGGGTATTGGATGACCTGGATTGCGCGATTAATCGAATGAGCAAGCTGGTAAACCGCTTGCTTTCACTGGCTCGCTCAGAACCTTCGGTGGCTGGGACTCGCAACAATACGATATTCGATCTGAATGCGTGTGCTTCGAGGATGTCTGCAGCACATGTGCCCGAAGCGCTGAGAAAAAAAGTGGAGATTGAGTTTCTTTCGGCTACCGAACCTGCCATGGTTTACGGCGACCAAAGCGCGGTTGAGGAGTTGATCTCCAATCTGATAGAAAATTCTGTCGTCTACGGACCGGCAGGCGGAGATGTCGTCGTAAAAGTGTTGATGAAGCAGGGTCATGCTAGTGTCATCGTTGAAGACGATGGGCCCGGAATTCCAGTAGCAGAGCGAGGGCTGGTCTTCGAGCGCTTTTATCGCATGCCTGGCACCGAGCAACCCGGAACAGGGCTGGGTCTGGCGATCGTCAGAGAAATCGCCGCAGTGCATAATGCTGTAGTCGATATTGAAGAGCGACCTTCTAGCAGAGGAACATCGATTCGTGTGGACTTTCCAGCGCCCAGCGGTCAAAACGGCGCACAGCATAACGCCAGCAATGCCAAGCAAGACTCTAGTCGGTAGCGTGATTTTCCATAGAGCCGTCGTCTCTCTTCTAAACGCCGTTGGCCGCAGCAATCTTTTGCAGATACTCGAGAATGACATTGATTCTGACAATCTGCTCTTGCGAGGCGCTGGTTAAGCGACTCTTCAACGCACTGACGGCATTAGGCACAACCTGTTCACTTATATATTTGCAGCGTGACAGAATTTGATCGTGGCGGGCGGACTGGATTTGCGGTGGCACCGTCAGCAGCCGTTCTTTGATTGCCATAGCTACGATTGAGGTGCGAATAGGGTCTTGTTCGGCAATCACAAGCGTAACTGCCGGCTGAGGCGTAAGGATCATCAACCCAAACCAGCACCATGCCGCATCGAGCATGTGCGGATTCTCTGGATTCGGAGCATTAGACACAAGCTCCTCCAGATCTTCCACCTGCCTGAAGGCGGCCGCCGGCGGATGGGACAACAAATGCAGCATGGTGAGCCACTCTCGGTCGAAGGGCTCCAATGCATTTTCCAAGCTCTGCGGGCGATACATCGTCAACCTTTTAGTTCTGCCCTTGGCTTCGATAGCTATTTGCCCTGGAGAATAAGTGAATTCGGTAGTTTGCTTGAACCAAATTTCGTCTTCATTCAAATAGTCAGTGATAAGCAGCTCTTTAATCAATCTCGAGTCAAGAGCGTATTTGAGCAATGCCACCGTATCTGATGGCGAAAGAATCGGTCGCACCGGTTTATCCTGAGGGTAAAGCAGCTCAGTATCAGGATAATCTTTGAGCTTGATGGCAAGCATTTTATGGATGCCGACAAGCTTGCGTCGATAGCAGTAGTCTTCATAATCAAGATACTGGCCCTTCAGCTCATCATCTTCGTCGTATTCAAAATCTTCCTCCTTTGAGTCTTCTTCCTCCAAGCTAGACAGCATAGGCACATCTTTCTGGACGATTTCAATCGCCCCTAGCGCCTCCCACTCCGAGTGTGAGTCTGATTCCGGCATTGCCTCTGTCTGATTTTTCATGATCAATCCGAACAAACTTCGCTAATCCGGATTGTATACCGGTTTGATCACGGTGAGATCTTTTGTGATGATGCTCTGGTCAGATTATGTTATTGGTGCCGATCAGGCTTGGTCCGTAGTTATTGTCGCCAGGAGTTCCTTGTTCACACTGGTAAACAAGCAGCACGATCGGTCCGACCACCGGAATGAGGCAAAGCAACTGAAACCAGCCGGAGCGGTTGGTGTCATGCAGTCTGCGAGCGGTCACGCCTAAATTAGGAGCAAAGACTGCGAGTACGTACAATTGCCAAAGTAAGTCGAGCGCGTTGACATGAGTTATGAGAGCTAAAGCCACCGAAACAAGAAAAGCTGCTACTGTAAATATGAAATTGAACAAGACGAACATCCAATATTCGCGTCTAGTCGCGCGCCCGTCAAAACACCAATACTTCTCAACTACACTGATGTACTCATTCATGTGTTTAAATCCCAAAACAAACAGTTGCGGCAATTCTATCATTCATCAAAGGTTTCGTGCGCTTGTCGAATGAGAGATGAAACCAGCGACTCGACTCATTGCCAGCCGTCGCCTGCGAGGATCCAGCCGGACCAGTAGTATGGATGCTCCCACCCCGGCGTTTTCCGAACGGTTTCTTGCGCCAGGCGAAGCGCTTCTATTGGAGGTTTATGCCTGGCGAACAGATTGGTGTAGAAGTCAGTCATTAGCTTGCAGGTGGCAGCATCGTCTACTTTCCACAAAGACATTAGAATGCTGCGCGCCCCAGCTCCAAGAATGGCTGAACGTAAACCAATCATGCCTTGTCCGCTCTTCTTGCGACCTAGCCCGCTTTCGCATGCAGATAAGGTGACGAGATTGCACTTGTGTAGATCCAGTCCGGCGATATCGTCCGCGGTGAACTTCCCTTCGGCGGCGGCTTCACCTCTGAGCGTTGCTCCGGAGAGCAACAGTCCCGACGACAGCAACGGATTGCGGGCGTCGATGAGGTACGCTGAGTCACCACAAGCCTGCCGCATACGCCTTAGCGATCTCGTGCCCACCTCGGTGACATTGTTTTGTTCAATTGTCGCAGGACCGGAGTAGAATCCATGCGTTGCGAAGTGAGCATAGGTGCAGGTTGGCAGCGCTGCTGCAATGGCTTGTTCGGTAGCAGCCGTACCTGTGAAGGGTTGAACCATGACCTTGTCTTTTTCTGCCACCTCTTTTATTGAGTCGAACTCTACTTTGGTTCCTGGCAGATTGAGCGCCGTGTCACCAAATGTGATACCGGCAGCAAGCAACAGATTCGGGGATGAATCGGTATCTTCCTTCTTTTCTTTTAGTGAAACAAAAATGCGGGGGCTATCGACTATACAAAGCTCGGCATCAGAATCGGAGAGTATGTCCCAGGGAATAGTGGCTGCATCGCCGTCGGGGCATAGCCAGATCTTTTGTACACTTTCCGGAAGCGCATAGTTGATAGGATTCCATAGCAGTAGCTTTAAGTTCTGTAGTGCTGCTTCTGAAGTCATTGCAGCATCGCTGTTGGTTGCTTGGCTGGTGGGTGTCGAAGCACCGATACTGCGCTCCTTACCACCAGATGTGGCAGTAAGCTCGCGCCACTCACTGATTGCGTTGTCGATGGGAGCTGCATCTTTCAGGTCGACAAGTCGCGTTGCGCCAGTACGGAGCAAAATGACTGCCGCATAGCAATCTTTGTTCGTCAAGGCATCGTTGTACTCTATTACGTCTACGAAAGCCTCGTTGTCGGCGAGTAAATCCTGAATATCTTTGGTTTTCTTATTCGCAAGTGGATCGCCAACCTCAACTCCTTGCGCTTTTTGCGAAATTTGCCGATCGAGCGATTCGAGTTCTAACGTCAATGTCGAACTATTCGTTTTCGGCCGGTTTGCTTGGTCGGTGTCAGTTATGCTCTTCTCTCTGAGAATTTTCAACTGTTGTTGTTTTGCTGATTGCTCGTCTAGCAGTTGTTTTATCTCTGGATTGCTGGTCGCCAATTTTTGCAAGACCGTGCGGCGACGCAACGATTCAATCAACAACCCTTTTCGTTTCATAATCTCTTGGTACGCTACCGAAAAATCTACCATTGCCTTAAACGATGAAACAAGCGTGTCGGTCTGGTCGTGAAATTTGTCGATAGATGCGCACTGCTCGGCGAACGAGAGTTGTCCGAACGACGAGTTAAGGTACTTCGACATCGTGAACGAGGACAATAGGGCGTTTTGCAGGGCGGAAAAATTATTCCCCTCACGCATATCTACGACCGCTAAGCAGTTGTGATCGTGAGCATAACCCAAGGACAATCCTTCACTTTCGCCATCAATATCGCAGGCTTTGGTATACCAAAGGCGAGCGTCTTTCAGGTCGTTGCGAGATAAGGCCAAGTCACCCCGAGCTGAAAATACGGCAGTTTCAATGGGGCGTTCAGCTGCCTGGTTGAGATGCTCTGCAATGGGCAGGGCTCGCTCGATCTCTCGGCTCGCCGAGGCATAATCCTTCTTTGTGATATAGAGTTCGCCCAGCGTTAACAGTGGAGGCAGCAGGTCGGAGCGTGTGCTTATGCCTGACGGATCCCGTGCCGCAAGGACCATGCTCGCGTATTTAATCGCGTCATCCACTCGACCAAGAGCCTCGGTGCAATCAGCGAGGATCTCGAGTGTTTGACTGTACTCGGCGGATGTGTGGTTCTGTTTTTCTATTTCTCCCAACGCGTTGCGAGCCGTGGCTTCACAACTGACATAATCACCCTCAGCCAAATTGACCTGCGCAAGGAATACTAGAGCCTTCGATACCAACTCGTTCTCTTTCAGCGCTCTTGATCGCGTCTCGGCTAGCGACAAAACGTCTTTGCAATTCGCATATTGTCCCTCGGTTTCGAAGTATTCGGAGAGTGAAAGAAGGCTCCGCAAGTCTTTTGCGGTGGACTTCTCCGTCATGGCGTGCTTCAGACAGTCAACTGATATCCTGGCGCTGTGATTTGCCTGATCACTATCGTTCGAGGCAGCGAGCAGATAAGCAAGACAAAGCAGCTGAGTCGATACTTCTCGCAATGCCGACTCTCTACCGCCTTGCCGCTCTATCATTTTTCTATTGGCGATAAGCTCGTTATTGGACTGAGTGCTATTGGCAGCTTGCTCGTCCGACAAGAGATATTTTGCATATGGGGCAAGCGCGACCAGCGTGTTTGTCGGCAACTGCCCGAGCGGACAATCATAGCCGGCAAGCTGAAGCGCCAGTTGTAGCTTGCACTCACCGACCTGAGGCGAATTGAGTCCATATGTTGCTTCTGAGGACTTGATGTTTTCGAGCAGAGTCGGTGCTTGCAGGCTTGGCATTGAATTTTGCGCCGACGTTTTGGATGATGTAATCAGCGCTGAATGTTCTCGCGAACTCGATTTCGACAGCTCTCTTCCAAGGGTAAGCGCACGCAAGATAAATTCTTCCGATGCGAGAGGATCTATTCCAGCCTTTCGTTGAATCTCAAAGGATCGCCAGGCTACTCGCTCTGCTTCCAAGTAGCGCTGTTGAACTGAATAGAGAGACGACAAACGCCAGAGTGCCCCCTCGAGATCTGGATTGTCCGCTCCAAGATTTTTTTCGCGAATCTTCAGCGCTCGTTTGTAAAACGATTCGCATTCCTGGTAGCGATGCTGAGTCTTCATAAGGGTGCCAAGTTCATCTAAGTTATCTTCCAGGTCGGGATGGTCGGGACCTAGCTTTCTCTCTCTTAACTCAAGAGCATGTTTCAGTGTGGACTCGGCTTCGGCAAGTCTGTTTTCATGTTGGTAGACGAGACCCAGGGTGGTGAGTACGCTTGCCACTCCGACGTCAGTTGCGCCCAGCCGCGCTGTATACGTCTCAAGTGCGCTATTTAGCAATTCCTCGCTCTCCACATATCGTGCCTGCTGTTGGTATTCCGACGCCATCATGGCCTGGCATTGAGCAATTCTGAGATCATCAGGCGCTAACACCTTTTGGTATATCTTGAGGGACTGCTCGACTAATGCTTCGGACTCAGCCAAGCGTGATTCTGTCTGATAGGCATCGGCGAGATGGTACAAGCATGCTGCCACATCAGGATGCTCTGGTCCAAGAATGTGTTTTTTGATTTCGAGCGAACGCTTTAATGCTGTCTCTGCCTCTGAGGAACGGGATTCGTCTAGATACAGATTTCCAAGATCGGCGAGCTCGTCGGCGACATCCAGAGAGTTTTCACCGCACGTTTTTTTCCGAATTTTCAAGGCGCGCTCGTAGAGAGACTGAGCCTCTTTAAAGTGACCTTCTGATTCGTAGATTGATGCTAGGGTGCCGAGAGCATCTGCGACACCGTGATTTTCAGGACCAAATCTCTCTGTGTAAATTTTAAGAGCGCGTTTTGCCAAGACTTCCGCTTCCGGTAGTCGTGATTGAGAGTCGTAGATGTTTGCGATGTCGAGCAGTATAGATGCTGTTTGTGAATGCTTTGGACCTAGCTTCTTCTCACGTATCGCGAGAGCGCGCTTGAGCAGTGGCTCGGCTTCAGAGAAGCGGGATTGTTGTTCATAATCGGAGGCGAGGTCCGAAAGGCTTTCGGATACTTCAAGGGCATTGGCTCCGAACTCCCGCTCTCTTCCATAGAGGGCGAGTCGCAGTGCTGCACCAGACTGCTCAAATCGTTTTTGGTTGCTCCAAAGCACGCCTAAGTTCTCTAGCGCCGTGGCAAAGAGAGGATCCTTTGATTTTCCGGAGAGTATCGTCAACGCGCGCTTATACAGTTGCTCTGCTTCCTTTTCGCGGCCGGAGTCTCTATAAACTGTTGCAAGGTTGGTTAGCACGGATGCGAGTTTCAAACTGTGGGGGCCGAGCCTGCGCTGATTGATTTCGAGTGACTGTTTAAACAATCCTTCGGCTCGCTGCCCTTGTCCGAAGTCCTCGTATACGCGTCCAAGCAACTCGAGGCACGCGGCTCGTTCGGTGCTTTCAGCCTTACATTTTGAAGCTGCAGTCTGCAGTTGTTTTATCGCGGTTGGATAATCGTCTCTCTCGTAGGACTTCTTTCCCGAATCGAAGTCAACCTTCCAGGCAGAGAGCCCATTGCCCAGGGCAATGGGGCAGCAGATGCTAAAACAAGCTGCTAGAGCAATAATGTGTCGAGGGATTTCTGTCGCCGAGCGCATTAGACCCACTTCTTATTTTCGAGCGAACCCCGACCAGGCTAGCACAAATCCAGCCTCTTGCGGCATAGATTCGCAGTTGCGTGCTTATCAATAGAACAAAAGTCGTTTGATTTTCGGTTCGATAGTGAAGTGAGCATCTCTCAAAAACGACGCACCCAGCAATGGATATTTGACACCGCCGTTGATACCTAACATTGCTTGCACTCCTTTGTGCTTGATCGGTCCGAGTTCGACAGTGTCGAGATAGAAGCTGTATGCCTGGCGCAATCCCCCTACACCTAATGACATTGAGCGGTCCGCATTTGTCGGACGCGAAAAGCCGAAGCCGGAAAATTGCGCATCAGAAAATGTGACGGCAGATGCTCCCGTGTCTAAAATCATTTCGCATTCGCGGCTGTTCACTTTGGGAGTCACTATTAGATGAGCACCATCGAGTCTGTATGCGGTGTTCTCCACTCCCTGCGGAACTTTGTCGAGAGCGGTTGAAAATGCGATCTGTTGGTTGGGTCCGTCAATCTCCACTGCAACGTCACCGAAAAAATTTTGACCAAGCAACGGATAGCCTGCCACTGAGCGATGACCTTGGGTGCGCATCTGCACTTCATCGTCTTGTACGCACAAAATCACGCGGCGACTGAGCCCACCGACCTGAATGGTTACTTCTGCAGTGCTGACTTGAATTTCTCCGCCCATGCCTTGCGCACGGCCGCCATGGCCACTCGCATTGATGGTAATACCGGCCTGTGTGAGCTGGCTCGTGGTGGCAAAACATGCACCGGCACCAGTGTCAAATATCATCGGAGTCTGGTGCCCATTAATGAGCGCAGACACAATCATGTGTCCTTGTCCGGTGCGCTGAAAGGGAGCATAAGTTTTGGTGAGTGCAGGTGGTGACGTCGCTGCGGTGATCGTTTTCAAAACTGCTTGTGCTGCCGGTACAACGGTGGAGTTCGGCCAGTTTTTACAGACAAATTCGAGATACTGCTTAGCCTTTGGTAAGTTGCCCTGTCTGGCAAAGCAGTCAGACATGAGAAAACATGCCAGATCGGGCTGGTCATTTTTCGTGTACGAGGCTTGGAATTGTTGTACTGCCTCGTTGTAGCGACCCTGTTTTTGTAACTCTATTCCTGCGGCTATCACTTTGTTCGGGGTGATATCCAGGCTCGTGATCGTTGTCTCCGTAGTGACAGTCGATTGAGTGCTATCAGCGCGTGCAGAGCTCGTGCTCCACGCAAGCAAGCACAACAGAGCTGTTACGATTTTTCGCGTAGGCAAGTGTTTTGCGTCGTTTTTCGGCATGCCGTGCAAGTTGTTGGAGATAAGCTCTCTATTCCACTAATGTAGCAATTTCTCTCAGAGGCATATCGAGTTTCATCTTTCTGAAAAAGGGCGAAACGCCAATACGTCACCATCGTAAATCCGTTTTCTTTTCTTCAGCTTGGTTTATTGTGGGAAGAGGACCGATATAACTGCACGACCTGCATCTCACGGTTGTATCGTCAGTTATCCAATCACAATCTGAGATGCACGTTCTGGAAGAGCGTCGCTTCTCTTCACGTTCTTCATCAGAAAACATCGGGTATTTGATAATTTGTTCGCAGAACGAACATCGCATGACGGCAAATTCGCCCTCTATTCGTAGGATAGGGCCGTAATGCTTTTTATTGCAAATTGTCGAGTCTAAATCGTCCAACATTCGCTCACGCCACAACAGCATTGTATGTCCATTAAGAGAGAATTTCCAGGCAGAATCCGCCGTTGCTTTGAAATTTCGCCGCGAATATCCATTTGGGTCGGCTCGAGTGATAAAGTGTATATTGGTCAATTATCCAAATCGGTCAGCCTGTGGTCTCTGTTTTGGACACAACCCGGCAAAATCTATGGTTTTAGTTAATCTGTGACTAACCAAAAACTTCTTCGCAAACATCTCAAGCTTGTTTTATCCGCTGTATTCGTGATGAGCGCTTTGACGCCTTGGCCGGTTCTCTCGGCTGGAGAAAACGCGTGGTGGAAGCGTCATTACGACCCGGCAAGCCTCGAAAAAGTAAATGCTATTCTCGATATCAACTACGCGGGCACGAGCAACAAAAATCAGACTCTGGATGTCCTGACGCCGAAACAGCCAGCGGGCAAAAAGCTGTTGCCGGTGATAGTCAAAATACACGGTGGTGGCTTTTTTACCGGCGGTAAATCAGCAGACGACGAAGATATTCTGCCGCTGGTTGCATCGGGAAAATTTGTCGGGGTAACGATCAGCTATAGACTCACATCCGAGGCAATCTTTCCCGCGCAAGTTCAAGACTGCAAGGCGGCGATCCGTTGGGTGAGAGCGAATGCCGCAAAATATCACATAGATCCCAATAAAATCGGCGTGATTGGTGGATCTGCAGGCGCAAATCTCGCATCGATGATCGGTGTCAGCTGTAAGGATAAATCTCTCGAAGGAACGATCGGACCGTACAGCAAAACGAGCAGCTGTGTTCAGTGCGTCGTCGATAGGGCTGGACCAGCCGATTTGATTGCATTGGGTAATTACAGGCTGCGCGATTATGGTTCGCCAACTTCCTCTGTGGGAAACTATCTCGGTGGCGCGCTGGCGCAAAATCTAGACAAAGCGCGGGCAGCATCGCCATATTATTATGTTTCCGATAAGAGCCCTCCGTTCATAATTATCCATGGCGATAGAGACGAGGTTGTACCTCATACGCAGTCGGAGAGCTTTTACTCGCGCCTAAAATCATGCGGGGTGCCGGTATATTTCATCACTGTTATAGGCGGTGGACATGGCAGCTTTCACAAACCGGAAGTCGAGGAGCGCGTGCGACTATTCTTGGAAAAAGAACTTCTTGGTGAAAAACACGACATTTCCGAAGCGCCGATCTACAAGAATCCTAATGGAACGATGAGACAAAAGCATGAATTGCAGGTAGCACATTGACTGCAGCGGTTACTTGTCGCGGTCTTTTTGTGAGGCTTCTTCAACACCAGCCGAATCTTCCAAACGACGCTTTGCGCGAATTCGTTTGGTAATAAACTTCTTGCGCCATGCTCTTGCTTTTGGACTTATCGCGTGCGTCCAACCGCTCGTCCGTAGCCGAATAACTTTCTCTTCGCGGTCTGTCATTGCTTGCATCCGTCCGAAATTTGGTGCTATGAAACCAGCATATCATCGGCTAAATGAATAGAATTGACGAAAACCACAACACGAGATAGTGTCGCAGATAATGAATCAAGTGCTAACCTAGTCGCGCAAACTATGATGTTAATTGCATGCTCGAAGAACATTCATTCACCTGTCCGTATTGTTGGCAGCAGATTTCAATGCTGCTCGACCTGAGTGCGGGTGAGCAATCGTATGTCGAAGACTGCGAAGTTTGTTGCAACCCGATTGCAATTTCATACCAGGCTGAAGACGGAGCGCTGATCTCTTTTCTGCCGAGCCCAATCAGTAGACTGAGTGATGCGAAAAAGCGGCAATCAAGTCAAGCGCACGGCTGCGGTAGCATCGTGGGCACTGACGCCTTAAAATAGCTGAGGATCCAGGGGGAACACATGTCTCACATCGCTATCATCGTTGAGTTCGATACCACGCCCGGCAAGTTTGCCGACTTCGAGAAGATAATTACTACTCACGCCAAAAGGTGTCGTGAGCTAGAGCCAGGCTGTCTCCGATTCGAAGTTCAGTATCCAATTGATGACAGCGGTAAAGTGATCGACAACAAAATCGTGGTCAACGAGTTGTACAGCGACACGAGCGCGGTCGAATTCCATCGAAACACCGATCGTATGGCGAAATTGCAAGAAGACGTCAAAGGGTTGGTGGAAAACCGCCACATGATTCTCGCGAAAGTCTCTCCGGATACGCAGAAGTAGCAAAGTACACGGTCATTCGCCACTGGCGCCTGAATGCGTTCGAAGTTTCCCTGCGAAGAGGTGAAGGCTTCTTGCCGGTCCGAGCACTCGATTTAATATTAATTGGCGGATTGGCGAGAATTGCGCATGGTCTGGCATTGCGCGAGCTGTTGGGATTTGAGACAAATAGGGATAACAAAAGTGATGTAATTTACGGTAGCCATGCGACGAGCACTCACCCTTTTCTTAGTCCTGCTGATCTTGAGTACAGCATTGCCTGCGGCGCAGTGCAAGACCGCGTCGTTTTCGAAAGCCATCCGCTTGCTTGAAGCCGAAGACTACGAGAATGCCGAGGCGGCTCTACGGGACAATCTCTCACAACCAGGCACTAGTGAAAGCGATGTTAGAGCGACGGCTAGCACTTACGCTGCCTTGAGCCGATTGTTGTTCGAAACAAGGCGTACTAAAGAAGCTCAGTCCGTGGCTCAGGAAGGGCTTGACGCCTGCCAGAACAAATTGGGATCCAAAGATCCAAAAGTGCTGGAATTGCGTTATCGCGTTTTACAAGCTGCGCTCGAATTGGAGCAGTATGAACGCTCGGAGCAGTTAGCAAACGACCTTATTCGTGACTCCAGCCCCAGGTCCTCTGTCAACTCGCTGGCAAAGACGGTTTTAGCCCGGCTTGATCTCATGGCTATGAAATACGATGAGGGCGGTAGCCTCTTGACTCAAGCGCTAGCCGCCCTCGACAAAGAGGTAGGGCCCGCAGATTCTGACGTCGTCGCGGCGCGCACCGATGCGGCTCTCACCTATTCCGACCGCGCTTACAACGATAAGGCTCTGCAGTTAGTCTCTAAAGCTGTTCAATCCGTCGAAGCAAAATACGGCGCGTCCCACCCGCGAACCGCGAGCGTGAAGCTCCATCTGGCACTGTACTACATTGGTAATGATGATGAAAAGGCACTTCTGCTTTGCGATGACGCTTTGAAAATACTCAGACAACATTGTTCAGACGACAGCTTGCCCATATTGGATGCTCTTTCTCTGAACGGCGAGATTCTGCAAGACCATGATGACAACGCCAAGTCTGAGCTATTGCTGCAGCAAGCTTTGACGTTGCGAAAGCAGAAGAATCTCACCAATGACGACGGCTATTGCGACCTTCTCAGAAATTTCGGCGATTTGAGATTGGCGCAAAGCGATGACAAGCAAGCCGAATCGTTTTACAGGCAGGCTCTGGAGTTTCAAAATGGCTTTCGTGGCTCGCAATCAATCGAATGTGCTCGAGTGATGCGAGATCTCGCGGTAAGTTTAAGCAGGCAGAAGCGTTTTTCTGAGGCCGAGGCCATCTACAAACAAGCGAGTGAGATAACTAGTAGGTTTGTTCCTGTAGTAGCCGCGATCACATCCTTAAGATTGGCGAAGCTTTACGCAGATGATCTGCACAAACCTGAGTTGGCAGAACCATTATTGGTAGCGATCATTCCTATTATAAGAAAGGCTTATGCACCGACAAATAAAACTACTCCGTACGTTCTTCGCGAACTTGCGGCGGTATATAAGGCCGAGGGAAAGAATGAAGAATGCAAACGCACCATTACCGACGCTATAGAGATGTGCTCAAGCAAGGAAGCGGACAGTATCAAGCGAAATTTGCTTAGCGATCTTGGCTGGATTGATTTCCGAATGCAGGACAATGCTGGTGCAGAGAAAGCGTACAAGGACAGGCTAGCTCTGAATGAAAAATTGTATGGACCGAGCAGTGATCAAACGCTGGTGGCGCTAGAAGATCTAGCAGCGCTGTACTACATCACCAAACAATCTGCGCTCGCGGTAGCGACAAATAAAAAACGGTTGCAGATAAGTATTCAGGCACATGGAGCCAGCAATGCGTTCGAGTTCTTTGCACTCAAAGACCTTGGTTCAGTTGAGTCTGATATGCATGAATGGGGAGACGCAGAGGCAGCGACGCGCCAATCTGTGATTGTTGCCAAACAAGTATACGGCGAAAGCGATCCTAAAGTTGCGGAAGGATTGCTGGATTTAGCACGAATTCAGCGACAAGCGCACGCGTATGACGAGGCTCTTCAATCCGCCCGGGAAGCTGCCAATGTTTATGCCGCTGTCAAAGACAAGAGTGTTGACGATTCCGATTGCTACATGCTGTTGGGAATTATTGAGCTCGAGCAACGTAAACCTCATGAGGGGCGTGATTATTTCGAGCGGGCGATCGCCGATGAAATTAAAAATCACGGTGAGAACTCGTCGGAAGTGGCAGACCTTCTCGACCGAGCTGCGGAAAATTTCGACGCATTTACTAAACCACAGTTTGCTAATAATCAATACAACTTAGAACAGGCGTTTGATTATCGGATGAAGCTCTTACATTTGAAAGAGTCGTCCGTCAAGCCCACCGATCCATCTCTTCTGCCGCTAATCAGCTTTTTGTGCAAGCATGTGTCTTCCGTCAAAGGACCAGTCATACCACTTTACTTAAAACTCGTTGAAAATCTGAAGGTCAACAAACCTAATTCGGCAGAATTACGCGAAGCTTATCAATTCTTGGGTATGGCTTATGAGCAACATAAGGAGCGAGCTAAGGCGATCCAAGCATTGCGGGAGCAGGTGAAGCTGCAGATTCAACAAACCCCCACACAGTCAGCGCTGGTGGATTCCTTGAGCTACCTGATCAAGCTTTCGGAGGAGCAACGCGATCATGCAAGTGTTGTCGAACTGCGAAGGCAGATCGAGCAATACTCCACTTGGAGATATGAGTATTGCAACGCAAAAAACTTTGCTTTCACAGGTAATATCATTGAAGCAAAGAGGTCTGCTCAAACTGCTACATTGCTGTGCAGAAGGCTTGCGGACAAATCTGAAGAACTCGGTGACTGCTTGGCACTTCAAGCCGTGATCGCTGAGCTTTCTGGTGACAGCCATTCAGCAGAGCCACTTTATCGTGAAGCCACGGCGGTATACACTGCCATGCTACCGAAAAATGCAACCAAGAGGCTGCAAACTGCACTTCAGCTCGCGACCGTGCAATGGCGGAATGGAGATACTAAAGCTGCTGAGTCCTGCTACAAAGGTGTTTTGGACCTCACTCCCGGTTCCACCAATCATCGATGGGTCATCGGGCTCGCTTTCCCTGAACCCAACTACTCTAATCTTGATCAGCTGCTTGCAAAATGCACAGAGAACAGCGTCGTTGCAGTTGAAAAAGTGAGAAGACTTGCGAGCTGCGTGGATGATGGCACCCACAATCAACTAGCGCTGAGCTTGTATTCTTTTACCTCAAAATTCCAGCACGAAGATCCTAATGCAGATAAGAAAAATGAATATTTGTTTTTGGCAAGGCAAGCCGATGCGAGACAGCATAAGTTTTTCCGAAAGATGATTCTGCAACAAATCAGTGAGTGTATAAATAGGCCTGAACACCGAGATTTGAATCTAACTCGCCAAGCCGCCTTGCTGCTAGCCTCTCTGGAGCCTGAGAGCAATCTTGCCACTGCCGAAAAGTTCGATGCATTACTCGGACGTTTGCGTTCTGATGACAAGTTGGGGGCCTATCGGTTTTGGTTTACAGCGGAAGCGAATGCTAGAAATCGACAGTATGTAGAAGCTACAACTTTATACTCTCTAGCACTAGACCGAGCTCACCGAATTTTGGGTGATAGTTTTGATTACCACAACCTTGTTTTTGTTACTGGGCACGATGTAGAACCCTTTGACCTTACGATCGCCGGGCAAATCTATCAGCGCAACGTGGGTCGCGAAGCGGATGGGCCGAGGATAGGCTCTCTTCCGGGCGGCGGTGAATTTGCAGTTGCTAGGCTCGCTGGCATTGCCATCAAACTGGGCTCGCAGAACGTGTATCCGAGTATGGATTTTGCCGCGGGTCTTGCGAACGTTTACCGGTCCAAACCTGTTCAATCGTCCTCGAACAGTGAGGAGTATGCAGCACAGTTAAATCGAATATTGGCGTGCGGAAAAACCGAGTTTGCTAGCGCTTCTGCGGAATCGGACATCTGGGCGATGTACATGTATGAGTTAGACGGAAGACGCCGCGAGGCTGCGGCGAGCGCTTTTGATTTAAGCGCCATAGGCGACGGCATTGAGTTAAAACGCGGTGTCGAGAACATAGACAGTGAAATGTTCGAAGCAGCAATTTTTTGTCACGAATGTGGTGAGAACTTTACGGAGCGCAGGCTGCTTGCCGACATCAAGACCAACGCCGAGCGCAGGAATGACGAAGCAATGATCATACAAGCCACCTTGCAGCTTGCCGAATTAGCACTCTCAGAGCATGACTACAGCTCTGCGGCGAATTTGGCTGCGGAAGTTTCTACCTTGAGCAAAAACCAGCCAGGAGCAGCGACTCTAGTGGGGTGGCGGCTCTTTGTTCTTGCTCGAATTGCTGATGCACAAGGAGATCTCGAGTCGGCCAAACATGACGCTGAACGGTCAACCACTCTCGGCTCTAAAAATGCAATCGCTTCGGAAATACAAAAGTCTCGAGCCTTTCTTTTGTTGGCTGACATTCACATGCGCCAGCGTAACTTTGAGGTTGCAGGGAAGTGCCTGGCAGATGCTCAAGTACTAACTGACAAACTACCCCTTGAGCCTAGAGTTGTTAGGCTCAAAGTAGAATTCTTAACAGCTTCGGCACAGCTTGGTCTCACCCAGCACGATTACCCCAAAGCGCTATCTTTCGCCCAGCAGTCAATCGACCTGTTATCTAAGTTGAGAATTGGTGACTCCGAAAATTTGTCGGTGGCCGCCAACAATCTAAAGGCAATCATCGAATGGCACAGTGGCAACGAAAAAGAGGCACGGTCTTTGTTTCTAGATGGCGCCGATCGGTTGAACGCCATGTGCCTTCGGGTATTTACGCACCTATCCTTCTCTGAGCAGTCAGCGTTCGTCGGAATTTTGGAAGAGCAAAAGAATCTACTTCTCACTTTCTGCAACGACAACGATAGCTTGCCTGAGGCGCTTAAATACTTGTCAGTCTGGAAAGGTCTGTTAATAGAAGGGCTGCGAGAACAATCAATTGCCATTCATTTTACCGGGGACGATGCTACAGCATCTAAACTCACGGCGCTGAGGGCGTCATTGGCACAGGCTTATTCAAATTCAAGCATACAAAAAAGCTCTATTTCCGACGAAATTGAAGAGCAAGAGCGGCGCCTGATGTACACGTACTATGCGCATTCCACCTTGAGCGATGAGCTAGAAGCACAAATAAGCTCGGGCAACAAGAAAAATTCTCCATCCCTTAAGACCCAAAAAGCTAATGCGAAACCACATAGGCCGGAGCCGCACTCTTATAAAACGGAGTACTACAGAGACATTGTCGCCCAACTTTCTAACGAACTTCAGAATGCCAACGTGGCATTAGGTCAATTTATTGAGGGTGAGAGGGTGTCGAGCGAGAAGCGGCTCATGGGTGATGTGCTCGATCATAATATGTTGACCAATTTGAAGTCGAACCTCACGTCGGACTCAATTTTTCTCAGTTGTTACGAATTTACCAACGTTTTGAGCGGACGTCGTGAATATGCTGTGACCGCAGTTGGTTCGCCAGCATCCAATTTACCGAATCCTGAGATTGCTTACATCGGTAGCGCTGATTCGGTCGACAAAGACATCAGATCATGGCTAGCTATCGCTACCCACGGACAAGTGCGTGCAGGTTCGGAATCAACGGTAGGCTTAACGCAAGAAGCGGCGCTCGGACAGCAGCGTTCTATCCGACCCGTCGACGGCAGTCCATTAAATCAAGCCAATCCGAATAATAGCGAGGATTTGCTGGAAGCAGTCTGGCGACCCATCGAAAAGTTGATTCCTGAAACAACCAGCCACATTTGGTTTTCTCCGGATGGCGAACTGGCAAGGGTCCCATGGAATGCGGTTTTTGGCGATGTAAGCGGCAAGAAGAATTTGCGGATCTCGCAGGTTGACAGTCCACGTCAACTTTTTGAGATGCTAACTTTAAATCCTGACGCCGATCGCAAAAGCGTTCCCAAAGCTGCGAACAAAATATTGCTTGTGGGGGGATTGAATTTTATCGAGGCTCCGGAGCTGCCTGGCACGGGTGTCGAGATAAATGCCATTGCTTCGATCTGCAAAAGCAATGGTCTGACAGTGGTCGAGCTAGACGGCACTTCTGGTACGAGAGAAAATGTTCTGAAGGAAATGCCTGGCTCAAAGTACATTCATCTGGCAACACATGGTTATTTCAATGAATCAGCGCACGGGGTGAGATCTGATCGCGAGACTCAAACCTTGGTCGCTATGAATTTGCGCAGCGTCCATGATTCTGCCCACACAGATGAGGCTTTAGCGAATCGAAATATGTTGCTTCGTTCTGGAATATTGCTCGCTCCATCCAGTTCTGCTCCAGAACAGATTCAACGACGGGACGGGCATCTCTCGGCGGCGGAAATCGCCGGAGTCAATTTAACGGGTTGCCAACTTGTGACGTTGTCAGCGTGTGAAAGCGGTCGTGGAGAGCAAGTTACAGGACAAGGTGTCATTGGCCTGCGTGCGTCTGTTATTTCAGCAGGCGCGCGCAACGTCTTGATGTCGCTATGGTCTGTCGATGATGTTGCAACCGAACGATTGATGACCTTGTTGTATAGCAACATGGAGTCAAAGAAAATGCGGCCATCAGATGCTCTTCGACAAGCGCAAATGCAGCTGAAAGATGACGCTCAATTCGCAGACCCTTATTATTGGGCACCATGGGTGATCGTAGGGAGTGACTAGAGAAATACCAATTAGATCATTGGCAAAAGTGGACTGCCTCGGCAGGTTTCTTCCTCTACTGATTCTGCCGACGTTGCTGGCTGCGTATGTTGCACCGGTGTACAGCGAATCTGCTTCGTTCGCCCAGGCTACGAAGCTGTTGGAGGCAGAAGACTATTCGGCTGCTGAATCGGTTTTAAAAGGCAAACTTACTGAGTTAGCGAAGCACAAAGGCAACTACAAGGAAAAGGCTGATTGTGACATTGCGCTAAGCGGTTTGTATCTAGAAACATTGAGGCTGCACGAGGCTCAACGGGTAGCAGTCGATGGTTTGCAAACGCTTGCGCCGAAGCTTGGCGCGCATAATGAGTGCATCTTACGCCTGCGCCTTCGTCTTGCTCAAGCAGACATGTATTTGCAGCAGTACAAAGATGCAGTTCAAATTGCGACCGATCTCTCGTCCGGCTCATATACCGGCGGCTACCCGGTCAAAGCATTTGCACAGATAATTTTGGCCCGAGCCGCTTTGCTCAAGTCCCTCGCGCCTGACGGTGAGAGGCTGGCTAACGAAGCCATCAACATTTTGGACACAGCCTTAGGCCCTGGCGATCCGGAAGTATTGACGGCTCGTGGCGAGGTCGGCTTAATTTGCGCGGCAAGAGGAAAGACGAGCCTAGCCCTTTCGTTGATTTCGAAGGCAGCTGATGGTGTGGAGAAGCGATTTGGAGCTGAACATCCGCGCACTGCTGACTCGCTCGTAGAGCTTGCTGCCATACAGTCGAATGCAGGAGATGACAAAAGCGCGCTTTCAAATTGCCAGAAAGCAATGGCGATTTACAAGCGAACCAGCGATGAATCAAATCCAAACTTCCTTGGCGCACTTCAGCAGTGCGGAGATATTCTTTCTGATCAAAACCAGAATGCGGAGGCAGAAAAGTTACTGCAGCAAGCGCTTGCAGCTCGAATGCAGCATAAATCTACAAGTGATGCCGGATACCCCGATCTTCTATGTTCTCTGGGAAGTCTAAAAGAGAACGAAGGCAATGAGAAAGATGCGGAGAAATACTTCTTGCAGGCGGTAGATGTGCAAACGCAAGTGCGCAGGCCCGAAGCGCTCGAAACTGCTCGAACGATGACACTTCTTGCTGCTTGTTTGAGCCGGCAAGACCGATATGAGGAGTCGGCAAAGCTGTACTCTGAGGCAATTGCCATAGCATCTAGATCAGGCGATTACGCTTCGGTGTCGATCGCGTACATGCAGGAAGCTTTTGCAAGGTTATGCATGGCGCACTTAAAAGATCAACTGAGTGAGTCCAATGCTGCTGCACTTGATGCCGTTGAGCGCATGGTCAACGTATTCGGCTCCCAAAGCAAACAAGCGTTGGGTGCGATGAAAGTCTTGCAAGCGACGTATACCGCGATTGGTGATTTTAAGCACGCCGTAGCAACGGGCAAGGATATTGTCGCGATCACCAAATTGGTCTATGGTGCCAAGGCGCCTGAGACGGCCGCGAGCCTGTTAGACCTGTCTGCGGCTCAGCGAGATATCGATGCGTATGAAGAAGCCAGACAGACTGTGCAAGAGGCAATCAATGTCTATAAAAACGTTGACGCAGAAATCTCCAACGAGACAGAGTGCTACATCGGTTTAGGATTGATGGATCTAGAGCAAAACAAACCGCATGATGCGCATGACGATTTCGAGAAAGCTCTGTCCGTTGAGGTTCAGCATCACGGGGAAAATTCGCCAACGGTCGGTCGTCTCCTACAACGAATTTCGTCGTCTTTGGGGAATCATCTTGATGATGGCGATTCCGACCTCGAATTTAAGAGGCATGAAACGTGGCGGTATAAATACCGACTACTAGAGTTTCACAACAAAACTGAAAAACCTGACGACCCTCAACTTTTGCCCCTTCTCGAGGGGCTATATGCCATGGCGCACGATCAGGGGGGGTCAGCGGAGAAAATCCTAGTTTATAAACAGTACGTACAAAGCCTGCAGTCGAATAAGCCTGACTCGACTGAACTTCGTGAAGCGATGGGAACGCTAACTCTCGAATATCAAAATCAGAAACAGTTCGATGCTGCGATTCATGTGTTAAACGCGAGATTGGAAATAGCTCTCAAGCATCCGGCTCAGGAGGATGCGGCCAACTGTTATTACCAACTCGCTGTTATTGACCTACTCAAAGGTGACAAATCAGAACGAGCGCGATTAACCAAACTTGGTGATCACTTCATGGAATGGCGCTACGAATTTGCTGATGGCTCATATGACGCGCGAGAAGGACGGTTGGCTGAAGCACTGTCTGATTACAAAAGTGCGGCCCAATCATGCGCTGCGCTTGCGCCGGTCTCCGAAGAACTTGCTGATTGCGAGGTCGAAGTTGCCGTGGTGTCAGAGATCCTAAACGAAAATCAAGAAGCCGCAGACAACTACAAGCGAGCGATAGCATTATACAAACAAGTCTCAAAGGGTCCTTCCGGCAAACTCGCTAGTGCTTGTTTGCAGTTGGCAACGTTGCAAGAGCGATGCGGTAAAAAGGCAGAAGCAGCAGAATTGTGCAAGGAAGCTTTCGCCAATCTCGGAGCGACAAAGGGCTTGTCCTTCGGACGCCTACTTCCGCTTACTGAGCCCACCTATGATGGATTGGATGAGGCGCTGAAACAAGCGGTAGCGTCCCGAGGCTCTGAGCCGCTGCGCGAATTAGCTAAACAAACTGATGACGGTTCGCACGATCTGCTTACTCTGAAACTTTATAACGCCGAGTCTAAACTTTCGTCGTCGCGAAATGATAGCGAATACCTCTATTTGGCTGCGCAAAGTGATCGACGACAACAAGTCTTCCTTCGCAGGTTGGTTATAGGGCAGATTGAAGAGAACATCATCAGTAACAAGTTGCGCAACCGGAGTTTGACTGCGCGCCTCGAGATTGACCTTGCAAGGATTAAAGCAACTGAAGATCCGAACTTAGGGCTGCGACTGGCTCAATCTTTCGACGCGCAATTGCGCCAGCTCAATCAACATGATACTTTGAAAATGTATCGCGGCTGGCTGAGCGCAGATGCTCTAGTTGGATTGCACAAGTATGGAGAGGCGAAAAAACTTTATTTCGAATGTCTAAATAGACCCGCTCCGATTCCCGTTAGTTCATTCGAGTATCGAAACTTGGTTTTTGCTACGGCACACAGCATCGAGTTGTTCGACCCGTCCGCGGCTTGTTCGCTGTATCAGCGTAATACAGCATTCGCCGATGATATCGCTCAGACTGCTAACTCCACTGCTGGATCTTTGTACGCTTCAACGCGATTGGCTGCCATCGCGTTACGTTGTGGTTCCGACATCAAGTACGTGCAGCTCATTCACAGCCCCGGTGCACAGCTGGAAGATCTCGCTCAGCCGTCGACAAGCAAAAATTATGACTTGATCCAATATCACAAAGAGTTAGCAAAAGCTCTCAAACTTGGTAAGCAGCGGTGCGCTGATTACTTCGCCGATTGTTTGCTCTGGCTGACGTATGTTCAGGAGGAGCACGGCTCTCACGCTGATGCCGTCGGCAATATCAAAGCGTTTTTGGCAGCTGCTCAACCCTTATCGTCAGGAACAGCCGGTGTTCGACTCGACGAGAAAATATTGGAAGCAGCTCGTTTTTGCCAATCAACAGGAGAAGATTATCTCGAGCGCAACTTGTTGGAAGTTTCCGCCAAAATTTCGCATGATCATCATGATCGTGATAATGAAGCAAAAGCGTATTTGCAGCTCGCTGAATTAGCCCTGGCTGAATGCGATCTCAATCAAGCACAGGACACGATCAAGCGTGTAAATTCGATTGTATCTCAGCAGCCTCACGGTGACATCTCCCGGTGGCAGCGCTTGGTCTCGGCTCGAATTGCTGCTGCTCAGGGAAATCTCGCTCAAGCTGCGACTTTAGCCAATCAATCTGCCGATGCGACGGGAGCAACTGATTCTGTCAAGAAGGTGGAAGCACTGCTCCTTCTGACGGATATCGAGTTGAGGCAGAATCAACTCGACAAAGCGAAAGCGATTCTGTCTGAAGCCGTAGCGCTCGGTGATGGTTTAAAGACCGCTGCTCCCATCGTGCGACTTAAAGCAAATCTGCTGGCAGAGCAAGCTAAGTTGAGTCTCGATGAGAATGAGCCGCAAAAGGCAATCTCTTCGTTGAACGCGGCGGAAGTCTTGCTGCGGTCTGTCCGAATCGTCGACTCTCCGAGTCTATCTATTGATATCAAGAATCTCGAAACTATTGCCCAGTGGAAAAGCGGCAATCTAAAAGAAGCTCGGGAGCTATGTCTGCAAGGCGCCGGACAATTGAATGACTACTGTATCCGTGTATTCCCGCGTCTTTCGTTCTCTGAGCAGTCATCGTTTGTCAGTCTGCTTGATCAGCAGACAGATATGCTACTCACGTTCTGCACAAATTCTGAAACCCTTCCACAAGCCTGGAGGTATTTGTCAGCGTGGAAAGGTTTGCTGATTGAAGGTTTGCGAGAACAGTCCGCGGCTTTGCGATCCGCCCCTGATAGATCGCTTGCTCTTCAAGTACTTGATGTGCGTTCTCGTATGGCACGCGATTACACAGCTTCTGGTTCTAAAAATGACGCAAGCATCGTGCAGCTTGAATCGGATGAGCGCAGATTGATGGATCAGTTTTTTGAGAAGGGAGTTTTGGACACGACTGCTGCTCAGAAGCCGGATGCATTTACTAAGAAGGTGAACGAAGCAGAGATTCTCGAACAGGGACCCGGTAAGCGCGGGCGCACCACGGCATATGACGATAACATGCTGCGGCTGCTAAAGAATCAATTTGACGCGGCGTATCTGATTCAGGTAGGAACAAGCACGAAAAATCGACAACAAGTAGTCCAGAAATTGCTTGGTAATGTTCTCAATTGCAACATGCCCAATGAAGTTCAACGGATACTCAAGTCAGATGAGGCTGTTATAGACGCGTACCTTTATACAAACGTATTGAGCCGCAAACGCGAATATGCTGCTATCGCAGTTGGTTCACCAACTAGTGAAATCGCAAATCCACAAATCAAGATCATTGGTTCTGATGAGACTGTTGATGCGGTGATCAAAAGCTGGCTTTCTACTGTTACACATGGGCAGGTCCAACAGCCGGATGGTGCGTTGGTTGGCACCGCAATCAATCGTTCGATCAAAGCGGATGATGGTGCTTCGGTTACTGCGCGCTCCAATAGGTCAGAAACTGATATTCGTGCTGACCTTTTACCTTCAGTCTGGAGTCCGATAGAAAGACTCCTTCCATCGACAACTAAGACGGTGTGGCTCTCATGCGATGGTGAACTCGCTCGCATACCTTGGAATTCGATTGCAGGTCAAAACTCTGATAAGCACGATATTTTGGTGAGACAGATCGACAGCCCTCGCGAGTTGTACGAGTGGTCTTTCTGCGAACGCAACTCCGATGCGGAAGACACAGCTGCTTCAAGCAAACAGAAGATGCTCCTCATCGGGGGACTACGTTTTGCAGAAGCTCCGGAGCTTCCAGCTACGGTTGTGGAAATCGATCAGATCGCTAAGCTTAGCAAAGCCAACGGAATCAGTGTGGTAGAGCTAGAAAATAGAGAAGGAACCAGAGAAAACGTGTTGAAGTCGATACCAAACTCTCAGTTTGTGCACATCGCTACTCACGGCTATTTTAACGACTCCAGGGAAAGGGAGACGTCCGACACTGACTATTCGCTCGCTCCGATTGCAGGCGGGTTGCGCACACTGCACAACTCGGCTGCCTCCGACGAGGCATTAGCGAATCGAAATATGTTGCTTCGCTCCGGACTTCTGCTTGCGGAACGCGCCGACGAAAAAACCGCCGGCAAGTTGACGGATTCCAGGCTATCCGCAGCGGAGCTAGCGGGGCTAGACCTGACAAAATGCCGGTTGATGACATTGTCAGCGTGCGAGAGCGGTCGAGGAAAGGCTGTGACGGGTCAAGGCGTGATTGGTCTACGAGCCTCCGCAATCGCTGCTGGCGCTCACAATGTTTTGATGTCGTTATGGTCGGTTGATGACGTTGCCACTGAGCGATTGATGACGATGCTATACACGAATATGGAAACAAAGAAAATGAGCCCTTCCGAAGCATTGCGCCAGGCTCAACTCGAGCTCCGCCAAGATCCCCAATTCTCCGATCCTTATTATTGGGCCGCCTGGGTCATCGTCGGGCGGGATTAATGCCGCCGGAAGCTATGTGTAGCACACGCTAACCCGCTTTCTTCAGCTCGACGTCAGTTTTTGGATCGAACTCTTGATGCGAAATGGGCCTTTCGTCCGGACCGAATACTTCTTTGATGTGGCTTGTCTGTCCGCTTTCATCGAATTCTCTATGGATGTGAGTGATTTCTGTGGCATCTTTTCTATCCAAAGCGTTCCACTTAGTTTGATCGAGGGAAGTTATCTTTCCCGTTTCGGGATTTGTGAGCGTTGTCTCGTCTCCCAAAGCGGGATCGTGGTCGATCCTGGACGTTTCTCTTCCTTGCTTATCAAACTCTATATGCGTAGTTGGATTGTCAGCGGCATTTGCGGATCTGCCTAACACGTCGTCCTCAGAAGTTTTTTGACCGGTAGAAGTATCGAGATGAATCGTGCGACTTGAACTATTTTTGGCCATCGTTAGTGATGATTCGTTTCCCGGCGCGTCGAACTCGGCATGCATAGTAGTGCCGTCCTTCCCGAACGTAAGCGAATGATCATCGAACTCGGCAATCGGCAAAAGCCCTTGGGATTCTAATTGCTTGTTGGCAGAGGCTATCTCTTGCTTCACTAACTTCGGATCTGACGTTTTCAGATCCTGATAAAGTGTTTCGAAATTCCCGGTCCGTTGTGCATCCTTGGCTTCTTTCACGAGATTATCTGTGAGCGTTGCCGCCTGGGTATCTCCGGCCATGTTGTTGTCCTCGAAGTAGTATCGTGGTGGGCTAAAAAGGTGAACTGCTGTAGAAAGGATTCTGTTGTTCGCAAGAACAATAGAGTCTTTTGGGGGGCGGGACGGGTAATGGGCGTTCTCAATAGGACGCTAAATCATTGCGTATTTCAACATATCAAAACCATTACGAGTTCATTAAATGACCAGTATCCCGTGAATGGTCTGTTCGGTGCTTTCTTCATCGAGCATGGCTGCTCAGTCTCGGACAGAACTCAGTTGCCCAAAAATCCACGGAAGTGGCGATCCACCCGTCGGGCGGGATTAAGCCGTCGGTAGATACTTGATTCGTCTGGGCAGGTACAATAAGAGCGACCATGGAGCGAGGACATTATTGGCTGGCAAGTGTAACCACGAAGAATCTCGGTTGAGTTGTATCGATTGCAGCAAGGCGATTTGCAGCAATTGTCTGGTCGAGTGTCCGGTCGGATTTCGCTGCAAAGCTTGTGTCGGCTCAGTCAAGAATCCACTAAAAGGATCCGACAAAAAAGAGTTCTATAAGACTTTCGGCCTGTCGGTGGGCATTGGTTGCGGTGGCGGATGGGCGATGCAGTACATCTCCATTCCGTATATAAGTTGCATCATCTGTTTCTTTCTCGGCATGATTGCTGGTCGTTGGCTAGCTACAAAGATCGATTTTGCGCTCCTACCAAATGCCGGCAAGACGATCACTTGCGGTCTTTTATTAGGATTGTTTCTTACGCCCCTAGCAATGCTTCCCTCTCTGCTCCTGTCCTTGTTCGGTATGATGTTTGCCACCGGTGGCACCGGGATATTTACGGTTTTGACCGTCATGGTCAGCGCTTTGTTCTGTCCCGCCTGCTATATCGCCGGGGTGCTTCAACCGACAGTGGGGAGACGCTGTTAGACGCAGCGTTTACACGTTTAATCTTTTTCTTGTCCAAAAATCTGCCGGCGCGTCTAGATACGCGTACAACTCTGTTGGCTCGATGCCCTTCCTTGCCGATGGTAAATATCTCCCCCATCTCAAAGTAGGTATTGAACCATGACATATCCATTTGAATTCGGCCAGTCGGCCGAGGCGTCTATTCACGCGCCTTACTCCCCCACCAACACTGCGTTCGCACTTGAGGTGCAGCAGCAGCAAGCTGACAGTAAAACCGCCCGGGGAGAAGCAAGTTCTTCGTCGGACAAATGCGTCGCGCCTCAGAAAAGTAAGCTCGACAGTGCTTGGTTAGGAGCGATGGCAGCCGCGTCCCCTTTTGGTCTGCTCTACTATTCTGCCAAATCTGGCGAAGCGCATAGCTCGGCTGAATGTGGTGACAAAGCACCTCGCGGTGGCGGAAAACCAACCGTCGGTAAAATTCACGGCTCCGCCTGGGCGAGTACAGAACCAGCGTCTGGCTACGGCGCAGGTGAAGAGGTTGCGAGAGGCGGTGCGACAGCAATCTCCGGAAGTGGAGGCGGTGAGATTTTTCCGCAATCCGGTTCGGGTCGATCGATTGAGGAGCCAGGCGTTCGTCAACCCGGTTCTGGTCGACTAATCGAAGAGCCTGGCACTCACATCGTTAACGAGGATCACGACCCACTTATTGGCACCGCCGGCGTTGAGCCGGAAAGCATGGGACAGCATATTTGGAGGCTGATCTCCTCGATTTTCTGAACACTGTTCGGGCACGAGCCGTTTAAGCTCATCCGGTAGTGCCCATTAGAAAGGCGGAACACATCTGCCACAGCTTCCGTCAACGCCTCGGCTGATCTATATAATGTAGGCCGAGGAGTTGACATGCCTGTCCAGCGCAAACCAATCTACAACCCATACGCCGCCGAGCCTCACCCGGCTCAGTACAATCGAGTCCAGATACTTGTTATCGCGCTCCTTTGCATCGTAGTAGGATGGTTTTTCGCCTGCGCCATACTCAAAGTTTTTCTCGGTGTACCGAATTCGGCATTGCCGAATGTTTACGCAGTCGGAAAGGGTGTCGCGATATATGATCGCAACAATAAATACGTTGCTACTGTTTATGCGGACAGAGATCGTAGACCTGTAGCGCTTGCACAAATCTCTCCGAACATGCGCAGCGCCGTCGTCGCCGCTGAAGATCACAATTTCTATCATCATCACGGCGTTGACTTCGTAGGCATCGGTCGCGCTCTCACATCCAACATGCACGCCGGTCACGTCGTGCAAGGCGGCTCCACCATCACCCAGCAGTTGGTGCGCAATCTGTATCTGGATATCCAAGATCGATCGATTAAGCGCAAACTGGCTGAAGTTGTTCTTGCATTCGACGTGGAAAACAACTATCCGAAATCCAAAATTCTCGAGACTTATTTAAACGAAGTCTACTTCGGTAATGGAGTGTATGGGATCGAACGCGCGGCAGAAGTATATTTCAACAAGCCGGCTGCAAAACTGACCTTAGGCGAATCGGCATTTATCGCCGGACTTATTCGCGCACCATCCGACCTGGGCGCTAGAGTCAATCGTGACGCAGCCATAACGCGCCAGCATGAGGTGCTCGATCAGATGGCCGAGTATAAGTTGGCATCGCAGTCCGATGTCGATGCCGCTAAACAGCAAAAGCTGCACTTCTCGCGTGCGAGCAATAGCGATAATCAAAATCCCTATCCTTATTATGTAGCGAC
Source organism: Planktothrix sp. (assembly GCA_036703195.1). Classification (GTDB taxonomy): domain Bacteria; phylum Cyanobacteriota; class Vampirovibrionia; order Obscuribacterales; family Obscuribacteraceae; genus DATNPN01. The sequence continues at coordinate 67,370 of DATNPN010000042.1, read as the reverse complement.
GGTATTGCATACTCTCAACAAAACAATGCCTGAAGACCAGATTTGGAGCAGAGGATTGCGAGTCTACACAAACCTCGATCAGAACGCGCAGAGAGATGCGGAAGCGATGCTCAACAAGGGCATCAACGCTGCGCCGCATGGCATCAACCAGGGAGCATTGGTTTGCGAGTCTGTGAAAGATGGTGGCATTCTGGCGCTGGTTGGTGGTGTGGGAGATTATAGGAACCATCAATTTAATCGCGCCCTGGCACCACATACCGTAGGTTCTGCCTTCAAACCGTTCGTGTATTTGGCAGCCGCTATCCAGGGTGCCATCAAGCCAGTCAGCGCCATTGACGACAGCCCGATCAGTTTTAACATGGGCTTCGGAAAGGTGTACACTCCGAAAAACTTTGATGGAAAATTTCTCGGCACCATCTCAGTACGTGATGCCCTGGCGCTTTCACGCAACGTATGTGCAATTCGTGTCGGCGATGCCGTCGGCATTAGTCACGTCATAGAGACAGCCCGCGCCGCTGGTATCACGGCGCCGCTCGACAATAATCTGACTCTCGCTTTAGGAAGCTGTGCCGTCTCACCGCTCGAAATGGCGACTGCATATGCGACCCTGGCGCGAGATGGAATATACACTGCCCCTCGTGTGATTCGTCAAATTGACGATGCCCAGGGCAATGTGATCACCAAATGCTCAGCCATCAGCACACGAACTCTGCCGCAAGAACAAGTGAGCGAGATTGTCGACATCATGGGCGATGTCGTACGACGTGGGACAGGCACGGAAGCCAAACTGAAAAATATCGCGGTCGCTGGTAAAACAGGGACCGCCGATAAAGCGCGAGACATCTGGTTTGTCGGATTCACACCGGATACGGTGACTGCGGTTTGGGGTGGCAACGATCGCTATCTCCCAGTGCGCGGCAACGTCACCGGTGGTGTAGTGATGGGTAAGATCTGGCACGATTTCATGGTTGATTTCTATCATTCGCATTTGGCTCCGACAGTAGCTTTCGCCGCGCCGCAGACGCCGTTTGTGCAGCAAGCGTCTGCTGCTATAAACAGCTCGCTGGTAAACGAAGCGCAGCAGTATGAAGAGGGATTGAAAAATCCTGCCGCTCCAGATTCTGATGCGACAAGTCAGTCGGATCAAACCGCTGCACCAGCAGATGGTAGTGTGTCTCCTGACGAGAACAGTGAAGCGATGCCGCCAGTTGCGCCTGCAACGGTGCCCGCTGCTCCGGTAACGGCACCGGCTCCTGCGCCTGCTCCTTCCATAGAACGTAATCAGTCTCAACAAGAGACCGATTCTGGAGATCGATTGCGCGGTGAGTCGGAGCCACCAACCCGCTTGATGCCCGCTCCCGAGCAGCCACATTTGCAACCGGCACCAGAAAGCGCCCCAGCGCCGGCGCCTGCACCGACAGCGCCTGCACCGACAGCGCCTGCACCGACAGCGCCGCCGGAGCCGCAGAGCCAGCAAGATCGCTCTTCATCCGGCGACAGTGTCAGATATGTCGATCAACCACCGGCTCAATAACCATTTTAGGTGCGACCGAAAGTTTAATAGACGGCCAGTTGCTTGCGGTAATAATCTTCGTACCGTGGAATGATCACGTCTGCTGAGAATTTTTGGCGCGCATCTCTTTGTGCGTTCTTTCCAAGAGTAGTTCGCAGCTCTCTATCAGACACCATTCGTTCTATCGCCGCAGCAATTTTGTCAACGTCGCCAAACTCAACAAGCAAGCCGTTCACGCCATCTTGTACGACTTCCGGTATACCACCTACTGCGGTAGCCACCGCTGGTGCACCGAAGAACATTGCTTCCAATATGCTCAGGCAAAAACTCTCGTTTTCAGAAGTGTACAGACTCATGTCCGCTGCCTGAAGATAATCTTCGATATCGAGAATATTTTCTCTCACGATAATGCGCTCTTCCAAACGCAAACGGCGGACGTCTTCCATGAATGGTGCAAAACTGCCACCGGCAAGAATTACCAACTTGAATGCAAAATTCGGGTTGACTCGCGCCAGTGCTTCGAGCAACAAATCAATGCGTTTTACCGGACGTAAATTAGAGGAGTGAAGGATCATCACCTCGTTATCTTTGATTCGCAGCTGGCGGCGCACTTTCTCGCGTGACTGTGTCGGCGCCAGTGGTTCGAAGAAATTGTGTATAACTTCGATAGGTCCGTTAAAACCGATCACTCTCTGGGTTTCACTCTTCAAATATTCCGATACAGTTGTAACAGCATCGGATTGGTTCAATGCATGGTGAATGGCCGGACCATAACCGGGGTCATGACCGAGAAGTGTGGTGTCAGTGCCGTGCAGAGTTGTGAGAACGCGCGGCTGGTGCTCGGGCGGCAACATGCAGCGAGCAAGAATTGCTGCAGTTGCGTGTGGCACCGCGTAATGAACATGCAAAATTTCCAGCTTGTGTTTGCAGGTTACTTCTGCCATTTTTACTGACAGCGGCAGAGTGTAATCGGGGTATTTGAAAAGTCCGTATTCGTTGATCTCGACTTGATGGAAGTAGATGCGAGGCGCATCGCCATTCAATTTGAAAGGCTTGTCATAACTGATGAAATGAACTTCGTGACCGCGTTTGGCCAGCTCTTTGCCGAGCGTGGTGGCAATGACACCACTGCCTCCGACAGATGGGTAGCAAGTGATGCCAATTTTCAATAAATTCCCTGAACTCATGTTAAAACCGCCGTACTCCTCTTCCTGCATCGGCAATCGAATCGAATATGAGCGGCTCGTTCGGGTAGAGCGGGCATGCGTACTCGACTCCGGCGCGTAGTCCCCATAACCGAGCCCGAGTCAACTGCAACTCGACATAATTTCGCGTCGATGCTTGTGACGGATGCGCCTTCATCGCCGTCGTCCATGCGGCCATTATCTCTAATGACGATATATCGATCAATACTGGAGTTACGTCAGTCGGTTCACCTTCCGGAGTAACCGCGTAAAAGAACAGCTGCTCGATTGCGAAAGGCGCCAGCTCGAGCAACTCTTTCACGCCGCCGAATCTCGCCAGGCGGGCAGCGTCTCTCACCATCTTGCCCAGCCTTCCGTGATCCGGATGTTGATTTTCGACATAGCTGGGCGCAAGCACTGTTGCCGGCTGATGACGGCGAATAATTTCTGCCAGTCTGATGATATGTTCTGAACGAACCTGCAGGTGGGCGTCTCCATCGAGTTCGATGAATTCAGTCGAAGCGCCGAGCAATGTTGCGGACTGCTTTGCTTCCAGCGTTCGTTGTCCTGGGGTGCCGTTAGTTGCAGATTCACCGCTAGAGCAGATGACGAAGTAAGCCGTTCGCCCGTTGCGTGTCTCGCGCACGATGGCGCCGCCGCATCCGAATTCGATGTCATCCGGATGCGCGCCGAACGCCAGTATCGGTCCGTTATTGGTGGGGGAGCTCAATGTATGCCTCGTCTGCCAGGTCGATTTCGTCACGTGTGATGTATTTGATTTCAGGAGCATCAGCTTTGTTGAGATAGTCCTGCTCGCTCAAGCCAGCGACATAGTGGGTGCAATGAATGACCGACTGCATCCAGCCTAAGCGGCTGTCTCTCGAGGGACTGACCTGCTCTTTGGAAAATTCCTGCGCCGGCAGATTTATGTATCCATCGCCACCTTCGTGCAGTTTCAATCCATCGTCCGCGTGCCGTGCGCGAACAAGCTCACCCTCATGTTGAACGTCGACAAAGAAATCAGAGATGTCGCAAGCTTTTTTGCGAAATTCTACATCTCCTGAACGCACGACGGTTAGTCCCTCTAGAAGACCCATGCGCCTATACATCTCCAGACAAAAATCAGCAACGTTGGGCTCGTTGGTGGCTTTGAAAATGTCGATTTGAGCATGATCGATGTAGTTGGGCAACTGCGACTCTGTCTTTTGGTGCCATCCTGCGGGTACGCGCTTGGCGAATAACGGAGAAAATTTGCGTTGCCACTTATTATCGAAGGTGAAGTTGAGCTGTGCTTGCTCATGCGTCTTTCGATGGCGCAGGACGGTGCGCGTCTCGCGCGGATCGTGATCGCTGTCGTGGTAGAAGAATACGATTTCACCACCGAGCTCGCTCTGCAATCTTCGGGCAGTAAGGATTTTCGCCACCAAAAACCGCTTCGGATAAAATCCGCACGGTTGTTGACCAAAACAGATGATCGGTGAGTTCATGATGTGCATTCCTTGAATAATTTCTGATTTTTACCCAAGGCTGCCTGTAGAAGAAGGCTGAGCGCCACGCAAGCGGCGCAGCCGATGAGCGGATACCAGAGATACGAAATTGTCAGTTTGGCATAGAGCACGAAAACCAGAGCCTGAGCAACGATTGCTGCCCAGAAGATGGCGGTGCCGCCGACACGTTTGACGAAAAATGCCACTACGAAAAGTCCGAGCAGCACGCCGTAAAAAATCGAGCCCAGTATATTTACTGCCTGTATCAAGTTTTCAGACAAGTGCGCTGTAAGAGCGAAGCCAATTGCGAATATGCCCCAGAATGCTGTTGACCATTTGGCGACAGTCAGGTATTTCGCATCACTTGCGTCGCGATGGAGCAAGCGATAGAAGTCCATACTGGTCGTGGTTCCTAATGCGTTGAGCTCTGCTGCTTTCGAGGACAGTGCGGCGGCGAAGAATGCGGCAATAAGCAAACCGATCACCCCATGCGGCAGCTGACTCAAAATAAAGTTGATGAAAATGAAATCAGTGTCATTTGCTTTGGCGCCCGTATCTTGAGATAAAAGTTCTTTCCTTGCCTCGGTGCGAATTGTTTCGCCCTCTTGCTGCGCCATGGCGGCGGCGACTAAAGAAGCATTAGCTCCGATCTTGTCTCCTTTGTGCTCTGCTTGCAGCCAATTGCGAAGCTGCTGTACCTCGCGCACATGTGTGGCGTTGAAATTGTTTTCGAAATTCACGAGCTTTGCACTCGCTCGTTGGGCGATAGAAGTTTTCGATACCGAATCGAAAAACAACGGTGCTTGCTGAAACTGATAAAAGACAAAGAGCAAAACACCCAGCGCGAGAATGCAAATCTGCATTGGAATTTTGAAGACGGCATTGAATAGCAGTCCGAGGCGGCTTTCTCTCAGTGAAGTTCCACCGATATACCGTTGCACTTGAGATTGATCCGCGCCGAAGTAAGAGAGCATCAAGAACGTGCCACCGAGAATGCCGGACCAAAATGTATAGCGCTGGTGGATGCTGGATGAGAACGATACGGCACTCAGTTTGCCCATGCCGCCCGCCAATCTGAGCGTATCAGCCAAGTTTAAATCCGGTGGCAGTTTGGCAATCAGCATGTACGTCGCTGTCGCCATTCCAGCGAAGATAACGGCCATCTGGTACTTTTGCGTCAGGGTGACTGCGTCGCAGCCCCCCACCACGGTATAAACCACGACGAGCAATCCGCAACTGATTACTGTCAAATTTAGCGGCCAGCCAAACACGGATGTGACCACGATAGCTGGAGCATAGATTGTCAGCCCTGCTCCCAATCCTCGCTGCACCAGAAAAAGTCCGGCGCCCAACAGCCGCGTTTTCGAGTCAAAGCGCTTTTCCAAGAATTCGTAGGCGGTGTAGACATTTAGACGGCGAAAGATCGGCAAGAAAAACATCGAGATTATTATCAGGGCTAGAGGCACGCCGAAGTAAAGCTGCACAAACCCCATGCCATCAAGGTAGCCCTGACCGGGCATGGAAAGAAACGTGATGGCGCTGGCTTGCGTCGCCATGACAGAGATTCCGATCGCGAACCATGGCGTTTGTCCACAGCCATGTACGTAGCTGTTCAGATCGGTTTGGTTGCGCGTCTGCCAGACACCGTAAATGGCGATGCCGACGAGTGATCCGATGAGCACGATGAAGTCAAAGGAGTTCATTTGGAAAACTCCGTCAATGCGACGAGTGCGACCAGCCATAGAACAAAATTACCGACAACAATAAGGTATGCGCCGGTCCATGTCGCCGGCCACGACAATCCGGTCGATGTGTCTTCGCATTGAGTCGTGTTGTCGTCAATCATACTTATTTGCCGATGGAAAGTAGATTCGCGAAGAGTCGATAAGCGCCTGGCACGCCGGCAGGGAGTTGACGGAAGAACGAAAGTCCGGTGTAGATGAAATAACCTTTTCCATATTGAGCGACGAGAAGAGCACCTTTTGAAGGCGTCTCGCCCGCATCGCCGCAGGAAATGATGGGCACGAAATGATCGTCCCATTGGCTGGGGAAATACAATCCGCGCTCCTGCACCCAGCCGTCGAAATCGGCTTCGGTGATCTTGTTAGGCGTGTTCAATACAGGGCTGTCCGGCGCTAAAAAAGTGACGGCTGCTCTCTCGTCAGTGACTCGATCGCGTGAAAGCCTCAAGTCGTACGGAGCGATTTGGCTGGTCTTTAAACTGTCGGAGTTGTTGTACTGACAGACGACTGTGCCGCCGTCTTTGACGTATTGAAACAGCGCCGGCAGCGCTTTGCCGATGTTGTTGCGCACATTGAACGCGCGCACGCCGATGACGACGGCATCTAGACCGTGGAGCTGTTCGGAGGTGATATTAGCGTCGTCGAGGATTTTAACTGCATATCCCATTTGCTGCAGATTGTCGACGAGACTGTCGCCCGCGCCCGGTAGATACCCGACAGCGTGACCGCGCGTAACAAGCTCCGGACTCAGTGCTTTCAATACCGCCTTTGACTGCAGAAGCTGCGGCGGAATATGCGGATAAGTAATCTCCTGATGTTGGCTTCGATAAACCGTGCCTTGCACTTCTGCGGTGGCAATTATTTTTGCAGTCGTCGAGCGCGGAGGTGCAGTGATCGTGAACTGAAACGATTCGTGGTCACCTACCTTCGCCAATTTAAAAGCCTGCTGCGCCGGCTCTACTTTCCAATCTTTCGGTGACTCCAGCCGCAACATGCCATCGCTGTTGCCGCGAGACGCTGTTACTTCGACTTGCACCGAGCGTGAGCTGCCTGGAGTGAGTAAGGCTATATCAGATGTGAAACGTAGCGAGACGGGCGCGATGACATCAAGACGCCGATGAGTCTGGTGCCCGGCTGAATCGGTAGATACTTGCACGGGCTCATCAGCGATTGCCAGTTTTTGCCCGTCTACTTCAAACACGTCTTCAATCGGAAATGCTGGAGCGTTCTCCGCGGTTCCGATCAGGTTGGCGTCGTCGACATGAAACATCCCGGGCGTGCCTTCGATGCGCAGCCAGTATGGTTGTGTGAGCGGGGTATTTGTAGGCAGCGTCACCTGCGAATCTCTAATCGTGGGCTGATTGAAAGTCAAATCGAGCGGCTTGTCGATGTTCATTTTCATGGTCGGATAGCTCACCGACAACCAACGAACTGGTATGTTCGAATGAATGGTGGCGGTATGGTGCATTTGCATCTGCTCGCCAGGCACCACATCCGATTGTGCAATGGTTGTCTCTACCGTTAGCCCGAGGCAAGCTTGCAAAATGCGGTCCAATTCGTGCCGCTTCTCCGCAATGACGGGATCATGCGTCTGCAGTGCATCGACCTGGCTGCGCAATTTCAACAAGCTGGCAACGCTGGCGGAGGGATCTTGCGGATTGAAGTGACTGATTATCTCTCCCGCCGCTTTGCCGATGCCGGCACCACCGGGGACTCTGTTCCATGTGGTGTCGACGCCGTCCATAATGTCTTTGCTGGCAGGCTCTCCGTCTAACAGAACGAACTGCTCGACTCGGGGACCGCCATGTGCACCGGGAAATTGAAACTTATCGAAGCCCTGTGTTTTGTGCATCGAGCGGCTTGCCTGGGCGATGTCGGTAAACGGCTCGCCTGAGACGGGGTCTTTGCCACCAGCATCGATTTTCAGAGGTGTGCCCGACACTTTATCGAGCTGAAATCGGCCCACGTTCCAGAAGATGCGTTTGGGCTGCCATGGTGCCAGTCCCTGCTCAGGAAATGCTTTCGGATCGCCCGCCAGTTTGAACGCTTCCATTGCCAGCATCGCTGAAGCTGTGTGGTGCCCGTGTGTGCCTCCTGGGACAGGGGAAAAACGGGTGATCAATACATCAGGGTGAAATTCGCGAATTACGCGCACGATGTCGGACAGCACTTCTTGCTTGTTCCAAATAGTCAGTGTTTCGGCATAGCTTTTGGAAAAGCCGAAATCGATTGCTCGCGAAAAAAACTGTTGTCCTCCGTCAATCTGCCTGGCGGCCAGCAACTCTTGTGTGCGCGCTACGCCCAGCTTTTCGCCGAAGTCTGGTCCGAGGACATTCTGTCCGCCGTCGCCGCGTGTCAAAGAGAGATACGCGGTGCGATAATCGCGTCCGCGCGCAAGATAAGCGATCAACTCGGTATTCTCATCGTCTGGGTGAGCAGCGATATAGAGAGCGCTGCCCATCTGGCGGAAGCTTTCCAACTCATGCAAAATCGCTGACGGAGAGTCGAGTTTCATTTCGTTTCCGAAAATTGGAGCAGGAATAACTAACGCTGCGCATGCAATTGCGCAGATGAGGACGCGACGCCACTTATCAAAATGCAGCGTCGCGAGTTTCAGGACATCCGATATTCTCACTGCAGGCTGGCGATCAGATCGTCGTTCTGTTTGACATAGCCCCAATCTTTAGCTTGTTCGGCCAACTCTTTCGACCGTTTGGCGGCTGCGATCGCTTCCGTTTTGTTGCCGAGTTTGGCGAGAATTTCTGCTTTCACGAACACGATGTAGTGTGCTTCGTGCTCTGCGATCGCCATGTTGACCCACTTCAGAGCTTTTTGCAAATCTTGTCCGTGGTTGTAATAGAAGGCCGCTGATTGGAAGTACGGCTTTTTCGGATCATCTGATGCCATTTCTGCTTCGATCTGCGACACAATTTTGTCAACGATATCTACGTGCAATTTGATCGGCACCGCTGTGTGATCCCACGCGATGAAGAGGTCGGACGAATCGTCCGTGATTTTGTTGAAGCCGATTAGCAACGTCTCGATTGGCTTAGACAACTCGACAGGTGTGACTTTGAATCTCGCCACATCGTCTTTCTCGTCATATTTGTACGCGCCCCACTGATCGGAGCCTTTATTGATGACGATTGTCCATTCGTCTTTACCCGGAATGGTGAAGAGTCCGTAAGTGCCGGCTGCGATGTCCGTGCCGTTCAATTTAACTGGTGTGCTGAACGTGATTTTCGTTGCCTGGTTGGCACCCGTACGCCATACCTTATCGAACGGCACCAAGCCACCGAAAATCTGGCGACCTTTTACGCTCGGCCGTGAATAGTCGACTTCGATGTCTGTCAGACCCACACGCTGTTTTTCAGTGCATGATGGACTTGGGGCCGGAAACTCAACTTTGGGAGCAGCGATTGCTACTGAGTTGATCACCAGGCTGCCTAGAATCGCGGACAAAATAGGAACAGTTTTGCAGTTCATACACTTACCCATTCAGTGTTTAGGGAATTAGTTGGTCGGTCGAATATAGATCGTACTACGTCGACGCTCCAATGGTCGCGTGTTTTTAGCTTAGCGACAATTGTTTATAAACGAAGGTAGTCATTCGATTTGGTATCAAATTGAACACTTAGTATCCTGTCCCGAATGGTGGTTTTACCGATTGCTAGCTGGACATACGTTTCCAGTTGTCATTGAACTCTCGAGATATGTGGGCATTGATAAATCGGCATGTTGTCATGCTGCAGATGATGCTTCAAATTCTTCTGGACTTTAAGTTCTGCAGATGGATGCCAGCACCAGCAGCGGTGGCGCCTATTTCGTAGCAAAAAAAGGTGAGCGATTGATTTCTCAACCGCTCACTTTTGCAGTTCAATTTCGTTAAGACGTTTATTGTCCTTCAGCAGCTTTTTTGGCTTCATGATGAGCTTTGTGGCGATCATGACGGGCTTCGGCCTGGTGCTTTTCGGCACCAGCTACGTTGCCGGCGGCTGCATCAGCGGCGGCTTTTTCTTCCTGTCTGTGGGCTTTGTGGGAGTTGTGTACGGATTTGTCGGCTTCATCGGCAAATGCAGGAGCTGCAACTGTCATGGCGAAGCTTGCCAACATTCCCAAAGCAATGTAGTTTTTCATAATAAGCATTTTCCCTTTGAGGACTGCTCTATGCAGTCCTATGTGTACGTACAAGTCGCCATTCTACGACATGTAGACCTTCGTCGACACCTGAAAATAATATCCATCGAGCGTTGAGGCTACGTTTACACGTTGGGTTTGGGCTTTTCGATCGAGCGCAGATTTCTCTCTTCCCGCACATTAACTGCGTTCGTGCACGAGTGATTCGGATTTGATGCAGATATCGCTTGAACGCGCCTACTGCTAATTACTTCGCTTTGAGTGAAACTCACAAAATCTTTCGTTTTTCTCTTGGATGTTCAATTCGCATCCGAGATTTGGAGCAGTCATTGCAAAATCCATGCGAAGCTGGGGTTTGCGGCACTCTTTCAAAGCGTTTAGAATGTGAATACTTAGTTAGGCGATGGAGTCCGCCATAACCGCCGAAAGGCTGATGACGCCTACCCCTAGAGCGGCTTTAATGGGTGGAAGTCATGAGCTATTTGATCGTTTTTCTAGGAGCAGGGTTGGGCGGCGTGTTCCGCTATCTGATGAGCCCTGCTGTTCAGCAGAAAACTGGTTGGGTGTTTCCGATCGGTACATTCAGCGTCAACATTCTTGGCTGTTTCGTGATTGGTCTGCTTGGTCAACTGGCAGAATCCAAAGGGCTGCTCTCCGGCGAGGTTCGTCTATTTCTTTTTGTCGGAATTCTTGGAGGTTTTACAACTTTCTCGAGCTTTGGCTATGAAACCTTTCAACTGATGCGTGATGGGGAAATTATGTACGCCGCCGCGAATGCCGTCGGGCAGGTTGTCTTGGGTCTGGTCTTTGTTTGGCTTGGTTGGGTTGTTGGACGATTGATTTAAGAGGTTAGTTCGATGTTGCCAGAAAATGGGCATTTGTTGAGGATCTTCGTGGGCGAGAGCGACAAACACGAAGGGAAACCTCTTTATGAATGGATTGTTCGTAAGGCTAAGACTGAGGGATTAGCCGGAGCCACAGTCATTCGGGCGATTGAAGGTTTTGGTGCTCATAGCCGAATTCACACCGCTAAGATTCTCGACCTCTCGACGGATCTACCGATTATTATCGAAATCGTGGATGAGTTGGAGAAGATTGAAACATTTCTGGCGCTGCTGGATTCAGTCATCGAAGAGGGGCTTGCAACCGTGGAAAAGGTGCACATTCGTTTGTATCGCACCCGCTCTAAAAAATAGAAGAGGCGCTTCTCGAACGGTTATAACGGCTTATGGAGCTTTATTCGGGTGTGCTAACTGACGCTTGCGCGCCGCTTCTGGAGTCAGCGATGGCTTGATTGATTTGCGATATCGCTTTGTCGGCAGCCGCTTCACCTTTGGCTATTCCTTGTAGCATCAGCTGTCGGTTGTTTGTCAGAATGGGAATGTCGTCAGTGTTTGGATAGATCAGCACATCAGATTTTTTTGCTTGATTCGCGTCGAGCGCTGCCACCATAATATCGATTGCTCGTGAGCGAACGTTGCCTAACTTCTTGAATTTTGCATTGTCGACTGGTTTGATCGATTCGTCCACCGGAACCGCAATGACTACATCAGCTTTAAACTGATCTGCTGCAACACGAGCGGGCAGGTTCGAGCGCACGCCACCATCGGAGTACACTTTGTCTCCAATTTGCACCGGTCTGAAGTAAATCGGAAATGCCATGCTCGCGAGAATCGAGCGAGAAAGATTGCCCTTGCTCAGCACTGTTGTGCGTCCATCTGTCAGGTCAGTTGCTACCGCTACAAATGGAACTTTCAATCCTTCAAAAGTCGGAGGCAAATTCTGTTGCAGTAAATGTTCCAAATGATCGCCATTGATAAAGCCTGCGTAGGGACGATGATGATGAAAAGGAATCAATTTCGTCACAGGCATCGCGGCGATTTTTAGCGCAATCTTCGGCGAGATCGATTTCGATATCTCGTTGCTGACGAACATCTCTTCTATCCGGTCGAGCGGAACGCCTGCACAGTAGAGTGCGCCGACGACAGAGCCCATGCTGGATCCGACGATGGCATCGATGTGCACATTATGTTTTTCGAGACTGCGCAACACTCCGATCTGGGCGACACACTTTGAGCCGCCGCCGCCGAGCGCAACCACAATGTGCGGGCGCGAACCGGTGAGCTTATTACTCAGGTCTTCCTGAATTTCCGTTGGTGGAGAAAGATGGTCGACCGACAGCCGCACTCCTTGCGCTAGTTGATCGGCAAAAACTTGATTGCCGGATTGCATTCCGATTAACGATGCGGCCATCAAAACTGTCCGCGTGATTTGAGTTGCGATTTTCACTTTCATAGCTCCAGCATCGTTTTGTTCGTGTGAGCGGGACGGTGCACCCATCTCTTACGGGACATCTCCAACGGCGATTTGTCCATCTGTGTGGAAGACTCGGTTGAACAGCATGAGGTTCCCGAACTTAGTAAGCTGGGGCGTGCCGCTCGGGCGCCGCAAATAACGGGATGCCAAACTAGAGTGCCTCCAGGCGGAACGGTTCAAAAAGCGCCGGGGGGTGAAACCCCGCCCTCCTTAGCGCTCTCCAAACTCCGTTCACGCGTTTCATCCCGAAAGTGAAACCAGGAGGTGCGCCCACTCGTCTAAAGTTGAAACTGAGCTTAGAGGAGCGATTTTATTGATGAGTTTGAGGCGTGAAACCAGCCGAAATTTCGGCGATGCAGTTCGCATCGCGGGAATTGCTGTAGCCACGGTGACCGCTCTTTTGCTGGTTGTTCTTTTCTTTCCGCCGATTCGCGACAGGGTGTTCGCGTCTAGCTTGTGGCCGTGGACTCTGCCAAATGAGGTCACTACGGCCCAGGTTCAGGCATTGCAACGGCTAGCCCAGCCTGGAGATGTAATCGTCGAAACGAACATGCACTTCCCGCAGTGGGTGGCGCTCAGTGAGGTGTTCACCGGCTCCAGTTGGGTGCATGCCGCGATTGTAGACGATCAAAAGCAACTGATTACGATGGAAGGAAAGGTGACGATTTTGCCGATTTCCGTCTACCGCAGTTGGAGAAGCACCCGGGTAGCATTGATTCGACCGCCATACGCAACAGCGCAAGCAATGCAAAAAGCAATTGCTCATGCGCGGCAGCAAGATGGTATCGCATACGACCCATCGTTTCGCAATCCTGACGCTAGTTGTACAGGCGTCATCGCAGAATCATTACGTTGTGCTGGATTGGTGGTGTCGTATCGAAATATTTTGAATAGGCACATATACGGTGCAGACGCTTTTTTCAAAATTCCAGGTGTCCATGTTATTTGGTCATCTGATCCACATATCGAGCATGGCGCAGTCTAAGCTTCACTGCTTGCATAACACGAAGGCTCGACATTATGCCAAGCCCTCTTTGTGTTTCAGACATCTTCTTGAGATCTGCCTATTCGTCTCTACCGTGCACTTCAGCCGGAGGTGACGTGGCCTCAACGGCCGTGAACGGTTCGAGAATCTTATAGCTGTGCTCAGCACCAGCCGGAACCACCCATGAATCGCCGGGCGCCAATGTCACTGTCTGCCCTTCAGATTTCAGTTCTGCGCGTCCCGAGATCACATATCCGAGAGTCTCGTAATCGCGGCTAGTCGGCTCTTTGTCGGTTGTTTCCTCTTCTTGCCACAGTCTCATCGACATGCGTTTGCCGCTGGCAAGATATTTTTGTCCAAGCGCGCCCTTGGGAGAATGACTGCTGTCAATCTTCTTCACTGTGGTATCGCCCATGATTCTATCTCCTTCACTCCGGCGACCCGCCCCGTCTATTGCGTCGCCCGTTCAGCATGAAGAACAAGACTTACGACCGCTCGCATGGTTCCCATAACGAATTGGCGTTGCTTCTTTCATGACTCGAACGCGACGGCAAACCACCTGCGATGCTAGGGTGTTTTTGCAGGGCTGGCTGAGCTTGGGCCACTGGTTCCAGTTATGCCACTTGTCGCCATCGCTGCCATCGGGCTTGTGGCTTTCGTTCAGTGGCATCTGCCGTTTTGAGTTGTCTGGAAACTCTACTGTCTGGCTTGCCCGTTATCTAAAATCTTCGAGTTCGGGCCCGCCCCATTGGGTGTGGTCGTCGACGAAGAGAGCAAGCGTTGCACCCACCGCCACGACGACCACACCGATTATTATTTCCATTGTCTTTTCTGCTGCGTTCTACGTATTGCTAAACGCCAACGACGGAAGAATTAGGCGGAAGTTTCAAAAGATGTTTAACGTGCGCCTCTTGGAATCCCGTGAAACTGCCAACACAAGCGGTTCGAATATGTTTCGACGCCTGCTCTGGTTGTCGATGACTTTCGTGCTTGAAAGCTATCACCGCATGACATATGGATGGCGCGCCAGTTCGTGTTTAGGAGCCGTATGCACGTGGTGCATAATTTCGTCGAAAAAATATGTCGTACGAAGCATACGCTTACAATCGCAAAGGCGGCTGGCGGAAGTTTATGAGTTTATTCACGTGGTGCATAATTTCGTCGAAGAAATATGTCGTAAAAAGCATCGAGATATCGCCATTGCGCGAGGGCGAGTTGGAGGGCCGTATGGTGCGTGCTACAGCCACCGTTAGCACACCCCGAGGTCCTTGGTATAGCTCGCTTCGTATCTGACTTCATTGCGGTCCACGTTTATCTGGCGGCAAATCACGTCTACCAATCTCCGCCAGATCTCTGGATCGGCATCTGTTTCCTGATTAAACTTTTCCGCGTTTAGTGTGATAAGAGCTGAGCAGAGTTCACGAAGCGTGAAAGTCGGCTGGTAGATAGTCATCCCCAAGAATTTCTCTGCTTGCTTGAGCGGTGGAGTTTTCATCTCGATGAACATTTTCAGAAATGGCCATCCTTCTTCGAAGTCGCTGTAGGAAAGAAGATCGGTCATCTGTGTGTCAGGATGCATCGAATTTCGATTGAGTCTGTAATTCTCTACAAATGCTCGACGAACTTTGTAGAAAACCTTTTGCGTTAGGCACTCGCCAGCTGGCTTGCTGTTGAGGACAAGCTTCAAGTACTCGAAGGTCTGCCCCACGGTTGTGAGTTTTTCAGCATCGTGGTCTGGAATTGTTATTCCGAACTCCTCTTCGATTCCCATGACTAATTCGACTGAATCCAATCCGCTCGACTCTGCCCACTCCAATCCGCCAGGCAGCTCGCAGCCGACGTATTCGATGTGTAAGACTCGGCGATGTTGCGGTTGAGTGGATTGAGACGAGCTGTGCAAAATTAGGGGACGCATAACAATTACATCACCCTGTGCAGCAGCAACGCACACTTGCTTGCCACCGGCTTTCAACGATGTGGCTTCTTCCGTATCCAAAATTCCACGATTGTGTGATCCGGCTATAAATTTGATTGCACCGTTCTCTTGCGGGCAGTCATCGAGATGCACTCGCAAAGAAACGACGTTGCGCAACACTTCCTCCGGCGGCTGAACATGCGGGATTCCATCTTTTACTGACCATGGTCCAAAACCTGCAACTTCCAGCCGTTCTTTCACCGCAATCGTCAAATCTTGGTGCCAAGTCACATACCAATTTGCTGCCGGTGTTTTGTCAAACAGAATTGCCTTGATCGGTTTAGCATCAGAACCCAATGCTTGCTGGGCCAGTTGCAACATGGGTTCGGATTTTGCAAAGTTGCGTACCGCCTTGCAGCGCTTCAATAAATGCCGCAGACCTGGCGCTGCTAATCGCGCATCCGTACGTCGTTTTGCCTCAAGAGCATCTGTCAATTGTTCGATTGTTGAAGCGGCAACTGCTTCTGGCACGAGCAAAAAACCATCGCGGTCGAAAATATCTTTATTAATCTGTGGGTTGTCCTGCATATGCCAATTTTACCAGCAGACAACGACCGGAAACTACTTCTTCATTGTGCCGGTGTTTTCGATGTTTGTAAGACCCCAGTCCACGATCTGCTTCAGTATGGGCTTGAGGCTTTTGCCTTTGTCTGTGGGGCTGTAAGCCATTCTCAGTCTGTGATTGCTGTATGGCGCTTTCTCGACCAGTCCTGCATTCTCTAGTTTATGCAGGCGATCGGTGAGAATGTTTGTTGAAATTTTTTCTGGCGAATCGAGAAATTCTTCGAAACGTCCTTTCTGAAAAAACAGCATGTCGCGAAGAACTAACAGCGTCCACTTGTCGCCGATTAAGTCGAGCGTGCAGGAGATTGGACAGCTAGAACGCCGATCAGGAGCCATATCTCTCACTTCCTCGAAATCTTGTGCAACGCGTCATTCTCATCGGTTTCTTCATAATCATTCCGTCAAAAATCTGACTGCTTTACTAATTACGTATGCATCCTTTAACACACCACGATGTTGCAGTCCGTCGACTCTCAAAAGTTGGCTGCCTTTCCAATAGGAGTGTAGCGCTTCGGATGTTGATATAGGAATAACTGCATCATCTTCGGAGTGGACGATCAACGCCTTCACGTCGAACGCCGGCACGAAATCTTTACTTCTGATCGCGACTTTGACGCCCAGTGATTTGAGTTTGTCGATCATCTGGGCTGCTTCTATCTCATTGAGTCCTCTGTGTTTAGCAAACAGATATGCGTTCGCTTCGTAGTCGTGAGGTGACGCCAGCATGACCGCTCTTTCGACCTTCATGCCGTTAGCGATAGCAAGTTGGCTGGCAGCGCATCCTATAGAATGCGCGATGACGCCGCGCAGCGGTCCGACATGGTTAGCTACAGCTAAAACACCGTCGCCCAAATGGTTGAGTCCGCAGGTGTCGCCGCTAGATTCGCCGTGAGCCGGCAGATCCATGACGACAGCTTTAAAGCCGCGCGCTATGACTGGTGCTACATAATGAAACAGATCTGTTCTCGTGGCGCTCCACCCGTGAACCATTAAAATGGGCTGGCCCTCGCCCCACGAGCAGATCGCTAAACTTCCATCTTTGAACGGTACCGTCTCCGGCTGAGCCACGGCATCAGTCTTGGGACTGCGCACTACCTTGCGCGCGCCCGTCGGTGTGACGTATTCCATCGCAGTTTTATTGACTGCTTCTGCCCGCTCATTAAATTCGATCGTTTTCATAAATTTCCGTGTTTGTTTTGGCAGTATAATGATAGCATGTGACTTGCAATTTACAAGTTAAACCACCCTGATGGGCTTTACAGTTTTCCATGTTTGTAATAGAAGGAGTCGGAAAATGACAGCGACAACCAAAAATTTCAACAAGATCGACATCGGACCGTTCGGCGATTTCTCGAAGGAAAATGAGAATTCGGCTACGAAGAAATTCTATAAGGAAGTTCTCGAACTTACAGGAATGGAATTTTCGATTACAGCTATTCCGTCCGGTGGTGCTGCTCCATTTTTTCACAGCCACAAACAGAACGAAGAGCTGTATGTAGTTCTCGAGGGGCGCGGGCAGATCCAGCTGGACGGCGAGCTTATTGATATCAAAGAAGGCTCGATGATCAACGTATTGCCGAGCGTTTCGCGCGCACTGCGTGCCGCCAAAGATTCGCAACTTGTCTATCTTTGTGTTCAGGCCAAATCCAACAGTCTAGAGCAGTATACAAAGGGCGATGGCGTCAGACACGACGATGACGGTTGGAAGAATTAGCCAGAGAGCCCGCTGAGAAAGATAGGTGCATCATGGCGTTAGATATTGAAACCGCGAAGAGCGGCGAATGGGACGAGATTTTGAAGGTTACACTCGCGGCCTATGAGGAGTATGCCAGGGATAGCAGTCCAGAATTTTGGTCGAACTATCAGAAATCGATAGAGCGAACCATTCTCACTGATGATTCGATTACTCGAATCGTAGCGCGTGAGGGCGACAAGATTGTCGGCGCTGTGCTGTTCTGTTCTCCGTACGAGAAAGTGATGGGTGGCGCATTGGTGAAGAATCCGTTTCCTGAGATGCGATTGTTGGCGATCTCTCCGGCGCATCGGAACCGCGGGATTGGTGCACTGCTCATCGATTTTTGCGAAGTGAAAGCGCGTGCGGAGGGTTGGCCGACAATCACGTTGCATACAACTGTCCTGATGCAGACTGCCAAACAGATGTACGAGCGGCGTGGTTATGAGCGCTATACCGACATTGATTTTGTGCCGGTGCCGGGATTTACGGTGTGGGGATACCGCAAAGATATTGCGGTCCCTGTCGCAAGGGGTGCCGGTCAAACTGTCTGAGCAAAATCACTGAGTCGATTCAAATCATCACATCTTTGATTGCAACTATATTAGGACAGCGACTCTTTATGGTCGCCTAAACTATCTAATTGCTATACATCAATGATCTCTTGCTGCGCGCGGGCTTGATATGCTGCGCCAATTGATTATGATGATACAGTGAAACACATCATCAATCCGCACCCTACGTCCAATTCCGCAGTGGCGGAAAAGTTCGATGTGAAGTTGCGCTCGCCGCTTAGATATCCTGGCGGTAAGCAAAAGGCGATCGAGCAGATATCGAGATTGCTCAGAAATTCACATGAATACAGAGAGCCTCTGGTTGGTGGTGGCAGTGTTTATTTTCATGCGCGCAGCCTGCGTCTAGCAAAACGTTATTGGATAAATGACAAGTTTGCCGAGTTGATCTCGTTCTGGAAAACTGTGCAGGATCCCGACATGTGCGTTCGGCTGATGAAAGAACTCGAACAGCTGCGTGAGAAATTCAAATCTGCAGAGCAGATCAAAAAATACTTTCTCAAAGCAAGAGAGGAAAAACCGGACGATCCGTATCGTGAAGCTTTGCTGTTTTTCTTTTTCAATCGAGTTACGTTTTCCGGCACGACACGGGCTGGGGGTTTTTCCAGCGCTGCCAGTCTCAATCGTTTTACCGCTTCTTCCATTGAACGGTTGATGCCCATGCCTGAAGCGCTTGCCGGCACCAAAATTACAAATCAAGGCTTCGAGTCTGTGATTAACAAGCCTGGAAAAGACGTGTTTATTTTTCTCGATCCACCTTACTTCACGGCTACCAAATTGTATGGTCACGGCGGTAGCTTGCATGATTTCGATCACGACCGGCTTGCTCATCTGTTGAAGAGAACCGACCACCGATTTCTAATCACTTACGACGATTGCTCCGACATCCGAAAGCTTTATGAATGGGCAGAGATAAAAGGCTGGTCACTCAGATACGGCATGAATAACTGCAGTCTGCAACACGAAAGCAAAATTGGTGCAGAGTTATTCATCGCTAACTATAAGCTCGACTGAACGACAACTTAGTATTATCCGTCGCTCGAAGTCGACTGAACATCAATCGAGCATTTTCCGTCGCAAATTAGCGTCACTACGCTGCTGCCGGAGCTGCATCCAGTTGAGACGTGCATTGTGGGCAGCGAGTAGCTTTGAGGGGAAT
This sequence comes from Planktothrix sp., assembly GCA_036703195.1. Lineage (GTDB taxonomy): Bacteria > Cyanobacteriota > Vampirovibrionia > Obscuribacterales > Obscuribacteraceae > DATNPN01. The sequence continues at coordinate 48,004 of DATNPN010000042.1, read as the reverse complement.
CGCCGAGAAGCAAAATGGGCAGTCTTTCGTTGTCGGAGCTGCTGCTTCCTTCTTCGCGCCGAGACGTTTTTCCAAATCATTGAGCAATCTAAGCAATAAAAACATCGCCAGCGCAATCAGAAGAAATGTGATGACGTTGTTGAGAAAGCTTCCTATATTCCAGGTGACTGCACCGGCCGTTTTCGCTTCGGCGAGGGTCGTGTACGGTGGCGGCATCTTGACCCCAGGCTTGAGCAAAATAAAGAAGTTTGTGAAATCGACTTTGCCGACTGCCAGACCGATTAATGGGTTGATTAAGTCGTCGACCAGCGATTTTGCGATTGTGGTGAATGCTGCCCCGACGGTGAAGCCGACCGCCATGTCAACAATATTGCCGCGCAGGGCGAATTGCTTGAAATCATCGATGAGGGACATTCAGCACCTTCTTGAAGACAGCGGTTACGCAACAATCTTCCCACACTAAGGCGGGAAGTTCTTGTTGAAACCGGGTGTCAAGTGGCGATTGGGCCCCGAATTCGTGTACCATCGAGCGTTCAGCATCATGTGATTCGAGGCGGGAATGGTAAAGCGAGCCATTGTACGAGCATTTTGTTTGAGGATAGTGCTCCTCAACACGCTTTTCTTCCTATGCTGTCTTTTCGGACCGGCACCGCTATATGCCCAGACATGTCCATTCAGTAAGTGTCACATTCAGTTGGGTGGTGCCAGCAAATACGATGCTAGTTTGAAGTGGTGGCTCAAGACTCCGGACTGTGATGCCACCAAGTGGGTTGTTCTTTATCCGGATCCCCCGAATACGGACAATCAAAGATTGCTTTCTGCTTCGCTGACGGCAGACGGCACTCCGGCCAGTGGCGCCTCAATTAGAGAACTAAGTCCCTATCAGCGGGCTGTGCTGATGATCAATTTTGATGCCAATGACCAGACGAGACACAGCATTGCTACTTTCGGCCATTACTCCATTGCCCTGGCACCACGGCAGTTGGTGCCAGGTGCCGGACCGGAATTAGGATCGCCGCTCGCCGCGGGCGACCGACAGCTCTATCTCTCGTCCAGCGGCTTACTCGACTACAGGTCGAGCAGCTTTCAGCATTGGCTTCAATCGGAGGAATTGCTGCGCCGAGCGAACGAAAGCGACATGGACTTTGCCTGGCGCGTGTTTTCCAAAATACGAGCTCTATACGTCTACAATTACGATTCCGCACAGGATCGACACGCTTCGCAGCTATGCAGTACCAATCGCACCGACTGCGGGGGATTGTCCATCATGTTTGCCAGCACGTTGCGAAACAGCGGAATTCCAGCTCGCACTTTATTTGGTCGACATACTACATCGGACAAGGCGCCTGGAGATGTTCGCACTACATATGGTGCGGCTCACGTAATATCCGAGTTTTACCAGCCCGAAGTGGGCTGGATTCCAGTCGAGATGTCGGGGGCTGTTAGTCGTAAAGATGCCGATCCCTTGCGATTCTTTGGGCGAGATCCTGGTAATCTCGTGACTCTGCATTACGACACGGATCTGCAGGTTGATACGATCCTTTTCGGGCAGAGCCTGGTGGAGTACCTACAATGTCCTACCTTCTGGGTGCGGGGACACGGCACAACTGATAACTGGTCTGCGCAGATCCTGTGGCAGATTACAAAAAACTGAGAGGTCATTAGCATGTTTAGGACAGTTGCGTTTATTGCCTGCGTGCTTGTTCTCGCCGGTACAGGCGCATTTGCTGCGGTCGAACATTTGCCGGACGAACAAACAATGTCCAGCGAACAGCGCGAAATGCTCGACACTGATTCCGCAAGAAAGCTGATGCTTGATTTGATCAATAAAGACAGAGCTTCGGTGGGGGCACCGCCGGTGGTGAGGGATGAAACTGCGACGAAAGCGGGGCAATTGCACAGTGATGAGATGGCGATGAACGGTTATATCAGCCATTGGACAATGGACGGACGCAAGCCTGATCAGCGTTATTGCGAAGCCGGCGGTCGAGACTCTGTTGCAGAAAATGCTTTTATGAGCTCAGAATCGGACGCAGACGATACGGGTGAGGCGCGGACGATTCCGCTGCACTCGGTGCAAGTGTTCAAAAGGTACGAACTGGAAAAGATGGAATCCGACTTTTTCAATGAAAAGCCGCCGTATGATGGTCACCGCAAAAATATAATCGACCCGGCCCACACTGCCGTCGGAATCGGCTTGAGTTTTGCGTCTTCGTTCGGCATGGGCAGCCGGTTTGGATGTACTCAAGAATTCATCAATCACTATGGTGAATTCGGAGAATTACCACAAAGCGTCAAAATCGGCGATAAGCTGCATGTCACTGGCACCCTCAATGCCGGCGTTCATTTGAAAAGTATCGACTTCCGAGCCGAGGAGCTACCCAAGCCAATGTCAGTGAAAGAGTTGAACAAAACTGGCGGCTACAGCATCCCTGACAAGACAACATCGAATCTGTTTGTCGATCCCACTCAAACGAATGATCCGATTAAAGTTGTCAGTTCGAGCGGACGAGAGGAGATTACCGCCGATGTCTCGATTGATGACTCGTTCGTTGCCGGACTTTATTACATGTGCTTGTGGGCGAACGTCGATGGACACAGCGATGAAGTCCTTATATCATGCAGAACTTTCACTGTTGCTGAGCACTAAGCTCTAATTACTGGCTCTATGCCTTTCGTTCTCGCGAGGCCAAGATTATGGAGGCACAGACTTCTTCTGCTGTTTTCATCAAGGTTTTTTCTGCGTCGCTTGGTCCGCGTTTCTCCAGATAATAGGTTGCTAGCGTGCCAAGAATTTCCTGGTTCGACCCGATGATGGGAAGTGACCAACACGCACGCAAGCCGTGTGGCAAAGCTAATGCTTTAAACTCTTTCCAGAGCGGATCGGTCTCGATATCGACAACATAGACTGGATGCCCGCAGTGGGCGGCGGTTCCACAAGAACCTGCTGTGGGTCCGGACTCCATCCCGTCTACTGCTTTGTTATAAGCTTCTGGCAAAGAGGGTGCTGCGCCCAGATGTAATCGCTTTTGCTCATCCAACAAGAGTACAGACAAGAGCATTTTAGACTCGGTGCTGGTCTCGATCGAGGTCAACAGTTTTTCCAGCGCTTGAAACAACGGCATTCCGTCTCGTACGCTTTTTCGAAGCGATTTGCCTTCGTTGCGTAAGAACGTTTCGAAAGAGAAATAGCCCTCGTTATTTGAAGCGAATACTTGCTTCTTTTCCGATTGCCGATTGCGCATTGCCCAGAGGACGCCCACAGCGATCCGGTTGCCGTCAGCTTTGTCTTTTACCAAATAGCTGTCCGCACCATTTTCAATCGCTTCAGCGACTAGCGTGCGATCATCCATTGCAGTTAGCACGATTACCGGGGTTTCGCCCGCCGCCTTTCTTGTCTTTCGAACCGTGTCCAGTCCACTGGAGTCCGGCAAGTTGAGATCCACAAGTATCGCGTCGTAGCGCGAGTTCTCCATCATTTCTATCGCGTCAGATAGGCGGGTCGCGTGATCGACGGTGAAAGCGAATTCGGTGACGCTGCTCAAACGCGCTTGCATTAGTGCGGCGTCGGACTGGCTATCTTCGATTAGCAAAATTTGCAGGGCTTGTGCTGGCATTAAGCTTCTATTGTTGTCTATCTGCCGTTTGGCGGCAAGGTCACTACAGAAAACCAGAAATTTTTGAGCTGCTTCACAATGTCTTGAAACTTCGTAAAATTAACAGGCTTTGTTATAAAGCATGCTGCTTGCAGATCGTACGACTTGAGCACATCATGCTCGTCCTCCGACGTCGTCAATACCACGACAGGAATTCTGCGGAGTTTTTCATCGGCTTTGAGTTCTGTCAAAACTTCAAAACCGTTTTTAATTGGCATGTTGATATCAAGCAAGATCAGGTCCGGCGTGTTTGCCGACGCGAATTTGCCGCGTTTGTGCAAATAATCGAGCGCTTCTTGTCCGTTGGTTACGACGTTGAGTTTATTGCTGAGCTTGCCGTTGATAAGAGCTTCTCTCGCGAGCTCTGCATCCGACGGACTGTCTTCGGCCATAAGAATCTCAATTGATTTCATTGGTATCCTCTTGCTTTCGCTCTTTGGGCAATGTGAAGCAGAACGTCGAACCTTTCCCCACTTCGGACGTTGCCCATATTCTGCCACCGTGTCGTTCAATTATACGACTACAAAGTGCCAAGCCGATGCCGGTCCCGGCGTACTCTGCGCGTGTATGTAATCTTTGAAAAATAATGAATATCCTCTCCGCATGCGCCATGTCAAAACCGATGCCGTTGTCTTTTATAGTGAACTGCCACTCTTTGTCTTTCAGCGTTGCATCGATGCTGATATGCGGCGCTTCTTCCGATCTGTATTTGATTGAGTTGGCGATGAGATTTTGAAACACCTGTGTTAGCTGCGACTTATCCGCTGTCACTTTAGGAAGTCCGCCGATCTCTATGAGTGCGCCTGATTCGTCGATCAAAACAGCGAGATTGTCCAGTGCTTCTTTCAGTGCAACAGCGCAATCAACTTGCTCCATCTTTCCGCCGCGCGTGTCGACCCTGGCAAAGGTGAGCAAGTCGTTGATCAGGACTCGCATTCGCTCAGCGCCGTCAACTGCCTGCTGAATCCATTTGTCGCCCTGTTCTCCCAGTTTTCCAGAAAATCGCTCAGAGATTAGAGAGAGAAAGCCGCCCACGGCCCGCAACGGCTCCTGCAAATCATGAGACGCAACGTAAGCGAACTGTTGTAGATCCTTATTGGACCGCTCGAGTTGTTGGGAAATTTTGCGTTGAAAGTGCTCTGCCGCTTTTGCTTGATCGAGCAAAACCTCCTGCTTCTGCAAATAGCTCTTTGAAGATCTAAAGGACAAAAAGAGGGTTATCAAAGCAAGGATGGAGAGCCCGGTAGATGCTACAAATACAGCAAACTGGAGATATAGAACATCGTGGTGCCTTATATCGAGCAGACGACTCTCTTCTGCGAGCATGTCGGCGGATGTTGATTGCACCATGTCCATCAACTTTCTACCGTGTTCGCTCACCAAATATTCCCGTGCGCGCTTCTGGTCATTCGATGTGAGGGCCGGAATTAACTCTTTCATGTTGAAGTCAACTTTGGCTTGGACGGCAGGCAGCAGACGTGCGACGAACGTCTGTTGGCGGGGGTTGTCCAAGGTTAGCAGCCGCAATTCTTGCACGTTTTGCAGCGATTGTTTTACCGCCGGATCTAGCTCCTTCAGATACGCCGTATCTCTTGTCGCGGCATAACCGCGGCTTGCGCTTTCGATAGTTTGTACATTCCCGCGCACTTGGTTGACTACATTGCGCACTTCATATGTATGGTTGACCCAGTTCGTCTGGTCCGCCTCCTTATAGATAAGCACGCAGATCATCACCGTACTGGCAATAAACAGCGCACCGCCAAATGTGTGTAGCAGCGCGGATTTGCGGATCTGTTTGTCCAGCTCCGAGTGGATCGGAGTCGTGCTAGTAATAATTCCCCCAAAATACCAAGAACTGCACCATGATAATAGCAAGGAAACTCGGACTGGCGCGGACACAGATTGATTTATAACCTTCGTAGACTATAAGTCAAGTTGTCGTCAGGCGGAAGGCTTGAATTTGTCTCGGACCGTTCTGAATGTGATCGAATACCGCAGTTGCTTGACTGGAGCGAGACTGTGCTGCCATACGGAGCGAGCCGGTCCGCTCAACACATAAAGCGACCGGGCTTGCAACGGCTGTTTATAAATCTCAAAAGATTCCTTCAAGGTGCGGCGAAAGCGCATTACGTCATCAGACACCAGAGAGATGCCCACAACAGATGGACCAAAGGCGGGTGCGTCGCGGTGCCAGCCGATGCCGGCGCCCGGGAAGTACTGTGCGACAAGGGCTTGCTCCAGTTGCTCCGCTGGAATTCCGACTAAAGGTGCGGCGCGGTCTCTGATCTGCGCGAGCCAATCCGGAAATGGCTCAACCTCATGCACGATAGTGCTGTAAAACTCGTAGCCGAAGCCGTAGTGATGAATCTTTCGTTTGGCTGCCACTCCATTCATGACGAAATCGTAGTAGCGAATGTTTTCTACTGTTGTTAAAAGTTCAGCCTGCTCAGCCTCTGTAAGAAAATCAGGGACATAAGTGAGCCCCTCCGGCGGCGAAGAGACCCTGTAGATCTTACGTGCGGCTTTCAGTTTTTCTTGTGCCATAACTAGCATTGTACGGTTTTCCGACCGAGCTAACGACTCAGCCGTGCAGATACCGTAGTTTGACGAGAGCGCACTGAAGCTGCGAAGGAGAAGTTAGGGCAGTCGGTAGGTAGTCAGCCGCCGTATTCCGCATCGTGGCGAATTTTCCAGTAACTCTGCCAGCTTTTGCAGATCTTTTGGGTCCAATAGATATTTACCGATGTCGACAAGACATCCGGTACCGCGGGGCGAAATTCTCACCGGTGTTGGCTGACGATACGGATTGGGTGCGAATTCCATATAGTTGGGAAACCAGTCATTGAAGGATAAATCAAATTCCTTTCGCATAATCAGATGAAGTGGGGCACGGTCTGTCTCGCCAAGGCGCATGCTGCATTCAATAATGTTTTGCACGATGCGCAGAGTATTGCGCTGATTCAAATTGCCGGGCGTTGCAGGGCACAGCGCATGCACGTAGTCCGCAACCGCCTCGGCAGGTCTGCCGCGCATTTGTTTGATGCGACCTCTCATGCAGTACATTGCTCGTGTCGCGTGCTCTTTTTCCCAGTCGATAATCGCATTGAGCTCGAGGTGCGCAAGTGGAGCATCATCGACCGTGCAGAATCTCACAGCCCGTTTCAAGGTGTGGAAGTGTCCTAGCATGACAGTTCTCCAAGAGGTGCCACCCAAGTTTCCTCTTGCACTATTCCCCTGTTTTGGGCTCGTTAATCGCAAAATCCGCTTCCTTAGCGGATTCTCAGCTTTCTTCTGGCGACCGGGTTCTTGTGAGTCGATTCAAAATATTGACCATGCGCGCATTTGTTGTGCGATCTTTTACTGCGATGCGAAAACAGTTGTTGGGAATACTGTCACCCATGGTCTGAACATTGCGAAGCAATAGATTCTGCGCTCTGCAAGCTGATATTAGCTCATTTGCCGGTGGAAACGTTTTCGGATAATCCACTAATAAGAAATTTGCCCAACTCGTTCTTGGTGCGAATCCGCAGCGTTCGAGCGAAATGCTCAGCTCTTCTCTTAGTAAATGCGTCTCGGCATATCGCTGCTCGTAATAGCTATGATCTTGCAACGCTTGAATAAGAACTATCTGTGCGAGCAAGCTCAACGACCACGGCGGTGTAATTGATCGCAATTGCTCCGCTCTCTCCGGATGGCAGGCAAGATATGCAACTCTCAATCCGCTAAGTGCAAGCGCCTTCGAGAGAGATTTGCATACGACTACATTTTTGCTCGCGCTGGCGTACTTTGCGAGTGACGAGTCAGGGTCTGCATAATCTACGTAGGCCTCGTCGATCCACACAATAGTTTCTCGCGGAATCTCTTCAAGCGCTGCCTGCAAATCCTCTTTCTCGATCAAACGACCGGTTGGGTTGTTTGGATTGACGAGCACGACCATGTCATAGCCGCCGAGACGAACAGCTCGAACAAGCGCATCTAAGTCGACTTGATAATCATTCTCGGGGCGCAATTTGAATGAATCGTATCTGCAACCAATAACATTGGAGAAAACATGTGCGTATTCGCCGTACGTAGGATTCAAGAGTAATACTTTTGCAGTAGGCTTCAACCACTCTCGCATTGCCAGATAAATGAGCGAGGACGAACCGGCACCACAAACGATGGAGTCGCCCGCGACACCAGTCGATTGCGAGATCGTGCGTACGACGCCGCTTGCAACCACAGGTGGTGAACAACGCAACGTCCAATCTAAGCGCTCTCGCAGCATGTCTACTGCTTTCGGCGACGGCGGAAACCACGCATCCAGCACATCGGCATCGATGATATTTCCCAGTTCATTTATCGCGTTGAAATCGTCGCCAATTAAGTTATACAGTGCACCGCCATGAAAACAGCCGGTCTGAGCGGATTTCGTGAACATGGCTCGCACCTCGATTGGTTTCACCCAATCATGGCGTGAATCTAGGCGCTCAACTGAATTGTCCGACAGTTCAAAAAGTGTTGGACTGCGTCGACTACATTCTCATCCGACCTGGCAGCTTGGCGATAAACGAAGCCGTATGTTTGACCGCTCTACCGACGTGAACTTTGCCGTTTTTCTTCTTGTAATGGCGCACTACGCGCGTTCTATATACGGGGCGGTTGCGGTAAACGGTTTCCTTTTCGATGACTGTATTCGACGGAGCTGTATATACCGTTGCGACCCTAGGCGTTTCAGAAGTAAGCGCGGGATTCGCCGCCGGCGGAGGAGCTGCGTAGTTAGCCTCAGGCGGCGTCGGGTAATTCGCTACCGGCGGCGCAGCATACGTCTTGCTTTCGCCAACCGGCGGGTAGTTCTGAGGAACGTTCGGCGCCGAATAAGGGGGAGCCGAGGCATTTGATGCCGACAGCTCTGACCCGGTCTTCGCGGTGACGATGGGCGCCGCACCATTCGGCTGTGGTTGAGATTGAGGCGCCTGCATCGACGTCTCCTGGTTGAGCTGATTGTTCTCAGCCTTTTCAACACCATTGGATTGCCCGGCGTGATAGGCTTCCGCGCCAATCAGGGCGGCGATGCCAACCGTAGCGGCTATTACTAAAACCCGTGTTCTGCCCATCATCTCTATGCCCTCGTCCAAATTACGTCGGAAAAGACGTGGTCTCCTCTAATATGGTTGCCGATTGACAACCTTTTTATTGTTAAGTTCGACCTGTCGTCAGTCCTTGGTTGGGCTTGGAAACGCGTCCTAAGGCTGCACTATCGCCCGCCCAGCCAGGCTGATCGGAGTTCTGGCAGATGCGACGGCTACACCCATGGACTTCTCCATCTGCTCGAGCCCATCTAGCCGCTGTTTCAACAATTGGCTCGGAAGCAAGCCTTGTTTTGCCAACCGTTGGGTGTGCACTTCGTCGCTCAGACGCACGCGGGCAGTCTCCAAAATGTTAAAAGCCGAGCCGGCACCGTATGAGGTGGCTCCCCCTGCCGTGAGACGAGCGGCTACCCACTTTTGATTTGGATACTCCCAGGAGCCGATCATGCCTGTGACGCCCTGTCCGATCCGCGACGAGCCAACGATTGTTCCATATACAACGTTTTCAACAGTCGTATGTTTTGCTTGCGTGAGTTCGCGAACATTGCTGCCGTCCTCGGCATTCAAAAATTCTTTCTCTTTATCGTAAATGTTTGAACGCTGCACCATCGATGATGGTGATTTGTCGCCGCTCTTCAAAGCCAGCTTGAACTGTTGCGTATCTCGAGCGAGAGTAGACGTCTCAGCAGCTTCTGATTGATTGAAGTCCTTGGAAATGGTGCGGCGATCCACAAGACCAGCCAGGTTGCCGGAAACTCTTCCGAACACCGGTGTCGCGACGGTGACGACACCGGCGACCAGAGTCAGTAAAGATGCCGTTCCACCAAGAGGTGTGTTGTGCAGATGCGTGCTCTCTATATTTACTACGTTGCCGGCTGCGCCGACACCATTTTTCGTGATCGAAGCCAGGTAGGCTGCATTTTGAAAGAATCTCAATCGAAGTGCGGCACTGTGATATTGCCCATACTGCGAGACTGCGATGTCGCGAATGTCTTGCAGCACTCGTCCCTCCGCCGTTGCGATCTCTGATGTTTTGGAACCTTCAATAATCTGCGCACGAGTTTTGAGCAATCGATCGAGCTCTGCTGTCGAGTCACAAACTTGTTTTCTGTAACTTCCCGGGTCTAATCCAAGTTTTTTCGCCTGGCGATAGGTGTTCAGATTTGAAGAGATCTCAAACAACTCTCCGGTCGCCGCGATGAACTGCCCTATCATCGAAGCCTCGGCAGCGCCCTCGACCAGACTCGATCTTGGCGAAGCAGCTTTCGCCATTTTCTCTGTCGCTTTTGTCACGACTTTGCCTTGAGTGTTGGTGGTCTTGGTGATCGATAGCAGCGTTGGCGGCTTCTGCATGAACGGATAGGATGTCACCATTCTGTCGATGAGACTTGCTTCCGTACAACTCGCATTTGTCTCGCTGTAAACAAACTGTCGCCAGCGTCGCCATTTCGGCTGTTTGGTCGACTCGATGCGAAACTGCGTATTCAATCGCAGCAACTCTAATTCCTTCGTCAGAATAGTGTTGTTGATGTTTTCGAGCGGTGACGGATCAGGCGAGTCCAGCTCGACGGCTCCCTCGTAAGCTGAGGCGGGGGCAGCGCACAGTGCAATGCAACAGATCATCGTCTGCAGTAGACGTTGAATTTTCAAAAGTCGCAAGCTGTTGCCCGCGCAAAGTGGGCGCGTGATTGAATTCATTAGTAGTAAGGGGGCGGAAAGACGACATTCTGACAAAGTTGAGCAAGTTAGTCAATTTTATCCAGTTAATGTGTTAAGACCGCCCCATGAGGGTTTTCGAACCGCTTGCGCCTATTGATTCACGTCGTGAGGCATCGGATTGGAGCGCTCATGCTCATTGAGAGCGTCGAGCATCCATTGAATGGTTTTTGGTCCGGGCCAATATTCAGCAAAAGGTGTGCCAGACTTGGGCGCCTTGAAGGCTTGAAGATCCTCCCGGTGAAATCGCACACAGTAGTTGCTATCGTCGGCGTGCCACGGAAAACCGCCATAGACCTTGTTAAACATAGTTTCTCCTGGGTTAGCTCACTACTTCTATTGTATTTCTCTGGTAATAAACGGGCTCACAGAACGCACTGCGAGTGCGTTTGTATTGAGGCGCTGCGGCTGGCTCTCAGGATCGAAGTCCGCGACATTAAATGGATGTTTATCTAAACGCTTATGGTGAGCGGCTCTTCCAGATTTTGCACGATGCAATCTTCGGGTGAGCCGTCTTCCCAAATCAGACAAGTGAAGTCGATCGGTCTTTCGAGCGCAGTCATTGGATAGTGCCAGACGCCTGGTTTGTAGCTGATGCTTTGACCGTTGCGCGCTTCGAACACCTTGAGGGTGCTCAGGTCCGGTCGATCACCGCCCAGGCAGACTATGACGAGAAAACGCGCGTCATTACTGGTCGGCATGAAGACCTGAGTAGAGTGAGGGTGCTTTTCCAGCAGCTTTAACTCTAAGGGCAGTTTGGCAAGCGGCGTACAACGAAACAGGCAGAGATTAAGCTTCGCCGAGTCCGGACGCAGATTGATCACATCGGCCATCCAGTTGAATCGCTTTGCCGTAGCCATGTTCGCCGGAATGAAGGGCAGTGCCTCATCTGCGGCTATCAAATTGCCATACGGCGCATACTCGTCGCGCGTGAGAGGAACAGCGTTGATCAAGGCACTTTTCAAATCTGCGATTCTCCCGCGGGGACCCATATATAAAGGAACGTTATCGTTTGGCTGGGCTTTCCGCTATTCATTGTATAAATGACCTCGAACCATGTACAGGAATAATGGTTGACAAGTGATTTCGGTCTAACCGAGGCGGGAGAATTTTCATGACGCAAGTAACGCAGCAAGCAGAAGTTGTAGGCAAACTCCGACCGGAGTTCAAAGATATTCTCACGCCCGAAGCGCTATCCTTCGTAGCTGACCTTCACTCACAGTTCAACCCGACGCGCGAAAAGCTTCTGCAAAATCGCGCCAAGCGCCAGACGGACTTTAACGAAGGTAAGCTGCCTGATTTTTTGAGGGAAACCGCATCGATTCGCGAAGGAGACTGGAAGGTCGCTGACGCACCGCAAGACCTTCTGGATCGTCGAGTCGAAATAACTGGACCCGTCGAAAAGAAGATGATGATCAACGCCCTTAACTCGGGCGCCAACGTATTCATGGCAGATCTAGAAGATGCTCTTTCTCCGAGCTGGAACAACGTCATCGAGGGACAGATCAACCTTAAGGAAGCGGTGCGCAAAACGCTTCAATTTGACAGTCCGGAAGGAAAATCGTATCGCCTGAAAGATCAGATTGCTACGTTGTTGGTTCGACCACGCGGGTGGCATCTAGTCGAACGCCATGTTCTTGTTGGTGGCGTGCCGATCTCTGCCAGCCTATTCGATTTCGGACTGTACTTCTTCCACAACGTGCACGAGACAATCAAGCGCGGCACTGGACCTTACTTCTACCTTCCTAAGATGGAAAGCCATCTCGAAGCCCGCCTGTGGAACGACGTCTTCAACTACGCGCAAGACAAATTGAAAGTACCGCGCGGCACCATTCGTGCCACCGTTTTGATTGAAACCATTTTGGCTGCATTCGAAATGGAAGAGATTTTGCATGAGTTGCGCGAGCACGCGTCTGGATTGAACGCCGGACGTTGGGACTACATTTTCAGCACGATCAAAAAATTCTCGAGCAGGGAAGAGTTTCTCCTTCCCGACCGAGCGCAAGTGACCATGCGGGTTCCATTCATGCGGTCATACTGTCGCCTTCTCGTTAAGACTTGCCACAAACATGGTGCGCACGCGATGGGAGGAATGGCAGCATTCATTCCGAGCAGAAAAGATCCTGCCATCAACGAAACTGCACTGACGAAAGTAACTGACGATAAAGAGCTGGAAGTCTCAACCGGATTTGATGGCACCTGGGTTGCGCATCCTGACCTGGTGCCGGTGGCGAAAGCGGTGTTCGACAAAGCGTTGGGAACGCAGCCCAATCAGAAGACGAAACAACTCACTGACGTCAACGTAGCTGCTGCAGATCTCCTCAACGTCAAAATCGAGGGTGGCGCGATTACCGAGACTGGCTTGACTAATAACATCGATGTCGGTTTGCAGTACATCGAGTCATGGTTGCGTGGCAACGGTGCCGCCGCCATCCATAACTTGATGGAAGACGCTGCTACAGCGGAGATCTCGCGCGCCCAAATCTGGCAATGGATCAAAACCAACGCTAAGTTGAGCGACGGCCGTCCAATCACGGTCGATCTCTATCGCAAGATTCGCGACGAGCAATTGAAAAAGCTCACCGCCAACGGTGCCGGCAAATACAAAGAAGCGACCGAGATCATGGACGGCTTAGTCGAAAGCAAAGAATTCCCAGATTTCCTCACAACACGGGCATATCCATATCTCGATCGGGAGTAGGGGCAGAGTCCTGAGAAAGGGTCCGTTAACGTTGGCAAACATCGTGGCCCACAATGAGAATCATTTGCCACCTCGTAACTTCATGCCGCTTGATGTAGCAAAAATGCGCCATGAGTTTGAACGTGGTCTTTGGAAAAAATACGCATGGTTGCGTTCGAATCATCTGGTCTGTTGGGACTTTCTGTCCTCGATCGATTTATCTGCCGGTATCAGGCTAGTACTGATAGAGTATGGCGGCGCAAGGCTGTCAACTTGCGACCTGAGGTTTTTGTTGGCGAAGGAAGGGTGGCAGATCAGTCCCGGATATGCGCTCAGCCCAATCCTTCGGAGTCCGCCGAGGATACATTGGACTGGGGAAGGAGATATTGTTATAGGATTAAGAAAAACCGTTTCGACTGATCTGATATTTAGTCATTCGAAGCTGCTCTCGAAGTTTCATACGGCAGGGTTTATCTCGGGTGATTGCTCGCGTTTTTGGCGTGCGATAGAGACTCTTGAGCCAGAATTCTATGTGTCTGATCGTGAGCAGCTATCAGTTGTCTTACCCTCTTCGGAACGTTTGTCTGATTTCATAAACAGCGCAAAATTCAGGAATACGGAAAAACGCGTCCGAGCAAAGTTTTGTCGGGAACGGATGAGGCTTTGGAACTTGCTCGGTCCCGAAACTGGTCCGGAAAGCTGTATTCAGCCCGGGTGCGGATCGCTGCGAATATCTCTTGCACTGCGGTGTGCAGAGCACCAGCGTTTGTGGGGAATGCGCTGAGTGCCTTGCTTGAGGATAATTGTTCCGATGACCTTTCGCTTACCAAAGTCTAGACCGTTGCCCGTGGTGCACAATATTTTTATTCTTCATCTTCTGCGTTCATGTAGAGATCGAGCCAGAGATTGAGTTTCAACTCTGCTAACTTACCCATGATGAAGTTGGAATTATTTGTGCCACGGGATTGGATGACAGTCCGTGCCAAGCCTCTATCGACCAGAATTTCATGTCCGAGTTCTGCGCAATCATTGCATATGTAGACGCCCTCAATTCTCAAGTCGCGTCTTCCACGGAACGACCTTATATCTATACTGCCCCGACGCCCGGTCCCACCAATACAATGTCGCGGTTACAGGCTTCAACTGCGAGCCTTCGTCGCCAGTCTTTTGAGCCACCCATTTCATTTCAGAGATTATGATCAGTTGGTCTGGCAAAGGTTTGTCGCTTGCTGAAGTTTTAGCCGCTGAGGTCCTATAAGCAAATTCGGGTGACATTTTGGAGGCTGTCCGTAAAACACGACTGATTTTCCCGTTTCGATCGGCAAACACGTTAAAAATGAAGTAAGGTCCACCCGTGTTCCACAGACTGGCTAAATTGCCATCATCAAGTTGGAACAATGACTCCGGATAGGCTCCGAGATCTACTGGAGGATCAGCAATGGTTGTGACGATTTTTCCTTCTTTTGCAAACTTGATTACATATCTTCCACGTCCTTTTGGAACAAGTTCAACATCCACGGTTTCTCCATCCCTGAGTTGCCACTGGCATTTGAATGTCGCAATTGCATTGCTGACGTGCGAGTCACCCGCTCGACCGAATTGATTAGATGACAACAACCCAAGGAGCGCCAACATTGCGACTAGTAGAGCTCTCCCGGTATATTCACTTCGCATAGGGCTGCACCACCTAGGTAGTCTTGTTAAGCCTGATCCAAAAATCGCTGCCGCAAGGCTGATTGTCGCACATGCCGATTGAGCCACCGTGCTCTTCGATGATTGTTTTGCAGATTGCCAGACCGAGACCGCGACCGCCTTTGACCCTTTCGTCTGCTGCTTCTACTTGTTTGAAGCGCTCGAATATGGCTTCTCGCATCTCGGGAGGAACACCGCGTCCCAGATCTTTGACCGATATTTCCAGCCAGTCACCATCATCGCGAGCGCTGATCGTTACCGAAGAATATTTGTCGGAAAACTTGATTGCATTGGATAACAGATTGACCAGGACTTGCACCAGGCGATCCTCATCGGCATCGATGGTGATTTCGCCAATCTCGGCGGTTTCAACTTTGACCCGACGCACTTGAGCGAGTCCGCCAACTGCATGGATACTGCGCTCGAGCAATCGAAGCACCGTGCATGGTGCGATTGTCAATTGTAGTTTGCCTGACTCCATTCTTTCGATATCGAGCAGATCGTTGACCAGATCGATCAATCGCGCGGAATTCTCTTCCGCCATTATCAATCCTCTTTGTCCTGCCTCGGACAGCTTGGATGAGTCCGAAAGGCGGCGAAGACACTCGTGAATCGAGACAAGCGGCGTTTTCAAACCGTCTCGGACGAGAGCGACAAATTGCTTTCTTTCTGCATCCAGGCGCTTTCTCTCGGAGATGTCGCTGGCGATGCAGAAAAGTGACTGTTCTTCTTGCGACCAATTCATTGACCATTGTGTGTCGGCTAACGTTGCATCTTTTCGTTTAACTTGATTCTCAAACGTTGTGGTGTTCTTGCTTGTCACGGCTTGCTCGATCATTGAATGACACCGGCTGGTATCGGCATCCTGAACAATTTGTACAAGGCGCATTCCTGTTAAATCGCTTGCGGCGTAACCCCAGTTTTTCTCGCAGGCTGGATTAATGGCCGCAATGCGCCCTTCTGAGTCAAGCGAACAAATTACATCAACCGCATTTTCCACGGCCGAACGTTCTTTCTTAGTAGCCTCATCCAATGTAATTGCCATCTGATGGAAAAAGTGGTCGAGGTCGGCGATTTCGTCGGAGCCAAGCCTGAGTCGCAGCAAGCGACCCTGCGCCAATTATAGCCCAGAGGCGATTAGCTCACTATTGGGCGTGCTTGCTCCCGCGAACGGTTTTAGCTGCCGCGATAGGTCGAATAACCAAACGGGTTAAGCAACAGCGGAACGTGATAGTGCTGCTCGCCATCCCTAACTTCAAATGCGATCTGAACATACGGGTAGAAACCTTCAATCGACTGCGACTCGAAGTAGTGAAGAATGTTGAAGGTGAGCCTGTAGATGCCAGCCGCGAGCTTATGTTCAGGGCTCAGCAGATCTGCTATTCGTCCGTCTTCGTTCGTAACTCCGCGGCCTAGTTCTTCCCATCTGTCGCCGCGCAGCATTTCCAAGTTGGCTTTGATACCCTTGCCCGGTTTTCCTAAGCTGGTATTGAGAACGTGAGTTGTGATCGGGCTTCTATTGCTCATTTTGTAATTTGTCCAATCTGATATATGTGATTTTTTTCTGCTCGTCAGCGGCGATATGCAACTCATCGGAGGGCGCGTTGGGCAACCGTGAGTTTAATATCGCCAGCATCTCTCCGGCTGATTTGCCTGTCGCGCAGACAATAAAAATGTAGCCGAATTTCTCTTCGTACGCTTTATTGCCTTGTGCCAGACCCTCGATTGTTGCGATCGAAGAATCCTTCACTCCGGACTGTTCGTTTTGCGCCCAATCTTTTGTGGCGCCGTACTTGTTTTTCAGGCTCTCCACATCGCCTATTTTGGGATGTGCGGCGAATGCTTGCAGCCAATCTTCGCGACTCATCGAGGAGAAGTGTGCTTCTGCATTCTGATGCAGCTGAGCACCATCATTGAACGGCCTAGACTGGGCCATCTTCGATGCCCAATAATCGCAACCGCAGCATTTGTAAAACGCTGTCTCTGCTTCTTTAGCGCTCAGCTCGTTGATATGCTTTAGCGTCATTTTTTGCCTCGCCATTGCTTCCGGACGATGCGCCCGGCGCAACGGTGCACCACACCCTGAATCTGCTAATGCCACCATCAGGATGAATGCTTAGCCTGATATGAGTCCATGGACCAGTGGCAAGAATTTCCTTTTCGAAGAAGTGGCGATGATCCGCTTGCAGTTTTGTTTGAGGAAGTATCTTCGTCCACTCGAAAGTCGGAGCCGTCAGATTATCCATCTCTTTGCCGGGGGCGTAGCAGCCATCAATCCAGCATGAGTCCGGATAGTTGCCTTTGTAGTGGCAGGTATCGACTTCGATCTTCTGCAAAAGTCCTGGTTTAGCTAGTTTGACGACGGACCAATCATGTCCCACGTCTCTGCGGCGTCTGGTTTCCCATCCGTCTCCCATGTTTTCGCCGCGACCAGGCATGATCATATTGTTCTTGTTGCCGAAGAACATGTCGTTAGCCGCAACTACCAAGCCGCCGTTTTCAACTGCAGCTAGATCGAGCGCATCTTTCGGATTGATGGATTGCCAATCTTTCTGAACGGTTCCAAACACCTTCAATCTGGCAACGCCACCATCCGGATAGATGTTCAATCTGATGTGGGTCCAACGACGCGAGTCGAGGACGGGAAAGATGTTTTGCGAACCTTGTTTCAAACCTACTTTGGGCAGAATTTCAACCCATGCCGCATCAGGCAGTTTGTCGGTGGGAATGTCTTTGTCGAGGTTGATTGCATCGATTGAAGCGTATGGTGGATGATTGCCGAGGAAATGGTTAGTGTCGATGTCGACGCCGTGAATGACACCGGCGGTACCAAGTTTTAGAATGCACCAGTCATAACCAGGCACTCTCTTTCTGCGTGATTCCCAGCCGTCCATCCACTTGCCCTCGGGCGTGTACTTGTCGGCGATGAACACTCCGCGACCTGGCTTAATTAGGTTGCCCATCTCCGCGAAAAAGTCATCGGTGCAAAGAAGCGCTTTGCCGCCAATCTTTTCAGCCGCCAGATCGACGAGCCCGGTGAATACGGCTGCATCAAAATTGTAATTTCTTTCCATTACTTTTTGCTCTCCACTCGTTCGCGCAACAACATTTGTCCAGTAGGCTGCGGTGTCACAACACCGTCGTTAAATACAAGGTTTCCCCTGACGAAAGTTTTTTCAATGCGACCCATCAACTGCCGCCCGTCATATGGTGTCACTTTATGACGGTGTTCGATCATCTCTGAATGAATCTTGGTCGGCTGCTCAGGATTCCAAATCACAACGTCACCATCGGCACCTTTAGCGAATGTTCCTTTTTTACCAGACAGCCCGAGAAACTTCGCCGGCTCCGCCGACACTTTGCGGGCGATATCAAATATGGTGGCGCCGTGTTTTTGCGCTTGCGTCCACACCGCGGGCAAAACGAACTGCAACGATGAGATGCCGCCCCAAGCTTTTTGCAGGTTGCCTTCTTGAAGAAACTTCAGCGCCGGCGTGCAAGGTGAATGATCGGAAACAACAAAATCTATGGTGCCATCCATTACGGCTTGCCAGAGTTTTTCTCTGTTCTCTTTCTCGCGAATTGGCGGCGCGCATTTGAATCTCGGATCGCCATCCTCGATCTCTTCGGCCGCGAAAGTGAGGTAGTGCGGGCATGTCTCGACTGTGAATTGCAAGCCTTCCGCTCTCGCCTTCTTGATTGCCGGAATCGCATCTGAAGAAGAGAGATGAACGATATGTACAGGACACTTGTGCTTGCGACTCAATGCGATCATCATATCGATCGCATCGTTCTCCCAACGGCGAGGTCGAGAGTGCAAAAAAGCTTCGTACGAGTCGCAGCGATCGCCCCATTCAGGTGGATGCGAATCAGCGCATTCCAACTCGGCGTGCACCAGAAGCGGCATGTTGTGGCGAGCTAAAATCGGCATAGCCAGATTCAAATCTTCTTCAGTGACGTTGGGGAAGTCGTCGATTCCCGAGTGAATGAGAAAGCATTTGAAACCGCGAACGCCTGCTTGGATCAGAGGCTCGAGCGAGCTGGCATTACCGGGAATGACGCCGCCATAAAATGCGCAATCAACATGAAGCTTTTTCGACGCGGCTTCGAGCTTCTGCTCGAGGGCATCAAGGGTCGTCGTCACTGGATTCGAGTTGAGCGGCATATCGGCGATGGTCGTGATGCCTCCCGCTGCTGCTGCTCGGGAGCCGGTCTCGAACCCTTCCCATTCCGTGCGTCCCGGTTCATTGAGGTGAACGTGGCTGTCAACCAGCCCGGGCATAACAACTGAATCGCCCGCGTCAACCACTTCCCAGCCGCCTGGCGCTGCGTCTATTCGGGCAATTTCTTGAACGATCCCGTCCTTTATAAGGAGGCATCCTTCCTTGATGCCTTCAGGCGTCACAAGCCTTTTGCTTTTGATAGCTAACGTCTTTGACACGATGTCTTCACCCCGAGAGAGCACGCGAACGTGAGCCGACTCAACCAAGTCCATGGCAGCCAGGTGCGACTTATTGAGCAAATATTGTCGCATATTGGCGGCTAGGCGCTATCAAGAAGTCAGTATTATCGTATTTTCACAATCCTTGAACCGGCTGCGAACGGGAGTCTCAGTCGGTCGTATAATCATGAGCCTTCAGGCAGAGGAGATTGCCATATGACCAGTCCAGATCGGAGCGCGACGACAGTGCAGCAAGAACGACGTCCTGGTGTCATGGTCTACGACAGTTATGGCAAGTCGCGAGTCAGGTTGACGAAGGTCAATCGTCACAAGGACCGCCATGACTTGAAGGAGATGATCGTCGACATTCAGCTCGAGGGCGACTTCAGCGTAGCCTTCACAGAAGGCGATAATGGACCGCTTGTGGCAACCGATTCGATGAAGAATACGGTCTATGTTCTGGCCAAGCAAAACCCAGTCGATAGCATCGAAGAGTTTGCTATGACTCTCGCTCAGCATTTCGTGAAAACCTATAAACAGGTCGAATCGGCGACCGTGCACATTGCTGAAGAGCTCTGGCACCGTATCGAGGTCGATGGCAAACCGCATCCTCACTCGTTCTATGGGGCGAATGACGAAAAGCATGTGGTCGAAGTTGTTGCGACCGCAGATTCTCTTGAAGTGGAATCAGGCATTCAGGGATTGAAGTTAGTCAAAACAACCGACTCTGAGTTTTCGGGATTCGTGCGCGACAAATTCACAACTCTGCCCGATGCAACGGACCGGATATTCGGTACGTCTGCTGATGTCTCTTGGCTGCTCGAATCTGGAAAACATGACTTCCACTCCATTTATACAACGGTGCGCAAGGTGGTTCTCGAGACATTCGCGACGCACCACAGTTTAGGAGTGCAGCACACTATTCACGAAATCGGGCAGAATGCGCTTGCGAAGGCTGCAGCCATTCGCGAGATCACGATCACGATGCCCAACGAGCATCGTATTCTCTTCAATTTGAAACCTTTTGAGCTGGACAATAATAACGAAATTTTTGTTGCCACTGACGAGCCGTACGGCTTGATCTCGGCTACGCTGCGTCGTGAGTAGAGGCGCCGGATGTCAGATGTTTTGATTCGTTCGTGCCGGCGTGAGAATCTCGCTCAGCTGAGGGGATTTGTCGAGCAGATGTATCAAGAGGACTTTTCCGCTCACGGCGGAACGCCCGATATCGAGCTGACATTCAAAGATCTGTCTCTGCATCCCGACAAGGGACAGTTGCTCGTTTTTGAGTATGAGCAGAAAGTGATTGGCTATGCCATCATCATTTTCTTCTGGAGCAACGAATACAGGGGCAACATCATTGATATAGATGAACTGTTCATTTCTCCGCACTATAGAGGAATGGGTTTTGGCTCCAAGTTTTTCAAGTGGCTGTCAGAGACGTTTTCGCATAACTGTGTGGGCTGGAGCTTGCAGGTCGCGCATACAAATGAGCGCGCTGCCGTTCTCTATGAACGGCTGGGCTTTGTCACGTCGCGCAATCGACATCTACTCAAGATCTTTCCCGTGCACTGAATGGGCGTTCTGCGAACCGCCGCTTAAGCGTCGCCGTTTAATGTTTAGCGCGCAATTTTCGAAAACCCGTTACCTCGCCAGGTGGACGCTGGTTTCTGCCACATCTCGTTAAGGCGAAAATTTCAGTTTTACGGTTTGACGAAAACGTCAATCGATGGTGGTCTTGCGGCCAGCCTCGCGACGGGCGTTTTTTCGTAAATTGGACACGTTAGGTTCTTTCGCGAGGTCAACGGTCATGAGTTACGAACGAGCAATGAAAGCTTTTGAAATTGGCCAATGGAATTTGGCTAGCAAATATCTTACCGAGGAGTTGGCGCATGATCCGCAGCGCCCAGAGCTGTATACATTACTTGCCGCCACCGAACTAAATACAGGTGAGATCCAGAAATCGATCGGTCACGCGAAAGAGGCAATTGTCCTCGCTCCGAATTGGGGTTTCCCTCATTACATTCTTGGACTGGGTTTGACGAGAAACAAGCAGAGAATCGAAGGAGCGATGGCACTCGAAGAGGCTTTGTCTAGGGAGCCCTTCGAACCCATGTATCTTACTGCTTGTGCTCAGATTGGTTATAACAGCAACACTAAAGCCATGCAAATGCTCGATCGGGCGCTAGAGGCAGCACCTACCTATTCGCCGGCATGGCATGCGAAATACAACCGACTGATGGCACGCAATCACAAGCGGGACGCGGAAAAAATTCGCCAGCGAATTCTCGAACTCGATCCGAAGGATGCCCAAGTTCATCAAGATTTGGGTTGGGAAACTCTGAGACAAGTACGGCCCGGCTCGAACGCCGTCGAGCATTTTGAAACAGCATTGCAAGTCGATCCCATGCAGCATAAGTTGGTGGCTGGGTTGCAGGAAGCGCATTATCTCGCTAACAATCCGGTGGCGCGATTATTCAAAAAAATTTGCTGGAAGCGCGTGTTCGCTGCTCTGGGACTGGGCTTGGTGGGCTCGGGTATTTACTTCGTCAACTGTGGTGATGATTCAGGTCGCCCACTTGTAGAATTAGCAGCCCTGATGCCTATTCTCCTAACCGCCGTCGCCATCATTGTTTACGCAGTGGGAGCCTCCCTCTATAACACCGGTTTGCTGATTGATGGGTGGAAGAGAGGGTACGTTCAGGAGCGCACTCGTCACTACTTTGCCAATGGTGTTTTGAAAAGTCTGCTCTGTATGTTTGCAATGTGGGGACTTGCTGGTCTTCATCTTTACTGGCATTTCTGCAAAATCAACCCGTTGCCGCATTGGCTCTACAGTGACTGGGAAAACGTTCCAGGAGCCTTGTCCTACTTCGCTATTTTGATGCCGGTTGTATTTGTTGCGGCGATCGGATTCTTCAGTAGGGCGATTTATCGACTCGCGAAAGCTCATATTCATCGAGAGCCACCTTCGGCTCAATACTTCAAAATGTGGATGCAGCTCCTGTGCTCGACGTTAGGACTGAGCTGTTACATCAGCCTGGCTGTGGTGCCAACAGCGTCGTGGATTTTTTGTCTGATTATCGTAGCAATGTATGCATGTATAATCTCCCAGGTCTTACAGTCAACACGTCTGTACGCTAATTTCGTCAAGTCGATGTTGAGTGCTCGAGCCGCGAGAGGCAATTAGCAGCCGTTGTTCCACTGCAAGCTCTGTTCGTTCGGGCATCAGGTAGATTAAGTGGGCGCTCCTCGGTTGGCGGGGAGCGCTTACTTCGTGGCAGAATTGTATTGATATGACTTACGCACGTGCCCTTAGAGCTTTTGATCTTCGTCAATGGAAATTGGCGCGCAAATATCTTACGGAAGAGCTAGCGAATAACCCGCAGAGTTCGGCGGCGTACTCGCTGCTTGCGGCTGTCGAGTTGAATACTAACGAGACCGATAAGTCGATCGAGCACGCGAAAACTTCAATCGGCATCAATCCCAATTCAGCTTATCCATATTACATTCTGGGTCTAGGGCTGATGCGATCGAAACAGACCTTCGAGGGTGAGATTGCCCTCGAAGAGGCTCTTTGCAAAGACCCGACTAATCCTGCTTACCTCACCGCTTGTGGTTCAATTCGTCGCAATGCGGACAAGAATGGCATGGATTTGCTCGATCAGGCTCTTGAGCAAGATGCCGCTTATTTGCCGGCGTGGCACGCCAAGTACAACAAATTGGTGGCATTAAACAAAAAACGCGAAGCCGATGAAATTCGCAAACGAATCCTCGAGTTGGATCCCGAGGATGCTGGCGCTCATCAAGATTTAGGCTGGAAATATCTCACCGAATTTGGTGGCGACGCCAAAGCGCTCGATCATTTTCAAGAAGCACTGCGGCTCGATCCGATGGAGCACAAGTCTGTTGCCGGATTGCAAGAAGCGCATTATCTTGTCGCCAATCCGTTCGCTCGCTTATTCAAAAAATTCTGGTGGCGTCGAATCTTCGTCTCGCTCGCAGTGACGGAAGGGTGCTCGATGGTGTATATGGTCATCTGCGACCAGCTGCATGTCGCAGTAAATCAGACATTTATAACTGCGACGTTTATGATCCCTGTCTTGATCATTGCAGTTGGCTGTGTCTTCTGGGCTCTGGGTGCAACGGTCTACTATACCGGAATGATCATAGACGGGTGGAAGCGAGGATTCGTTCAGGAGCGATATCGTCACTTTTTCGCCGGGCGCTGGAAGACCAAAGTATTGAGTGTAGCGGTCGGTCTCGGCTTAGGGGGAACGCAAATTTACATTGACAATACCAAAGCTCAACCGCCGTTGCCGCACTGGCTCTACAGTGACTGGGTGCCTCTCTTTCCGACCGTGTGGAAGCCAGCCTCTATTTTGGCACCTGTCCTTTTCTTTTGTGCTGCCGGCTTCTCTGTGTGGGCGATCTTTCGGCTAGCTAAAGCTCATATCCGTCGAGAGCCTCTCTCGACTCAGTATTTCAGCAACTGGTTGGTGTTACTTTGCTGCGGTTCTGTTATTAGCTTGTATGTCATCATGGCTCTCATGTCACCACCATCGTGGTTGATATTAATCGTCATAGCCATCGAACTGGCGGCCCTGGTGATTCCGCGTTCACCCATCTACACTAATTTCGTGAAGTCTAAGTTGCGCTCTCAGGCTGAACGAAACAGGTAGCAGCACTTGCTTTGCAAACTTTGGCACGCAGTCGAGGAATTTGTAGCCTAATAAACACACGTGGATAATAAAGCGTGGTAGGTATAAGTATCACTCGGGCAAGAGTCTATTATGCAAAGTCAGAAAAAGGATGCTGTTCCGGATTGGCTGATACGCGGGCTGCTGTTTTTAAGCTGCCTGATCATCGGATTTTGGGTATTTTTTGGTCAGCAGTCATCTCGCACTGTAGTAACTGCTCCACCGTCACCTGATCAGCAGTTTGAAGCGGGATTGAAACAGCTGCATTTCAATCGCCTGCAGGGCGAGACAACAGTCCAAGATGCACTGGCAGCGGCAGCAAAAAATGTGCCGGCGTCGGCTCGCATGGAGATGCTGCGAAGGTATGCCAAGACTCTGCACCGTATCGGTGACGCGAAAGCGGGGAATGAAGTAACCGATGAAATAGTCAAAATTGTGCCGACATCACCTAAACCGTACGAATTAAGAATTTTGGCGCAGGCGTATCAGGACAGAGCTATATATATCAATAGTCAGTACATTGTCGGCAATACCAAAGAGACTGGGGTTGCCGATGAAGAGAAATCAGTAGAGATAGCGCAGAAAGCGTTCGGACCGAATCACGATGAGACGGTCTACAAACTTCCGACACTGGCAGTGTTTTATGCGGATGCCGGACAGATGGATAAAGCTAAAGCGACCATGGACAAAGCAGTCGCTGCGGCCGACGACCCAAAAAATGGTGGCAGAACGCGTTGGTTTGTGTACTCGATGAAGGCTCGATTGCAAGCCAAGCAAAGAGATTATCACAACGCGATAGAGACATTATTTCTTGTGCGCTCGATAGCTAAGAATGACGAACAGCATGATCGTCCCTGGGAGGAGATATGCAAGGGTTTCAACATGAGCGTGCCCCGGATAAATCCGGATCCGGACAACGTGCACGGACTTTTTAACTCTCATAATTATCGTGCGCTCGACCAACTGTCCGATAGACTGCGCAGGAATCTAGTTGTTCTGCCCGAAGGTGATACCACTCTTGATCGGTTCTATGGAAGTCTCGACCAGGTGGACCAAGAAGATGACGCGCACCATGTGCAAAATATTGATTCGTTAAAAGAGTGGATTGTAAAACAACCAACATCAGCCACGGCTCATGTGGCTCTGGCTAACGCTCTTACAAGCTACGCCTGGTACGCGCGCGGGTCTGATTGGGGAAGCAATGTACCGGAGGAGGGATGGAAACCATTTCAAGAGCGAGCGAAGCAAGCTAAACAGAGTCTCGATGACGTGGCCGGTATTACAAGTAAGTGTCCGCGAGCGACGGCTGAATATTCCACAGTCAGCTTGGCTCTAGATACCGATCAAGATAGTCTTGTGCAAATGGGCAACGCCTGTCACAAAAACTGGCCTAACTATTACTTTGCGGACATGCAGATTGCCTATGCGCTCACCCCCAAGTGGGGCGGCGGCCAGGGTGATTGCGAAAAATACATTGAGAAACGAGCTAACCAGATCGGTGGACGCAAAGGTGATGAATTTTACGCGCTATTGATCGCTGGTCTAGCCAGCTCTCTCGATGACATTTACCAGCCTGGCTCTCCAGCTCATTGGTCCAGAGTGAAAGCCGGCTTCAAAAATCTCTTTCAGGAGTACCCGAAATCTGTCCAACTGAGAACGATGTATTTAGAACAGGCGTTGTACGCAAAAGACGAAGCAACAGCCAAGTCGTCTTTTGACGGTTTCCATCCGTAGTATTAGTGCACTTACTATCGGCTCTGGTGGGCGTTTTGAGCTCGGTACCGGTGGAATAAAGAGACAGAGCTCGAATTGCCGAGCTCGTGCCTTTTGTTGGAATTTCAGCGCCGGTGCGCCGCCGCGCGATTAATCCAAATCGCAAACAGGAGAAGAACGATGCCTCGAGATTTGCCAGTGGGAAACGGTAGAGTACTAATCAATTTCGATAAGGATTACGTTCTTCGGGACATTTACTACCCGCACGTAGGGCAAGAATGCCAGACCATCGGGCATCCGTGCCGATTTGGCGTATGGGTCGACGGACAGTTCGCCTGGGTCGGCTCCGACTGGAAGATGGAGCGTAAATATTTAAAGGAGACGCTGGTCACTGATGTTCTTCTGACCAATGAGAAATTGGGTTTGGAGTTGCGCTGTCACGACACCGTCGACTTTTTGATGGACCTATACATTAAAGAGATCAATATACGCAATTTGAAAGGAAAGGATCGTGACGTCAGACTTTTCTTCAACCAAGATCTGTATATCTATGAGAATGAAGTAGGCGACACTGCGTACTTCGATCCGGCGACCCAGTCGGTAATTCACTACAAGAAGAGCCGCTGGTTTTTGATCAATACAGCTTCAACAGATATTTTCGGTGTTCAACAGTGGGCGACAGGCAAGAAAGGCTTTGGCAACGACGGCACATGGCGTGACGCCGAAGACGGCGAATTGGGATGCAACGGCATAGCCCAGGGCTCTGTCGATTCGACGGTGCGCGCGTCAGTACGCGTGCCTGCAGACGGTAGTGCGACTGCGTATTACTGGATGGCCTTCGGAATGAATTACGAGCAAGTTGCCGAGATCAACGCTCGTGTCAAGGAGCACACCCCAGCGTACTTCATCCCGCGCAACGGCAACTACTGGCGGTTGTGGGTCAATCCCGAGCACATCGACTTTCTCAATTTGCCCCACAAGACGATCGATCTGTTCAAGCGCAGCTTGCTAACGATCAATACGCAAACAGATGCTGAAGGCGCAATCATCGCTGCGAGCGACATGGATATCGCGCAGTTTGCTCGCGACACATATTCATACATGTGGCCTCGTGATGGTGCTCTTGTTGCGTATGCATTGAGCAAAGCCGGTTATCGTGATTCTTCGCAGCGCTTTTTCGCATTTTGCGCGGAAGTGATCAAGAAAGAAGGATATTTGCTGCACAAGTACAATCCGGATAAATCGCTTGCTTCGAGCTGGCATCCGTGGATTCGCAACGGCAAAGCGGACCTGCCGATTCAAGAAGACGAGACTGCGCTCGTGCTGTGGTCTTTGTGGCACCATTTCCGCAAATTCCGTGATGTCGATTTTATGAAAGATATGTTCGAGCGACTGCTTGTTGCTGGTGCGAATTTCCTGGTTGAATTCCGCGATCCTGACACCAAGTTGCCGTTGCCGTCCTGGGATCTCTGGGAAGAGCGTTACGGCGTGCATCTGTTCACCGTTGCCAGTGTTATAGGTGGACTGCGCGCAGCCGCGAGTTTTTCTCACGCGATGGGAGAGACCAAGCACCAAGAACGCTTTGAAGATGCTGCCAACGAAGTGCAAGCAGCAATGGTCGCTCACATGTGGAACGAGAAAGAGAAGCGGTTCTGCCGCATGGCTACGCGCACGGAGACTGGCTATGAACTCGACATGAATGTCGATGCAGCCATGTACGGCATATTTGCTTTCGGTGCTCTTCCTGCAAACGATCCGAAGGTCGCTGCCACCATGAAAGCGATTCGCGATCGTCTATGGGTAAAGACAGATGTGGGAGGAGTGGCACGTTACGAAAACGACTACTACCATCAGGTCTCTCAAGACATCGAGAACGTGCCGGGCAATCCGTGGTTTATCTGCACCATGTGGTTGGCTCAGTACGAAATTGCCACCGCTCGCAATCAAGATGATTTGCGGGAAGCGGTGAAAATCTTGGAATGGGTAACCGATCACGCGCTGCCCTCAGGATGTCTGGCGGAGCAAGTGCACCCGTACACGAACGAACCGCTTTCGGTGTCTCCACTCACCTGGAGTCATGCGACGTTTGTCACGTGCGTGCTCGAGTATTTGGAAAAACGCCGCGTGCTAATGACCGAGGACGTGTTTGCACACACAATCTCGTCGTATTAGGCGGCTTGCCGCTCGTCGTAACTAATAAGTCGGTTTTGCGATGCCGGCGATCTGGCGGTGCATGGTGGCATTGTCGCGCACCACTACAGTCGAATCAGGCAGCCTCATTACGACCGCGCCCTTTGGTGTTTCAGTCACGGTGCCGCGATCACCGAAGAGTGTTACCTTCTCGTCTCCGTAGCGAATGTATCCGTTGACGGGGCCGATGCTGCTTAAACTAGCAGCCTGCGCAGTCATAGCCGGCGCTGGTCTAGAAGCGATTCTTCGTGCCGCAACTCGTGTAGTGACGACAGTGGATGGTGGCAGTATTGATGGCGTCGGTGGTATCGCAACTACAGGCGGTGCCAATGTCGCGGCTGCTTGCGCACGTGCTATCGGTGTGAACCTTCTCGAATTTATTGCAGGTCCAAGACCACGAGGATTGCCGGCTGCTCTAAAAACTGATTGACCCGGAATGGGCTCGGACGGCATAACGACTCGAGAATAATTGGAAATTACTCCGACGGGATTAATCGCCTGTGGTCCGTTTATCGTCTTCTGATCGCTGGTTATTCCCGCTCTGATGAGGTCGAGGTTATTGATTGGACCGTACTGCCCGTAGCCACCGGCGTACGACATGTTGTTTGCGCT
This sequence comes from Planktothrix sp., assembly GCA_036703195.1. Lineage (GTDB taxonomy): Bacteria > Cyanobacteriota > Vampirovibrionia > Obscuribacterales > Obscuribacteraceae > DATNPN01. The sequence goes on along the minus strand of DATNPN010000042.1, from coordinate 19,535 downwards.
CAATCCCGGGCTGGTGTACATATTGGTCGGTGAGAACATTGCGCTTGTTGTCCGCTGTGGAATGCCGACCGTTGTGGGCTGCGCGAAGGAATCGAAATATGCTGGGTTAAGAACGGCGAGTCCGTTATTGTCGATCTGCCTGTTTGTCTGGTCGATGGTGAGCATGTCCGGCAACATGCTCTTGTCTCGCAGGGCCCCGAATTCATCACGATATATGCCACTGCCGTCTGCCGTATCGCTGGGGTTGTTGGCGTCGGGCGGTGCAATATGCATGCCGAACAGTCCTTCACCCCAAACTCTGTGCGAGTCGATCTCGCCTGCCGCCCATGCAGCAGAACCACTTACTAATATGAATGCCAAAGACAGATTTAGATAACCAAAGCGACGCATATTTCCCCCTGTGTGCGATAGACCGGACCTGCAGCAGGAAGGTTCCGCTGAGGAAAACGATGATCGAAAAGCGGAGCCGGCTAGGATGCCGGCGCTCCCAGAGCCGTCCAACGCGCGCTCCGGATGCATGCCGGCGCCAGAGGTTGTGTCAAGCTGAAACCCAGGTGACGAGCGGAGAATAGGAAAGCTCGTACGCAACGGTTGGTGGGTCAGAACGGTTTGGCAGAGATGTACTTCCGCAGATTGCGCGCATTGTGGCTGCCCACTACTCTATGCATGGAAGTTTGCGGGCGCGATGGACCGAGAATATTGATACTTCCTTCCCAGGCAATCAGGTCGTCGATGATTGCTGCGTTATTTTCAATGTTTGGTCGCATAATCACGGTGATCATGTGACGGTGAGCGATGGCGATTACATTCAAGGACTCCAACTTCATCAACTCGGTTTGATCTTCCGGTCGCTCTGTATAAATAAGTATATTCAATCTTCTCGATGCTAATCGTGCAAGCTCGGGCATTATTTTGCTTGTTTGTTCGACAGAAAGATACTTGCTCATGATGATGACACTTTTTCTCGCCGATCTCAGATCTTCGAGAAAGCGCTCGAGAAACTCTTTGTCAGCTATGGGTGGCTCTTTTAACGTGGCCTTGCTTTTCGGATCTACGGTAGGCGCGCTTTTCTTCGTCTGGTCAATCGAGGAATCGGATTGTGATTGATCCCGCTCCGTATTGCGGATGGCAATGTTAGCTTTTCGCGCTGCGCGCGCTTTCTCTTCTTGTGAGCGTAGCTCTTCGATGCGCTGTTTTACTGTATTTGGATGCAAGCCACTTGCCTTCATTTCCTCTTCTAGCCGCGCGTACAGTTGTTGCAGAGTGGTGGCATTGGTCCGTTGTTCTTCCTCGAATTTTTTGATTTTCTGATCTTCCTCTTTGAGATACATCAGAATTGAAGTAATACGGGCCTTGCTAATTGTGAGCAGCTCTTTCTCCTGCTCAGTCTCAGCTGATCCCACGGTTCGGTTAGTCGTGTTAAGGACAGATTCGTGGCGCTTTGCTATATCTATTGCCGTTTGCATTTCGCGTGCAGCTTCGGCCATGCGCACACGAGATTTCGCAATTTTTTGCTGGATCGATTTTTCCTCTTCCAGTTTTTCGAGGGCTTTTATTCGATTGCAAATTTGGATGAACTCATCGCAACGCTTTATCTCCGCCAAAATTTTGGCGAGATCGGGGATAGCTGTCGGATTGTTATTCTCAGCGGGAGGCATTGAGATGAGTCAGTGCGGTGCAAAATGACATTAGCATGCGGTCGTTTAGTTGCCAATACGTTTAAAGGGGTCGCTGCAAGCGACCCCTACGGCCACGGCGCCATGGACGTGAGGCGAGGAGCCAGGCAGGCGCCTGGCGCTCCACAACGGTTTCATTGGCGCGCGTTACGAGCGCAGGCGCGATGGCTGTGAGACGAGGAGCCTTAAGAGCCTGACGCTCCACGGCGGTTTTCAAAGACCTGCTGGAGAGCCTGGCGCTCCAGGCGGTTTCAAAGACGCTCGCGAGTTACTGCGAGACGTTCGGGTTTGCAGGCGCGGAGGGCCCTGAGATGGGTTCGGCCTCAGTCTGCGTGACAGGCTCTTTCTTCGCCGCTGGTTCGGCAATCTTCTCGTGAATAACTGCCTTGATCTTGTCGGTCACTGGGGTCTCGCTTTGATTGATGTATCCCGGACGTCCGAAGATCATTTTGACCAGCGGATGTTTTTTGCCCAGCATCTGATTGATCTGACGGGCTGCCAGATCGAGGTGACCAATTGTGGCATTGAGCCGAGCGATAGTTCCGCCAAGGTTTTGACCGAAAGCTGGTTTGCTTAATGCGTCATCTACTTCCGACATCGTCTCTCTTGATTGAGAAAGCATTTGCTTTAAATCAGAGCGCAGTTTTTCATCGCCGGTTATTTTGTCCACGGTCTTTACCGAGTTGTATATGTCGTTGGTAGATTTGTTCAACGAGCCGAGAGCCGTGAGCATATCGGAGCGGAACGGTTGATCTTTCATGGTTCCGGTTAACTCATGAATGCTGTTGCTGATCGTGTTGGCCGTTTCGCGCGCGTCTTTGGCTGTTGCCCGAATCTCAGGTATGAGGTCCGGATCGTCTAGCATCTGATTGACTTTTTTAGACGTCACGCGCAAGTCGCTCGCCAGAGCATCAGCGTGCTCGAGTGAGACGGAAAGCTTGTCCTCGAGCGCCAATCCACGATTGGCTACGGTGTAGAATTTGTCCGACGTCTTCGACAATTCTTGCATCGTCGACATCATTCCTGCTTGCGTTCGGTCGATATCTATCTTCTTCACCTGATGCGCAAGATCGTTGACTATTAATTCGATTCGCTCCGGATCTTCGCCGACAACCGTATTCTGCGGACCCAGATATGTGGGCTGTTGACCGGACGTGGTATCAGGCAAAACGGCCTCGACGTATTTCGCTCCAACGAGTCCGTTCGGCAGAATTCTGAAAGTCGAACCAACAGGTACGCGTGCATTATCAGTATTAATTTTGAGGGTCACCAGTACTTTGCCCTTGCTCTGCAGCTTGATCGCATCAACATTGCCGACGCGCACACCGTTTATGTAGACTGCGGCACTATCTGTCAATCCAGCTATTTCGTGGAAAAGCACATTGAAACGCTGAGGGGGATTAACCAGCGGAAAGTTTTTCAAATATCCGATAGTCAGTATCGCCACAACCAATCCGACTGAGACGAAGACGCCGATTGCAGCATCCGTCATCGAAGGACGTGCCGTGCCGATCGTTTCTTTTGGCTCTGAACGTTGGATCTGTTGCGTCATAAATTCACCGTCATGGGAGGTAGGCAATACTAGTTACCAACCACATCACAGCAACATCGACGATGAACATCGTGGTCAGCGCTGTGGCGACAGTTGGAGATTTTTTCTTCCAACCCGACAGTCCGTATGCAGACCCTGCCAGGACTGCGACCGTAGGATTGATAGCGATCAGTTTAATGAAATACACGATTAAGTCTTTATTTTTCACTCCGAGACGGGCTGACTCGAGGAAGTCGCTCATCGTGGTGTCACAGAAAAACGGCGCCGCCAGTGCGGCTACGGCGAAGCCGATAGACATGCCGTATACCGAAAGAGGAATCGACATACACAGCGCTGCGATGTAACGCGGAACAAAGAAGGTGGCAAAGTTTTCGCTGCTATCGGCTTGTTTGAGATAATCGAGAGCCTGTTCGTGCACGATTACACAGACCCGTGCAGCCCAAGCCATGCCGACAGTAAGTGGACCCAGCTCGCGCAGCAGCCCGATGGCAATTGCGCCTCCAGCCAACTCCTGGGCGTTGTAATGCTGCATCTCCAGGCAAGTTTCTGCTGTCAGGGCAAGACCGACAAAACAGGCAGATAGAGCAACGAGGGGCAGCGATCGCAGACCGAAGGAATGGCAGAGTTCTTTGAATTGAGAGGCGTCAAAATCTTGATAGCCCGCCGGGTTGAACATCGACGTCAACAGACGCGCGCTCCTGCCCAGGGGGGCAAAAATCCATTTCGAGCTGCCACTGTCTACCGTTTCCCAGTCATGCATGTGCGCTGTCCGCCCTCGCGGGTTAACCCTGAAGGTCTGGTCAGACGTAAATGAAATGGAAAAGTGACAGCTCGGGAATGAGCTTTCCTATAAGTTTTATCTCGAGCTCAGCGGTTATCCGCGTCGCGTTCCATGATCCACTTGGTACCGACCCACTTCTCGCCGCGAATCACTGGCGCAGACCCATGGTGCGAGAATCGATCGATGCTTCCGTCAGGAAGGACGTTATAAAAGAGGAGCGTGGCGCGTTTTACCGGCTTAAACTCGAGTCCGGCTTCTGGAAAGAAGGTTTCTCCCCCTTCTTCCACATCGCTAAGGTAAAGAAGTACGCTAAGAAAACGCTGCCCCTGCTCTTCGATGGTCTCTTTTAAGCCCGGCTCGTCCGGATCGAAGAAATCGTCATGCGGGGCGTACTGCTGCCCGAGCCGATATCGCAAGAGATTGATATTGCATCCGTGTCCGGCGGGAAGATTGATCAACTCGGCCAGTCGTCGCTCGACCTCAGCGACCACCGGATCTTCTCCTCTCACCAGCCAGGTGGAGGTGCTTGTGCGATCGCTGTTGATAGCGTCAAGCCCCGTGTTCATGTCAACCGTAATGGACTGCTCCATATCGCCGGTTCCCAGCGCGATGATGTGGTCGCATTCGGCGTCGCTGAGAAAGTCATGCACTACATAAACACGAGGTCGGTCTTTGAGCTGTTTTAAAGTCAGTCCGGGCGCCAAAGTGCCTGTTCCGACCGTCTCGTACAAACATTTGGTTTCTGTCACGGGATGCACCTCGAAGGCAGTCGCATCTAATTTAGTTCCATCAGTTGCATAAAACTAAACCGCCCCCCAAGCCGTTATTCATCTCCCGCATGCGATTTCTTAAGAGTAAACCAGAATGTCGAACCCACTCCGGGCTCGCTTTCTACCCCAATGGTTCCACCCTGTCCCTGCACGATTGCCTTGCAGATCGCCAATCCTAACCCCACCCCACTGCCTGCCTCCGCGTCACTGGGTTGGACTTGTTGAAATCGAGTGAAAATTTGATCTAACGCAGCAGGTGGAATTCCTCGACCGTGATCCGTCACTCGCAGTTCGACCATCTCGTCTTTTTCTCTAGACGAAATTTCGATTGAAGAATTTTCCGGCGAGAATTTCAGGGCGTTGCCCAGCAGGTTGACTATGATCTGGACTGTTCGCTGTTCATCTGCCACCACTCGCGTGTCATCGACTTTCGATTCGACACTGATTTGATGCCGGCTGGCCAGATCCTGGATTGATTCGATCGCCTTGTCGACGATGGAATCCAAATCATTGTCGACGAGAACGAAGTTCGTCATTCCGGATTCGAGCTGTTCGATGAGGAGCAGGCTGTTGATCATTTGCAGTACACGTTCGAGGTTGCGCAGGGCGCGCTCGGTCATGCCCGAGCCCCTGTCGTTGAGTTCGCCGCCGTACCCGGATTCGAGATACTCGATCGAGCCGTAAACACTCGTGAGCGGCGTTCTAATATCGTGGCTGATCATCGATATGTACTCTTGTTTGCGCCGTTGGGCGCGTGCCAGTTCGCTCGCCATGTGGTGAAATGCCTGGTCCAGTTGTGCGATTTCGTCATCGCCGTCCACGGGTTGGTTGAGGGAGGCTCCCTGAGACAAACGGACTGTGTTGTCTGAAGTGATGGCAAGCCGTCTTGCGATCGTTCTACCGAACCGATAGATGACGATAAGCGCAGATGCGGCGGTGAACAGGATCAAGATGCTGATCACATATTTCGCTGCCTGCCGATATCTGGGCGGAGTCTTTGGCACAGTCGACGACAACGCCTTATCGGGGCGCACGATATAACGGCGTGCCACCATCAGTTGAGGCCAGGTTTGTTCTGAAACCTGCACTATCTGGGCGATCTGTTCGTGTGCTGGAGAGTTGCTCCCTTGCAAAACATCTTCGAGGCGCTTCAGATACGGCTGGGCCTGTTGCAAAACCAGGGAGATGCCAGGTTCATCTTTGACGAGGAGTTGCAGGGCGGCAACGTTGGAGGAGAACTGCTCGAGCGCGCCGTGTCCGAGATTTTGGGCGGCCGCACTCCCGGTCTCCAGATAGCCGATGCGACCGGCCACCGCCGAAGACACAAGTACGCACATCCAGTTGGTGCGTGAAATTACCTCCTCGCTGTGCGAGTCCCGCTCGCCCACTTTGTCTTCTTCGTTCAAGAGAAGCAGAAGGCCGAAAAGGCAGGACAGTTGGACGATTGCGGGAATGAGGACGTAAAGCACGCCGCGTGTGGAGATGGAAAGCTTGGGCCGTTCAGCCGGCATTACGCATGCCTCCCGTCAGGTGCGGCGCGGACTGGCTTTGGCTGTAGTTCGGGACCGCTCGCATTCGCTTCACTCTCCCAGTCGGCGCGGCAAAATGGGTTTTTGGGGGCATATATAGGATAGCGATTGAGTCTGCGATCGGCAGATTGGGAACCAGAGCTCGTTTTTGACCGCAAAGGCAGCCGTAGCAAGCCAGTTGAGGTTTTTAGTCGTTTAGACACATTACCGACACGATGGCTCTTTACAATTCCGGATAGCCTTGATTAGATGGTTTTTATGTGGCTGCGACTCGTAGCCGGGGCAGGTCCTCATGTTGCATCGCTCACAGAGATCCAATCGGGGAAACTTAGCGGAGTGGCCCGCTGCGATTTTTGTTTGCTTGTTCTTCTTCGTTTTTCCGCTCATTGACCTGGTCGCGCTGACGACCGATTTCGCCGCCATCTCACTAATCAATTACCAGTCCGTCATCAGAGCCAGCTCCCAACAGGATTTTAACTCTGCGCTCTTTGGCGCTGAACAGGAAGTGAGCCAGCTGAACTCAGGTCCCTTCGCGAAGTTTGGACATCTGACGCCAATCGGCGGATATCAGAATTCAGGCATGAACCTCTACATCGAGTCGACCAATTACTGGAACAACCAGACTACCGAAAGTCCTGCCAATCAACCGTTGACCGCGGCTGCCGATCTGACGAAAAATATTTTCGAATTCAGATCGGTCTCGAGCTATCAGGTGACACCTTTCATTTCGCTGGCGAGTGTTCCGTTCATCAAGGACGTTCCGGGATTGGGCAAACCAACCGAATTGAAATTCGAAACTCGACGGGTAGTCGAGCATCCCGAAGGCTTGTACCTTGCCGCTGCCGGTGGCACCTTCAGCGGTGGCAGCACCGCGATCGATCTCGGATCGTCCAGTGGTATTAACAGCCCTGGTGTATTGAGCGATGGCACGGGATCCGGGTGGAACTATCCCAACATCTATCAGCTCATCGCCAATGCCGGCGAGACGGTCGTCGAGCAGGACGTAGTGCTCGTGTACGCTGATAACCCGAACTGGACTCCCACGCCGTTGCAAATCTCACCAGGCGTCAAGGTCTGGATAGACACGCGTGCTGATGGTTCATGGACGTATCTCACGTCGGCACCGACATTCTTCAATGCCAACGGCGACCCCAACCTTACCAATGCGACAGGCTTTCCTACTGGCGCTCTGCTGGGACAAGTAGGCACCTCGATGTTTATGCTGGGCGTATCGAAGTGGAACTACCCGCCACCAGCGACCGGAGCTCTCGGTTTGGCGATGAACGATGACGCCGGACCTGGCTTCAATCGGTCGGGTTATATCGGCAACCGCGGTTTTCAGTCCGTTCGCGTTATCGTAACGCGGTGAGTCATGCGCAATCGCATCACCCCTGCTCCTCGTAGACGCAACAAAAGAGGAAACACCCTCGCGTTTCTCGTAGGCTTGTTGGCTACGTTCTTGATTGCGCTGCTTCTGTTCAGTCTCGCTTTCGTGCGCTTTCTCGGCAGTCATCAGCAGCAAGTGACTGCGATTGAATCAGCTTCGTTGGCTGCCGCCAAGGATCTCTCCACCATAGTCATTGAAGATCCGAACCTCGGCTTCGTCGGCTTGTCCGACAGTCCGCCAATCTCCACAGGCACCAAAGCCGGTGACAACTTCTTCGTTGAGGTGCAGAGCATCAACACTGTTTTAGCGAACGCGCGATTGAATATGATCATCGCGGACCAACTGAATGACAATATACTCGCTCAGTACGCCGCACGCGACTATGGGCAAGCGATGCAGGCGCGACAAGCGGTGGTGACTGAATTACAACGCGTGGTTCAACCGGGACAGCTCGGTCGCGATGCAGATGGCAATGCCGTTAATGTGACGCAAGATGCGATCAACGCATACAACGCCAATCCGGTCAACATAGATCACGGCTCAACTCTGGTGCCTGGCTCACTAAAACTGACTCTGGGCTGGGAAGAAAACCTGCTCACCAACATGAAAATCCCGCAGCCTATTCAGTTTGCACAGATGAACAGCAGTCAGCAGCAGAATGATTTCTACAAAGCGTTCACCGATGTAACGTTCAAGGGGTACGATTTTGTTTTTGCGGCCGCATCGGATCAAACTAGTCTCGTCGATTTTCGCAACTTCCGTACCGCAAGCGATATCGGTGCGCTTCCCTACATAACGCCGACCGTTGTGCGTTGCGAAGCCGACCAACAGTTTGTCAAAGAATCCGATCGATCGGAGACTCGAGTCGTGCATGCGATTGCATGTTCTCAACCCTCCTGTCTCATCGACAATCGACCGGCGCCCGGTGCGCTGTTTGTCAGTTTTCCAAATGGTGCCATCGGTTCGCTTAACAGTCTTACGGCAATTCTCACCAATAACGGTGTCAATCGCAGCCCTGCCGACACCACCGACGAGCCGATCTCCGGCGACTATCCACCGAATACTTTGAGTGTCTACAGCTTGCCTATCATCAACACCCCGCGCCCACCTTATGGACAGTGCTTGCGTGTTGCCTTACACGATTGGATCAGACGAGCCGGCCCAGGACTGAACGTGCAGAGTTTATTCGATTCTATGAAGTCAGGATTGAGCACGAGCAATTCCGCGCACGCTGACGTGTTTCAAGTATCGAGCGGTATCGTGTCGGTATCGGAAATGCCGATCGCGGGGAGCACGCTGCCAATCAGCAACAAACAGTGGTACTCCGTCTCCGGGTTGGACGTCAATTCGGGTCAGATGTACGATTCGTACTGCACGGATTATGTCTTTCAGCCTGGACGCATCAATGGTGGCATTCACGCCGGAGAGCCACTTTTGGCGTCGGCAATAGTTGGTCCTGGCGCGACCGGAAAGCCTCCCAATACAATTGCGCTCGGATCAACGCCGGTGGCGTTTCCGACCGGTCCATCACAAGGCGCAGTGCGGCCGACATACAGCTCTTTGTCGGTGGCGGTGGAGATGCGCTTCCGCTCTCGATAGACTATGGTTGGCGCAAGCGATAACCGACGCGACGATTGGTCTCGATAATCGAGTGTGATTCATCGCCCTCATCGTCCAATTTTTGCCTGATACGTTTGATGGCACTGCGCACCGAGTCCGATGTTGCTTCTGAATCGGTGCTCCAGACTCTTTTGATGAGCGCTTCGGCGGTGAATATTTGTCCGGGATGACGCATGAAGTGTTCGAGCAACGCGAAGTCTTGCGGCAACAGATGCACTGACTGTCCATTTTTAGTGACAACGTGCAATTCGGGGTTGAGAACTATATTCTGATATTGGAGAGATTTTGACACGACCCCGCGAGGGCGCCTCAGCATCGCGCGCACGCGCGCGGCGAATTCGCGCAATGAGAACGGCTTGGTGACGTAATCGTCGGCGCCGGTATCAAGACCTCTCTCTTTCTCCGCAACGTCTGTTCTTCCTGTCAGCATTAAAATGGCGGTTTCGCCGCCTCTTTCGCGAAACGTTTTGCAGACGGTCATGCCGTCAACAGTCGGAAGCGACAGGTCAAGCACGATCAGGTCGTAGTCTGAAGCCTGTAAATAATCCAGAGCTCTTTGTCCATCGTGAACCAGCTCAACCAGATGATGTTCGGCTTCCAGCCACTTCTGTACCGTGGCCGCCAGATCCTTATCATCTTCTACTACGAGAATCTTCGACATCAGGATTTATCTCTTGCCAATGTGGAAAACTCACCACGTCGCGGCAAGCACCACCCATCCTAAATACTACAACATCTTGGGTGACGCTATAGTACTGAGATGCCAGAGATTTGCGCAGTCGCCGAAGCGATCTTTTCAGACTAACAAAATAGAGTCGTTGATTGTGAGAAGAGCAACCGAATCTTTCGCTGCCAGAAGTGCGGCAAGATCGAGAAACTTGCGCGTGTGCACTTGTGCGAAAACGAAGTCTTTCTCTTCTTTCTGACAGTCGATCGAATCGATTAATTTCCTGCCTTTGAGCTCGTTGAGGGTGGCTGCCACATCGTCGGCGTGACCAGCAAACCTTAAATCGATAACCAGCGCTCGGTCCTGAAAGTAGCCACCGTCTACCAGTTGGGCTTCGCTGTCCGACATCTGCCCTCTCTCTCTCAGTTGTTCGCCGATCGGTCTAGCGGGGTCAACGCCCACGCGAGCCGCCAAATCCGAGCGCTTTACTACTCGAGAAGGTGTGCTCGGATCAGAATCAGTTTTTAATGAGGCGCTCTCTTGCATGGCGAGCACCGGCAAAAACGCCACCGCTGACTCGATTTGCGACAAAATTACCCGGGGAGCACCACCGCCCAAAGTGCTCTTGGGAGCGTCGCACGCCTTTGCGGAGACGTTTAAGTGGCTTTTGTATTGTTGATTTTGGCTTAGCAAGCTCATGCTGATCTTCCGTGTCTGTGTTGCGGCTATATAGAGGAATGCAAGTACGGTCTTAGGGGATTCCTCACGCGTGTCTGACTAATTGAGGCGCTGCATGGTTCCCGCTTATCTCGAACGGTTACGAAGGATAGGTGGTTATACAAGCTAGACTTTCGATGCGACGACGTGGTTGTTCGGGACACGTGTGGAGCGCCGGGCTCCGGAGCCGGGCGGCTGGCGCTCCACAGCACCCTGTAGAACGCTTGATTGTGCACGGCAAATCCATGGTGATAATGGGCAATTCGGTGCGGCGCGCTGCGGTCCTTCCGAAACAGTATCATTTTTGACACCATGTTTCTTGGAAGTGCCTGCCTGCGCGGGACTTGTGCGTTTTTCAATCGGATGGGTATAATATATCTCGATATCGAGATATACGAAATCGAGATAATGAAGAGAACAAAAACACGAGAAGCGACAACAGGCATACACACCTGGCTCATTCTCTGGAAAACGGCCAGAGCTGTCGAGGCGCGGGCTTATGAAAGCATTCAAGCTCTCGGTCTGGGAGTTTCTGACTTCGCTGTGATGGAGGCTCTCTTGCACAAAGGACCGCTGCCGGTCAACGTCATCGGCTCGAAGGTTCTTTTGACCAGCAGCTCGATGACAGCGGCTGTCGACAGGCTCGAAGCGAGAGGGCTGGTAGAGCGCACTGATGATCCGTCGGATCGTCGAGCACGCCTGGTAGAGCTGACGAAAAAAGGCGACCGCATGATTTCGGCCGCATTCAAGCTGCATTCCAGAGAGATCGAACAACTGATGCAGTCCCTGACGGATGGTGAGCGATCAACTCTCGTGTCGCTTCTGCGCAAATTAGGACGCAACGCTGCGGAGTTCGTCCGCGAGCAATAACGGCATCTTCGAAAATACCGTCGAATGCCTGGAGGAAAAAATGTCTGCCAAAAAACTTATTTCATTGCATGATGCCGGCTCTCACCATTGGGTGGGCGATGGCTTTCCCGTTCGCAATTTCTTCCCCTCCACAGGATTGGAGACGGAGGTAAGTCCATTTCTCATGTTGGACTACGCAGGACCTACGGATTTCAAACCGACAGAAAAACCACGTGGTGTCGGTGAACATCCGCATCGTGGTTTTGAGACGGTGACGATTGCCTATCAAGGTAGCGTCGATCACAGAGATTCAGGTGGTAATAAAGGAACCATTTTCCCTGGCGACGTCCAATGGATGACTGCTGGTTCTGGTATCGTGCACGAAGAGATGCACGAAAAAGAGTTCGCACATAATGGTGGCACTTTCGAAATGGTGCAGCTCTGGGTAAATCTCCCTCGCGTTCATAAAATGACCGAGCCTAAGTATCAAGCGCTTATCTCGAAAGACATTCCACAGGTACGCTTGGATGGCGATGATTCCTTTGCGCGCGTCATTGGCGGTACTTTTAACGGAGTCACCGGCCCGGCATCTACTTTCTCGCCGGTCACTCTCCTGGACGTTCGTTTGGCTGCTGGGACGCGTACAAGTGTGAAATTGGAAGCTGGACATAATGTTGTGATCTTCATCTTGAGCGGCTCTCTTCAGATCGCCGGAAGAGAAGTATCGAATGCTCCAAAGCTGGCCTTACTGGATACGCAAGGAGATGAAATCGAGTTGGTGGCTCGGGATGCGAGCAAATTACTGATTATGAGCGGACAACCGATCGATGAGCCTATCGCCAGCTACGGTCCTTTTGTCATGAATACAAAAGAAGAGCTGATGACTGCTATTCAAGATTATCAAACCGGCAAGATGGGCCATCTGTCAGCCGTGTAGTCTACAGGTAGTGATCACTGATGCTCGTTATGTTCTGTGCGGCGTACGTCGTGTCAGGTGTTAAACCTGATGCTGTCTGCGCCGCCTTTACTGCTCTGCCATAAATGACTTCAACTGATTTGGTAGCTCCATCGCCTGAAACGGCTTCATGATTACCATACCGGCACCTTTCTCTCCGTACAGCCTTGTTTGCTCTTCGTTGTAACTGGCTGTCATTAAAACGACAGGAATGTGTACGGTATTAGGGCTCGCTTTCAATGCCTCCAGAACTTCAACACCGCCCATGTCAGGCATGTGCACATCGAGAAGAATGAGGTCGGGCTTGAACTGCTGCACTTTCTCCAGCGCTTCTGCGCCGCTAGAGGCTGTGATTACTTCGAGTTTTCCGATAGATGACAGACTGATTTCGGCAATCTTGCGGATGCTGGCGTCATCGTCGACAATCAACACTTTTTGCAGAATCATGTTGTTCCTCTGTTGCTTGCAGGCTCACGTTCTTTCGGGAGCGTAAACCAGAATGTCGATCCTGACCCCTCTTCGCTCTCAAAACCGATTTGTCCGCCGTGCTCTTCCACGATAGATTTGGAGATCGTCAAACCGAGCCCGGTCCCTTTGTACCGAGCAGTAGCGTTAGAACGTCCTTGTTGAAACTTCTGAAATATCGTCGAAAACTGATTCTTAGGAATGCCCATGCCGCTGTCCTTGATGCTAAAACGAACCGCAGAGTCATCAACTTCGTCGACCGTTAAGTGCACTTCTGTACCAGCCTTCGAGAATTTGAGAGCGTTCGATAGGAGATTGGACAAGACCTGGCACATACGATCTACATCGCACGAAATGAGGGAATCGGTATTGATCTGTTCTACAATCGTCACGTCTGTTTCTGCCGAAAAACCGCGCACTCCGTCCAGAGCTTTAGAGACAAGCTGAGAGCATTTGATGTCGGCGTATTTGAGTTTAAATTTCCCCGCCTCTATAGTGTGTATATCGAGCAACTCGTTGATTAGCCTGAGCATGCGCTCAGACTCGAGTTTGGAAATTCCAATCAACTCTTTGGCTGTGGGAGATAACTCACCGACGATGCCACCATCCATCAAATCCATCGAACCTCGAATTGATGTGAGTGGTGTTCGCAGTTCGTGTGATAAAACCGCATAGAATTCGCTTAGTCGATTTTGCGCCTCTCGACGCTCTGTGATGTCGCGAAAAATGACCACGCCGCCTGAGTTGTTGCCCGTGATTGGGTCGACCAGAGGACGGCCGTTAAGTGTGATCCAAATTGGGTGCGGTAGTGACGGATTGTTGAGGATAAGCTCCTCATCGTCGACATTCTCGCCCTGGATTGCGCGCAATAGAGGGAGTTCTTCCTGAGAGTACCGTGTAACTCCATCCGCGCGAAAGAGCCCATATACCTCGTTCCACTGTTCTTTCGGTACTTCGATTCCTTGAATGCCGGTGATTTTTTCTGTCGAGGGATTGACCAGTAAAAAATTCCCCTTCTCGTCGGCAACTGCGACCCCGTCGGAGATGCTGTTGAGGATGGAAGTGAGCAGCAACGATTGGCGCGAAATCGCTTCCTGCGCCATGCGCATCTCATTAACATACCGGCTCAGTAAAATCGAAAAGGCAATGAAGAGTACGCCGGACGAGACGACAAATGCAGCCAGTAGACTGATCGATGTATTGGAGCTGTGTTCGAAGACGCCCAGCGCATCCGCCAGGCGTTTTCGCTCGTCGAATTCGAGCTCGGCAAAATCATTGCGCAGCTCTTGCATCCACTTCATGCCTCGGTCGCTTTGCACTTCTCGCATGGCAGCGGCAGAATCGCCCTTTTCTTGGAATACGAGAGTCGTTTTCAACTCCTCGAATTTTCTGTCGGTTGCATACTTGGCTTTGTTCAGTAATTCGAATTCGACCGGTTGGTTGGCAAAAGATACGGATAACCGTTTCATTCCTTCTGACACGGCGTCCGGTGCAAATTTGTACGGTATTAAATAGGACGGTTTTTTCGTAAGTAAAAATCCTCTTTGAGCCGTCTCCGCGTCCTTGATGAGCGAAAAGGTTTTCTCCAGGTCGCTCAAGGTATTTTGTGTCTTTATCACGGTGCGCGTCGCTTTGAGCATGTTCGAGCTTTCTACGAAGAGACCGATGCCCGTACCTGCGACGAGTAGACCGCCAATGACAAGGCAGGCGATCATCAACGCGCGTGCCCTGTCGGCCAGCACCGTGATCACAGTCTTTGCGATTGGCGACGTTTCCGTTGTCAATGGTACCTCCCGAGCCCGCCCTCGGCAGTTCAACAAGACAATATCAGTAAATAGGTCCTTTTTACAAATGTAGGCAGTAGCCCTAGATATAACACAGGGAATGTGAACGGGAGCTGACTGCCGATTTCGCTCTGACAGACCTCAACGGACTTTGCTAGATTGTCGATCTTGCAAAGGTGAAAGTTGGTAATTGCGCTTGTACAGTGAGCTGAACGAGGTCACTGATTCAAAACCGACAGCATCGCATATATCTGTTATCTGCTCGTCGGAATTGAGCACCAGGCGTCGAGCTTGGTCGAGCCGCAGTTGCATCAGATATTTGTGCGGAGTAGTGTTGAACACTTGTTTGAACATACGCAACAGATGGTGCGGGGCGAATCCAGCAACAAGCGAAAGCTCGTCTAGCGTGAGAGAGCGACGCAAGTTTGAAGACATGTAGTCTCGGCATATGTGCAAGCGTTTATAAATCTCCTCTCTTGTAGCAGCGCGAGCGAATTGCAGGTCGGCAATCTCTTGCTTCACCCGCTGATGCAAAATGAGCAGGTGTTCGGCGAGCACATACATCTGCTGCTGCAATTCGAGATCTGATGCGGTCGAATTTGTTAAAGCGTGAATGTTCGTCAAAATAGAGATCAGTTTGTCATCGCGCGGATATAGGCGTTCGACGAAGTCTACTGGTCTGTCATCATCATATTTGTCGATCAACTTGTCGTTGGACAAGTTAAGTGTCGCCATTACTTCCGACATCAATTCAGATGTGATGAAAACACTCGCGGTTTCGACGTCTTCATTACTGTCGATGTGGCTGGCGTACTCCGTCCCTTCGTTGATGATCAGGTACGAGTTTTGATCCACGGTGACGCTGCGATTTGGCAGCTCGTATGTCTCAGCCGACTTGATCAAACATTTGACTGACAAAGGCGTATAGCGTTTGGGCCACTGCCAATGAATAGGCCCGGTTTGTTTAGCGCACGCCACCATGTTGGGCCACTTCTTTCTATCGAGAGCGGACCAGTTGGTTACGCAGAATCGGGTATCTCTGACGATCTTCATCGATCTCTCCCCGGGCCAATATACACCGGACGGTAAATCTGCGCTGATTAATAGTCGCCCATAAGTTGAGAGCGTCTTCGCTGTCGACGCGGGCAGATACTCGCGGTCCGTTCTCCCACGCTAAAGCGGCTCAAGCGCCCGCCTATTGGCGCTCAGCGAAAATAGCAATTTTCGATAAGAAAGGTGAACGGCTAGTTGATACGATGCATGACTGTTATCGATATAGCCGCCGGCACCGGCGGTGCATTGCTTTGAGAATTTTCCTATGACCAGTTCTCTTCTACGACACTACGCTCCCACTGCGCATAACAAACACGTGAGCAAGTGCCCGTTCGGCAAGCTCAGAGCGATCCTTTTCAGCGCAAAACAAGTTGATCGGCGCACCGAAGATGGTCGTGCTTGTCCTTCTCAACGGGAAGTGCTTTCCTGGATTCGCGATTTTATCGTCAAACCGCACGCTGACCTGGGGCGCAGTGGTCCAGTCTGCCCATTTCTGCCTCGAGCGCTGCGTGAAGATACGGTGCTGTTTCAGACCGTTCATACCGAGGGCATGAGCCCAGAGTCCGTTGATTCAATGGTCAAGCAGTACGCGTCAATATTTTTGACGCGGGAACCTACGAAGGGAAAGGCGAGGCTAAATAAGACGATTGTTCTCGTTTTTGCTGATGTCGCAGACGACGAAGCTTTCGTTAAAATCGAGATGACTCAGCGACGCCTGAAACCATTTTTCGTCGAGCATGGTTTGATGCTGGGTGAGTTTCACAAAAACCACCAGGCGCCGGGAGTACACAACGCCAAGTTTCGCCCGCTGCAAAGCCCTGTTCCACTACTTGTGATCAGGTACATGGTGGAATCTGATCTGCCTTTCTTGACCAAGGAGAGTGATCCGCCAACGATGCGTGTCAAATTCTTGCAGTCTTACCGCCAGCTCTTCAGTCGATCCGGCGCGCCTAATAATGCGGCAGGCTAACGCGTTGCTGGTATTGGAGCGGCAAATTCCACAGTGGGCTCGACCAAGATGTCGGTCCACTAATTGAGCAGGATAATTTCTTTAATCGGTCCCATATATCCGTTGAGAGAGGCGAATATACTGTTGTTTCATTAACGTGGAGGAACCGGCGGGTGGCGACCAGAAGCTCCAGTTCAAAGCGCTCAAATGCTGCAACGCAGAAATCGGCACGCGGCAGTCGAACGATCGCCCGCAAACGGATTCCCACCGCTCGTAAGTCCGCTGCTTCGCACAGCAAAAATCGATCGGTGACCTTGTTGGTTGGCACTCGCAAAGGCGCATTTTTCTTGCGCGCTGATTCGCGCAGACAGCGCTGGCAAATTTCACCACCACTTTTTCTCGGACATATTATCCATCACATGCTGTGCGATCCTCGAGATCCCAGCGTCATGTTGATTGCCGCTAAAACCGGTCATCTTGGACCGACAGTGTTTCGCTCTTTGGACGGCGGCAAAACGTGGAAAGAAGCGTCGAAGCCGCCGGCCTTTCCCAAAGTTGGCGAGGCCGAGCAAGGTCGTGCGGTCGAAGTCGTTTTCTGGCTTACACCCGGACACTCAACCGAGCCGGGCCGCTGGTATGCGGGCACGTCGCCTCCTGGGTTGTTCAGAACCGACGACAACGGCGATACCTGGCACCCAGTAGAAGGTTTTAACGACCATCCCATGTACAGCGAGTGGATCAAGAACGGTGGTGGCACGCCAGGTGGTCAGATCGTACATTCGATTCGCATCGACCCCCGTAACGCCGATCACATGTACATTGCGATCTCATCCGGCGGAGTTTTCGAAAGCAAGGACAACGGCAAAAATTGGTGTCCGCTAAATAGAGGCTGCGCAGCGGATTTCTTGCCTGATGAAGATCCTGAATACGGACACGATCCTCACTGTTTTATCATTCCTGATGCTAATCCAGATCGTTTATATCAGCAAAATCACTGCGGCATTTATCGCTTAGATCGTCCGTCCGAAAGATGGATTCGCATCGGACGCAACATGCCACAATCTGTCGGAGATATTGGCTTTCCCATTGTTGCTCATCCGCGTGACGCCGATCGGGTTTGGGTGTTTCCCATGGATGGCACGACAGTTTGGCCCAGAACAAGCCCTGACGGTAAGCCGGCTGCTTTCATGACGCGCGATGGCGGGGAGACCTGGCAACAACAAAGTCGAGGGCTGCCGAAATGCGATGCCTACTTCACGGTTAAGAGACAGTCTATGTGCTCTGATCAAAACGAACCACTGGGACTGTATTTTGGCACCACGAGCGGTGAGGTATGGGGTACGATCAATGAAGGAAAATCTTGGTCGTGCCTGGTGAGATATCTGCCGGAAATCTACTCCCTCTCCGTCATCGAACAAAAATGATCGTGCGTATCCCTAGCCCGTTGCGTTCATACTGCGCCGAACGCGCGGAAATTTCCGTATCCGGTTCGACCGTCATGGACGTTCTTTCTAATCTGGAGAGTGAGTGCCCCGGTATCAGATTTCGCATGATCGATGAGCAAGATCGAATTCGGCAGCACATTCGTATCTTCTTGAACAGCGATCAGATCGAATCGCTGCAGACGATTGTCAAACCGTCAGACACTGTGCACATAATCTGCGCGCTGAGCGGCGGTTAAAACTCAGTACGAGGGCATGCTCTGGTCGACTTGTTCGATCCAGCCCAAGATGCCACCGACTAAGTTTTTTATGTTTTTGAAACCGTTGGCGTTGAGAAATTCCACTGCTCTATGGCTGCGTCCGCCCATCTTGCAGTAGGCGACAATCTCCGCATCTTTGTCCAGCTCGCCCATGCGCTCCGGTAGTTCGTTGAGTGGAATCAACACGCAGTTTTTCAGATGACAGATGCTGTGCTCGTTCGGCTGCCGCACGTCGAGCAGGACGATCTTGTCACGATCGGTCTTCAATTTCGCGTTGAGCTCGACAGGAGAGATCTCGACGACGCCGGAGGCAGGATGATGGTGCATTGTTTTGGTCTCGCAATTGACGGTAACTTCCTGCACGCTCGTAATCGATGGATTGTCTCCACACACCGGGCAGGTCGCGGTGCGAGAGAGTTTTAGAGTATCAAATCGCATGGCGAGCGCATCGTATTTAAGGAGGCGCCCAATAAGAGGTTGTCCAATTCCCAAAAGCAATTTCAGTGCTTCTGTTGCTTGAATGGTGCCTATCGTTCCAGCTAATACACCAAGCACTCCGCCTTCGGCGCAGTTGGGCACTGCATCTGGTGGCGGGGGCGCGGGAAACAGGCATCGATAGCAAGGTCCAGCGTCTGGTGCAAAAACACTTGCTTGACCCTCGAATCTATAAATGGCGCCAAAGACATTCGGTTTCTTTCCCAGAACACACGCGTCGTTGATCAGATATCGCGTAGAGAAATTATCGCTGGCATCGATGACGATGTCGTACGAAGCAATGATGCTTTCCACGTTGTCTGCAGCGATCTTCTCTTGAAACAACTCAACTACGATCTCTGGATTGATCTGCGCCAGGCGCTCGCGTGCCGACTCTGTTTTCGCCATGCCTACGTCGCGACTGGCATGAATGATCTGTCGCTGGAGATTTGATAGGTCTACTGTATCGAAGTCGACGATGCCTATGCGCCCAACGCCTGCCGCTGCCAGATACATAGCCGCCGGTGAACCGAGGCCACCGGCACCAATTACGACGACGCTGCTCGCTTTTAACCGGCGCTGCCCTTGCTGTCCGATTTCTGGAA
>DATNPN010000021.1:0-214497 GCA_036703195.1 Planktothrix sp. | reverse complement strand
GATTGCACTCTGCAATCAACGTGCCAAATGCCTAACTGATTGCTGTCTGCAATCAAATTTGGTCGTTTTTGATTGCACTCTGCAATCAACGTGCCAAATGCCTAAGTGATTGCTGTCTGCAATCAAACTTGGTCGTTTTTGATTGCACTCTGCAATCAACGTGCCAAATGCCTAAGTGATTGCTGTCTGCAATCAAATTTGGTCGTTTTTGATTGCACTCTGCAATCAACGTGCCAAAATGCCTAAGTGATTGCTGTCTGCAATCAAACTTGGTCGTTTTTGATGGCACTCTGCAATCAACGTACCAAAAATGCCTAAGTGATTGCTGTCTGGGGTGGCCACGGTTTAACGGACGCTTGACTGAAGGCAGTCCGCTAGCTGTGCTTTCTCGAATTCGGCCGGTGACATGTAATTTAGATATGAGTGCAAACGTTCCAAAAATTTCCGTCCAAGAAACGGTGGTTTCGGACGCCCTCGGTCAAGTAGCGGTAAGACTAACCTTTCAGGACCGGGTTCATTTACGCGCCCACACGCTAGACTCCGCAGCATGGCTGCGTTATCCTAGCCGCATGCTGCAAGAGTTGAAACGCGACATTCTCAGTGGGAAGATGCCAATCGGCGAGGGCATCACGCGCGCGCTGCCGCTGTTCAAAGGCAAGCTGGCGGACCACAAAGTCGCATACTTGGTGGCTGAATATCAGGGTTATCAGACCAACGCGCTCGATTGGTACAAACATCAGAGCAAAGAGTTTCCCAATTATCGTGTTGTCCCCGGCACGTTGAAGATGATGATGATCGAAGACGGCTCGCTGGCGGACGTCAAACATTCTCTCGCCGAACGCGATCAGTTTTTCATCGCCGCACCCATCGCCTGGGTTGAAGAAGCATGCGGGCTAGGTCTCGATCCGACCATGATCGAAATGTCCGAGATGGGCCGCGCTCCTCAAGGCATCATCGTCTGCGTCACCGCCAAATCCAACGCGCAAAAACTTCTCGAAATCGTCAAACAAAGCCTGCTCAGTTTTCTCGACGAAGCCGATAATTTGTAGTTGCTGACCTTCAGGCTAGGAACACTTGCTTGTGGCACCCGACTAGAAAAACGAAGACTCGATCGCGAATAGGCACCAGCGGCGCTCGCCGCTAACCTAAGCCCCTCTATGATAAGTCAGTCGCCTGCTTGACTAACGGAATGAAAATGGTTATCATTCCCATATGACGGTTCCACCCCTTGGAGGCTCGTATGTTGGCTGAGCTTTGTTTTGCGACGATTTTGCAAGCTGGGGTCAGCCTGAGCACAAACACGGTCGGCATCCTGGGCTACCGTCAATCGGTATTTGGCAACTCGGTGGTCGAGATCCATCCTGGCAGTCCGGTCGAGGGCATCTTGCAAAAGGGCGACCGGATTGTCGCGGTGGATGGCAATCCGAACTGTCACGAAACGCGAGGAGAGCCGGGGTCAGCGATCACGCTCACGGTGAAGCGCGGGGACAGGACGTTCGACGTCAACGTGCGCCGCGTTGCGGTGCAGCAGTTGCATAGCCTGTACCTGTGTCATTATTTCGGATTGAAAGACGCCGAGTTCAGGTAGGTTGTTGCAGATCACGCACAGAACGGCACAGTAAGCCGCTGCAAGCGGGCGACTGCAAGTCGCCACTACGGTAGCATGCCTACCAAACCGCACCCTAATACAGCATCTTTGACAATGCGGCGCTTTAGCGCCGCGCTCCTTACGCGCGCGGAACGACGTTGGAAGCCGCTGCAAGCGGGCGCCTGCAAGTCGCCACTACGGTAGCATGCCTACCAAACTGCACCCTAATACAGCATCTTTGACAATGCGGCGCTTTAGTGCCGCGCTCCTTACGCGCGCGGAACGACGCTGGAAGCCGCTGCAAGCGGGCGACTGCAAGTCGCCCCTGCGGTTGAGCGTGCCGAAACCCGCTCCAAGCCTAACATTTAGACGATGGGCGCTGAGCCGCGCTCCCTACGCGCGTGCACATAGCCAAATTCGGAGCGTATGCATCCGCTCCGTTTTCGGCGAACTCGGCTGGCGTCAAGCACGGACGACGCCGCTCGAGCTAAGCGTGGACAATGTTAGCGACATCGCCATTGGTGGCATTGAAATGCGGGAAAACTTTTTCCATCTGGCTCGATTCCAATCCCATATGACCGACAAGCACGGAGGCTAGGACGTTGCGGAAGTCGGTCGAAACCGGCAAATCGCGCCCTTCATACAAGTCGGACGAGGCAAGCGAGTCATACTTGCCGTACACCTTGCCGCCGCGAACACCGCCGCCCATCAGCCACATCATGTTGCCGTGACCGTGATCGGTGCCGCCGTTGCCATTTTCGTGCGCGGTTCGGCCGAACTCCGACATGACGACAATCGTGGTGTCGTCGTACATGGGACCGAGTCCCTGCACCAAATCCGCCAATCCGTTGCCTAACGGTTGCAGATGATTGGCCAGTTGTCCTTTGCCGGCGCCCTGATTGACGTGCGTGTCCCAGCCGCCGAACGCGACGAACGCAACTTGGACTGTCGGGTCTTTGGTCAGCAATTTCGCCAGTTGTTTGCCGAAATCAGGGTTTTGCTTGGGAGCAGGAGCGCCGCGATTGGCTTGCTCCATCTCGTCTTCGAGCTCTTTTGAAAGTTTCTGCCGAGCTTCCATGCCTTCACGGAATTTCTCGCCCAACACATCTTTTCTGTCAGCGTAAAGCTCTTGAAACGCCTGCGCAATAGCGGGGCGATCCACTGCCATCTTGCGTCCAGCTGCTGGTCCGATTTGCATGTTAGCAACAGATGCAGGTCCGGCGAGAATTCGGGGAATTGTCGGTCCGACGTTGATTGCACGCAGAGGCGAATGGTTGTCGGGCAGCATGCTGACGAGGCGATTCATCCATCCGGTGCTGATTACTTTAGCGCCGGGGACGCCGCTTTCCATGTAGTCTTGCGCATCGAAGTGCGAACGAGTCGGGTCCGGTGACCCGGATGCCGCCACAAACGCCAGGCTCTTTGATTGCCACATCGGCATCATCGCCGAGAGCGCAGGATGCAGTCCCCATGATCCATCGAGATTGAGGACACTGTTGTCGCCGGCCCCGGGCTGCGGAATGGCGATTGACGAGCGCGCTTGGTAGTACGCCGGATCCGCATACGGAACCAAAATGTTTAGCCCGTCCGCGGCGCCGCGCAGGAAGACAACCACCAATTTTTTGTTGTTATTTGATCCCGTCGCGTTGCTGAATGCCCATGCCTGTGCGCCTGGCAGCAGCATTGAGAGCGAATAGGTAGCAGCCGATTTGAGAAATGTTCGCCGATCCATTTTCCTAACTCCTAATAATTCATAAACTCGGGACTACCAAGAAGCAATGCGGATTTGAGAGGTTTAGGCGATTGCGCCACGACTTCGAGTGTGTGTTTGGAAAACTCTCCGTTCAGCGCAGCAGTAACATCTGTGTCGCTCAAAGGGTCAAGAGGATTGTTGGGCAGCTTGCCGGCACCAAGACCGGAAGCGAACTGAATGCGTTGCAAGAGAGAATCAGGGCTGAGCCACGCTTCCTGGGTGTTCTTATAGCCATCCGGAGTGAGGCATCTGTACAACGGCATACCTAATTGATTGAAGAATTGAATGACGGGTTTGTAGTCAGCCAAGGCAACGTTGGCAGCTCTCAGCGCCGACAGCACATAGCGATACGGGTTTTTGAATTTGGCGTTTTCGTACTTTCTGTCCCAAAACTCAGGGCTTTGAAAAAGCTCATCGAGAGTTGAGCGAATATCGCCATCAGATTGTTGGAACCGCATAGCGACGCGATCTACAAGAGGTGTTGGCGGATCGTCCGCGACAAAATACTGACACAGTTGGTAGCTTATATGGTGCGCGGTGGCCGGCTCTTTACAGAGGATGTCGATGGCCTGTTCGATTTCGTCTTCGCCCGTTCCGCGGATTGTGTGACCGAGAAGAACTTTGGTGCTGAAGTCGTGACGATTGGGATCGAAGAAGGCGCCCGATTGCATCAGGTGTCCGCGCCCGCTGCCGGCTTCTAGCATCATCTGCTTGCGTTGTGGTGGCAGACCGAGACCGGTGAGAACTTTGGCGAGTTGAATCACATCGTCTTGCGAGTAGCCGCCGTCGACGCCGAGGGTGTGAAGTTCCATGAGCTCGCGAGCGTAGTTTTCGTTAAGTCCTTTAAAACGGCCCTTGCGATTAGCTGCCGCAGCCGCTTCCGGTTTGGTGTTTTGCCAGTTATCCAGGTAGAACAGCATGGCGGGGTGGTGGCTCGTCGCCTCCACAAGGTCTTTGAATTTTCCTAGAGCGTTGGGACGGATCGCTTGCTCTTCGTACGTTCCGATCCACAGATGGCACAGACCTTTGTCAGCAGAAACGTTGAAGTGGTTGTACCAGAACTCGGTCATCACTTCTTCTAATTGGCGAGGGCTTTCCACCGCTCGGCGAAGTCTCGCTTCGGCGGTGCCCATGTATATCTTTTTGTAGTTAGCGCCGATCTCTTTTTTCGCGTCCTTTTTATCCTCTTCCTTCATTTCGGGACTCTGAGAGTTGTCGTTTTTCTTCGCTTGAAACGCAGCTCTAATAAGCGCCGGCGAATACTCTTTGAAGAGTTCGATCGGCGTCTTGTTAATCGCTTCGTCGTTCTGCAAAAACGCGACGATCTCCTGAGGTTGTTGAATGGAGTCAGGATTGAGCTGCATGTGGATAAATTTCTCGACGCCCATCGCTTTGACGTCTTCGATATCGCCCGGACGCGGACCGAACGTCAGGCGGTTCAGCACATGCATGACCTTCTCGTCTTCAGTCATAGTTGAACTAGACATAGCCCCAGCAGCCGTTTGCGGCAAGTTCGCCACGGCATTCGTCTGCCTCGCCATAGTAATTTGTGGCGCCGTCCCAACCGTCAGCCACGCAGCCGTGGCAAGGGCAACGATCCCTTTGGTCGCTAAACTATCCTTTCTAGGTAACATGGCAATTCGCGCCTCAACCAACCGTCGATACATGCACTACGTAAAAACGCCGCTTAAAGTTCAATTGCTCCACAAGATTTTAATCTGCGAGCCGGACGTTCTTATGTATACATACCCGGGAGACAGCTGCACTTCCGACGAGACCGGTTGCAACCGCGTACGGAACAGCTTACAGAGCCGTTTAAACGGGCGACTGCAAGTCGCCCCTACTTCAGTGCTGGCGACTGCACGTGCCCCAGAGGTTTCCAGCGCCGGGCGACGCAAGTCGTCCATACTGGCCCGGGCGCGCCGAACAGATAGGCGATGGCTTCTAGGTCGCCTAGCTTCGGTGCCAGCACGGCGGCTGGCGCTCCACAGAACCGGCTACCTCCCTCAACATCGGGCACAACTGCTACATGAACATTTGGTCGGATGTGGATAGGGCGAGTGACCCGCAGGCGGCTGTTGATTGGCAGCAGAAGATGGCGGAGTGGCCGTTTTGCCGGGCGTATAAAGCTCGGACGATTGAGTTATTGGAGCTAGAGCAGGGCGACAGGGTGTTGGATTTGGGTTGCGGACCTGGAGCAGACTTGATGCCTTTGGCGCACGCGGTGGGAGCGGCTGGAAAGGTCTTTGGCGTCGATTGCTCAGAACGCATGGTCGAACGCGCTCAACATTCCCACCGCGAACACGCAAACATCACAATCACCAAAGGTGACGCGCATGATTTGCGTTTCAGCTCCGACTACTTCGATGCTTGTCGCGCGGATCGACTGTTTCAACATCTTTCGCATCCGATAAAAGCACTCAAAGAGCTATTGCGCGTTACTAAGTCAGGTGGGCGAATCGCTATCGTTGATCCGGATCAGAGCACGCTCGAGATCGGCGTCGATGCCGGACATATAACTGAGAGGATCGCGAACTATCGTAAAGGACATGCAGCCAATCCAACTATCGCTTCCGAAATTGGTGGGATGCTCGCAACTCTTGCACCGGTTTCAACTCATACCGAACAATATACTCTCGTTTTGACTAATCCCGAAGACGCTTTTGGGTTGCTGGAATGGCCGCAGATGCTGCGTGCTGAAGGGAAACTCACCGACGAAGAAATATCGATTTGGCAAAGTGAGTTGCAACACACCATTGAACGCGGCTCATTTTTCTATCGTGTGACCTTTCTCATAACCTGCGCAAAACTCTGATTATCAGCAGTACAACTGGTATCAGCAACCGCAAACGATCTGGTATGCCACATAACGAAGATATATATGGTGCTTATATTTGGTTTGCTTCCCAATGAACAGTTTGGCTAAAAGAACAGACCAATATATATCAATTTGCACAGTTAAACCGATACTCAGACGCTCCCCCATTCACTCTTTCCAGCCCCTCAGACGCATTTTTGTGTCAAGAGCAAGATCGTCGGGTAAATGCAACCGTAGCGTATTGTTGTTCTATGCCGCCAGGACGTAACTCATAGTAGTCAGCAAGAAAGTCAGTTGCAGCGGCAAATGGGCTCGCTATCAGCAGAACACTCATCTTGAAATATTTCTTGTTGAAATTGCCACAGCTTTGCCACAGACGCAAACGACACCCGGATCCGCACATTGCCCAACAAGCGAAAACCCCTGAAAGCGTGAACGTCAGCGTCTAAAAGACGCTGACGCACGACTCCCCTGTGGAAAAAAATTTCGGCAAATGCGCGGGCAACGCTTTGCTGATTGCACCATATTCCCAAATGCACACTAAGGACAAGTTAAGACCTTTCAGATTTGAGCATTTGCAACATTAGTTTGGCTGAACTATGCATTGCACTGCATCTGATGGCACTACCTGATAGCAGTCTACGATTGGCTATGCAGAACGCTTCTGAATTGCCTCTGCTGCATCGAGAAGAGGTTGCAACTCTGGATGTCTCAAAACATATCCATAGTTGCCGAGCGCATTGGAAAACACGTTGTTGAGACGTTCGTGATGAGACATCATCGATTTGTAACTTTCCAACACCTGCGAGTGCGCCATCGCATACGGTATATGGTCTTTTCGTCCGACGTATATAACGAAATATTGGCGCGGTCCCATCGGTTTTGATTCACAATTGACAATCATCTGGGCCCAAGTTTTGTAACAGTCTTGATCGAACATGTAGTTGAACATGTTGATAGTCAAGCCACCAGGCGGACGCATATTGACTTCGAGAGGAATGGCCAAGCCGTTCTCGTTGAGAAAAAACTCGAAGTGAAAAAAGCGGGCGCGCACGTCGAAAGCTTGCAAAGTCGCCAGCCCGGCTTCTTCAATCGGCTTTTCGATGTCGCGAACGCAGTAGTAATAGATATCTGAGTTCTCATTGACGACTTCCATCACGCCTCGGCTGTAGCGAAGCGACGATGAGAAGAGGAGTTTGCCGTCTTTGTCAGTGAGTCCGTCGAACGTGATGATTTCGCCGAAGACATACTCTTCGACTATGTAATCGACTCTCAACTTCTCTTCGAGATACGGCTTGATGTCTGTCTCGCATTCGATCTTGAACGTCTTCGCCGCGCCGACGCCCACGTCCGGCTTTGCCACGACGGGGTAGCCCACTTCTTTGATAAAGGCGCGCAACTCTTCTTCGGTTTTGCAAACTCTCCCGCGAGCTGGTTGTAAACCGGCCTGGAGAAAAACACGTTTCATCTCGGACTTGCGTTTGATTTTGTCGATGTCCTTCAGCTTAATGCCGGGAATGTTGAAATCCGTTCGCAGACGCGCATCTGTCTCGAGCCAGAATTCATTGTGCGAATCGAGATGATCGATCTTGCCGTATTTATGCGTGAGATATCCCAGCGCGCGCACCAACTCATCGTAGTTGTGCATGTTGTTGACGCGAAAATATTCGGTCAAGCTGTTTTTCAGATCGGTGGAGAGTGCATCGTAGGGTTCGTCCGCCAGCCCGAGTACTTTGGCACCCGCCGCTTTTAGCTGTTGCGAAAACTGCAAGAAGTTGGGAGGAAAATGAGGGGAGATAAAGACTGAGTTCATGAAAAGCCAAAGCTGGGAAGCCGCAGCATGATTATAACTATGGGCTCAGCCGTTGTGTTTTAAGTAAAGTTGCTGAGCCCCTCAGGCGGGCGGGGCTGCCAGGAGTGGAACCTTCAACAATCGCAAAGGTACATGACGGCGAGATGATTAGGTCAAGAGGCCATGCTAGGATCTGGTCGGCAACACCGACTACAGGCGACATTACCAGTGCATCGAGAGTATCACAAGTGGCATAGTTCTTCGCTCAACCGCGACATGGAGCTGCTCGTATTCGGGCACGCGGGCGCCAGGACGATTGTTTTTCCCACTTCCCAGGGGCGATATTTCGACTGGGAAAACCGCAATATGCACCATGCAATTCAGCGGCATATCGACAACGGCTGGATTCAGCTCTACTGCGTAGACAGCGTCGACAGCGAAAGCTGGTTTAGCAACGCTCATCCGGACGACAAGACGCGCCGTCACCTGCAATATCAGGACTACATCATCAACGAGGTTTTGCCGTTCTCTCATTCGAAGAATGACAATCCGTATGTGATCGCAACAGGAGCCAGTTTTGGTGCCTATCACACGATGAGTATTGTCTCGCGCTTTCCCCGCTCGTTTAACCGTGCGTTGGGAATGAGCGGTGTGTACGACGTGCGCGAATGGACCGGCGATTACATGAACGATTTCGTTCGTCTCGGCAGCCCCTGCGAATTCGTCGCTAACTTGCACGATGCTCAGCACATCGAGGATCTGAAGCAAGTCGACATCATTATTCCGATTGGCACGGCCGATCCTTTGTACGCCAATAACAAGTGGTTTTCCGACATTCTCTGGGGCAAAGGCATCTGGCATGCCTTTCGTGAATGGGACGGCTTCGCCCACGATTGGCCGCAATGGGAACAGATGATCCAGCACTACATCGGCGGCCCTGACAGCCACGATTAGGTTGGCTGTTGCGCGTGGACCGCGAAAGCACACCGCGTTCAGGATTCGCGCGTAAAATGCTCATGCCTTCCAGTTGTGCCTAGATCTTGTGACCAAAATCCGCTCCCTGACAACGGTAGCGAAAAAGTCCGAATCCCCTGCATTAGTCTACGTTTCCGGTGGTGCTCAAAAGTGACCTCGTGGTCACCTAGCAGGTGCCTTGCTCAGAGAAACAGGAAAGAGGTCGCGGCACCGGCGAAGAGGTCGCGGTCTCGGCGAAGAACTTGCGCCACCCGGATGGTTGCTGCGCTATTTCGAAGAAAGCTGTTTGATGTAATCGTTTGCTTCGGTCTGCTTATTCTGCCCCTCGAGTAATTCAATCATTTTGTGCAGCAGTTTGTCTCGCGCTCTCGGCGGCAACGACTTGTCGTTCAAGAGGTGCACTACGTAAGCCTCTGCTTTGGGATCCTGGCTCAGGTGATGATACCCGTCGGCAACTTTCAGTTCGCAATCCACGTTGTCATCGTTTCCCGAAGCTGATTTAGTGCCGGCGTACACATCGGTGGCACGCTCGTAATACGAGATCGCCTTGTCAAATTGCGCCGCCGCAGTCCACGCATCTCCCAACGCCACTGATGCCTTGGCGATCAGTTCAGGATTCTGATTTTGCTTCGCCATCTCCAGCGCCGCAATCAATCGTTGAACAGCATTATCAGACTGCCCGAGTGATATGTACTCTTGTCCCAATGCCATCATGTTGTTGACAGCGGACTCACTGCTAGAGTGTTGGGCTTTGAATATCGCCGCAGCCTTTTCCCTGACCGTGCATGCATCCGGGTCGTTCTGCGCATCCATCGCGGCACCTTCGCCCGCATACAACACAGGCAAACCGATATTGCCGGGCGACAGCGCCGTCACTACTTTGATCGCATTGCGATAAAGCCCTTCCGCTCCTGCGAAATCATGGAGAAGAAGCAAGCAGTTGGCATGCAAACGGACAGCCTCAGCGTAGTCAGAAAATTTCTTTTGATCGAGGAAGTCTCGTTCAGCCGCTTCGTAGAGACGATTGGCATTATGGAGAGATTTTTCGTCATGCCGAGAAAGTGCGAAGTTGCCACTTTCGACAAAATGTTGTCCCGATGAGATGTAAATCTTGATGGTTCCGGGCGCTACCGGATAACCGGAGTCTCTAATGATTTCAGTTGTTTGATCCTTCTCGTTTCTGAAGTTCTTTTCGCCCAACTTAATCTCGAGCTCATGCGCATACTTTGGGGTGACCTGTGGGTCATCACGCAAGTTCAGCATTGATATTTTGCCCAAACCACTAAGGTATGCAAGAGTGGCAGGGTCGAAATCAGCGTTCTGAAGGTCTAATTGCTCGAGATTAGCAAGTTCGCCAACATTCTTAAGAGCGTTCTTCTCCAGATGCGTTGATTTCAGCGAAAGATCCTGGATGAGCGGAAATTTCGAAAGAAACTTCAGTTCGCTAACTTTGGTGTTGTCCAATTGAAGCTCCGTCACATTCGGACAATCGAGGGATCCGCATCCGGCATCCGTCACATCCGAGTTGCTCACGTTGAGCTTTTCCACTTTTGGTGCGACGATTTGCTTCAAGTCATCGTCGTTGACCTTCGACTCGAGAATTATTTCAGACAGATTCATCTGCTTTCCGTCAGAGATCAGCTGGGACGCGATGCGCCGATCGCGCGAATTGCGGGTGCTGTACGATTTGTACATGTCGCGCCCAGCGCGTAAAACGTCCTGTCCCCAGATTGCCACTACTAGAGCTACCACGAGTAAGACAGCAGACAGTTTGACCATCCGCATAGCTCGTCTGTGCTGCTCGATGGGCAAGTTAAACCGCCCAATACCGCGCCCGCTCGCCGCCAGCAGCAACTGCAAATCATTCATCAGCTCACTCATCGACTGATAACGTAGAGCCGGATCCTTTTGCAGCAGTTTCATCACCATCGCATCTTGTTCAGGCTCGATGCGGTGTGTCTTCACCCTCGTCAGCGGAACTGGGCGCTCGTTGAAGTGTTTCAACAGCGTCTCCATAGTGGTCGAGCCCATAAACGGCGGCTTGCCGGAGAGAACCTCATACATGACGCATCCCAGGGAGTACAAATCAGAACGCCCATCGACTGCGCCTCCCTTGCCTTGCTCAGGGCTCATGTACAGCGGACTTCCGATGGCGTCGCCCGTTTTCGTCAGTTTCTGCCCACCAAATACGGTGTCATCGACAATTTTGGCGATCCCGAAATCCATGATGCGCACTTGCTCGGTGCCATCCTTAGCACGCACCAACATGATGTTGCTCGGTTTGATGTCTCGGTGCAACACATTGCGGCCATGCGCGTGGGCTAGACCGTCGCATACCTGGAGGAAAATCTTGGCAAAACGTGCGACGGTAAGCGTCTGGCCCGAAGCAATCAACTGCGAGAGCGTTATTCCATCGACAAACTCCATCACCATGTACGGTTGGTCGGAGTCAGTGATGCCCAGATCGTAGATGGCGATTATGTTCGGGTGCGAGAGCATGCCGGCAGCGTGCCCTTCCAGTTGAAACCGCCGGAACGCTTCGGGCGATACGAGATGCTGATGGAGCATTTTGATCGCCACGACCTTGTCCATGACGACCTGGCGGGCTTTATAGATGACGCCCATGCCGCCGGAGCCGATTGTCCCGAGAAATTCGTACTTGTTTAAAAAATTAGAATCTTGCTCAATTGGCTTGATCAGTGCAGTGCCGTCGCGAGGGCACACAGCCACGGTGCGATCGAGCAACAGTCCGCACTTCGGGCACGGACGCATTTCAAAAGATGCTTGGTCCGCTTGGGTCGTCTCTCGATTCGACGGTTTGTCAGGCATTCATGCCACCGGATACCGTATCTGTATTTTGCCCGCAATTCAGCCGCGGCCAAACTCTCGAAGGCAAAACCGGTGCGAGTTTTGGTGGCCCTCCCGGATTATCAGGCGGTGGTTAATAATGGAAGAGTAGCCGCAGTCGGGTGCACGGATGGAACAGAAAAAAACAGTCGTTTTGCTGCCTCCACGGGTTGAAGAACCGCCCGCCAAGCCGCTGCCCGAACGCCAGTACGGCGGACCACAGTCCGGTGTGCCCCCGC
The DNA here is from genome assembly GCA_036703195.1 of Planktothrix sp. GTDB lineage: Bacteria > Cyanobacteriota > Vampirovibrionia > Obscuribacterales > Obscuribacteraceae > DATNPN01. The sequence goes on along the minus strand of DATNPN010000021.1, from coordinate 202,485 downwards.
CCTACATCGTCGGCTCAGAACTGGCGCCATACCTGATCTTGGGCATGGACTTCGGCAGCAATTTCTGCCGAGTAGCCACATTCGCAGAAGGCGCCGTGCATTCGCTCAGCCCACACGAATACAGAGCGTTGGTTGAAGACGTCCTTTCGCTTCCAGTCGAGAAGAATGCCCTCGTGCATAGCCTCAAATACTGCGTGTCGTACGGCTATGCGGTCAAATACGGCAATTATGTCACTTCATCGACCGACCTCGTTGCCACTTACCTGCGCAGCCTGAAAGAGCGCATCGAAAGAAGCACAAAGCGGTTGTTGGCAAAAGCTGTCATCACCGTGCCAGCGTTCTTCACCCATCACCAAAGGGCGTGTCTTATCGAGGCAGCGAAGGAAGCAGACATCCAGGTGCTCGGCTTGCTCAACGAGCCAACTGCGGCGGCTTTAGACATCGCCTTCACGACAAACATCCGTAATGGTAAATTGCTTGTCATTTCAAGCGGGACTTACACGTTTGAAGCGTCCATAATCGACATTCAAAATGGATTGTTGGAAGTTAAGGCAGTCCGAGGCAACCGGCAATTGTCGGGACACGAAATCACCTGCCAACTCTCACGTGCCCTGCGCGAAGAGCATAATCTCAGTTGCGGCGCGGATCTGCTGCACTCGCAATGCGATGCGGCAAAGCAAGGTCTAGAGCGAAGTCACACAGTTGCGCTTGATCTGGGCGATCAGTTCATCAACATTGATCGCACTAAGGCAAACCTCTATCTCCAAAATTATCGCAAAGAGCTACAGCAGTTAATCGAATCACTTTTTGACGATACGTGTACGGGCAGACAAGAAATCGTCCGAGTTGTTTTAACCGGCGAATCTACACGTTGTTGGTTACTGCACGAAGTTATGGACGAGATACTAACTAAAGCCTATCGAGCTGATAGGCGGTACGCAAACGTGTCCGCAGGTGCTGCAATTTATGCCGCCTTATTGGTAAGACAAGCAAAAGAGTGGGTAATTTGGGATTGCCTTGCGGATCCAACAGTTGTAGCGCAGGGAGAGCACGTCCGCGGTGCGGTAGCGAAGGACAGCCCGGTTCCAATTTCCGGACATGCACTTCTAGCACCGGATAAAGAAGGAAAAATTACTGCGTCCATTTTTCAGACACGCCCGGACACCGGAGAAGAGGTCGCTCCAGTTGCCACCATCAGTATTCTCGAGGAGTTGCCTCAAGGCGAGTCTGCCACTGTGGATCTGACAGTCACTGCGACAACCGATGGAACGCTTGCCTTTTCCGCGCGGCAAAGATCGCTCGACATAAATCTAACGGTGGAAATCGAAGCGCCGCATCGTGAAGAACAGATAATTGATCTGACTCCAGTCAAAGTCGAATCTACTGCGCAAGCAGGCACACCCCCTGAACCACCGCCACCGCCCATTGATTGCTTTTATCCCGGTTTTAGCGTAAAGAAATACGATCACCAGTGGCTGGTGGAAACTGTCGTCGAAGGCTCATCAGCCGCGCAAAGCGGAATTAAAATTTACGACGAGTTGGTCTGGATAGGCGACACTCACGTTTTTTACTTGGACGACGTGCCAGCTGAGTTGCATGGACCACGCACGCGATCTATAGAAGTCACGCTGTGGCAATCAGGAAAAACATCACAGTTCAAATTGGAACGCAACATCAAAGTACAGGAACAGCTCCAGACTTTGAAGGATGAGATAGCCGAAGCCACGATTGAAGGTGGGTCGCACCGGGTGGTAGACGCGCTACTTTCATACTCGGATTTCATCAGAAGAAAGATTCAACCCGTCGCATCTCTCGAAGATCCGACCTCGCTAGTGGTCAGTCCACTGGCCGAAGGTGACTTTCTCCGCGCAAAGAAAGCCGCGGAAAAGGCTTTTGACATAGCAACCGCAAAAGATGAAGGGTCCGAGATTCTCGCCCTGCGTGCTCTATGCACGCTCTGTTCTCTGGAATCCAAAGTGCCGGGCAAAGAAGTGACAGCGTTAGACCCAGACGTTCAGTACATTTGCCTTGGAATCGCCACATTTCTTTCGGACAATCAGAACCTCTCGTCCGCCGCGGTTAATTATCTGCTCGAACTGTGCTCGGAGATGCAAGACATTGATCCGTCGCTCTGTGCTGAGCCGCACATGCGCACTCTTTTGAGCTTCGCAATTCACAAAGCATTGAAGCACGGCGTGCCTGTCGGGGTTTGGAAGAACGCAGCCTTGTCCTCGAGCAGAACTCAGTTTTCTCAGGCGAACAAATTCGTAGCGCAGGTATACCACCCTCCGGATCTCGCAGAGGCAAAATGGGCTGCGGGATATGCCAACTCACTGTTGTACGCTCCGTTGCACCCGCTCGAAACCGCGTTGATTAAGCATGAAGTCCAACAACTCTTCGGATCGGAAGAGTATTTGGACCTCCCGTTCGCGGATAAAATCGCTACGGATGCGTTCGAAAAAGCGATTTCATTCAAGTTGCATGGGGACTGGCTGCTACACCTGGAATCAGCAAATGCTCCATTCGACCAAACAACAAGAAGGACCGCAATAGATAATTGCCGAGCCTGGAACATCGTGCCGTGCGAATCATCAGCACAAGCCTACGAATTTGCGCGGTGCATACTAACTCGATTGAAAGCTATATACAAAGATCAACCACCGAGAGCGGCATACTGTGACTCTCTGCTCGCCACCGTTTACGCAGGCATGGGCAAAGCTGAATTAGCTCACGACGCGACGAATCGAGTGCATGCGCTTGTCTATGAGGGTGCGCGTTTTACTCACAATACCGTCAAAGACGTCTGCGATATGCTTCTCAAGGCGGTGCGCTTTGATGAGGCTGAGGCTTACTGTTCGTTGCAAGCTTCCTTCTGGAAGGATAAGAAGCTGATGACCTATGCTCGAGAACAGAAAGGACATGCTCTGTACTGCTTAGCACGAATGTATTCGCAGGTTGGGGAGATTAGGAGAGCACAATCCGCCTACACTTTGCTTTTGAGCTTGTTCGAAGAGGATAAGCAAACTTTGTATGAATACAAGATAAAATACGCAGAATTCCTTTTCCGCACAGAAGATCACTTCGCCGAGTCGTTCCTGAAAGAAACGTTGATACTCGGGGGCAAGGTCGGTGCGCTCAATGCTGAAACCGCCGATCGACTGGCGAAGAGACTGCGTAAATTGAAAGGCAACCGCAAGTTCGAATGACACGACAAGGAGCGTTGAGCTCCAGCTCCGCAGCGAATGCGTTCATCGAGCGCTGCCGAACTGCAAAAACACAATCGTGAATGAACGCGCTCGGAAAAGCGGCCACTCCAATGCGGCGCTGGAGCGCCGCGGTCCTGGTAGTTTCGTGGAGCACAGAATCGTTGAGTCGAACGCAATCGTCGAGCTCTGAAGCCGGCAAGATGCCGGCGCTCCCAGAAAAGCAAAGGGCGCCGTTAAGGCGCCCTTGTCGGTGCTTTTGTCGGCAGCGACTAGTCTGGAACCGTCGACGATTACTCTCGAACTTTCAAGATAATCTTGCCGGTTGTGTGCCGTCCTTCCAGCATCTCGTGGGCCTTTTTGGCTTCGTTGAGGGTGAAAGTGTGGTCGACGTTCAGTTTCAACCAGCCCTCCTGGATGCCTTTGATTACGGCGTTAGCGCGCATTTCCAGATCTTCGCGCGTGACGATGTAATTGAACAGGCTGCCACCGGATACGGTGATGGCTCTGGCTTGCAGCGAGTTAGGAGCCAGTGGTTCTGCAGCACCGCTGGCGGAGCCGTAGAGCGTGATCCAGCCGCAAGTTTTGACGGCATCGAGGTTTTTCGTGAAAGTGGTTTTGCCGACACCGTCGACGATGTAGTCAGCGCCTTTGCCATTGGTCAGTTTTTTGGTTTCTTCGACGAAATCTTGTGTCGAATACAAGATAACGTCGTCTGCGCCGGCTGCCTTCGCCGCCTTTGCTTTCTCTTCCGTCGATACGGTTCCAATAACCCTGGCACCCATGTTCTTCGCCCATTGTGTGAGCAGAAGTCCCATACCGCCCGCAGCAGCATGAACCAAGACATTGTCGCCTTTTTTCACTTTGTAGAATTCGTGCAGCAGATAATGCGCGGTCATGCCTTGTAGCGGAAACGCAGCCGCTTGTTCAAAAGACATTTTGTCCGGAACTCTGATCAACCGATCACCTTCAACCAGAATGTGATCCGCATAAGAACCAGGTGTGGACGACCATGCGACATGATCGCCGGCTTTTACATTTTTGACGTTCGCGCCAACCTTCTCGACGACGCCGCTTCCTTCTAAGCCGGGGGTTCCGGGCAGGGCGAAAGGATACTTGCCGCTGCGATGGTAGGTATCGATGAAGTTAACGCCGGCAGCATGGACTTTGACCAGCGCTTGATTCGCTTCGGGTTCGTTGATTTCGAAGGTGGTGTATTGCAACACTTCGGGTCCGCCGGACTTCTCAATGCGAATGCCTTGCGTTTTGACTTTTGTCTGGGTGCTCATGTCTTCTCCAGGAAAGAGTGCTGCAACTCAACGGTTCATCGGTTGCGCGGATATAAATGATAGATCTTGTTCGATATCTTCCGAGCGCTTGTCATCGCCTCCAGCCAACAAATTCATCTCGACGACAGTTACTTGATGGTTATTGGCTCGCCTTTCCAGCTTTCTTTGTCGACCTTCCACGTGCCGTCTGAGCGCTGCATAGTGACGGTTCCGGATTGTTTGTCGCCGATGCCCTTGAGTACGTCTTTTTCCGTCCCCGGTTGCGGCGTCTTCTCTCCATCCACTTTCAATGTTGCCGAATCGCCGTCGATGCTCTCGGATTCAACATGAACAACTTGCGGTGTCAGCATCTTGATCACGCCGAACAGCATCTTCTGCTCATCCGGCTTGGACGCGTCAACCTGCGCGATTCTTGCTTTAGTCAGATAGGGCTTTATCTCATCGACGCTCTGCGCTTTGACAAGCACATCGTAGTATTTAAGATACGTTTGGGTGGGCGTCAGTTCTTCACAACCGACACGAACCCCGCTCACAAACACGACGACGGCGAAGCAAAGGCTGCCGAGACGCAGATAGCGCATATACGACCTCATTTCTTATTTTGCCCCACAACAGCAGAGTATTGTAGTCGATCGAACATACGCTGTACTTACGCATGAGTTAGCGAATAATAGGCGGAAGATATCCACGTTATTGATTCGGCGTATCTCCGCCACTGCAGTTGAACTGCGCCTCTGCCCGTATACTTTAAGATAGAGGAAACGGCGTCCAGCATGGCGCCTGGCGAGGAGCGCGAAGATGAAACAGTATCTTGATCTCGTAAGACAGATTCTCGACCAGGGCGAAGCGCGCGAGGACCGCACCGGCACCGGGACGATCGCATTGTTCGGCATGCAAGCCAAATACGATCTGCGCGAAGGTTTTCCCTTGCTAACCACGAAGAAGGTCAAGTTCGAAGGCATCTTGCGCGAGTTGCTCTGGTTTCTCAAAGGTTCTACCAATATCAACGACGAACTGACGCAGCACACACCGATTTGGGATGCGTGGGCTGATGAGGACGGCGAGCTCGGACCGATTTACGGCTATCAGTGGCGCAATTGGCCGAAATACACGCTCGACGACAAAACCGGAACTTACCAGAAAGGTCACATCGACCAGATTCAACAGGCGATCGATCAGATCAAAAACAATCCGCAATCACGACGAATAATCGTCAGCGCATGGAACGTTGCGGACATCGATAAAATGGCTTTGCCGCCCTGCCATATGATGTTTCATTTCTTTGTCAGCAAGAGCGGACGTCTCGATTGCCAGCTTTATCAGCGCTCGGCGGATATGGCTCTGGGAGTGCCTTTCAACATTGCCAGCTACGCACTGCTCATGATGATGGTGGCGAAGGAGTGCAATCTGACGCCGGGAATATTCACGCACACCCTCGGCGATGCGCACATTTACCTCAATCATCTCGAAGGATTGAAGACGCAACTGCAACGCACACCGGGACCTTTGCCCACCGTAGAGATAGCAGACAAGCCGCTCTTCGATCTGAAATACGAAGATTTCAAACTGATAAACTACAGCCATCAGGGATTCATCAAGTTTCCCGTGTCTGTGTAGCGAGAAGCGAAGTGCAAAATCAATTCGATCTGGTGGTTGCGTGCGACCTCAACCGCGGCATTGGCGTCAACAATCAACTGCCTTGGCGGCTGCGCGACGACATGAAAAATTTCAGCAGCCTGACTACGGGGCGCAACAGCAACGTTGGCAGTCAAAATGCCGTCATTATGGGACGCAAAACGTGGCAGTCGATTCCCGCGAAGTTTCGCCCGTTGCCGGACCGATTCAATATTGTCGTGACTAGCAACATCAACCTCGATTTACCGCCTGGGGTTGTCAGCTGCAAATCGTTGGACGACGCGCTCAAAGTAGCCACCGCGCACAATTGCGGACAGACTTTCGTCATTGGCGGCGCCCGCATTTATGAAGAAGCGATGGAGCATCCCTCATGCCGGCGCCTTTACATCACCGAAGTTTTCGGCAAATTCGAATGTGATGTATTCTTTCCCTTATATAAGGAACGGTTCAGTCTGGTGGAAGAACAACCACCCCGCGAAGAGAATGGCATCAAGTACGCTTTCAAGGTATATGAAAAGGCTCATTGACCATAGCCTCTGCGCTTTCCTGGTCATCGCCATCGCCTCATCGGTTTCCCTTTTCGGTGCGACGCTCGCCAGCGCCGACGATAAGCAAGTGGCGGCGGGGAAAAAGATTTTCGAGAAATTGATGTGCGTCAACTGCCATCCCGGCGGCGAGAACACGTTGCAGCCAAGCAAACCATTGAAAGGCAAAAAATTCAATGAGAAATACAAGAGCGACAAAGCGCTCGAAGACATGATTCGCGAGGGCAACCCCGCCGAGGGAATGCCTTCTTTCGGTGACAGATTCGTCAACCCGGCAGAGATGAAGCAGCTCATCGCGTACATTCGCACATTCTCGATACCGCCGAAGCCAGCGAAGTGAAGCCTTTGATGCCGACGGACCTAACGCCGGAACTATTGCTGCGTGCATACGCATCAGGAATCTTTCCGATGGGTGATAAGTCCGGAGATGTCCGCTGGTATGCACCGGATCCGCGCTGCGTCTTCGACTTGGACAAATTCGATCCGCCCAAGCGATTGCTGCGCACATATCGTCAGGGCGTCTTTCAAATCGGCATCAACACCGCATGGAAAGAGGTTCTTCAGCATTGTTCGCGGGAAGGAACGGATGAAGGTGTATGGATCACAGATAAGATTGTCGAGGCGTATACGAACCTCAACTATCTCGGCTTCGCACATTCAATCGAGGCGTACAAAGACGGAGAACTGGCGGGGGGCTTGTACGGCGTCTGTCTGCGCGGCGCCTTCTTCGGCGAGTCGATGTTTCACATCGAGCGCGATGCCTCGAAAATCTGTCTGGTCTTTCTGATCGAACGATTGAAAGCGCGCGGTTATAGCCTGCTCGACTCGCAGTACATGACCCCGCATCTGCGATCGCTCGGCGCAACTTCGATCCGCCGCGAAGAATACCTGCGGCGCTTGCAGCGGGCGATGCTGTTGGACTGCAGCTTTGTGTGAGCGATTACTGACAGTAATAATTTTCCCCCGGCGCTCCACAGCAGTTTCACGGACGCCAACGAAAAGGGCAGCTCATTCGAGCTGCCCGCAATTCGTTTAGAGCTTGCGCTCAATTATTTGCTTTTCGGCGTTTTGTTGCCGTGCATCTTGTCGCCGATCTTTTTGAAACCAGCGCCAATTTTTCTGGGTCCCCAAAGCAGACCGTTTTTCATCTTGGTGCCGAAACTGTCACTCGAGCTGCCAGCGGCGTACGATGGCACGGTGGCGACCAACAAGGTCGTCGCGAGCATCGCTAGTAATACAGACTTCTTCATAAATTGCTCCTCGCTTACGCAATGGCTCTAAGCCACAACGGTCAATTATACTGACTTCGTGAGCCCTGTCAAAAGCCGACTACACAAAACTCTCATCTAGTCCAAGTTCTACGGCCGTCCGGTATATGCGGGCTAGATATATGTTTTAGCGAACCACTATCGTGTGAATGCAGTTCGGATCTGTGTAAGCGGGCGACTACAAGTCGCCCCTACGGTTTTCTGCACATCCGTTCTGCGAAACCAAGTGTCAACAGATCGCGCCAATGCAGTTCGGATCCGTGCAATCGGGCGACTACAAGTCGCCCCTACGGTTTCCGTCGCATACAAGTCGCCCGACGGTTTTGCTTTTGCATAATCAGGGTGCCGGCAGCGAACCCTACTGACTAAATATGAGGCTCTTGATCACCACTGGCAGTGCGGTGGCAGACGAGCCGAGCTGGCTGTGCACCAGGGGATTTCCGATGTCGATATAGTCGCCGTCCTCCGGCTCGATTCCATCGATGACGATCAATTGGCATCCTTCGAGCTGTTGCCTGAGAAGCATGCCCAACGCAGCCGCTACGTCGTGCTCAACGATTGTTATATATGGTTGGCTCGCTGACAGCATTTTGAACATTTGGGCAAGTTCCATTGACAGCTTCTTCAAGCGCTGGTAGCCAAGTTCTCCATTCAACTGCAGATAGACTCCGATGGCACGCTTAGTCCAATCGAGATCGTGTTGAGCTAATTGCGATTTCATTCGTGCAATCATCTGCTCTGCACTGTCGAGCTCAGTGTTAACACTCAATCGCACGAGAGGCAGATTGCGAATCGGCAGTGCCGTGTCGGAAGTTTCAATCGTGCTGCCGCTCAGTTGCAGCGCATGCATGCCGGCGCCGATGACGGTGGCGCGAATGGCGGAGTTGGCCACGACGAATTCGACGCCGGCGCACTCGAACCTGCGCTTCAACGAAGTGGCAACAAAAACTCCCATATCGCCATACGGAATCAATGTTTCCAGACTTTCATCATCGCTATCAGCGCGCATCAGCTCAGCTACGCCGCCGGAAATCCAATAGTCATCGATTTTTCCCACGGCATGCGTCGCCCCTGTCACGATTAAAGAGTCAGGCGCCGCGCCGGTTTTCGTCAGAAAATCGAAAATGCACTCGGCCGCCATCTCTCCCAACTGCCATAAGAAGGAAACATCGAGAGTCTCTCCCGGATGCACCTCGATTCCGCGAGTGGCGAGCAGCGATTTGCCCGGCTCAGTGATATGAGTTACTCGAGCGGTCGCATCCAGTTGCATGAATCGACCGCCGATTGCCAGGGTGTAAGTGTCGGCCGATTCTCCTGATTGAATGACGGCAACGTTGACTGTGCCGCCGCCAATGTCTGCATTCAAGATCGTTCGTCCACTCATTCGTGATGCTGCAAATGCACCGGCGCCGCGGGCAGCCAAAACGCTCTCCATGTTGGCGCCGGCGCCCGCCACGACAAAATCTCCGGCGAGGTCGGCCAGTGCTTGTGCGACCTGTTGTGCGTTGCGCCGTTTGGCGGTTTCGCCGGTGACGATTACCGCGCCGGCGCGAATCTTTTGCGGCTCCAGTCCTGCCGCGAGATAGTCATTGCGAACAATCTCGGCCACACCGCCCGCGTCGATGGTTCCATCATCTAATAATGGCGTCAAGTGCACCGGTCCGGAGTAGACAATCTCTTTGCGCGCAATCTTCAATCGCGGCGCCTGCCGGTATGTCGACGTGTTGCCCAACTCCAACTTGCTCGCCGTCAGATGGGTGGTCGTCGTGCCGATGTCGATGCCGACGCTGAGAAAAACATCAGTGCTCACGACAGTTGCTGCAACCGCACACCAGAGACCTGAAGTTGGAGAATTGTCTTGGCCAGTTTTACAATGTAGGCACCCGCTTCGGCCGCCGGTGTACCGCCGTCATGAATATTGGAGACGACCGTTCGATCGGAGCTGATCGTCTTCGGTCCGGGATTGAACGTCATGTAGGCGCTCATGCTTACCGCCGACGAAAGTCCGGGTCGTTCACCAATCAAATTGATGACGAGACGGGCGTTCAGCGCGTGCGCAATCTGATCGCCGATCGCCACGCGTGCAAGACGAGCGATGACGGGTTGACCCAGCGATATTTTTTCCAGGCGAAACCCATCCTCGAGCATCGCCAACACATCGGGAGCGTTGGCTTCGATTGCTCGCGCAGATAAACCGTCACTGATTACGACCTGCACGTCCAATCCGCTTGGACACTTGCCTTTGAGCATTTCAAGCGACTTCTCGTCGGTGCGTTTTCCTTTCGGTGGAAAGAGGATGTAATCGGCGCGATCGCGCGCTGTAGATTGGACGACAGGGAAATCATTCTCACCGGCGAAGCGATTGATAAACTCGTCCGTCAGCTCGCTGTGCACTGCATCTTTTGCCAGGGCGTGGTCATGACGAAAACGCAGCCAGGCTTCGGTAGGGGGGCGGGTTCCAGTGCGCAGCACACCGATGCGCGCGGGTGTGGAGCGCATCATCTCGGCAACGAGATTCGGATTGCGAACTTGCTGTTTCATTCGGCGCCAGACCAAGACAATCTTGACATAGGTTACACTATCAAGACCGATCCGCGACAAACTCGTATGCCATACAGTTGCAAACTCGCCCACGAGCGCTTTCAATTTGATTCCCTGAAAGCCGTGCTGGCAAAGGCGAATGAGCTGAAGTCCGGTGATGTGCTGGCAGGCATTGCTGCCGGTACTGAGATCGAACGCGTCGCCGCAAAACAGATTCTCGCGGATGTGACGCTGGAGGAGTTGAGAAAAAATCCGGTGTTGCCGGGAGAAGATGACGAGGTCACTCGTGTCATCGATGAGTGGCTGGACCGCAGCGCATACGATCGCATCAAAAGCTGGACTGTCTCTCAATTACGGCAGTTTATCCTCAGCGAGCAAACGACGCTTGGGGAGATCGAGTCGATCCGCAAAGGGTTGACCGGCGAGATGATTGCAGCTGTGACGAAACTAATGTCCAATATGGACCTGGTCAAGGCTGCAAAAAAATGTGCGGTGGTCGCGCGAGCAAATACAACGCTCGGCTTGCCCAACGTTTTGGGTTGCCGACTGCAGCCCAATCACCCCGCCGATTCAATCGACGGCATCTTCGCCAGTATTTTTGAAGGGCTGACGTATGGAATGGGTGACGCCGTCATCGGCATCAATCCGGTTTACGATTCTGCTGAGTCTGTCGGCCGACTGCTCGAGGCGACCGGCAAATTGATCGACGAGCTGCAGTTGCCCACGCAAAACTGCGTGCTCTCGCATGTGACGACGCAGATGCGGGCAATAGAGCAGGGAGCTCCCGCTGGGCTTATCTTTCAGAGCATAGCCGGGTGCGAAAAAGGCAACGCCGCCTTCGGTATCTCACACGAGATGTTATTGCAGGCCCGTGAGATCGGCGAAAAGTCGTGTCGCAATTCGGGCGGCATGGTTATGTACTACGAAACCGGACAAGGTTCTGAGCTCTCCTCCGGCACGCACAACGGCGCCGACCAGGTCACCCTGGAAGCCAGATGCTACGCCTATGCGCGGGTGTTCAATCCCTTTCTCGTCAATGATGTGTGCGGCTTCATCGGACCTGAGTATCTCGCCGATGGCACTCAAATGATTCGCGCCGGGTTGGAAGATCACTTCATGGGGAAATTGGCGGGCGTACCGATGGGCATCGACGCCTGCTACACCAATCACATGAACGCAGACCAAAACGACCTGGAAAACCTGTCCATGCTGCTTACGGCAGCAGGTGTCAATTACTTTATGGGCGTGCCGATGGGTGACGACGTTATGTTGTCATATCAGACGACCAGCTTCCACGATGTCGCCAGTTTGAGAGAGCTGTACGGTCTTCGGCCGGCGCCCGAGTTCGAACGTTGGTTGGAAGAGAAAGGTTTGATGCAAAACGGCATGCTGACTGAGTTAGCAGGCGATGCTTCGGTCATTGCCGAAATGCGGCGTGTCGGGGTCTGATCAAAATCCGCTCTCGTTGCCTGAGCCTCCGGAGGGTGTGCGCTGCCCACTTCCTCCAGATTGCATGCCACCGCCGCCTGCGGATTCGATGATTTCAGCAGAAACTATGCGATCGCCACGAGTGAGCCGCATCACAGTGTCGATGCCCCTTACGACGCCTCCGAAGATAGCGTACTGTCCGTCGAGATAGCCAACCGGCGCTTTGGTTATGTAGAATTGACAACTGGCGGAGTCAGGATTTTTCGAGCGTGCCATCGCCACCACACCGGCGGCGTTGTGATGCAAATTGCGATTTATCTCCAGCCGCAACAGTCTCGGTCGCCCGGTTTGCGGATCGACAAAACTGCCGCTGCCGTTGCCGTTCGGGTCGCCGCCCTGAACACACCATGATTCGATACGGTGAAACGTAAGCCCGTTGTAAAAGCCCCGCTGCACGAGATCGAGGAAATTGCGCGCCGTGTAAGGCACTGCGGAGAGAAAAACACGTATGTACAAAGGTCCCTTCGTCGTCTGCATCAAAACCACCGGATCACCGCCCTGGGCTGCGCACAATTGGCTTGGTGAGCCCATTACAGCCAGTGCGACCCCGAAAGAGCAGATCCACTGCAAAGGTGTGTTGTGTCTCATGCTGCTGGTCTCGACTCAGGGATTCTTTATATAGTATTGGCCCGAATGGTTGACTTCCAAACGGAATAGAATCGGTCAATCTGGGTACACTGTAGGGAAGAAGAAAGGAACATAAATGGCTCTTTATGCAGACCTGCACCGGCATTTAGGCGGCGCCCTTCACCCCCGGATCATCTACAAGTTCTTGCAGATGCATGACCACAAAATTTTGGGATATTTCCCGGATTACGATGGTTTCTACAACTGGTTTACGCGTCCTTGCAGAACTCTGGAAGAGTTCGTCAAAATTCATACCCTGGTGGAAGAGTTGCAGAGTCTCGAGCACCTCCCCTACTTCTGCCTGCGCCTGTGCCGCGGCGCTTACACGTTCGAGAATCTTCAGTACCTCGAGTTGAGATACAACCCATATTTCCGCACCGACCACAACTTATCGGTCAACGAACGCATCGGACAGATGAAAGAGATTGTCGAGGTCATTACTGCCAACGTCCGCCCTCAGGAGTATCCAATCATCGTCAAACAGATTCTCTGCTTGGACAGACGCCTGCCATCACGGCTCAACGAAGCCATTTTGAAGGTGGCAAAGGACAATCTCGGTCCGGTCGTCGGAGTCGATCTGGCCGGTCCCGAAATCAACGACGAAAAATGGGAGACATGGGTCAAGCTGCTGGCGAAAGCGCGAGCGGTCGGACTGAAAACAACGTGTCACCTTGGCGAGACATCGATCGATAACGTTCACGCTGATTATTTCACCGTACTCGACCGAATCGGGCACGGGATTCACATTCCGCTGGTCAAACCGGAGATGCTGAAGGAGTTGGCGAAGCGTTCGATTACTCTGGAAGTATGTCCGACGAGTTATAGACAGACGGGTGTGCTCAAAGATTTTCATGACCTGCGCACCGTGTTCACCCGTTGTCGCAAGGCCGGCGTAGCGATCGCTGTCTGCACCGACAACCCTGGCCGCAATCCCACTCCCTGCACGCTTCCAGGGGAATACGAGCGATTAATAGACGCCGATGTCATCGATTTCGCTGAGCTCAAACAGATCCAGAACGAAGGATTTCGCTCGGCGTTCGGATTCGTCGGAGCGACTCGATAACGTTCTGCATCGAAATTTCGTCAACGGCTCCTCTCGAAATCAGCAGTCGGATTTTCCAACGCCACCACGCGCCTCTCCATGGCGTTATATTGCATGCAAAAGTTTCGAGACAGCATTTTGACCATTTATCAAAACAAATCGATTTGAAGACTTCTGAGCGCGTTGTGGATGCCGAATTCAGAACGATGCAAAAACATGCTCTCACGGAGGGAGTATTTTTTCTCCTCGTCCGCGAGTAGTTTACACTCGAAACTGTGGCCCATATCCGTAAATGCCCAGTGGGCTTACATTTCCGGATTCACGCCGGAAAGGCGCTGGTCCAATTGCGCAGCGTTCGCAGTTGTCCTCATCGTTCGATTGATTCGATGCTACAGGCATGGATACTTTCGGATATATCGTCGCGGGGTTCTCTCATACTCAACCAATCTTCTGCCGGAGATCGCGCAGCGCTGTGTGAACGAGTAACACTTGCACGGTGACTCAATTTAGCAACGAAATTGTCACTGCGAATAGAGAGCATTTTTCCACTATCACTCTTCCGAGCGATGCTCAACCGAAAATCGAAAACGAAGGTCGAGGGAAAAATTTTTGCTTTCTCAAAAAAATTTTTTCTGGGTCGAAAATGCAAATTTCGAGTGGTGGCACATTCGCAATGATCGCGCTGGAATTGGCTTATCATCATGTTCTCGTTTAGAGCACTGTTTTATTCATAATGGATTTGATCCCGATTTTGAATCGATATCCAACGTGATCCATATATTGCGGATTCCGGAAATAGAAGGTAGAGTATTTTTCGTGTGGTGTGATCATAAGGGTGCAATTAGTACTCTTACTAAGAACAAAAAGTGGTGGCACAGGTTCAAACCCCATCCTGAACAACCAGGAACGCAAATTAAGTCCTGTGCTCGATGTCGTTAGGGAGGAAAAACAATGGCAGCGAAACCTAAGAAGAAAAAAGGCGCATCCCGTAAGGGCAATTCCGCGGCTCAGGTAGCCGAAGAAGGCGCCGCCCCAGCAGCCAAACCGAAAAAGGCCGCTAAAAAACGTACAGTCAGAAAAGCTGGTGCAGCCAAGAAAGCCGGCACCGCGAAGAAAGCTGGACGTAAGACTACTGCGAAAAAAGCGACAGCTAAAAAGGCAACAGCTAAAAAGACCACCAGAAAAGCTGCTCCTAAGAAAGCCGCCGCCAAACGCAAAACAACCAAAAAGACCACGGCGAGAAAGTCCACTGCGAAAAAAGCCGTAGCCAAGAAGTCGACAGCCCGTAAAGCTGCGCCTAAGAAGGCTGCACGCAAGACCACAGCTCGCAAGACCACTGCGCGCAAAGCTACCGCTAAAAAGGCAGCTGGCCGCAAGACGACCAAAAAAGCAACGACCCGCAAAACAGCAACAAAGAAAGCTGGCGCGAAAAAAACGACCGCCCGTAAAGCCGCCCCTAAAAAAGGCGCCAAGAAAGGCACGAAAAAACGCGCAACCCGTCGCTCTTCCAAGAAAGAAGCAGCGCCGGCGGGCGGAGAAGGTGAAGGCGGCGGCGAAGGCGGCATGTAACTCACCTCATAAGTGATCAAAGCAAAAACCCTGGTTCTCCGAACCGGGGTTTTCGCTTTATGGAAGTTTCACTCTCACGATATGACGCTCATGGTTTAGACAGGCGCCTGCTGATCACGGACCATTATTTTGCCCCTCGTTTGGTCTGCTCTCAGTCTGAAAACTCAAGCCGGGCGGTAATAAACGGCATTTCTAATTCTGTAGGATTGAAACCGCATCATCGGATCGAAACTGCCGAGATTTTCAGGTGAAAATCGCTCGATCGAAGAATGGACTTACGTTTGCAAACTTTTTCCCTGTTATCGCGCGCCGACTTGCGAAAATTGTTCACGTACTCGGTCGCCGCCGTATTCAATTAAAGTCGACTGAGCTCAATCTAAGTCTGGCTGCCGGTTTTACCGCTCAAAAACTTACTTCTGCTTAGCAGCAAAAAAGGCATGCATTTTCGCATGCATCGCTCAGTAAAAGCGGTTCTCTCCAGATTTGTAAATGCAAAAACGATTTCATCCGTTGGCAACAAACTGCTGCCGTTTTCACTCATCCTTCTGTGAGGACCGATAATCAAAGGCTACCTATTAGAACCGCTTACTGAGCCGGTCTTAGCCGAAATGACGCCGACCGGAGAAAGCAAGCAGAATCGCGCAATGCCTTTCACACTGAGCCATTGCATTGTTGTTGCGAAGCTAAAACTTTGTTTGAGGCACCCACCTGTCTTGAAAAGGCAAGGCACTGCTTACGGTGCGTCTTAAATTCAGCCTGCAATGCCGTTTTAGCAGGGTCAATCTCTCTCATTATCGAGAGGTGTCCAACGCTATCGCCGACGATAATCTCAACGATTCAACGAGCAGGAACCGCGATGACTCGCTGAATGAAGCTGTCCGTTTTTTCCCATGCTTCGTCAAGCCACCTGACCATATCTGAATCGTCCATCACATGCAGTTCCGCGCTCTTCGGGTTTTGCTTTGCAAAACGTTTACTCTCCTCGGACGGAATTACATCGTCATGCCGTCCGTGGAGCACCAAAGTCGGACATTCAACCTTCAAATCATCCGTTTGATAACGCTGAGCATCTTCAAAGAAGTCATAGCTCAAAGGCAGCTCCTGTTCGACCTGATAGTGATGCACATCCATTGTTCTGGTCGTGCGCCAATCGTTCAACATTTCCGGACCGAGAAGCTTCGTCCATCGCCTGACGATTCCAAAACCGGGCGACAACAGAACGAGTCCGCGCAGACGATCGAGTTGCTGTGACTTGATGGTCGCCAACACGGCACCCATGCCTGATCCCATCAGAATAAGATGCTTGGCGGCATCAATTTGCGCGAGCGACCTGTCGATGATCTGAAGTTGGCTCGTGATAGTCATATGCTCGAAAGAATCGCCATTGAGATCAGGAACATCAACCAGGCATCCTTCCGATTCGAGCCGCTCTCTCATGAACTCGCATTTAGTAGCGGTAGGACCGGCAGCAAAGCCGTGAAGAAAGAGCACTGCGCATTGATTGAATTTACGAGACATCGATTTCGAGATTGAATTGAATATTCTGCGCTCAGACTCGGCGAGCGAAATGGAATTGTAGACGATAACCCGCGCAGCGCTCCAGCGCGGAAGCGAAATAGATCTTCAGCTGCCCACTCAATCGGTGACAGCGATTAAAAACCGCCGAATTCAATCGCCACTACCGATTGCTTCTCACCGGCGCCCATTCAATCGGTGACAGCGATTGAAAACCGCCGAATTCAATCGCCACTACCGATTGGCTCGGAATTTCAGTCCCTAATGTAGTCAAGAACACAAGCAGCGGATGTGCGCAACTTTTTGCGCGAAGTCCATTCGGTTGGACGCACAGATCGCCCGGAGATTCCATGCTTACGGACAGGAAGCAAAGCGGATGCACTTGCCAGCACTGAGACCTAATAGTCAACGACCACTTCAGCTCCTTCGCCCATCTGCGCCGGTTTCTCCCCATAAACGAAACGCCAAAAATCGGGCTATTCCGCTACGCCGTACCAAAATCGAATCTCAAAAATTGACGGTGTCGACCGCTATATATAAGGAAGTGCGGCGATGATCGCTTGACGTGGTAATTAAAAACCATGACACGCATGGGAGGTTTTCATGACGAAAATGAATCGCAACGAAATTACGGCGCTGATGGCTTTGATCGGGATCACCGGCGGCATGACAAGCGCGCAATTATCAGCCGCTGCAAGCGACTTGCAGAACAGCAATCCTTTGTATGTTGCCGAAAAGACGGCGCCTGCGGGGAAAGGCAAAGATTCCGCATGTGGAAAAGGTAGTTGCGGAGTAGATAAGAAAGGCGCCGCTGCGGCCACAAAAGCTCACGCCGGAAAATCGAAAGGCAAATCTGCATCTCAGACTACAAAATCAGGCAATGTGAACGCGGCGGCGTCTGATAAAAGTCCATCGACGAAATGAACTGAGCTGTTTGATTAAGAACCTTTGAGTTGAAAAAACAGACGGCAAGGCGTTGAGGGCGATTTTACAGACAAATTACGAAGATTCCGATAACAGATTCCGAAATTGCCATAGCATGTGCTCAACTGCCCAACGGCTGTAATGCCGATGGGCGTTCTGTTAAGCAAGTAGGAGGACTACAATGCAAAAGGGTCAATTAGCAGCCGCTTTGGTTGCAACTCTCGGTTTCGCGCTCCAAGGCACTGCCTTCGCTGCCGATAACAACACCACCACCGGTTTGAAAACCAGCGAAAAGACTGTCAAAGTCGCCAAGAGCACCACTGCCAATGAAAAGGGCAGCGAAGCTGCTTGCAAAGGCAAAGATGCTTCTTGCAAAGGCAAAGACGGCAAAGAAACCAAGAAAGAAAAGAAGGTCAAAACCACCAAGAAGAGCGATAAGAACGGCACAAGCACAACAACCGATTCACAAACCAAAGAAGAAACCAAGTAGTTCTCTTTGGCCTTATTGCTCCTGGAACAAGACGAACTCCGTCGATGACATCTTCCTTCGCAGAAATAAAGAAGGGACTTCCTTCATTGGGAGTCGGTCTAGGTCTGCGCAGAGAGCTTGCTCAACAGACGTTCGAACACTCCAATCAGATCGACTGGTTGGAGTTTGTTCCGGAAAATTACATGGGTCTTGGGGGGGCAGCGAAGAACAGGCTCGAGAGAGCTCGTTCCGAGTTCCCCCTCGTTTCTCATGGAATCAATCTTTCGATCGGGTCAGTTGATGAGATCAACGAAGAGTACATCCGATCTATTCGCGAACTTTTGAATTTAGTAGACAGTCCGTGGTGGAGCGACCATCTGTGCTTCACCAGCTACGGTGGGGTCTACATGCATGATCTGCTACCGCTGCCGTTTTCGCGCGAAGCGGTCAAGCACGTGGCGCAACGTGCGCGCAAGGTGCAGGAGATGGTCGGACGACCATTTTTGTTCGAGAACATTTCTTACTACATGAATATGCCGGGCAGCGAGATGACTGATGCGCAGTTTATCTCCGAGGTTTTGCAAGAGTCAGACTGCGGGCTTCTGCTCGACGTCAATAATATATACGTCAATTCGCTCAATCATAAGTTCGATCCCTATGAGTATCTGAAGCAGCTACCGCTCGAGCGCACCGTGCAGATACACATTGCCGGTCACTCGGATAAAGCGGACGTTGTTATTGATACACACGGATCCGCCGTTGTACAGCCTGTCTTCGACCTGCTGCGTTTTGTTTTGCAGCGCACCGAAGTGAAGGCTGTCATGCTCGAGCGCGATCAGAATTTCCCAAGTTTCGATGAGTTGCTCGGTGAACTGGGGCAGATTAGAGAGATCGTGCGTGAATTTCAGCCGCAAATGCTGAGCAAAGAGCGTGAGAAGCAGGTAGAGAGCCGTAAGAAGCAGCCTGCTGCCACCTACACAGAAGGAAGAGCCAAAGGAAGAGAGCATGTCAGCGTCGTCTCTGCGTGACATCGAAAAAGCAATGACGACGCTCTGGATGCAGCGCGGCCCTCGCGAGAGTTTTCTCGACGGGGACAACGGCGAGATCGATGCGCAGATCGCCGGAGAGATCGACCGCACCGGCGTCGAGCTCTATGCGACTTTATTGAATTTCGGACATCACGACCTGATGAATTCGATCTATCCCCTTACTGCACGACTTCTGGGCTCGCAGTGGGACGGTATCGTCGATGATTATCTGGAGACGTTTCCACCCACTCATTTCAATCTGAATCGGGCGGCCAAGCACTTTTCCGAGTTCGTACAGAAGCGTGCGCCTGAACTGATCAAAAGATTTCCGTACCTGCCGGAGCTGACGGATTACGAATGGATCGAACTAGAGCTGCTTGAAAATAACGACGAGGCGCCGGCGAGCGATCTGGATCTTCTAACCTCGCCGGAGCAGTTCGGTGCGTACGCGCCGGTCGTCAATCCGGCGGCGGCTATCAGGCAGTACAGCTATCCGATCATGAAGATTGCCGAGCAGATTGAGAAATCGAAAAAGCTGCCACGCAATGTTTCGCCGTGCGACAGTCATGTAATCGTTTATCGCGACCCTGAGCAGAATCGCTGCCGATTTATGGATGCCGGACACGTCGCGGCAGCGGTCGTCGCGACCGCCACTAAATGCCCGACTGCGTACACAGATCTGATGTCGCTGGCGGTCAAGATGACGCCGAATGTCGACCCGCAAACTGTCGTTATGGATTTTTTGGAGATGGTGGAGAATCTGCAGACCAACCGTCTCTTGCTTGGCAATCAAAAACTGGCTTAAATTAAAAAGGAGCGGTAATGAGAAGGACGATTTTTGTTTTGGCGACTCTTTTGGTCGCAACGGCACCGTGTTTAGCGAAAACTGAGACCTATGCGGTCAGTGACAAGGACGGACGCGATTCGGCCAGTTTTACCTCCGATGCGCCGCTCGAATTGATTCAAGGTCACACCAGCAAAGTCGACGGCACGGTGACAATCGACGATTCCCTGGATCTGAGCAAGAAGCCGCTGGAAGCACAGTTCGATGTTGATCTAGCCAGCATCGATACTGGTATCCCGTTGCGCAACGAGCACATGCGGGACAATTTTTTGGAAACCAAGAAATATCCGAAAGCGACATTCAAAGTTTCGTCGATCGCGGCAACGCCAACAGTGCTCAAAGACGGGCAGACGCTAAAAACCAAAGCCACCGGCGAGTTCAGCCTGCACGGAGTGACGACCAAACGCGAGATTCCGGTCGATATCACCTACCACAAAATGTGCAAGAGCCAGGGCAAGTTTCTAGACTGCGACTTGATCCAGATCAAGAGCACGTTTCCCGTCGCATTCAAAGACTACAAAATCCAGAGACCGGAAATCGTCTTCCAAAAACTCGCCGACACGGTCATCGTCACCGTCTCCGCCACGGCTCATAAAGCAGCAGCAGCAGCTCCGGCCAAGAAGTAGTTATTGAAACGGGCACGTACAACGCGCCACTCGACACAACGCTGCCCACGTACCGAGCGGCGACTTGCAGACGCCGGTGCGACGGCAACTCTTTAGTTGCAGACTAGATCTCTAGCGTATCTTCAACTTGCGCCGCGCCGATTTTGGTGAGCAGGAAAACGTTGGCGTCTTTCCCTGCAATCGCCCAGCCCTTTTTCAAAATGTAGTCCAAAGCAGCTTTGTTGAACTCGCGCTCTTTGGGGTCGAGCATTGAAAACTGCCACGTGGGCAAAACCCAGTCGCGCACGCCATAAGCACTGCGCATCAGTTCCATAGCTTTGGATTTAATCTGTGATGCAGCCGATGCAGGCGCCTCGGTTGGGCGTGCCGGTTGTGCGCCAGGTTTAGCGCCCGCTCTGGGCAAGCCACTGAAAGGTGATACCTGCCACGGATCTGCAGCTGCCGGCGGTGCGCTTGACTGCGGCTGGCGCGCGCTGGCTTGCGCTGTGGTTGCTGCTGACGAGGCGCCGGCGGCAGAACTTGATGGTGTCATGGGCGGTAGCACGGAGGCAGGCGGCTTTACAGGAGCAGAAGCTGGGCGCGACACAGCAGGCGCGGTCAATTTCGCCAGTGCAGTGCCGATCAAGGCTGTAGCAGCTCGAGATGTAGCCGTGGGCACCGCAGTCGGGTCGATCAGCTTGACCATTATACTGGCTTGCGGTGGTGGAGAACTTTGCGACTGGTTTGCTTGCGGAATCAACGCACGCATAAAATGCATCGGCAAATCCGGTCCTTCAGTCGCTTCTATTTTGCGCGACTCAGGCTTGCGCACGACACTTTTGAGAACTTGAGAGGCGGGCGCAGCAGCCTTGGTCGCGCTCTGAACCGCCGGCGTCGGAGCTCCTGCATTGGGCAACGGCGGTGCCGGCGCGCCTGCATTCGGCCTTTTGCTTGATGATTTCGGCGCCGCCCTCATCGGAACATTCTCGCCCCACTGATTTGTTTGACCGGGCGCTTTCATAATGGGCTCGTCGCCCTTCATGAACTGCGCCGCAGAAACCGCGGACCACGGATCGTTCTCCGCAGCCATCGCAGCCGAAGCAACTTTCCTCTTCTCTTTTCTTTTGATCACCTGCTCAATGGTTTCTAAAAATGGCTGCTTGAACGAAGTGATGATCGTATAGAGCTGACCTTTTGTGCACTGGCAGATGATGTTGCCGCCTGACTGTTTGCCGATATAGCTGGTCAGTTCGGGCATGTCGACTACAGTCAACTCACCCGGCAATGAGTAGAAATCTTCCAACCATCCCAGTGGAGCCGAGAGAAAATAATCTTCTCGTTCGGCCAGCGGATGGCTAATCTCAGCCATTCGGTGCGGTCCAAGCATGACCTTTAAGATGCCTTTGACGACGCGATACTTAGGCAGATTGGTGAAACGGCGCTGATAGTAATCAAGCCCGTTCTGGTAGCCTTGCAGCTCATTGGAGCACCAGATCAGTACGTCATCAGACGTCAAGCCGTGAAACTTCGGCAAGCAGCGAGCCAGAGCGTCTGACAGGCGCATTTCGCCTGTCTCGACTCGCTTTTTGATCTCTTCCAGCTCCATTGATAGCCCCGCCAGGTGACGCCGTAAGTATCTTACCCCAATTTATATCCGCTCCGTCGCTCGGTACCCCTCGCTCCTCCGCTATAGAAGCGCTTCGCTCAGCACGCCTCACTCGGCGCGCTTCGCTACGCTGACTGGCAGCCTTCGGTAGATTGTCCGCTCCGTCGCTGCGGCTGGGCAGCTTGCTGCATAAGCCCCCCTCGGGCGGTACCCCTCGCTCCTCCGCTATAGAAGCGCTTCGCTCAGCACGAAATTCGATATATGCGCTCGGTCGGCTTCCTCCGTCGCCGCCTCCGCGCAACGAACGCTTCACTCCGCACGGCTCACTCGCCGCGCTCCGTTGCGCTGACTCGCACGCGCTCAGCGCTCCGTCGCTGCGGCTGGGCAGCTTGCTGCATAAGCCCCCCTCGGGCGGTAACCCGATGTTGCTTCGCCCCGGATTGGGTAAGAGATAACTATGCGGTCTAATGAGAGGAGAGGCGCATGCTGACCTGGGAACGCTGCAATGAGCTGGCAGAGCAGAACGGCGCACAGGGTAAGTGGTCCGACGCCGAATCGATGTGGATTGCAGCGTTGAGCCACCTCGAATCCGACGATCCGAACGACGACAGGTTCATAGTCACGTACTGCCGATTGGCAGACGCTTGTTGGTCGCAACGCAAGTTCGCCGAGAGTGAAAATTATTACAAGCGTTGTGTCTCGATGTCAGAATCCCACAACGGTCCGATGAGCATGCAGACCGCGGCTTATCTGGCAAGTCTGGCGGGGGCGTATTATAACCAGCACAAATACGCCGAAGCAGAGCCACTGTGTATGAGGTTTCTCGAGATTTGCGAAGGTTGTCTCGGCGCCACTCACGATCAGGTTGGTCTTGCCGTAGCTGGCTTAGCGACCATCTATCACGCCCGGCAAAAGTTCGACAAAGCCGAAGAGATGTATCAACGCGCGATCGGCATACGAACGCGAGCTCAGGGTGGAACCCATCCGGAGGTGATTGCGTTGATTACAAAGTATGCGAATCTCCTCAGTCTCAGTCACCGTGAGGACGAAGCGCAGCACTTGCGCGAATGTGCGAAGAAGTTTCAGACGGGCGAATGGGTGCCGCAAGCGCCGGATCTGTCCGAGCCCGGCTAAACCCACTACTTTCTCAACGTCTCGATCGCCAGATCGACGACACGTTGGTGATCGATCTCGCCGGCGTCGCCGAAATTTGCCAGATGGATCAGATACTCGATGTTGCCCGCAGGACCGGTCACTGGCGAGAAGGTCAGATGCTTCTGCACCAAGCCGAGCGCGGAAGCGGCACTAGATACGGTGGCAATCGCCTGCACGTGCGCAGCGGCTGATTTGACCACCCCACCTTTGCCGACCTGCTCCCGACCGGCTTCGAACTGCGGTTTTATCAATCCGACGATCTCCGATCGTTCAGGTTGCAACACGCTCACCATGGCGGGCAAGACCTTACTCAACGAGATGAATGAAACATCAGAAACAGCCAGGGTGGCATACTCTTCCCTGCTTTTATAGATACTCTCCGGTTGCAAATAACGTGCATTGAGGCGATCGAAAACAATCACTTTCTCGTTGGAGCGCAAACTCCAATCAAGTTGTCCGTAGCCGACATCAACAGCGTAGACGCGCTCTGCACCGCGTTTTAACAAGCAGTCCGTAAAGCCGCCGGTGGAAGCGCCGACATCGACACAGACTCGTCCAGCGACATCAATGACGAATTCGTCCAGCGCCTTTTCCAGTTTCAACCCGCCCCGGCTGACGTACTTAGGCACTGAAAAGCCAGGGATTAACTCGATTTTTGCGCCTTCGGCAATGTTCATACCGGGCTTGGTGCACTTCTCGCCGTTGACGAGCACGGCACCGTCCATGATGGCAGTCTGAGCCGCCTGCCTCGTGGCAAACAGTCCTCGTTCAACGGTCAACAAATCGAGCCGGAATTTCTTCATGCCGTAAATATAGAGGGACAAGATTGCCATCGCAACCGCACGCGCAACCGAGAAAGCTCGCGGTCGCACTTGTAGACAAAATTAACGGTACGAGAGCGCCTGGCTCAATAGGTAGTAAAATGACGGGAGACCCTTAGCCGGATCACAACTGGAGCAGACCTGGCTGGATGAAGAAACCGCCTTGAAAGCGGCTGCCCGAAAGGGTTGGGGGTTCGAGTCCCTCCTGCTCCGCCATTTATCTTCGCTCGACCGTTACACAAGAGCCGCGCTCTTGTGATTTGCCTCGGGGGTGCGCATGCAGCTTTTAGTGGGACTGACGACCTCCGATTTGAGCAGCCTGCGGCATAAATCGGTGCAGATTTCGAGCGCTGCCAACATCTTTGCCCAGTTCGTTCCTGCCGACAAACCGACTGCACCAAGTACCGCGGCAAAATTCTCGCCCGGAAACCCATGCGTTATCTCTGCCGCTGGAAACGAGCTGCATCTGCCGAACGGTCAACGTTCAACATTAGCAGTCGAATTGAGCAGCAGGAGCCCTTTTCAGGTTGACAGCCTTAAACGCAATGGTAAAAGACCCGAGTATCGCGGCAATCTACTGGTCTTTCCCGATGGCGATCGCGTGCGCATTGTTCTCCTCACTGATTTGGAAACCTACATTGAAGGTGTGCTTCAATCCGAGATTCCGGCAACGTACGAACTGGAAGCAATCAAAGCGCAGGCGGTGACAGCCCGGACTTACGGATTGCATCCCCGCATTAATCACGCGGACGATCTCTGCAACGTCTGTGACTCGTACCTTTGCTGCCAATACTTCGCCGGGCGTGACGCTATCAGCCCCAAGCAGAAGCAAGCGATTGCAGAGACAAAGGGTCAAATCGTCACCTACGAAAGCAAGCCGATCTTGGCGCTGTTCAGTTCAAGCGCCGGCGGTCACACGGAAGATTACGACAACTGCTTCTCCGACCCGATCACCGGCGCGTTTCCGCCGCCGCCCCTCCCATATCTAAAAGGTGTGGCGGAAGGAGAGCTGCCCGCGGGCTATACCGCCGATGGTGTCACTGAAGTAGCGATGCGCGAGCTGTTCAACGAGGCATCGCCGCAGACTTACGATGGCTGGGCGTCACAGTTCAAATGGTCTGTGTCGATATCGGCAGATTTGCTCGAGTCGCACATACACCACACAGTCGAGACTATGCTGGCACAGAAAGAGCAAGCGGCCTTCATCACGCCACCGGCGAGCAAGACTTTCGGGCATATAAAGTCATTCAAGGTAGAGCGGCGCGGCGTAGCAGGAACAGCGATCGAGCTATCAGTAGAGACTTCGACCGGGGCGTGGAAGTTTGAAAAAGAGCTGGTCATTCGCAGCATCTTCAAAATACCTGAGCTCAAACTGGCGCGGCTGCGCAGCGGGCGCATACTGTTCGATCACCATTACGGCAATCTCGGGTTTCTTTCATCTTTGCAGGTGCGAGGATTGGGATTCGGACACGGTGTCGGTTTGCAACAGACGGGCGCAGAAGGAATGGCTAGGAAAGGCAAAACCTATAAAGAGATCACTGCCCACTACTTCAAGGGCACTGAAATATCGACGGTCTGATGCTGCGGTCCGCGAGCAAAACGTCCCATCATATACCCTGTCACCACAGGCAGTGCCAACACTATCGCCAGCTTGGCATACAAATGATCGGACTCGAGAACTTGAAACAGTCCGATGCTCCACAGCACCGCCGTTAGCATCGGCACCGCTCTGTTGAAGAAATTTTGAGCCATTTGAATTACTCCTTTGCGCTCGCTCTTCTGTATCTACCGACGGCCGAGAATAATTAGGTGTTCCGGGATTCGCTTGACAAGCAGGTTTTGGCAAATCTTCCAAAACGCAAGCCCAGTCAAGTCGCGCGCTTCTTCTCACCAACTTATCAACGTCGTTTATTCAATTTTTTTTTTGAATTCAAACAGCCAGTCGTGCAATGCCGAATCAACCCCGGCGTTGCCCTGGACCGAAAACGAAAAACCCGCTCATAGAGCGGGTTTTTCCAATGTGCATGAGTAGCTCTGTTACTGCCGTTCGACCTTGATCTTGTCCTTATTGATCGAGACTTTGACAGTGAGCGATCCATCTTTCACTCGCGGCGGATCGTCGAACGGCGCCGACGATGACACTGCCCTTTGCAGTGCGTTTGTCTGCGATTCGAAGTCGGACTGATCATTGATCTCCATCTTCGTGATGCTGCCGTCAGTACAGCTTACCGTGACTGTGAGCGCTGCTTTCAGTTTTTGCGGATGATGTTTTTTCATCTCGTCAACGACATCATCAGGAACTTTCAACTTGCCCTGAATGTGCGTTTGCATAGATTTTATGAAAGTGTCGACTTGAGCATCCGTGGCGAACGGCTTCTCTTCAGACCCGGTAGATGTCGAGGTAGATGTAGACGTGGCGGTGCCGGTGACGACGTTGCCACCGCCTGTTCTGGTGGCATTGCCGTGAGCCGTGAAATCTTCGCCCATCTGGTCACATAACCACAAGGCAGTCTTGTAGTCATAACCTTTGGCAGCATCGAACGCCCGACCGATGATCAGAATCGACTTACCTGCTTTAGGCGAAGGAAACGAGCCGATTAGAATCGATTCTTTCACAAAGTGTCCATCAGTGCTGGGTACTTTGGTGTCGTATCGACCAACAAAGTATTTCAACGCACCATCGCCGAGCAGCTGAGAGCCTTCGTCGAGCTTGATATCCGTGAGGTTGCTGGCTCTGTATACATCGCAAAACGGCGGCAATCCGCAGAAATTGCTGAGGTTTTCAATCGGACTTGTGTCATCGATAACAACGAAAATGAGCTTCTGGTTGCTTTGCTCCGAATACAATCCGAATGATGCTTGCGGCTTCGTAATATCACTGGTGTCCTCATACCAATAACCAGGCACGGCGGTCGCTTTAAACCCGGCGTTCTCGACTGCGACCTTCATCGCCTTCTCAGAGGATTGATGATCGCTTGAGGTAGCCGCCGGCGGTGCAGTGTTGTTATTTGGCGGTGCGAGCAATGAGGGCACAACCAGGATCGCCACAATGCACAGCACAACCGCGATCCCTATCAAGTGCTGGTTGCTGAGTTTTGTCTTCTCCTGGATTTTCTTCAGTGCTACCGTTGTCGACGGTTTGCTGGCAACTTCGTCCGGATCCGGCTCCGGAGCAGCGATTTGCGTGCCGCAGTTGAAGCAAGGGCCGACTTGCGTGTTCGTCGTGTAACAGTTAGGGCAAACGTACTTCTCTAATTTTTCGGCCGGAACAGCAGGCTTGGCACCTTCCTCTATCTCTGTAGCCGCTTTGCTGCGAAGACCGGACATTGCCTGTCCATCTTCATCATCACTGCGACCCTTCTTAGCGGTAATGTCGAGCAATGCGCCCATCCACATAAACTGGAAGCACTTAACCGGAGGCACTGGTTGACCGGGTTTTGCCGCGTGCGGTCCGTCGTGAATGCCGATCAGTTTGTAGTCTTTCAAGATCATCGCGCCCGGGACATTATTCGGCATCGCGATCGTGTGCAACATATTTTTCGGCTGCAGCGCATTGGCTACTCCGAAGAAATTACCTTGCAGCCAAACGGGGCGCCCGGACAACGGATCGAGGAAGAATGCTTGCAATGGATCCCAGGCGTTGACTTCGAAGTCGGTATGCGAAACAAGAGGCGTACCGATCTGACCACCACAGTGAAACGGTTTGCGGTTGATCATCGAGATCTGCGCCTTGTTCACCATTTCACGAATGGCTTGCAAAACGGTGAAGGTATCTACACCAGCACGTTCGGAGAGATTGTCCAAAGTGAGGTAGCCATCGATGCAGGTCCAGAGTCGCTCAGAAAACCAGGCGATGGTCTCGGAGGCGTTCGACGCATCGTAATTTTCGATGCGCTGCTGATAGCGAGAGCCAGGGCCGCCCAGATACTGAAACATGCCCGGCAGTTCGTCGACGCGACGTTGCGCTTCGGCTACCAGAGCATCGGCAGGCGCCGTGATGTCTCGCACGTTGCCCCAATTGAAAACGTCGCCGGATTGAAAAGAATAACCTTCAGCAGGCTGGCGATAAAGAAGCTCGAAGAAGGCCAGTTCGCCCAACAGACCTCTGAAATAAACCTTTTGAATCGCATTCGGTCCGACTTGAAGGCGAGCCAGAGGAATATTGCGACCGTCGAAAAGTGTGACCAGCCCGGTGCGGTTGGCTTGCAGAATGCCGCCCAAGATGTTGAGAAAATCAGAGCCGCGAATGCTTCCCGATGCTTCCACACCTTGACTGTTGAATGGCAGCGACAACGCTCGGTTAAGCTCGCCCACTTTGTCCTGCGGCATATCGGGCATGAACGAATCAAGGACGATCGTCGCCATGTCATTGTTGAGCACGCATTGTTCGCCCGGATTGCCGGTTTGGTTGAGATACCAAGTACGGGCAGCCTTCTTGTCGAATTCAGGATGGATGACCATCCCCTTTACGCTCACCACCACGTCCGGATGGACGAAGTTAAGAGCCAGAGCCCATGGAGCCTCAGAGTAGTTGTAAACGGAACTGGCACAGGTGACGGCGCGGTTGCGTGAAATCAAAAACGCCTGGCCGAGCACTTTTGGCGGATTGGTAGTTCTGTCGACCACAAAACCTGTTGCATCCGCATAATTCAGTTGTATCTGTTCGAGACTCATATTTCGCGTACTTTTCTGTTGCTGGGTCTAGGTGAATTTACCACCTTTGTCCCTACGTAAACCACCAAAAAGGGACTCGAGCGCGCGCCCCTATTCAAACAATACCAACTATTACGGTCCTTTGGACACTTTAGTAATAGCATGTTCTTGTATAGAGTTCGTAAACAAAGCTCTGTTTGACTTCTCGGACGTTTTCGAGAGGACGAACGGTTTCACATTATTTGCCAGGCCGGTTAACAATAGAGCTGGTGTCTAGCCAAGTGGCACGGACGTTTCCAGCAGTCGGACGACATTATTCGCCCGCTCGCTTTTGCGAATTTAGGTAGTAAGAGCCGACTGTTTAGCGATCACATTCGGTTTTTGCACCGCAGATGGTGCAACTACATGACACGCAAACCGTTCATGATCATTCTTATTGCTTCGTCCATATGCGCGTTGACCATCTCAGGACTGAGAATGTCTTTGTCCGGCCAAAGACTCTTGATGTTCTCACGCGAGCAGAAATAGAAGACACACGCGCCTACCACGGTTACTGCAGCGTGATATGGATCGACAGCGCGGAAAATTCGCGTCTCCATGCCCGATTCGAGAATCGAGGCGATGGTGCGATAGAGAGAGATGATGCCCACCTGCTTATAATATTTGCCTTTGTTTTGCATCGCTTCATAGGCGACAATCGAAGGAATATTCGGATTTTCAGCAGCTCTCTGCAAGAATTGACGGATGAACCGTTCTAGCATCACCGCCGGATCTCCAGTCAACCAAACCGGGTCCGTTGCCTCTTTCACGTGCTCCGCGAAACAACGCTCCAGAACCGCCTCGTACAACCGTTCTTTGCTTTCATAGTAGTAGTAGATCATCGCCTTGGTGACGCCGGTTTTGGCGGCAATCGACTCAGTGCGAGCGCCCGACAGACCGGCCATCGCGAACTCTTCCTCGGCGGCATCGAGTATTCGTGCTTTTGTAGCTTCGGCATCGCGCGGTTGCGCAGCCGTTTTCAGCTTCACCTTCATATCGCGGCCTCGAGT
This sequence comes from Planktothrix sp., assembly GCA_036703195.1. GTDB lineage: Bacteria > Cyanobacteriota > Vampirovibrionia > Obscuribacterales > Obscuribacteraceae > DATNPN01. Next base: position 172,609 of record DATNPN010000021.1, on the reverse strand, counting down.
CCCGGATGAGCCCCTAGTATACGGCCGGTAACTAAACTCGACTCCAGAATCTTTTATAACCGCGCCTCCGTTTGTGACTGTTGACCTCTATCGGTGGCGCTTGTCTCATTGCCGTCAGTGGTCGAATTTTCTGTTTTGGAAACCTCTGAGACGGGCAAGGATTTGGAAATCGGCAAGATTACCGCGTGTACGGTCTTCCAGTTGGCGGGCAGGCAGTATTTGCAAGGCTTGAAGCCCCGATCGGTCGCATCGTGTCGGTGTTCGAAAAACACGAGATGATTGCTGCTCATGCATTGCGCAAACGGGCAGGACGGTCGATGAAACTTGTTGGAAAACGAATTGCCCACGTATTTGAAGGGTGGTCGCCCATCTTTATCGGTTTCTCCCCCCTCGTTCTTGGCTGCTGCCTCGGCTGCATCGCCGGTTTGGCTACGAGCGCCTGCATCAGTTTTTTCTTCTTGCGCCCGTGACGGAGCGCAGGCTATGGACATGGCAAGCAGCAGAGCAGTTGAAATTGGTACGCGCATGATTTGTGTTCTCTTCTTGGAGCTACACTTATCCAACGGTCCAGACCGATCAAAAGTTCAAAAAATCGCCGCCCTTGACTGAAAAATAATGCAACCAACCAATGCTCCCCTGACTGCCCTGTATCGACCGTCACTGGCACTGCTCACCGATCTCTACCAACTGACAATGGCATATGGCTATTGGAAGTCGGGCAATGCCGACAAAGAGGCGGTCTTTTATATGAGCTTCCGCCAGAATCCATTTCACGGCGGCTTTGCCATCGCCTGCGGTCTGACACACCTGATTGACTACGCACAACATTTTCAGTTCAACGAAGAAGACCTGGAATATCTCGGTTCAATCATGGGCGACGACGGAAAACCTCTGTTCGAGCGCGACTTTCTTACGTACCTGAGCAACATGGAATTTCAATGCGACATCGAAAGCGTTGCAGAAGGATCCGTTGTCTTCGCGCACGAGCCGATCGTGAGAGTGAGCGGGCCAATCATCCAGTGCCAACTGTTGGAGACGCTGCTTCTCAACATCATGAATTTTCAGACGTTGATTGCCACTAAAGCTGCTCGGCTGGCGATCTCGGCCGGAGGTAAACCGATCATCGAGTTCGGGTTGCGCCGAGCGCAGGGAGCCGATGGCGCACTGGCCGCAAGTTGGGCTGCGTACATCGGAGGTTGTACGGCCACTTCAAACGTACTGGCAGGCAAGATTTACGGCATACCGGTGAAAGGAACTCACGCACACAGCTGGGTCATGTCTTTCGACAGCGAATTAGAAGCGTTCGAGAAGTACGCTCAAGCGATGCCGAACAACTGCGTTTTTCTCGTAGACACCTATGAAACGGTCTCAGGAGTACGTCACGCGATAATGGTTGGCAATGAGCTGAGAAAGCGAGGTTATGACCTTACCGGGGTGCGTTTGGATTCAGGCGACCTCGCATACCTCAGCATAGAGGCACGAAAACTTTTGAACGAAGCCGGCTACCAAAAAACTCGCATAGTCGCCACTAATGATCTCGACGAGCACATCATTCAAAGTCTGCGCGACCAAAATGCACAGATCGATGTATGGGGTGTCGGCACGAAGTTGGCCACGGCATACGATCAGCCGGCTTTAGGTGGCGTCTACAAACTATCTGCAATAAGGAAACCCGGCCAAAAATGGCAGCCAAAATTGAAGTTGTCGGAGCAGGCGGCCAAGATCTCCAATCCGGGCGTGCTGCAACTGCGACGTTTTTTTAGCACCGACAAAGACGGTTATTTCACCGGCGACATGGTCTACGATGAGGAAACACCACGCGAGACCGAGAATGTAATAGTCGACCCGATCGACTTCACGCGCAGGAAATCATTTTCGCCGAGCGACTCTTTTGAAGATCTGCTCCTTCCGATTTTTCGGGGCGGACGGCTTGTTTATCAATCACCATCGGCTAAGGAGATCAAGGCGCACGTCAAAAAACAGCTGGCTCGCCTGCACCCCACAATCAAGCGCTTGTTAAATCCGCACGCCTATCCCGTCGGGCTCGAGCAAGCTTTGCACAAATTTAAAACCGACCTGATCTTGCAAACACGCAAAGTCGAACACGACGACAAAAATCACGCTCCAAAAGGTCATTGGTAAGTCTCCATCAATATGGTGGTGCATACATGCCGTTTGGTAGCGGGTCGTGCAGCCCCAGCCGCCTGGCTGGCACCTAGCGTGGTAAAACTTTTTCGATGCCGGGCGGAGCCCGGCGCTCCACATTTCGAGCCCGAATAGCATCGCCACTACATTCTACTAACCAACCGGTCTATATTATTTCCCGCACAGCACTACTATGTTTCACGAACACTTCCGTGAGCGGGATCGGCAAAACAACCGTAGGGCGTGTTGTACACGCCCGCGGAAACGACGAGCGCTTATCGTCTGCGCAGTTTATTTTCTGGTCAGCGTCAAAACTTTGCCGTGGTCAGCCGGTGCAGTCATGCGTTCTTCAATGTGATTGACCCAGCATGTGAGCAGCTCGAGGTGATGAAGTCCACGCTCCGACAATCTGTTCTTATACGTTTTTAGCTGGCGATAGTATTTCAGCAATGAGTTGAACAGGCGAAACACTGCTTCAGGTTGAGAGGAGCCATAACAATGCAGCCCGAGCTCAGGTACGCCGACTGCAGTTCGTTCGCCCACCATCCATAACTTCGCGGAGAGCAAGCCATCGCTCCAGGGCAGCGCGACCTCACGTATCAATCTGTTTTGTTGTTTCATCAAACTGTTTATTGCTTTAGCGACCAAACGCCCGAAGGATCGATCAAAGACAATCCTATATATGTAGTCGGCGCTCCTGCTCTATGTTTGCAGGCAAAGGATTCAGTGTCGAAACCTATACCAGTATAACTCCAACTGCGAGGACGTAAAGAGAAAAATTCATGAAAAACGGCATCACATCAGAGATTTTGCTGTCACGTTTTTGTTTGGTATTTAACAAATCTATCTGCAAAAAACTCTTTCGAGCCTCGCTTACGGCGCCGCAATGCCAGCACCAATCAGCGTTTTTGATTTACGAGCTCGCTGACGCGATCGAAAATTTCTTCTTGCGAAAGTCGGTCTACAGCAAACCAATTTATTTCGTTATTTGTCTTAAACCACATGAGCTGACGGCGAGAGAGTTGATAGTTATGGCGAATGCATTCATCGACCGCTTGCTTCAGCGTCAACTTTCCCATGAAATGATCGATGAATTCCCGGTAGTTGACTGCTTTCATCAGAGCACGCGTGCATCCAAAACGTTCATATAAGGATCGAACTTCATCCATCAACCCTGCATCTAATTGCTCCTGCATCCGCTTCGTTATTGCCTCAAGGAGATACGACCGATCGTCTACTGTCAAACCGATCCACAAGGTGTTGAACGGCGGTTTGTTTTTGCGTGCCAATTGAGAAAGTGGCTTACCCGCAACAGTGCTCACCTCGATGGCACGAACGATGCGAAAGCGGTCGTTGGGATTCAGTCGCTGCGCTGTGATCGGATCAAGTTCGACCAGGCGCTCGTACAGCTTTTGATTGCCATGCGTGTCGGCATATTCTTGCAGCGATGTTCGCAACTCCGGCTGCGGCGGCACCGGGGGAATTTCCAAACCCTCCAACAAGGCGCGCGCGTAGAGTCCAGTGCCACCGACGACAATAGGCAGATGATTGCGCCTGCCGATCAACTGTATGCAGGCGGTCGCCTCATCCTTATATTGCGCCACGGTATAACTCTGGTCCGGCGATACGACATCGAACATGAAATGCGGCACATTTGCGCGCTCTTGTTTAGTCGGCTTGGCCGTACCGACGTCCATATACTTATATATAGTGCGCGAATCGCAGGCCACGATCTCGCCATCACACTTTTGTGCGATGCGCACGCTCAATGCTGTCTTGCCAGTGCAAGTCGGGCCGACTATAGCAAGAACAGGCGGACGATCGGGCATTAGAGCTGTGTGCCAGCCGATTTAGAAGACTTCTGTCCGGGCTTCTCCGGTTTTGCGGCTATAGCTGCAGGTTTTTGTTCCGGCTTTTGCTCGGCATCAGGTTGAGGCTGAGCGGCAGGCTGTTCATCAGCTACCTTAGCTGCATCGGTTTTCGCCACATCATCCACCGCAACGGTTGGATCCATCAGTTTTAGCTCGTCCGCGAGTTGCCTATCCAACTTAGAGATCGCTTCAGCTCCAGCTTGGTCTACCAGCGCCTGGCGATACTGTCCGACTTTGTCAGACTGCATCGTCAATTCCCGTTGTGCTTTGCGCAATGTGGCTTCTTTCTCGAGCGCAATCGCCGGATTTTCGGAGGGCGAATTGTGCGCGATTGCTTGCAAATCGGCGAGGTCAGCAGTGGCGGTCGTGAACGACTTCAAATTCGATTTGTAATAGCGATAATTTTCGACCACCTTTTCAGCAGTCTGACGAACGATGTTGTACATAATGATCATCTCGGTTTCGTTCAGCTTCGCTTTCTTGGCGTTGTTTGTTTCTGCTGCTCCCAAGACTTGCGCTATCATGCTGCCGCCGCCCTGTGTTGCCATCATAGTGGCGGGTGTGGGCGACAGCATATTCACCGCACCCATCGCGCCAAACATGGCAGCGCTCATGAGTCTCATCATCACTCCGGCAGTTTTGGCGTGATTGTTGGTTGGCATCAACTTCGTGGTGACAAACTTGATGTCCGGCGAACGCAAGAGAGTGGCATCCCACAGATCGGACAACTGCACGCGCTCCGCTTTCTGTTCTGCGGTCATCTTTTGCTCGATCTCATCATCTCCGGGCATCAAAGCCAGCGGATTTAGGTTTTCTTTGTTCGCGTCTCTCAAAACTTTCGTGCTGACGTCATCCGAATCCGCTTTGACACTCATCGGCGCTACTGCCGTGCTGTCTTTGTCGATCAATCCTTTCGGTACGAAGTCTGTTTCGCTAACTGTCGATTTCAAAAGTGATTCGTTGCTGTCACCAGATGCGGTGCTGGCACCAGATGCGCTACCGCTTGGCGCCGCATCATTTTTACCGGACGCATTGGCATCAAGTGACAGGGGCGAGAGATCAACAGGACCTGCAGGCTTCTCAGTGGAAGTGGGAGTGCCGCTGTCATCTAATTTATCGATGATCGGCATCTGCATCGCTGCGGCTGCATTTTTTGAAGCTGAATTCGCGAACGCGCATGTGCCTGCACCAGGGAGCAGTTGCACAGTGAGCGATAGCATGGCGGCCGCCAAGACCAATTTATTTTGATCTTGTGATCGACCTTGACGATTTCTTTGCATCAACTTGATCCTTTGAAAACCTGAGCAGCTGCCCAGCCAGAGACGGTTGTCTAACCCGTCACTATAGCACGCGCCGGATCCTCTTTAAAAGTTACCTTTTGCCAATGCAAAACGACGTCAACGCCGCAATCTGCGGCGTTGTGGCTGATTTGCCGAAGCCATCAATATTTTTTGTTGGCGCTCATTCCAAATATAAGGAGTGCGAGAATGAGGACCACCTGACCACCGAAATCAGCCAAAAATCCGGTTTGCTGCCAGATTGTAGGCACCGACATCATTTGGAAAAAGTAAAAACCTTTGCCCAGAAGAGCCAGCAACGCCGGAATGATGATAATCATGGCGGGACCGGATTTGATCGTGCCGGGAATTGTTTCGCGCAGGCCACTGTCGTATATGCTCAGCGGTACCCGTGAGCTCTTCTCTTCAAAACTACCGGCAGAGCGGGGTTTGCTCACAGGCGCATGTTCGGTCTTTGATACCGTGCTCGGTGCCGGTGCCGCCGGTGGTGGCGGGGTTTCTACCGATTCGTGCGCAAGCACCACGGGCTCCGCGTAAGTTTGAGCCGACATGCTGGTCGAGGGAGTAGTCAACGGAACGTACGTTGGCGGTGTTGACATTTGTTGCAAGAAGTTTGCATCAGGCGTTGGCGAAAACGCTGATGGCGACTGCGTCGGTGCAGACAACTGTTGAGGCTGCTGATATTGTGCAGCAGGCGGTTGTAGCTGCGGTGCGGCGGCCTGCGGTATCGGCGGCGGCGCCGGTTTTTCCACCGGTAATTTCTGCCGAGCAGCCAACAAAGGCGAACGCAAAACGTTCGGATCATCATCTTCGTAATGCGGCCCGTCTCCCTGTCCCCAGGCATCGTAGTCGAATTCGCCGGTGCCATCTAACACGGGCGAGTGCAGGCGGCGTCTGCCGGCAACCGACGGGCGTGGATCTACCGCACCACGAGAAGGCTCATCGTAATCATCATCGGCTCCGCCGCCACCAAGAATGGGCGAATGCAAGCGCGGGCGCTTGCCGCCTGTTTCATCCTGCTGAACGGGCTCTGCCGCGCGATTGCGGTGCGGAAATGCACCTTGCTTCGGCTCATCATCGATCAAGGGCGCTGGTCCGGTATTTCTATTGCGATGCGGGAAGGCACCGGGCTTTGCTTGAACGTCATCATCATCTCCGCCACCTAACAGCGGTGAGCGCAAGCCTCCGGATTTCCCCTTAGGTTTGGGTGCATCCTCATCATCCTCCCCTCTGAGAAGGGGCGAACGCAGCCGTCCGGTGCTCTTACTTTTGTTCTGCTGCGGTGCATCCGGATCGTCTTCACCACGCAGCAGTGGCGAGCGCAAATTACGCTTGCCCGTGACGATGGGTGGCTCCTCCGGCTCGTCTTCAAAGCCGCTGCCGAGAATTGGTGAGTGCAAGCGAGGGCGCGCCGGTTTGGGCGGCTCATGGCGATCGGACTCCGCAGCGGGCGGCGTCGGATCAGGACTGAAAGTCTTGGCGGGCTCTGAGAATCCGGACGAAGAGGACTGATCTGCAAATGAAGATGGGTTTGGCACTTGAGCATATCCGTAGTCGGGGGGTGACGTGAAGTCTCTGGGCGCTAAGCCCGGAGCTGAGGCGGCTGGAGCTGCCGGGGGGAACCCGGCGGGAAGGGGCGGTGGTGCACCAAATCCCGGAGGCGGTGCCGATTGAGCCGCGTAGTCCGCGGGCGTCGCTCCGAAGGCGCCCGAAGAGCTCTGTCCGCTAAAGTCTGCGGGAGAAGGCGGCTGTCCGAAGTTCATTGGAGCGACCGGCTGTTGAGGAGCCGATTGCGGTTGGTTTGCCTGCGGCCATGGTGGGCTGACACCGGCTGCTGGAGCGCCTCCGCCCTGCATGGCCGGCGTAAAGCGCTGCCCACATTCCGAGCAAAAGTGCGCCTGGTCCTCGTTCGTGACGTGGCAAATTGGACACTCGATCATTGGTACCTTTTCCTCGAAATGGCTGTGGCGTGCTGGAAGGCGTGGTTTCAAAACCGCAAGCATCGCTCTTTATGGCGAGTCTCTCAGACCCGAGAGCCAGTGTACCTAGTTTAATGCACCAGAGACATCAAATGTTAGCGTACAATCCTTGACCTATTGATTTCTCAAAATCCACTAATTTGCATGTCAGCAGCGCGTGCTAGACTCCCTGCCACGGTCGTTCGGCCGTTTTCTACGGAATGTTTACTGCCAGCGGTTCTGCCGCCCCGGCTCGACGGAGAATGATATGACGCGCGATGTTCTGTCAGTCTTGATGAGCGTTGCATTAGTTGGAGCTTACACTCCCGCTGTTTTCGCTGCCGATTCTGAGTTGAACTTCAAGGTGTACTCTCCCGACTCGAGCAGCGTTGCCGCTCCGGCAGCGCCAGACGCAACGACCTCAGCCGCTCCCACAGCGCCAGATGCAGCGACGCCAGCCGCTGACTCTCAAGCGGCAACAACCGCTCCAGCCGTCGATGCCACCGCCACTTCAGCCGTCGATGCCGCCGCCGCTTCAGCCGCCGATGTCACCGCCGCTCCAGCCGCCGATGCCACCGCCGCTCCAGCCGTCGATGCCGCCGCCGCTCCCGCTGCCACTGATTCAGCCATGAGCTCGCAACCAGCTACTGATGACGCCAGCGCGAAAGCCGCAGCGCCAGCCGCGGCCAGCAGTGACGACAAAAAGGATTCAACAGCAGCGGCTGCCTCTAGTACGGAAAACCAAGCTCCGACGGACGGCATCGCCGATACATTAAAGAAGGAAACGCCGGAGGCTGCGGCACCGGTCGAAACAACGCCGGCAACGACCGCGCCTTCAACCACCGGAACGGCTTTCGACACGACGCCATCTACGACCTCTGACGCTAAGACAGACGGCACCGCGACAACAGCCGGCGCCACTACTCAAGCCACACCGGCTGCCGCTTCCGAAGCCGCTCCAGCGGCAACGACTGCTGCTGCGCCCGCGGCCGGCGAAACACCGGCATCTACAGGAGCAGTTCCTGATACGGCCGCCAGTACGGGCGCCGTTCCTGATGGCTCCAGCGCTCCCGATGCCTCAGCCGCCGATGCCACCGGCAACGCGAGCAAGAGCACCCTGCAAGGATATGTGCGTGTCGTACCTAAAGACACGAAGATTCCCATCATTATGGACACTGCCGTAGACAGTGATACCAGCCAGGAAGGCGACGAATTCGAAGCGCGGACATCGGAAGACCTCACAATCGACGGGCAGATCGCTGTTCCCGCGGGTTCTGTCATCAAAGGAAGAATCGCACAGCTCAATGCTCCCCGCCGACTAGATCGCAACGGCTCGGTAGCACTCAAATTCGACACCATCACCACACCGGATAATCGTCAGATTCCATTGGTTGCAAATCTGGTGGCACATGGCGGCGTTGTGCACGCGCGTCGCGGAGTGAAAGACATCGCCATCGCTGCTGGTACATTCACTCTGCCGATGGCAGCCGGTCTGGCCATCGGCGTCATCGCCGGTAATGCCAACAAGGGCACAAATGGAACTGGTGGCTCCTCGATCGGTGCCGGCGGAGGCGCCTTGATCGGTGCCGGCGTAGGCGCCGCTGTCGGCATAGCGGTCCTTCTTGCCAAGCGAGGCGCTCGCATTGACGTTCGCCCGGGCGATGAACTGAAGATCGAGCTGGCTGAAGATCTGCGCATGCCGCAGATGTAACGATCCAACAAAACCTGTTTACGTCAACGGCGAAAAACCCTGAACTTTTTCCAGGGAAAAAACGGGACGTAATTCCTCTCCAAACGGGTTCCGTTGGTGACACGTTCGCGTCTATAGTGACCATGGGGCTGTCCGTGCGAGGGCGCCGCAGCCTTGCTAGAATGCGAACCGACGGGTTAGTCCGTCGACAGGACACTTTCATCTGAGCGGAGGCACTTAAGCAAGCGAGCAAACGGTGTCACAAGGCGCAATGCCACGTGACAAAAGGGAAGCCCGCAGGCTTAATGTGATATACTTAACCAGTTGTTAAGAATCAGAATATATCTGATGTTACCGCTTACCAGCATAGTGTTCGGTTGAAAATAACTCGGATCACAACGGTCTGCATTCAGACCTTCGTTTCATTTAGCGGGACACCAGCGACTCTTTCAGCGAAATAAATGACGAGCACAGTCAGAACACCAAACCAACCGACACGCGACCCCAACATGGCGGCTATTCTCTCGATTCTTCCGGGAATAGGCCAGATGTATAACGGAGAGACACGCAAAGGACTGCTGTTCTTGTGCGTTTCCGCTATAAACTTCGTACTCTTCTTGTTGCTTCTTTTCACTCAACCAATCGTCCAGGCGATGGTTGATTTCGGCGCCAACTTTCACATGCGTCCGAACGTGCAGCTGATTCAATCGTTGATGCTGATACATATCGGATCGCCTGCATCACTCGTGGTGATCGGTCTGTTCGTCACGTTTATCGCCTATGCGATGCGTGATGCATATGATCATGCAGCGATCATTCATCGCCGGCATATCTACCCGGAATACGTAATGCAGATGCCGGAAGCCACCAGCGGCTCCTACATCTTTCACTTCTCAATATTGATCGCCGCTTTTATTCTGGCGTTCTTCTTCCTCATCCCACCTCCGCCTCGCCAACAAGTGACGGACATCGAGTTCGTGCAAAACCAGACCGAAACGAAGGAGAAAGTTGTCTCTCCTCGTCACGCCCAGCACAATTCCAAAGCGGCAGGACATCATGAGAACAAACCCGTGGTGGCACCATCGCCTGCTCCAAAATCGCCCAGCAAGCCGGCTCCTGAACATCACGAAGCCAAACCGACCCCGACGCCCACACCTCATCCGACGCCACACGTGACGCCACGTCCGACGCCGACTCCGACGCCCACACCGCATCCGACGCCTTCGCCGTCTCCTCATCCGACGCCAACGCCGACTCCGACGCCCAAGCCGATGGCGATGCCGAGTCCGACACCTACACCGTTTGCACATCCTTCACCGACGCCGTCGCCCCGTCCGTCGCCTTCGCCATCACCGATGGCAATTCCGCACGGATCACCTACTCCTTCACCGATGCCCAGGATCGGCGCCGGAGCGGGACATGGCGCGACACCATCACCGGCACCAGCTCCGATCTCTAGCTCATCGGGTACGAGCGGCGGTGGAGCACCTGCGCCCTCGCCTATCTCCGGTGGCGGCGCTCCGCACGTGGGCGGAGGAACGGGACCGTCAGCGGCTCCGGCGCCCTCACGCTCGCACGGTGGCGGCAGCAGTGGCGGTCCTGCCATTGCGGTGGCACCGAGCGTGCCGCGTCCGCAAGGAGGCGGAGGTGGAGAAGGCATCAAGGGCAACCCGGATGCCAACAACAACGAACACGGTCGTCCTTCAGCTTCTGCTCAAGCAGATGTTGACTTCGGTCCCTACATGGCTGACTTGCAACGACGCATCAAACGCGCCTGGTATCCGCCGAAAGGCAACGAGTCGAAGCGCGTCATGGTCATCTTTAAAATTCACAAAGATGGCACCATGTCCAACCTGAGACTGGACCACTCCTCGGGCTTGGCTATTGCCGACCAGGCCGCCCTCAAAGCTGTTGAAAACGCAGCCCCGTTCCGCCCACTTCCGGCGGGCGCCCAGGACGACGTTGATATTCAATTTACGTTCGACTACAACGTATTCGCTGGTGGCGGGCGCGGCGTTATGCGCTCGTTCTGATAGACTCACTGTTGCCTCGTATCTAATCGGAGTAGAAATGGAAAGCAAATTCTTTACTTACTTCCTCGCGTTCATGATCAACGACTGGTTCGCTTCGATTCCGATCACCATCTGTTCGGTCTTGACAGTCGCGGTCGTGATCGAGCGGTATCTGTACTACCAGAAAAACCGCCGTGACGTGACCTCCTTCATTCATCGTTTGCAGCGCGAGCTGGAAAGCGGTCAGTTGCAGAAGGCACAGCAGACGTGCAGCCAATTGGGCGGCGTCGTCGGCGAAGTGGCTGAAGAAGGCGTCCGATTGATGGCTGAGCAGAAGGAAGACTTCTCCAAAGCATTCGACATCACGGTCGGTCTGGTGACACGCAAACTGGAGAAAAACCTCGCCATTCTCGGTACGATTGGCGCCACCTGCCCCTTCCTCGGATTGTTCGGCACAGTGGTCGGCGTCATCTTCACTCTCGACCAACTCGGCGCCGCCGGTGGTGGCACCCCGGTGGTCGTCACCGGCGTGGCAAAAGCTCTTATCGCCACAGGATACGGTCTGATCGTCGCCATTCTCGCGGTTATCTTCAACAACACCTATACAAATACAGTGAAGCGCTTTAACGACGACTTCCTGCTCCTCAAGCTGCTCTTCCTGAGCTTCGTCGGAACAGAAGCCCCGCCGGCTGAATCACGCGTTCGCTAAAATTCGATTAGATACAGGCACCGCTTCTCTCGACGTCAGTCAGAGAGGCAAAATAGAAACTAACTACAGCTAAGAAGGAGGTGATGAAGCAATGTCGATGGGGGCAGTTGGCGATGAGTTTACGGACATCAACGTAACTCCGCTTACAGACGTATTCCTCGTGTTGCTCGTCATCATGATTTTGATCGCGCCGTTGATTGACAAATCTGATTTGAAGATCAAACCACCCGAGACGAAGAACGCGAAGAAGGTGGACGAAACAAAAGGGATCTCGATCGATGTCGATAAAGAAGGGCAGATCGCCATCAACGGGCAGTTTCTCGATCAAAAAGATCCGGCTGCGCTGGCTGACAGGATCAAAGAGCTGCTGAAAAAACTCGGCAGCACCGACGTCCCATGCACCGTCAACGCTGATGGTGATGCCAGGGAGAAGGAGATCGTAGCGGTGATGCAAGCCGCTGCTGATGCCGGTATAAAACGGATGCGGGTGGCGACAAGGCAAGCGAGTAATTATTGAAGTACCAACTCGGTCTGATCGGACACCCTGTATCGCAGTCATTATCGCCGCCCATGCACGAGGCGGCGCTTTTGCATTTCGGGCTCGAAGGCAGCTATGAGCTTTTCGACATTGAAACCGCCCAGTTGGGCGAAAGGGTCAAAAGCCTCGTCGCGGGCGGCATCACAGGCTTCAACATCACGGTACCGCACAAGACATCTATCTTCGAGATGTGCAGTGAGCGTTCAGCGAAAGCCACCGCATCCGGTGCCGTTAATACGGTAGTGGTGCATGGCAGCAAGCTTTCAGGATACAACACGGACATAGAAGGCTTTAAAGTGGCGCTGCAATCAGCCTACGATCGCGAAAGTTTGGTTGGTCTTAGCGTCGGTATCATAGGAGCGGGAGGAGCTGCCAGAGCGGCTTTGCTTGCTCTGGAGGAGTTAAAACCGAAGCATATTCTGCTTTTTGCACGCAATTCAGGTAAAGCGGCAGAGATGCTGAAAACTGTTGCCGTTACTACACCGGTGCTTGTGAAGTCGCTGCCGTCAACGCGTATCGACGAGCCGCTGGGCGCCGTTATCCAGACGACATCGATCGGCTTGCAGGGCGACAACGAAGCGTACAACTGGCTGGCGTGGTTCGATCAAGGAAGAGACGATCAACTTTTCTTCGACATGGTTTATTCTCACAACGGCAAACCGACTCCGCTCGTCGAATACTTCTCGCAGCGCGGAGTCCGCGCTGTGGACGGAACCGACATGCTCGTGCACCAGGCGCGCTACTCCTTCCAATTCTGGACCGGGCAACTGCCTCCATTCGAAGTGATGAAATCAGCCCTGGTGGCGGCGCGGCAAGCACGGGCATCGCAGTAGAGGGCGACGCTTCGCCTTAAAGAGCGCGGCGCTCAGGCGCCGCAATGAAAACGATGTCGTAAAAGCCCGTCGTATGCCCGTCCAAGTTTAAGCAGCACTAGCCGCTCGAAACGCGCATTCTATGCGGGGCTGGAGCCCCGCGCTCCTTGACGTTAGCCAACGCCCTAGACACGAAAATCCAACGAAAAGCCCCGCCAGACAGCGGGGCTTTTAAGAATCGTATTGCCCGAGGGCAATGTGGTGGTTGGTAGGTGACTGCGAAGGAGCAGCCGGACGCGGGGATACAACCGTCTCATTCCGGTGAGAAGAAAGCAAACCCAGACGTCCGCTTACTTCATACCCATGGTCACCTGCCGATAACTGTTGCTACACAACATGTACGCCGTTGTTATCTACACAACATATGCCAACCATTTCAACCGCGCGCGGTGGAACGCCAAGCGCGCGGTGGAGCGCCAAGGCGCGCGGTGGAGCGCCAAGCGCGGTGGAGCGCCAGGCGCCTGCCTGGCACCTGAGCACAGCGAGGCAAGATCCCTCCCGCAGCCAGTTCGGCACGGCAAAAAACTAAATGCTTACAACGCCCTCTTAAATGAAGGGCGCTTGTCCTTCAAAAAAGATGGGCACTAATTGCATGGCAAGACCGAGTTCGCCTTCGATTGCGAGCACGCCCGACAGAGCCGCTGTCATCGCGGACATGCGCCCGGTCATGATCATTTCCAAGTCTTCTGCATCGACAGAGATGGTGCAATCGGCTTCAGGAGGACGTTCGCTAGAAGCAGTGTCAACCGGAACGAACTCGACCGTGCCGGAGTTGATCTTCGCCAGCCAAGCGCCGCCGCCGTTTCCACGGATGGTGATGAAATAGGTGGCATTTAAATTGCGCGCATGCTCCGGATTGAAGCGCTTGCGAAGTTCGTCTATCGTATTTGAACCTAACAAAAGTACGTCCTCTTAAACCGCCGGCAATCGCGAAAACCGGCAAACAGGGCTGATTATAACGCACACCGCCAGAGGGCGCCGAATATGAGGAAATTTTCTTGCATCGACCTGCGGGAATGCTGTTACCTTCTAGCTATCGACACTTTGGCGCTGTCATCAGCAAATGGACGAAAGCAGCACACCGACCGGTAACGGCGCATTTCCAGAGAAACAGTCAGGTCGCCAACAAGCAGCCGAACCTGCTCACAGCAACTTGCACATCAAAAAGAGACAAACCTTCACGTCTGTTAATCAAGTACTGAGTCGCCTCGTCAACAAGCTCGGCTTGGACCAGCGGCTGAAGGAGCACGCTCTGCTTGATCTCTGGGCAACTGTCGCCGGTAATCCGATGGCTCAGCGTTCTCGCCCCTTATTTCTCGACAGCCAGGGCAACCTTGTCATCGCAGTGAAAGACGCACCCACTGGGCAAGAGCTGAGCCTGATGAAGGTGGACTTGCTGCAAAAGCTGCGCCCGTTCGCCCGAGCAATCGGCATTACCGTCAATGGCATCCGCTTCGATCTGAAGCATTTCCACGGCATCCGTCCGGTCGATGCGCCGCCAGCCCCGCCGAAAATCGCAGTTGCACAGCCGACCGACGATGAACTAGCTCAAATCAGTTTAACCTGCGAAGATCTCGAGCAACTCTCAGAACTCCGCGCCAGACTTGAATCCGATGCAGCGACCACAGTGGATATATGCAATCGAATCATATTCGTATACGAACGCGAACAGCGCCTCAAACATTGGCGCCGAGCGTCGGGGTTTCCCCTTTGCTTCAAATGCGGAGAGCCCGGAGAGTCTTTTCATGGGCGCGAAAATGTCTGCAAGGATTGCTATTTTGAGAGCATGTCGCACAAATCGGATATTTAACAAAATGCAAGGTTGAACCTTTCAAAGGCTTCCTTCTGACTACTGTGATATAGTTTGCCTCTCGTCACAGTGGGCGTTTCGGGCATCGAAACCCGCGACCAATCGGCAAACTCAAAGACAAAGAAAAGCTCTGTGATCCGACTCCAAAACGTTTACAAAGACTACGGCGGACGCCCAGCATTGGCTAATGCCAATCTGCATATCGGCGTCGGCGAATTCGCATTTCTCGTCGGTCCTTCCGGCGCCGGCAAATCAACAATGATGCGGCTCCTCTATCGCGAAGAGACACCGACGCGCGGCACCGTCATGATCGGCGGCGTCAATCTCAACAATCTGCAGCCAGGGCAGATCCCCCTGTTGCGCCGCAGATTGGGCATCATTTTTCAAGACTATAAATTGCTCCAACGTCAGACCGTTTTCGGCAACGTGGCATACATTCTGCGTGCACTCGGCGTCGACGAGTCCAACGTGCAAAAGCGCGTCATTAGCGCCCTCGGTGTCGTCGGCTTGGTCGACAAAGAGACTGCCTATCCGGATGAGCTCTCCGGCGGCGAACAACAGCGCGTCGGTATCGCGCGTGCCATCGTCAACGGACCACCAGTGCTTCTGGCGGACGAACCGACAGGCAACCTCGATCCGGCCACATCGCTGGAAATCGTGCAACTTCTCGAGCGCATCAGCCAGCGCGGAACAACCGTTTTGATCAGCAGCCACGACCACCACATCGTCAACGCCATGCGGCGCCGCGTCATCAATTTGAAGAACGGCGAGATCGTTTCTGACGTCGAAGGCGGCGTTTATGACTACGAAGTAGAGGCACGAGGTTAGACATGCGCCAACTACGAATTCTTCTTCGTGTGTTTCACGAGACGATCCACGGTATCAAACGCAGTGGCTGGTCTAACTGGCTGGTCATCAGCATTCTTGCCATCGCGCTCACCATATTTGGTTGCGTGTTGCAATTCACGATGACACTGAAAAACGTTGTTGCTGCCTGGGGTTCTCAACTGGAAATCTCCGCCTACTTGAAAGAAGGCGCCGATCCGAAAAGGGTCGCCAAAGAGGTGAGCCAATTCCCTGAAGTGCAGCTCGTCGAGATCGTTCCGAAAGAAGTTTCGTGGGCTGAAATGCAGGCAGCGTTCAAGGTCGCCGGCATCAACAATCCGTTGCCGAACACGTTGCACATTCGCGTCACGAATGCACAAGAAGTGGAAAAACTTTCGCCCAAACTGTCCCTTCTGCCAGGCGTGGAGAACATTCGTTATCCACTTAAAGTGGCTCGCCAGATCAACGAAGTGCGCCACTTCCTGGAAATCGCTGGGGTAGCCATTACTGCCGCGCTTTCTGCAGCGACTCTGACCGTCATCGGTAACACCATTCACCTCGTCATTGAAGCGCGCCGCAAAGAGATTGAGATTCTCAGTCTGATGGGCGTCAGTCACTTCTACATCAAAGGACCGTTCATTCTCCAGGGCGCAGGATATGGTGCCGCAGCCGCTCTGCTGGCCGCAGGCGTCATCTGGGGACTGCACTGGTACATGGATCCATTCGTCCGCGATCAACTCGTCAGTTTTGCGCCATTGCTCACGCAAAATTTGGAGTACGGTTTGAACGAAACCTTTTTGGTTCTGCTCTCCCTCGGCATGGCAGTGGGCGCAGGCGGCGGCTTCTGGACATCCGGTCGTTATATCAAAATCTAGCTCGAAAGACGGGCGGTTATGCATAAGCGCAAAATTGTCGTGATGGTGATCGCAGCATCATTCGTTTTTTCGTTGCCATACGCCCTGTCCGCTACGAAGGACTTCAAAGCCGATCTGAAGTGGCTGCACCATAACGGAACAGGCTGGATTAGCTTCGGACCAGGCATAATCGCTTCATGCCGGCGCATCGATCTTTTCGTCGATAAGCCGGATGCGGAGAAAGAAAACCGATACGCGGTCGTGCCCACGGATAAGGGTTTTGATGCAACTCGTGATTGGGTGAAAAACTTTCTCGAGTATAAATTCGATTTCTCCATGAATACGCCTGAGTACAAATCCGCTCGCACGGGGACGCGCCTGGTTTTGTACACCAGCGAATCCGGCTTGGCCGGCGACGTGCTCACCATGATTCCACTATCGCCGAAGATGCTCGACGAAGACGAGAAAGCGTACAAAGCCGATCTCGAGCAGCTCAAGAAGTGGATGAGCGAAGCGAATAATCAGTTGCCGTTCTTGAAGTAGCACGCGGCGCAGCACCAGCTATTCCTGCCAGGAATAATTTTCGGGCGTTTTCCATTCCTCCCAAGAATGGGTTAGGCGCATAGCCCAACCTATTCCTGCCAAGAATAATTTTCACGCGTTTTCCATTCCTCCCAGGAATGGAATAGGCGCATAGCCCAACCTATTCCTGCCAGGAATAATTTTCACGCGTTTTCCATTCCTCCCAGGAATGGGAATGGCGCATAGCCCAACCTATTCCTGCCAGGAATAATTTTCGCGCGTTTTCCATTCCTCCCAGGAATGGGTTAGGCACACAGCCCAACCTATTCCTGCCAGGAATAATTTTCACGCGTTTTCCATTCCTCCCAGGAATGGGTTAGGCACACAGCCCAACCTATTCCTGCCAGGAATAATTTTCGCGCATTTTCCATTCCTCCCAGGAATGTGATAGGCGAGTAGCCAACCTATTCCTGCCAGGAATAATTTTCACGCGTTTTCCATTCCTCCCAGGAATGGGAATGGCGCATAGCCCAATCTATTCCTGCCAGGAATAATTTTCACGCGTTTTCCATTCCTCCCAGGAATGGGATAGGCACACAGCCCAACCTATTCCTGCCAGGAATAATTTTCACGCGTTTTCCATTCCTCCCAGGAATGGGAGGCGCCAGCGAGCAACAGCTCTCGGGCGCCCGTTCAATGCGCGTACGCAACGAAACCGTTTTACCCGCTTACTTGTGCTCGACGGCGATTTTGTTCATCTTGTCGCCGATAGCGATTTTGCGCACGACGTCCATGCCATCGATTACGTGGCCGAAAACCGCGTATTTCCCGTCGAGAAAATCAGCCGGTTTGAGCGTGATGTAGAACTGGCAGCTGGCGGAATCCGGATCGGGAGTTCTTGCCATAGCGACGGTTCCGGGTGAATCATGCTTGAGAGCTGGGCTCACTTCCAGTTTGATCAGGCGCTTCTCGTGCGTTTTGGGATCGATGTAATCGCCGGTTCCGGTGCCGGTCGGATCGCCGCCCTGGACCACCCAATCTTCCACCCGGTGAAACGTCAAACCGTTGTAGAAGCCTTTACCCACGAGATCGAGAAAGTTGGCAGAGGTGTTCGGGGCCTCGGCTTTGTAGATCTCCATCTTGATGGTGCCTTTGGGTGTAACAATGTCGACGATAGGATCAGCAGCGTTGCGGAGTTTGTACGCGGCCATCGCCGGAGCCACTGTGCTCGCCGATAGCGCCACCACGCTTAGTACCATCGAAAATACCTGAGCTTTACGCATTTACTTGATAACTCCTATGTTGACGTGCATTATTTTATCGCGTGCAATAGCCTGACAAAAGGATCTACGCTTGTAAGGAGCTTATGTTGCGCAAAATGAAAGCGCCCCACGACAAGATGGAGCGCTCGCAGATTGTTTGACGAGTTAGTGCTTGGCTGCTGCCAGTTCGTAGACCTTGGTCATCGAATCGCCGGCGCGCAAGGCTTTAGCGGCATCGAGCCCTTCGGTCACTTTACCGAAGACGGCGTACTTCATATCGAGAAACGACGCATTATCTAAGGTGATGTAGAACTGCGAGCTTGCCGAGTTGGGATCATCGGCTCGAGCCATCGCGACGACACCGGCGGCATCGTGTTTGAGGGTCGGGTGCACTTCCAGCGGAATGCGGCGTTCTTTGCCGTTTTCCATGAATCCACCACTGCCTGTGCCTCTCGGGCAACCGCCCTGAATTACGAAGCCGGGCTCGTAGCGATGGAATGTCAGTCCATTATAAAAACCACGATTGACGAGATCGATAAAATTTTGAGCGGTCTTCGGGCATTTATCGCCTTCGACGAAGATCTCGAATTTGATCGTTCCTTTTGTTGTTTCCAGTACGACAACAGGATTTGCCATTTTCTTTTCCTTTTGATTCGGAGGCGCAACTCAGAAGCTGCTTTACGATGCCACCATATGCAGTACCATCACGCTTGCGGCCAGGCGCGAAGCCTTTGGAACGGCCGCTTGATTACTTCTCAGCCGCCGTTGCGCCATTTTACAGCAGATCGAGTTTTATCTAATTAAAGCCAGAAACCCGGCACAGATGGGCGATCTCATTGAAACTCCGGCTGAGGTCGGCACGAAGCCGTCGCTGCGGGGCGCCTAGGCGCACCCTGCGGTGGGTGCTTGCCACCAAACGTAGGGGTCGCTTGCAGCGACCCGATGACAGGGCTAGGGATGTCGTCCCAGCTCGATTTTCTACTACCGCATGCGCTGCCCTTGCAGTTGATAGGTGATTTTGGCGCGCGGTGGCTCGTTTTCTTTGACGATGGAGATTCGCTCTAAGCCATTGAAGGACATCCCGTTGTTCGTCAGCGTGAGGATAAGCGCTTCTTGCGCCATCGTGTGACCGACCTGGTGCTGATAACGAATAAACGCAGTTCCATCAGGTCCGATTTTGTCGACCATGATCGCGCACTGCATTTCGCCGTTGCCCATCGTGTAGCCGCCCTGCGCGCTGCCGGTAATTGTCCACGTGTTATTGGTCGTCATCGCGAACGCGGTTTGGGCTGTCTGCTCGAATTCAGGCTTCGCCTCGACCTTCGAACGCTGTCCCAAGACCCGCCAACTCCCCATATAACCCTTCGGAAGAACCTGTGTCTTAGTGGCATTCAGTTGAATCGGGCGACTCGGCGGCGGTTGATAACTTTGTTGAGCGTTTAAATTGATCGGCGGCGATGAGCGCACGGTTGCGGACATGGGCGCCTGTTGAACCATTTGAGGAGCCGGATAGCTGTAATTGCCACTACTGGCACCAGGATTGTACTGGTTAGTCGTCGCGTCCAACTTGAACGGATCGGCGCCGGCCGCCAGCGGTGTCACTATCTGCCAGGCAAGCGTCCCTCCGGCCAAAGCGATCAAAGCTGCGCAACTAACTTTAGGGCTATTCATTCGCTCCTCCTAACTGGCGGTTACCAAACAATGTGCCCTGTTTAGCCGACTTGCGGCGCAGTCCAAAAGCGAGAATTGGTAAGTCCTATAAATTCGCCAAACTCTGGCTACAGGTGATTGTAACCGAGTTATTAGAAATTACTAACAGTTTTAATGAGGAAGCGAGCCGGGCGCGTATTCAGGGGATTGCGTCCAATGAAACGATTCAAGGAGAGAGTTCCGAATGCATGCTGAAACATCCCGGCGCTCCGGGCGACTGCAAGTCGCCCCTACATGATGCTGAGCCTCCTTGCGACAGAATCTCGGGCTGGTCGATAACGGCCGAAACATCCCAGCGCTCCGGGCGACTGCAAGTCGGCCCTACGTCGCAGCGCGCCAAGCCGGCGCACAAAGAGGGCTTTGGAAGCGCCGGCGTCTCGCCGGTCCCAGCTTCGCGAGCCAGGCGCCTACTTATGAGCGGCGGGCACGCTGGCTGTTTTCTTCGGCGCGATTTCTGCGGGGGCGGCTGCCGGAGTAGAGGCAGGTGTTGCAGCAGTGGTAGCGGCGTCGGGTGAGAAGCCGAGATCCTTCAAGCGCTTGTACGCACCCTGTCCGGTGGCGGAAGTCGGTTCTGCAATGACGATCTCGACCAGCGGACCGATCGCTTCGGGGAAGCGCCGCATCGAGATCAATTGATCGGCTTTCAAAAGTTGTGCGGAGTCTTTCAACTGCGAGAAGCGCTGGGCAGTCTGATGTTCTGCCATCATCTGCGCCTTTGTCGCCGGGCTGCGGCTAAACGCGTTGGCCATGCGAGTATGCGCGTCCACCATGTCGCTGAGCCACTCGCAAAGCTGATTGATGCGTGTCGCCATTTCTTGCGGGCGGGTTGTCTTGAGCATGCCGCGCATCTCGATTATGCGCGCCTTGGCGTCATCAGCGTTTAACGGCAGGTCGCCATATCCGATGCCTGCTGCATGCATACCGGCAGCCTGCTTACTCACGCCAGTAGCATTCGGCATGAGCGAGTTTTCCCAACTGTCATTGCCCGGAACAGGAGCCGACATGGTTGCATCGCCAGGTAATGGCACGCCCTGGCACCACGCAGGCAACGCCATTGCCAATGCAGCGGATAAGAGAGCAAACTGCACCGTCCGGCGCAAAACGAGTGGCGGCTTCTGCTGAACACCGCTTAAGGACGCCGATTTACCGAATACGAACATGCAACTACTCCCGCTAAAAATCCTGTACATTTTATCAATTCTGCCGCTTGCTTATGACTAAACCTCAGAGCAATACCTAAATCCGTAGGTTATGAAAGACACACCTATGTTAGGATGACAAGTATTCCATGTTCGCATTCACGGCTAATAAAAGCCGCTGAACTCCCTGGAGGCAGTGTGATCCCAGAGCAGCATCGTCGTCCTTACTTTTGCTTACTAAACATGCTCAGTGCCGGCTGCTTGCTGATCGCACAGACACCCGGTCTAGCTCAGACTTCTACGGCGACACCTGCCGCTGACTCTAACTTCCTCGCCGAGGCAAAGCTCGTCAACCACTGGCTTAAACCAAGTGACTACATGCCCGTCTCCGAAATCAAACCGGGGATGGAAGGTTATGGATTGAGCGTCTTTCAAGGCACCAAGCCAGAGAGATTCAACATCAAAGTAATCGGCGTCGTCAAAAAAGTGTTAAATGGGCGCGACGCGATCATGGTGCACCTCTCAGGTCCGCAGATCGGCAAAAATAACGTCATCCGCGGAATGTCCGGCAGTCCCGTCTACATCAACGGCAAATTGATTGGCGCTGTTTCGTACGGTTTTGACTTCTCGATCGAGCCCATCGCCGGCATCACACCGATAGCCGACATGCTCGACGCTCTGGCGCCGCAAGAGGGCGCGCTCGAGCCGACGCGCATCTCGAAACTCACTCCCACAGCTCTGCCAGCCAATGTGATTCAAACGATTGAAACCGCAGAGGGAAGCGCTGCGGTGAAGGTGATGGGAGGCGCACCGCATATGGTGCCATTGATGGCGCCTGTCTCTCTGGCGGGCTTCTCGCCCCGAGCCGAACAGTTTCTCACCGAAAACATGAAAGACCAGGGCATGTGGGTCAGCTCCGGCGCCGGTGGTGCTATGGATGGCAGCCTCGCTCCCGGCAAAGGCACCATGCAGCCCGGTGGCGCTATCAGCGTCATGCTTTCCACCGGCGACTTCAACACCTCTGCTTGCGGTACGGCCACCGCCATTTTCGGCAATCACGTTCTGGCTTTCGGGCACCCGTTCATGTCCGCGGGTTCCGTCGATTTCCCTATGGCGACTGCTTATATCCATCAGGTTTTGCCCAACTTATCCGTCTCTTTTAAAGTAGCGTCGCCGCTGCAGGTCATCGGCGCCTTCGAATCCGACCGTCCCTGGGCGGTGAGCGGACAGATCGGCCGTTCGGCCAAGATGATTCCCGTCACCTATACCGTCACCGACGAAACACGTCACGTCAAACGCACCTTTCACTGCAACGTAGTCGACCATCCTGATCTGACGCCCGAACTCGTAGCTGCCACTGCCATGTCGGCGATCGACTCGACGCACCAATCGTCGGGGCCGTACGTTCTCAAAGTGAAGAGCAACATCGAAGCGGCAGGCATCGGCACCATCGAGCGCCAAGATCGCTACGGCAGCAACTTCACAGCGCATGCGGGAGACCTGCGCCGCTTGCACCTCGGCGTCGGAGATCCGGTGGCCGGATTTCTCATGGGCACCACGGCGAAGATTATCGACAACGAGTTCGAAAAAGCCAGCATCAAGAGCGTCAATGTGGACATTTCCCTCGAAGATGGGCACAACACGGCGCAGATCGAACGAGTCTACCTCGACAAATCGTTTGTCGCGCCTGGAGAGTCATTCGACGTCCACTGCGTTTTGCGCCCATACAATCAAAAGCCTGTCACGAAAACCCTGACATTGAAAGTGCCACGCGACGTGCCTGACGGCAATCTCTTAGTGGGCGTCTCTTCGGGCGATGATATTGATATCGTGCGCAGGCGGATGGGGCTGGTCGATCCGACTCCGGAAAACCTCGATCAAGTCGTGAAGAAAATTCGTGACGCCGGCAGCGGTGACAATCTTACTGCCGTTCTTGCTCTTCCCGAGCAATCAATCTCAATCGGCGGAACCATTCTGCCCAATCCGCCAGCCCATTGGGCCAAGTTGTTCTTCTCCGATAAATACACACGCGGTCCGGCGCTCGTGCGAGCGGAAGAGCGTGTCAGCTCGCCGCAAAATACTCTCATCGACGGCAATCACATTATTACGATAGAGGTGCGCCGTCCCGACAAGGCGACGGCTAAATCGACACCGTATCTTCCGTCGGCGGCCGGCTCCTTCTCCTCAGGCGAAGGAACTTACATAACGGACGCTGCACGCAAAACCATGGAGTCGTATCACCATAGCGACAAAGAAGGAGCCACCGCCAGCGGTAGCAACGACAAACAAGGGACATCGACTTACTGGACGTCATCCAAAGAATATCCCCATATGCGCTCGCTCCTGGTGTGGTCACAAGAAACATACAATGATTTCTCCAACGGCAAAACCGACTCGTCGACCGTAGATAGTTGGGGGCGGATCTCTCCGGCTTTGAAGGACCTGTCGCAAAAACCGATCGACTCCGACATGCGCATCTGGTCCTCTGCCTGGGCAAACGGATATTTCTGGTTTGCCACCAATGACAAAGTCTATCGCTGGAAGGGCGACGACTCGGCACCGGAAGCAGTGGCACATATCAAAGGCGTGTGCCTACCGGCAATGACTGTGGATTCTGCCGGGAATGTCTATGTAGCGAGCGTTCCGGGCGGACAGATTTATAGAATCGATACCGGCAAGGGCATCGAAGATGCAGCTCAGCCGCTGGTAAAATTGAGCGAACCGATCATCACCAGTCTCTGCACCGGCGACGCCGATCGCTTATACGCAGGCGTGGCGGGCACCGGCAAAGTGTACGAGATTGCTCCGGCAAAGCCGGGCGAACAGCGCCAGGCAAAGACCTTATTCGATAGCGGACAGGCTTCGGTAACGAGTCTCTCCTACTGCCCAAGCGATAAGCGCCTTTATGTTGGAACCGCCGAAAAGGGAGCGGTGTTCAGCATAGATAAAGATGGCGAAAGCCGCGCCGAATATCAATCTGCAGACCACATTATTACCGGTGCAGTTCGCGACAGCAAAGGCGATCTCTATGTCGCCACGGCCGGCCCCGGACAGCTTTTGAAGATTGCTCCCACGGGCGCGATCAACACTCTCGCTACCAGCGAAGCGTTCTACACTCTCTACTACGATCGCGCTACAGACGGTGTGTACTCGGGTGACGGGGAAGGTGACATCACCCACGCTCAAGTCGATCCGCTTTCGCACGAGTCGTACTTCGTGCCCGTTTGCCACACCGAGCAAGAAGCAGTGCTGGCGCTGGCCGGCGACGGCAACGGCCGACTCTTCGCCGGCACCAGCAATCTGCCGATTGCGCGAACGTTCGATATGAAACCTTCGAATAACGCCACATACACTTCCATCGTAAAAGATGGCGGCCGCCAGACACACTGGGCGCGGCTACGCGCGTACGGGGCTTACAACGAAGTCAACGACACACTTTCCAAAGCATTGACGATCGAGACACGCAGCGGCGAAACATCAACCCCTGACGCCACCTGGACATCATGGAAGCCGGCTCGCTACGAGAGCGAGTCCTACGTAATCGTTTCGCCTGAGGCGCGATACTTGCAGTACAGGTTGGTTTGGAAACAGCATGACGTGACAGCGCCAACGCGACCGGTCTCTGTCGGCAAAGTCGAAGTGACATATCAGCCCACAAATCTGCCGCCTGAGTTTGGCACAATCTCGCTCAAAACCGGCACGGCATGTTCGGGTAAGCAAGACGTCACGGTCAATGCAACTGATCCTGACGGCGATAATCTCGCCATGGCAATAGAGGTTTCATCCGACGGCGCCAAAACGTGGACTGCCGTCGCCTCTGACTTGCGCAGCCACCACAGCAGCACGAGTAAAGAATCAAGCGCGGAGAAGTCCGTCTCCGAGAAGAAAGAGAGTTCGGCAGACTCCGATGAGAAAAAAGAGAGCAAGGACGACGGCGCCTCAGTGAAGGAGACAGAAACAGCGCCCGGAGACTCCTTCTCGTCCAGTCGATCCGAGTCGACGTCATCGCCTAAGTTTCAGCCGCTCGACGCTAAAGACGACGAAAAGCCGGAGGAAGGCGACAAGGCAAAAGACAAGGACGGCGCGGACAAAGACAAGGACAACGACGGCGCCGATAAGGACAACAAAGAGGCAAAGAAGGACGAGCAGAAAGGCGAGTCCGAAAAATCGGAGAAAACCGCAGAGGAAAAGGCAGCCGAGCCGAAAGCCGCAGTAAAAAGCAAATCCAAAGCTAAAGCGGCGGCAGCCCTCGCATCACACGCGAAGCCCGAGTCGTCCGGCGGAGCGGAAAAGTTTTCCTATAACTGGGACACGTCGAAATTGAAAGACGGCAACTACGTTGTCAAATTCGTCATCAACGACCAGCCCTCCAATCCCAACGGTCATCTGCAGACAGTCGCCCTGCGCACCGTAGAGGTGGAGAACTCGCCTCCTAAGATCGTCACCCTGGAATTGCACCAAGATAAGAGCAAGCACTCTGTCTTGACAGTGCGGGCGCATGACGTGCACACCCCTATTGTCAACGCCACCTATCGCTTCGATGATGGTGAGCCGTTCGCGCTCGGCAACCCCGACAACATTACAGATGGTTTAGACGCTGAATTCGAAGTCAGCGATATAACTGTGCCTCATGGATCGCATAAACTTGAGGTCCAGGTTACGAACAAAGCGGGCAACACAGCCACAAAAACCATCACGTTGTAAGGTGCACTGGGTGCAACTGAGCCGTCTCCTTCGGAAGAAAGATCCGAAGCTGCTAATCGACGAGGCCTACGAATCTTCACGCCTGATGAAGAAAACGCTCAGCGCGTACGATTTGATGGCTTTCGGCGTCGGCGCCACTATCGGCTCCGGCATATTCGCTTTAACCGGCACTGCCGCCGCCGGACAAGCATCAGAAGCGCACAGCATTCTTTCCACTCCACTGATCAACTTTATTCTCGGCTCACCACTCGGCAGAGCAGGAGCGGGTCCGGCTATTGTTGTCTCCTTCCTCCTCGCTGCCATCGCATGCGGTTTTGCCGCCATGTGCTATGCAGAGTTGGCGGCGATGATTCCGGTGTCAGGTTCTGCTTATACATTCGCGCACGCCGCGCTGGGCGAGTTCATTGCATGGATCATAGGCTGGGACTTGACTTTGGAGTATGCGGTCGGCAACACGGCAGTGGCTGTTAGTTGGTCGGATTATTTCTTGCACTTCTATCACGGTCTCACTGGATGGCAACTTCCGCTCTGGGTAACTACCGACACTGCCAGCGCGTTAACCAGACTGCAAACCATGGCGACCAGCCCCCAGAGGGAGTTTTACTCGAGTCTCGATCTGCCGACCGTATTTGGACATCCGATCGCTTTAAACATTCCGGCGTTTGCGATCGTCGCGTTGATTACTTGGGTCTTAATCGTCGGCATTCAAGAAAGCGCCATCGTTAACACGATTGCAGTAGCGATAAAAGTCGTCGTGGTGCTGTTTTTCGTCGGTTTCGGCGCCCAGTTCGTTCATCCGTCCAACTGGGTTCCTTTCGCGCCAAGCGGGTTCGCCGGCATCATGGGTGGTGCCGCAATCGTGTTCTTCAGCTTTATCGGTTTCGACGCGGTCAGCAGCACGGCGGAAGAGACGAAGAATCCCCAGCGTGATATGCCGATCGGCATGATCGGCAGTCTCATCATATGCACCATTCTCTATGCCGCGGTTTCCCTCGTATTGACTGGAATTTTGCCCTACAAACAGTATGCCAACGACGCTGCTCCCGTCGCCAGCGCGCTGGCGGCAGTCGGGCAGCCATGGGCTCATCTGGTTGTCACAATCGGCGCATTGGCGGGAATGACGTCGGTGTTGTTGGTCTTTCAGCTCGGGCAGCCACGCATATTTATGGCGATGGCCAGAGATGGACTGCTGCCAAAGATCTTTTCGACTTTGCATCCGAAATACAGAACACCGTTCGTTCCGACTTTGCTGACCGGTGTTTTGGTTGGCGTGGGCGCCATGTTCGTAGATATCGGTGACGCGGCGGAACTGACCAATATAGGAACGCTGGCGGCATTTATTATCGTATGCGCAGGCGTGATCATGCTGCGCAAGAGCAACGCAGATCAGCCACGTCCGTTCCGCTGTCCGGCAGTGCCGACCGTGCCGATACTCGGTATGGTCTGCTGTTTTGTCCTTATGTTGAGCTTGCCGCTCATCACCTGGTTGCGTTTCGTCATCTGGATGGCCATAGGCATGGCCATATATTTCTCTTACGGTTATCGTCATGGTGGAGGAGACACTGCCACCACGCTGGACACCATGATCGAGCACGTCAACCCTTAGACGGCGCTGCTCGATCGCGATGCCGACATCTATTCGCCTGGCCATAGAAGCCAACCTGTGATGCCCCCTGAGCACAGCAGAATGTGTCACCTGCTAGGTGACAGTAGGTACCTTTTTGGTCACTGCTCAAAATGCAGTCAGCATCACGCAATCGAGACTTTTTCGGCATGGCTGTCAGGGAGCGTTTTTTGGTCACTTGTTCTAGGCGGTTTTTGAAATGGATGTCGGCAACTCTGACAACTGGCATGAGAAGAACTGTCGTGGCAAGAGCTGGCATGTGCAGAGCGGCGTCAGACGAACTGCCATGAGGACGGTCACGATATCGCCCTCTTTGGCCAGCACAATAAATCGGATCACAACACCCCACGGACGCTGACAGCCAAAGCGCCGTCCTTAGTAGTTTTTCTCGAGCCACCCCGCCGCCTGGCGGTGCGTGTGCAACGGAGGTTTTTATGGGTCAAGACAGTCACACTGAGATCGCGCAGCCAAAAGGTGCTCCGGTTGATGCTACTGCAGGATTCGAAGGAGCGCGAAATAACGCGTTCACACCGGCCGGACAGACCGACTACCGCGCCGCAATGGCAAAGGGAAAGTGCACGGCGGATTTGTCGAATTTGCCGTTGTCGATTTCGAACGATGGCACCAACGACGTCTGGAATCAGTATCAGCAACTAACCGAATCGACAAAACAATACGATCCGGCCCACGATCAAACTCCAACCAACCCACCCGATGGTAATGGGGTCTGGAGTCAATACAAGGGGCTGACCGAGTCCACCAAGCCGTATCAGTATAAGGATCAAACTGCACCTAACAACTCGGCCGATAGTACTGATGACGGAACGCAGTCTAATGATAGTGGCACACGAAAGCCGTCCAATAGTAACGATGACGGGAAGCAGTCCAAAGATAGCGGCGCTGGAAAGCCGGCTGACGGTAACGACGTGTGGAACCAGTACGAGAACCAGACACTTCCGACAAAACCTTACGAAGATAGTGGCGACGGAGATAGATTGGGAGACGAACCGTTTTTCCGCCCTTCGCAAATACCTAACGCTGACGTTGATGTGTTTCCCAAAACGACCACAACTTAGGGTCGTTAGAATGAATTTTTGTCACGCATCTGCGACAGATTATGGATGCGGCTGTGAATTCCACAGCTTGATCGCTGGATTGTCGTGTTCGAATGACAAAATCGAAAAGCACGCCGTGTCCAGCATGAGATGCTTGCCGGCTTCTGGAGGGAAACCCAGCCATACAGTGGCGATGATACGAGAGAAGTGTCCGTGCGACACGAGAGCGACGTTGCCATCATAGGTGGAGGCAAGGTCCAATACATTTTTCGCGCGCTTGGCCACTTGCGCGAGCGTTTCGCCACCGGGCAGTGGGTGCGTCCACACCGTCCAACCCGGCACTCTCTCTTGTATCTGCGTGGAAGTCAGCCCTTCATACTGCCCATAATTGACTTCCGCCAGGTCATCACATATGGTGGCATTTATCAAGCCGGCCAGTGCTGCAGTCTCTCTGGCACGTCCAAGAGGACTGACGAATACCGCGCTGAAACGGATATTTTTGAGCGACTCCCCCAACTCGATCGCCTGCTTTTTGCCGGTTTCCGTAAGAGGAATATCCGTACGTCCGGTATGCTGTCCCGACAGCGACCACTCCGTCTCACCATGACGCAGCACATAAATGTTGGATGGTTTTGGCATTGAGTTACTTAGAGCCTTTCAACGCCCTATAGTATAGACTGGTCAGATAACCCGTGCTGAGCGCTTCTTTCTCAAAATCAAATGACGCGTACGATTGATACGCAGCTTCACGCATTGAGCGCAGCTCATTCGCCACGATGTCAATCTGTTGGCCAAGCTGCGCCACAAATTCAGGTCCAAACTTCGCAGAACGATCCACGGTGCTCTCGGCATCCTGCAGTAGAGAGGAAACTTTGGCTAATTCGGGCACCTTGGAGATGGAATTTTTCATATTCTCCACGGCATTTCCAAATTCTGCAGCGTCATCTTCTGACATTCCAGCAGCGTAATCATTCAGCGCTCCACGGACATGCTCGAGCGCGCCTAACACTCGGTTGAAGGGGGAGTACAACCGGAGCGGCTTCACCTCATCGTAAGACGCCAGCGAATCGTTGATAAACTGTGAGTGCTTCAACTCTTCCGGGCTAAGCGCCTTTCCATCACGATATTTGATTGTGCGTTCGATAAAGTCATCAGTCGGAGTTCTTCGCGTCGCTCTCTGAAACTCTTCAGCGATGGTCTTGAGCTGCTCTGGAGATGCCGTTTGCCCTATTCCCAAGCGGTCTGCGATCGCCCTGATCTGTTCTGTGTCTTGCAAGAGATGCGTGTATTCGTGGGACGCCGCGCCCACTATTTTGGCGTTGAGATCGTCGTCCGCAATTGCCTTCACTCCAAGCAGCATGTTTCCCTTGCCCGGTTCGTAGGTGGCGATCAAACCAGGCTGATCCGTGAGTCCAACAGTGATTTCCGGCAGCTTGGATGCGCGAGCCCACTGATTCAATTGTGTTTCGACATCTTTTGCTCGACCGCCATAA
Organism: Planktothrix sp.; assembly: GCA_036703195.1. Classification (GTDB taxonomy): domain Bacteria; phylum Cyanobacteriota; class Vampirovibrionia; order Obscuribacterales; family Obscuribacteraceae; genus DATNPN01. The sequence goes on along the minus strand of DATNPN010000021.1, from coordinate 142,518 downwards.
ATCGCCTCAATATCGCCCGACAGTCGATTCAGCTCCGGTTCCATATTGCCGGCAGCTTCTTCATTGCCGGCATCCAAATGACCTTGCGCATGTTGCATCATTTCAGAAAATTGTTTTTTCATTGCCTCGAGTGGCTGCTCTTTCCAATGCGCCGTGCCCAATTCGATAGACTTAGCAAGAGCCTGCATCTTGCGCGGATCTTGAAACGGCGTCGACGACATCTTTTCTAACTGGAGAGCTAAACTGTTGCGCTGAGCTCGATTGAAATCTGTGATATCGATACTGGGCGTTTCGCTCTCGCCGCGCCAGGCAAGATCTGGTGTCGGATGCCCTTTCAATTTGTCAGCTGGAAGTTTTAACTCAGTGTCAGTGAGCGCCATGCGCCCGATAAAACGATTCGAATTGATGGCGCCGGACTCTTCTCTGCCGGCAAGGGAGTTGAGATACTCTGCCAGCGGCTGCCGCCCGCCAATGCTCATACGAATTTCGTTTTTGTATGCTTTGGCGAAAACCCCAGCACCTTCGTCGATGCGTTGAGCAGCATTTCGACCTGACGGAAGCAACCCGTTCAGCAATGCTCCTCCCAGACCAGCAGTGGCAGCATCGCCCCAACGGATGCTGTGCGTTTTGCCGAGCTCTTGGGAAACCATGGCACCGCCGGCGCCACCAATAGCTCCTGTCGCCAATCTGAGCGCAATCGATTCGGGACCAGGAAGCGCGGCCGCTAATTCGTTGCCCAGACCAAACATCGAAAATGAAAATGCCGTACTGGCTGAATTACCAACCCTGGTTTCACTTCCGCGCGGGCCGCGCAGTGCGTCGTATGCCACTGCTCCCACAGTCTGTCCTACAGCAGGTTTGGTCAAGAAACTGGCAAGAGCGCCCTCGGGCACTGCAGAGTCAGCCAGAAATCCGAGACCCTTCTCAGCAGCCAACCCGGCGACGACATATGGAACGACACTGCCTATACTTTTAGCAACCGTACGAGTGACCGACTCTGTCCTGGTGAGACGTTGCGCTTCTCTATCCGGGTGGAGCGCCCCGCTGCGCCGGTTTCTCATCTCCGGATCAAGGTACTGGGCTACCGTCCTGACGGGCTCCATAACCGCCTCGTCAAAAAACGGGCTGACGACATTGCGTTCTGCCCATTGCGCGACCGACGAGGTGTGCTCGCCCGCGCCAACCCTGGTTGGCTGAATCTCTGACATTGCTTTGCGCTTCGACTTGGTCGGGTCAATTTTAGATAAATAGGTACGCCCAGCCAATGGGGAGGTTCCCATAACGCTTCAGAAATCGCACCCAGCCAAATACAAAGCCTGTGGACTTGTGTGGCATACTTGAGCAGACCCTCAAAGAGTCGGTCCAGCCCCCATGGCGCGCAACGAACATAGATTGAACACCACTCGGCTAGCTATTCTAGTCGGAGCCTCTTTGTTCGCCGCAGTTCCGCCTGCGAACGCCGATGCCTGCCTACCGTTAATCATGGCGATGGCTGTGCCGCTCTGGATGTCGCTGGCGATCGTAATTCCGCTCGAAGCCTACGTTGCGGTCAAAATCCTTCGGGTTGGTTGGAAAAAAGGACTTTTACTTTCGACCACCGCGAACGTCGCCTCAACTGTAATCGGAGTGCCGATCACCGGCGCAATTTTGGCATTCCTGGATCTCAGATTCAATGCGGAGTATCTGTGGAGAGCTTGGTGGTCAGCCGTATCGCCTTCGGACAAGTTGCAGAAAGGCGCAATAATGATGCTTCTGTCCAGTCCGCTGATTCCCCCCGACCACGAAAACTTTTACTGGATGCTACCGGTTGCAGCGTTGGTTATGTGCGTTCCATTTTTCTTTATCTCGGTATGGATCGAATACTTCGTAGCGGTTCTATTCGAGAAAGAACTCGAACACAAAAAGGCGGTTCTTTCATGGGCGTGGAAGGCAAACCTCATATCGTACGCTTTGATAGTTTTATTCATATTGACTTGCTTACTCTCTTTCATAGAGATGCATAAGAAACAACCCTCTTTGTTCCAATAACGCGCTGCCTCTACGTTGAGTTCAGGAACAAACGGGACGAAAAGGCTTCACCTGACAGTATGTAGGATGAAGGGAGACAGGGCTTTGAGATTCAAACCAAGCATGCTGACTGTACCGGGGCTGTTGCTCACAGGTATTTCGACGGTAGATAAAATCATCAAATTGACGCGGCGCATCAGATTTCGTCACAAAGTCGTTGTCATCACAGGTGGCTCGCGCGGGCTCGGCTTAGTCATGGCGCGTCAGTTGGCATGCCAGGGCGCGAAATTAGCGCTACTAGCTCGCGACGAGAATGAGCTCCAGATAGCTGCGGAGGAGCTCGGGCTGCGCACCCAGGTCGAATATTTCGTCTGCGATGTATGCAATGAAAACGAAGTCAATCAGGCAATTGCATCGGTCATCGAGAAGTTTGGCACGATCGATATTCTGATCAACAACGCCGGCGTCATTCAGGTCGGACCGTTAGAAACCATGCGCGTGGCTGATTTCAAGGACGCGATGGACAACCATTTCTTCGCATCGCTTTACACAACATTGGCGGCATTGCCGGTGATGAAAGCGAAAAAGTCCGGACGCATCGTCAACATATCGTCAATCGGAGGCAAGATCAGCGTCCCGCATCTCTTACCGTACAGCGCCAGCAAATTCGCGTTGGTCGGCTTATCGGAAGGTTTGCGAGCAGAGCTGCTGAAGGACAACATATATGTGACAACCGTCTGCCCCGGATTGATGAGAACCGGAAGTCATCTGCAAGCAAATTTCAAAGGTGAGAAAGAGCTTGAGTACGCGTGGTTTAGCACCTTAAATGCTCTGCCGGTTTTGTCGACCGCTGCCGAAGATGCAGCGCGGCAGGTTCTCGAAGCCTGTCGTCAGGGTGATGCTGAATTGATCATCTCGGCCCCGGCAGCGCTGGCAAACACGCTCAACAACCTGTTTCCCGAAGCCACAACGACAGTGCTCGGACTGGTCAATCGCATGTTGCCTGAATCAACGAACAAAAAACAGATGTTCACAGGCAAAGAAAGTCGCAGCGATCTTTCACCCAATCCATTGACGACGCCAATTGAAATTGCGGCGGTGCAAAACAATCAATGGACCGAACGAATGCCGCATCATTCAGGTGAATGGAGACCTGCATAGGTGCCAGCCAGGCGGCTGGCGCTCCAGAACAGAAATCGAAACAATACAAAAGAGGGAGCTTGCGCTCCCTCTTCGTTTATTTGTGGCATAGCCACTGAGACCGTTTTAGCGGAAGTTACTTGATGGTGACTTCTTTGCTGCCGCGGATTTCGGTCTTCTGAACGCGGGTCTTCATTCCGGAGAGATGACCTTCGATATTGCCAGCCGAGACTGGAATGCGGAGGGTCGATTCTACTTTCGGAATCGAGACGAACAGAATACCGCGGTCCATGCGGGCTTCGATTTGCTCGACGAGGATTTCGGCGTCAAATTCGAATTCGCGGACCATGTAGCCGGCCGGAAGTTCTTTGCGGATGATGTTCGCTTTTTCTTCGAACATAACTGGTGTGCGCTTCGCCAACACTGTCAGGGTGTTGTATTCAACTTTGAGTTCGACGTCATCGAGAACTACGCCCGGAAGAGCGATTTCAAGAACGAACTGATCGTCGAGTTCGAGGATGTCTGTTTCGGGGGTCTGGTAGGACAAGTTGTTCAAAGCCCAAGGAGTTTGGTGCTCGAAGCCATAATTGAACTGTTGGTTCATCAGTTCATGGGACCAACGACGATTTTCGTTGTTCATCGGACGACGATAGCCAAACTGATTGTATTGTCTGGTGTACAACATGCGGATTTCTCCTCCTATGGAATCATCCTTTCTGTATTTTGGAAGGTCCTCGGCATGATATACACGCGCCAGTGTCAAGTTCCGGTGCGGTTTCAAGTTCTCTGAGGTCTTCCGTGTGCACTATAGTACTCGCCAAAAACGGCTTCTCATGCCCATTTTCAGCTTCCATTTCGGTTTATACTTGGCCACCTGAAAACCGACTAATGGTTATGCTTTCCAGCATTTAATCTTTGCAGCAGTCTGAGGGATCTCTCATCGTCAGCGGTTCTTGGCATTATGGAGTGCACATAAACAGCCGATCCTGGCTCCAATAGAGACTCTTGGCTTCCTTAAGCTAACTGGCCTTAAGGATCGTTTTCTTTTCCAGGGACCGATCGCATATTCGATGGACATATCGCCTCGGGAAGAAGCGTCCCAAATTACTCCATATAAAGGTGCTGTCTCGCAACCGCGGTTAGGGCACTCTCGGGTTCTTTATCCATTGCCAGTCGCAGGAGCGCACAGCCCCAGTTCTTGCGCAACCGAATTCCACTGACAAGTGGCAGACTAACCGACATTCACTCGCGAGATACCGCTATTTTGACTGCGGCGCAATGGCTGGACGCGTCACAGGCTTAGGCAGCTTTGTGTTGACCGTCGCAGGTGTAGGCGTGTCGATTTTTGGTTGATTAGTCGGAGTCGGCGTCGTCGCCTGAGCAGGTGTCGCTTTCGAGGTTGTAATTGGTCCATGCGCCGGCACCGTCTTCGTGGCTTTCGAATTATCGTTGTTGGTCGAGGCTGCAGACGGGCTATTAGCTACAGTCGAGCCGCTGGCTCCCAGCGGTAATTTGTTGTCTGATGCCAGGGTGGTTGCACTCGTTGCGCTTTTAGTTTCTGATTTTACAGCTGACTTCTTCGATGCCTGCGCAGCAGACGCGGCATCCGCCGCCGCTTGTAGAGAAGGAGCTATCTCCGTCGAGGTCGACGGTTTTGACTGAGGTTGAGCGGTAGTGATCGCTTTCACAGCGGCAGCGCTCGTAGGTGCCTTGTTCGCTTGCACCGTCGTTGCCGTTTGAACAGTTGATGCAGATGCACTCGATTGCACCGCAGACTTAGAGGTCGCAGAGTTGGCCTTCGCGAGCGCTTTGTGCTCGACACTCGCTGCTTGCGCTTTTATCTTCGCTTTCGCGGATGCAGTCTTCTTGCCTCCATAACCCATCTTCGCCAATGCCTTCAATTTAGCGTCAACATGACCGATGGCAGATTGAAGATCTTGCACCTTGGCCTTGCTTGCATCAATCGTCGACTGCGCCTGTCCAGCATCTTGCTGGGCGAACTCGAGTTCGCGGCGGCTTATTACGCCTTCGTCGTAGAGAGCTTGAAACTGTTTACCCCGAGTCGTCTTATCCGCCTGCCCAGCTTCTGTAGTTGTGAGTTCTTTCTGAGCAGTCTGAAGCTGCGAAGTCAGATCGGATTTCCGCTGTTTGAGCGAGTCGATGCTCAGCATCTCCAGCGGCACCATCTGCTGCATTGTGTAGCCCTGCCCCAAGCCCATTGGCGAAAGGACGGTTGGAGTTTCTGGTGGCGGCGGTGGAACCAAACCCAGAGCATGTCGCTCGCGAGCTTCGGCACGCTCGATCTTCACTTCCTTTTTGCTGTCGGATTTGCTCGTCTTTTTGTCTGCGGTCGCCACTGTCTTACCGGCGGGTAATTTACTTACGTCGCCAGCTTTTGCGGTTGACGCAGTCGCTTTCGTATCGACAGCTTTTGCTGCCGGCATTTTCGCATCAGCAGACTTGGCAGGCTGTGCAGCACCGGTTTTAGAAGCAGTTTGCGTACTGGTCGTTTTCGCGACTGCCTTAGTGGCGGGCTTAACTTGAGCTACGGGTTTGATCGCCGCGGGTGCGCTTGCCGCTGCAAAGTTCTTCTGGTTGGCAACGGGCTTGGCAGACGACGTAACGGATGGCTTAGAGCTCATCTGTTTTGCATCAGCCGGCTTGTTGGCGGCAGCCGTTTTTTTCGCTGCACTGCTGTCGGCTGGCGCAGCTTGAACTGGAGACGCTCCTGCGGCGATAACGATCGAGAAGCTCAGTAACAGATAACTGAATTTTCGGCTTAACATCAACTGACCCCAGGTGGACCGATCGTTTATAAGTCTTGTGGTCCCTTCTCAAGATTGTAAGGTATTCTCTATCCATGGAGCCCGTGCCGACCATCACCATATTGTTTCTCGGTGACATCATCGGAAAACCCGGACGCCGAGTTGTAAGACGCTACCTTGGGCGTTTAGAGGCAAAACCCGATCTGATTGTTGCGAATGTTGAGAACGCGGCACACGGTTTTGGCGTCACCGAGGGAAACCTGAAAGAGCTCAAGGAGTGTGGCGTTCAGGTCTTCAGCGGCGGCAATCATACGTTCGACCGAAAAGAAACATTCTCTTTTATTAATCGCGAGCCTTTCTTGCTGCGCCCCGAGAATTACCCGCCAGGCACGCCCGGCACGGGACACTGTGTCATCGAATTAGAGTCGGGCGTCAAGGTGGGAGTTCTCAATTTGCTCGGCCGCATCTTCATGGAACCTCTCGCCTCACCGTATCTGGTGGCGGATGAATTGCTGCCCAAACTGGCTGAGCAAGCCGACATCCTCTTTGTGGATTTTCACGCCGAAGCGACAGCCGAGAAAATCGCTCTGGGGTGGTACCTTGACGGCAGGTGTGCTGCCGTAGTCGGAACGCACACCCACGTACAGACCGCTGACGAGCGTATTCTGCCGAACGGAACTGCCTATCTTACGGATGCCGGATGCTGCGGCCCAGCTAACGGTGTCATCGGCATGGATCGAGAAAACGTGTTTCGTCGCATGGTTCAACAACTGCCGGCGCGCTTCGAAGTGGCACCGGGACCAGCAATGCTCAATGGAGCTCGTATCACAGTAAACACCAGCAATGGAAAAGCGGTGAAGATCGAGCGCATCCATTATATGGAAAGCGAAGAAGAGGAAGACGAAAACGGGGACAGTGAGTAGCAGCCAAAGATGAGCGTAGATCTGCATCTGCATACGTATCACTCGGACGCAACATGGTCTCCCGAAGATCTGATCGAACATGCCGTCGGGCTCAGACTGCGACACATCGCCATCACCGATCATGACACTGTGGCCGGGATCGACGAAGGCATACAGGCAGCACGCGGAAGATTGGAGATTATTCCCGGCGTCGAGATCAACACGATTCACAAATCGTCTGATGGTGCTTCACAAGATGTGCACATACTCGGCTATTTCATCGACCGCAGTGATGCAAAACTTCGGGCGCTTCTGCAACGACAGCGCGATGCGCGATTAGAACATGCGCGCAAATGTGTGGAAGCGATTGCAGCCACTTCAGTTCCAATTACATTGGAGACGGCACAAAAACACGCCGGTCGCGGCGCCATCGGCAAGATGCATCTGGCGCGCGCGATTATCGAAGCTGGTGGAGCGAAAGATGCAAGCGAGGCGTACGATAAGTATCTCGTGCGCGGCAGCGAATTCTTCATCGACCGCAATGGCGCCACGCCGGAAGAGGCGATCGAAGCAATCACCGGCAGCGGTGGCATTGCTTCGATTGCGCATCCAGGTAAAGAGGCGCAGATGTTCGATCTGATTTTGCGCTTGAAACAAGCGGGGTTGGGCGCCGTTGAAGCTTATCATCGCGTGCACTGCGCCGACAGAACAAAGCAGTACGTCCGCTTCGCCCAGCGCAACGACCTGCTTGTCACCGGCGGCTCCGACTGCCACGGACCGTTCGAACAATACGCCGCCACAGTCGGCACGATTCGAGTCCCGCTCTCGGTCGTGGAAAATCTGCGCAGCCGCGCAAAACAAACGGCGCCGCTGTAAAAAACATGCCCGCATCACGGGCTACGGTACGTTCCGACGATCCGTGATCGACGAAACTGTTGAACCTGCCGGAGCCGGCAAGATGCCGGCGCTCCCAGAATCGTTTATACAGGCTGGTTGCGCTAGACAAACCGAGGGGCGCCGTGCAGGCGCCCGTGTCAAAGTCCGATTCTAATCCACTACCTTGTCGATCTGCGATTTGAGCACGCCCATTTCGACTTCGCCGATTTGATTGAAAAGAACTTTGCCCGTCTTGTCGATCACTACCTGTTCTGGAATGTAGCCCTTGTAGTACGTCTTGATTAACTTGCGCGCGTCGTCGTTAGGCGGATGATCGACGTCGAGAAGAATGAACTTGATCTGCTTGGACGAAACCTTCTTATATAGATCGACGACTCTTTTCGCTTCGCGATTAGTGTTCAAATCTCCTGAGGCGCCGAAGAAGAGAAACGCCGGTTTACCGGGAGGAAGCGCGCAATCATCCATATTCGATGCGACAATGGGGAAGCCGGCATCGATATCTTGCGTAAACGAAACTCCCGCCCTCAACTTCAGATCGTCGGCCGCGTAGGCAAACCTAGCTGCGGCAAATGAAGTTGCCAGCGCAGCTAAAAAGATAACGGGCACTTTGCTCATACACACACCTGCGTATAAACCAACCGACAGCGCTTAGTTTACTCTTGTTCCTGACTCTTTGGCGCAGTCAGATAAATTCAGGCGGGCGCCCGTTGAAATCGCTGGCTTTGAGCCCATGCACGAAGCGCGCCCATTTTTGTTGTTCGTAACTCAAGCAGTATTCGTATAAGCTGCGCAGCAAACGTCTGCCCGAATCGGATTTGCCCTTAAAGACGTATGATTCTTTGCTGCCGGTGCCTGCGTAGCGCGGCAGGAAATCTTCCTCACCGCCTTCACGGCGCATCGTTTTTACGGCACAAAAGGTCATCTCGCAATGCAACACTCGATCGACATTGTTGATCGCAGGCGCGTTAAGCTTCTCCCACAGCCATTTGCCGAGCACATCCGTCGCCGCTAGATTGCGATCAGCAGAGTGCAAATATTGGGCAAATGCTTCCAGAATCACTTCGTATACCCTCTAACACGCAGTAAATAACGACGTATCGGGAGCTTTTTCTTATTCTATCGGATGGCTAACTGCAATAATTTGTCGCACTCAAGCCATTTCTGCGAATATATCACACACATTAATACGCACTAAAATGCGATTACGTCAAGCTCTAAATCGCAAACGAGCCTGCACTCGAACGATCTTTCGCATCTGCCGCTTGTTGCGATCCCCCATGCGGTTTCAACCCCAACTTTCCCACCAGAACTCAATCTTCGCCCAGTGCTATCGTGCAGGCGGCAAATGCCACCACATACAATGGCGCATCGCGCCCGCCATTGTAAAAAAGTGATTCTTCGGCATATTAAAAGTTATACAGTGACCATAGTATTGGATCCAAAGCGCTATAATGGGGTCACTTGAGGGCTTATTGCTCAAGATTCTTTTTCAATCGCGTATCTTGCAATCGCTGATCTCCCTGACCTGGCGCCGATCCGGTCCCAACGGAGAAAAGCCCTCCAAGTGATCTTATCGGCAAGGCTCTCTGGGCTTGTCTAGCCCGATGCCTTCTTATTGGCCGTCACGGCTTTGCAACAACAGGCATGTCTTCCAGTGTCCAAGAGATTGGAGAACGACCATAGTTAAGTCATTTGCGCGTCCTGACCGGACGTCGCTCAACCCAGCAACAAATTCGCCCTACGATGCTCAGGAATTTTCCCGCCTCCTGACGGATGAGCTTTTGGAGAACGTCGTTCGCCCTGGGCAGTATCTCGGCAATGAGTGGGGCGCACTGCGCAAGCCGTTCGAAGAAGCTCAAGTGCGCCTGACCCTGGCATTTCCGGATATGTACGAACTGGGGATGTCGAATTTCGGCTTGAAAATTCTCTATCAGATTGTCAACAAGCACGATCGCTTCCTTTGCGACCGCGCCTACGCGCCAGGCTCCGACATGGAAGAGCTGATGCGCGCCAAATCCGTGCCGCTATGGGCGTGGGAGAGCAGACGACCGTTAGCTCACTTCGATTTGGTCGGCTTCTCGCTCCAGTATGAGCTTACCTACACCAACGTGCTCAACATGCTCGAATTAGCGGGCATTCCCATAAAAGCGAACGAACGCACAAATCTCTTTCCTCTCATTTTTGGCGGCGGTCCGTCTGCCGTCAACCCAGAGCCGATGGCTGAGTTCATGGACTTCTTCATCATCGGAGACGGCGAAAAAGCAATGATCTCCGTACTGGAGACCGTGGACGAGTTCAAGAAAACGCGAGAAGATACCGATCAGGCATCAGATGAGCGCACAGCTCGCCGAGAGCTTCTCACCTTGCTCGCCACTAAAGTCGACGGCATCTACGTTCCCTCTCTTTACGAGCGGCAACCCGGAAGCGTGGTCGTGAAGGCGATCGCTGGCATAAGCGAGACGCAGCTTCCTGAGCGAGTCTTCAAACAAGTTGTGCCGCTCAACGACGAGAATCAGCCTACTGCCAATCTCGTTCCGTACCTCTCTCTCGTGCACGATCGCGATGTGCTCGAAGTGCGACGCGGTTGCGACCGAGGCTGCCGCTTCTGCCAGCCAGGTTATACATTTTTGCCGGTGCGCGAACGCTCCGCCGACGATCTTTTGCGTCTCTCCAAAGAAGCCCTGGGCAACAGCGGACACCAGGAATATTCGATGCTCTCGCTCTGCGTCAGTGACTATACGAGTTTACGAGAGTCGGCCCGAGCCCTTAATGAAGAACACAGCGCCCGCCGCACTTCGCTCTCATTCCCCAGCCAACGCGCCGATCGAATGAACCTGGACGTGGCGGAAGAGTTGAAAGCCGTGCGCAAGACCGGCATTACCCTTGCCCCTGAAGCAGGCTCCGAGCGCCTGCGCGCCGTCATCAACAAAGGCCTTTCGCACCAGCAGATCATGAACGCGATCGAAGCCGCCTATCAATCAGGATGGAGTTCGATCAAACTGTACTTCATGTGTTGCTTGCCGACAGAGCAGGACGAGGACTTAGTCGCCATTGTCGACATTCTCAAAGAAGCGACCAACCACTGTCGCGTCTTCCGCAAAGCCGATCCGGCCAAATACCGCCGTGACATCGAGTTTACCTGCACCATCTCCAACTTCGTGCCCAAGCCGTTCACGCCCTTTCAATGGTTCGGTCAGGTCTCTCCCGAAGAGACTTCCAGAAAGCACCGAGTGCTGCGAGATGCGCTCAGAGAAGCGCGCATGAAAAACGTGCAGCTGAACACAACAGCGCCGCAGATAAGCTTGCTCGAAGCCGTGATCTCGCGGGGCGGTCGCGAAATGAGCCAACTTATATATACTGCCTGGCGTTCGGGTTGTACCTTCGACGCGTGGGACGACCGTCTGCAGCCACAAAAGTGGCATGACGCTGCCAGCAAGCTTGGTTGGTCTCTGGAAGAGCTTGCTTGCACACCACGTGAGGTCGGCTCAGAACAACCATGGGATATCGTGCACATTGGCTTGCACACCTGGTGGCTCGTGAAAGAGTGGGAAAAGGCGATGGAGACTCTAGAAACGCCTAACTGCACTGAAAATCTCTGCCACGCTTGCGGCGTTTGCACGGAGTTGAAAGCGACGCATTTACTGGCGCAGCCGAATCCGGCCGTGATGAAGCGCAATCCGTTTGTGAAAGAGCTCTCCGCCAACGACAAAGACCCCGATAGTCATCCCTCTCTCTTCTTCATGAAACCGCAAGAACAGCCGGGCGCAGCCGAGGGCACGAAGATTCGTTTCCAACTGCACAAGACCGGCGACTTGCGATTTATCTCGCATCTAGATCTGCAGACTCTGATCACGCGCGCCGCTCGCCGCGCTTATCTTACCGTCGCTTATTCCCAGGGTTTCAACCCCCAGCCTAAAATGGCTCTGGCTGCAGCTTTGCCCCTGTTCCAAGAGTCACTGGCAGAAGTGGGAGAGATGGAACTGGCCGAAACTATAGATGTAGAAGAGTTTCGCACTCGCATCAATCGGCAACTGCCAATAGAAATTCAACTGACAGATGTGCGGCGCGTAGACGGCAAATCCGCCTCGCTTGCAGCGCATCTTTCCTCCGCTACATATAGAGCGGTGCTCGCCGGTCACTCCGTCGCGCCCGACTTTATCGCCGCCGTCAAAGAACGCGTCGACTGGATGCTCTCTCAACAGAGCATCACGGTGACGCCGCCTGTGCCGGAGGCAAAAGGCTCTGCGCCTGCAGCTGCACCTTCGCCTCGCGATATTCGCAGCGGCATACTGGCGCTGAGCGTCACTAACCAATCGCCTTTGACTTTAGAGTTCGAGATCGCTCACGGCTCAAAAATGCACGTGAAGCCCTCGGAGCTGCTTGGTTGTGTTCTGCCACCAGATACGGCACCAGTTGCCTGGCGAATTACCCGCCTGGCGATGAAAGCTGCCGATCAAACTCCACTGTTAAACGTACAACCCAAGACCGTATGACACAGAGTACCTATCCAAACAACAGATCTTTGCCGCCACCATCAATCTCTGGTGCGCGCTGCCAAATCATCTTTCATATGTCTATTACCTAGAGGAGCCTATGAAAAAGTCACTACTGATCTCAGAACAAGACAGCATCGCGGCGTTGCTTGAAAACGACCGTGTTGTCGAGTTCTTCGTCAACCGAGGAGAGCTCCTTCTCGGTGACATTTACTCCGCCACGGTGGAGAACATCCTGCCCGGTATCGATGCCGCTTTCGTTAATCTCGGCAAAGATAAGATGGGCTTTTTGCACGCCAACGACGTGCCGGGGCAAGGACCGCTAAAAGAGCGGCTCGTGCCCAAGCAGAAATTGCTCGTGCAGATTACGAAAGAGCCGACCGGACACAAAGGTCCGCGCGTCTCGACCGCAATCTCGTTGCCCGGACGCTTCCTCGTTTTGGTGCCGGAAGAACGCGGTGTTTCGATCTCTCGCCGCATCAGCGAAGCTCGTGAGAGAGCACGCTTGAAGTCGGTGGTCAATCTGATGAAGCCTCCCGGTGTCGGGCTAATAATCAGAACGGAAGCGAAAGGACAGGGCGAAAACGAGCTCTTCGAAGATTTCGAGGCGCTCTGGGATCGCTGGCAAACAGTCGTCTCTGACGGCGAAGCCTCGATCGGACCGACCCTGATCTATCGCGATCAAGATCTGCTCTACCGCGTCATCCGCGATGCATATTCGCATGACATAACCGAGATCCTCTGCGACTCCGCCGATGGACAGAGACGGGCGCAGGAATATTTGCAAGGTTGGGCAGGCAAACAAACAAAAGTCATGCATCACCTCGGCGACGAAAGCATTCTCGTCTCGAAGGGCGTCGATAAAGAGATTGAAGCGGCGCTCTCGGACCGTGTCGAAATGCCGAGCGGCGGTCACCTGAACATTCAGCCGACCGAAGCTCTGACAGTCATCGATGTGAACTCAGGACGTTTCACCAGCTCCCGCACCCAAGCCGAAACCGTGCGCCGCACCAACTTGGAAGCAGCGCAAGAGATCGCCAGACAGTTGCGCTTGCGCAATATCGGCGGCATGGTGATTGTCGACTTCATCGATATGGACAGCCGTAAAGATCAGCAGCAAGTTCTCGAAGTCTTCCAGCGCGTGTTGGAAGAAGACAGAGCGAAGCCGCAACTCGGACAGTTGTCGGACCTGGGCTTGGTTGAACTGACGCGCAGACGGCAGGGACAAAGCCTGCGCGAGCTGTTCACGGTACATTGCAGCACTTGCGCCGGACTCGGCGTCACACCGACGTTGGAGCTCGGACCGGCTGACAATAGAAGAGTGATCACATTCAAATCGAAGGACGACGAGCCTGTTTCACGCGGTCGCCAGGGCAACAGAGGAAGAGCTCCCAGCCTTTCGCGCGGTGGCTCTGTTCTGCGCGCTGCCTCCGCCTCCCACGGTAGGATAGTTCCGACTGTGGAGGAAGGAACCGAGCCGGAGCCGGAGTTCTTCGACGAGAGCGCTTACGTTCCGGAAGACATCCTGGCTCAGATGCCGGACGATCTTCTCAATGGAGAGCGCGCCGCCAGCAAGCTTGCCGCTAAACGCAGCTTCGCGGAGTCTGATGACGACGACGTCGAAGATGGCGAGAACGAAGATTTGACTTTCGAAGTCAACACGCAAAGCTTCGCTCCCAGTGCGGCGATCGTTGAAGAGAGCTTCACCGAGGATGACGAGTCTTCCATGCACGAAGACCTGACTGAAAGCATCTCGGAAGTAGAACGTGTCTATCAGGATATGGGACAACGTTCGCAAGCGATGCCGGCGCAAGAAGTAGAAGTGGAGAGCGAGGCGGATGACGTCGTCGTTCTTGGCTCGCAAGCACCGCTGGCAGAGGCCACCGCTTTACATGAGCGGATGGACGAGGACGATAGCGACGAAGAAGAGGACAACGAGCCGTACGTGCCTCACAGTCCGTTCGAGACCGAGATCGATCCGATCACGGGCGTCTACAGACTGAAGGTAAAACCGGCGACTGAAGAGGCTGCGCCTAACCACGAGCAATCTCATGGTTGGCAACACCAAACCACCGAAGAAGCGGAAAAGGAAAACCAGCCGCAGGAATTCAATTGGCAGCAGGAAATTCAGTACAACGCTTCTGAAGAGCAGCAAGCGTCGCCTGACTATCAGCAACAACAGATTCCGTTCGAAGAGAACGTCGAGACGCTCTCAGACGAATTCGGAGGCAATCCGGAAGAGCAAGTAGCGCACGTGCAAGACGCGCAAGCTGAGGAGTTCGATCAAGAACACCACAACAGCAACTACAACCAGCAAAAACACGAAGAAGAGCAAGTTCCGCAGCCACAAGAGACACACAACACCTGACTCCAACGTCAGTGATCTCGACTGCAGCTAACGCTCTCGAGCGGCGCCCCCAAGGCGCCGCTTCTGTTTGCAACGTGGCAACGTAAGGAGCGCGACGCTGGAGCGTCGCATCGAATGCGTTCGTCTACGTAGAAGTGGAAATCGACGAACAGCGGTTTCAACCGCGCTTAGTGGAGCGCCAGCCGCCTGGCTGGCACCGAATTCGTAGTCAGACATTGCAACGTGCTCGTACTACCTAATACGCTGTCTGGCCATGCTGAGAGAGAAGCCGAACCGCACCGCGGATGATGTCATTTCGGGAGGCAGGATACTTGCTTCGACATTGGCGTCTTTGTCTTTGCGCAGAAGGTCGTGCACGAACGCGATGTCTTTGTTGAACTTCTGATCTTCTACATAGAAGGCGCCGACATATTGCCCTTTGTGGATGAAGCCCAAACACGTAGCTTGACTCGACGGCAGGGTGATGGCAAGACAAGCTGTTTGCGCCTTGCTTTCGAACCAATTGCAGATGTAGTCCATGTAGGACAGGGCATCGTAATCGTCATTGCGTTGAACAGGATAACCGAGGAAAAGTGCCGACATCGCCAGTGTCACGCCTTCAGGCAGATCGTACATGCGCACGTTGGTGTCGGGCAGTTCGAGATCAGCAAGCATGCGTTGAAGCGATTGCTCCGTAGGCTGTGTTTCCGGCATCGACTTGCAGCCGTAAATACAACCGACTGCACGCCCTCGATATAGGAGCATGGCGGATCGCGAGAGGCGCTCTTCGGATGACGCTTTGACGCATCCTGTAGTCATGCCGCCTTCCAGGTGTGTGATCAGCCATTCCAGATCGTATTCCGAAATCTTGAATTTCTGTTCGCTTGAGAGATCGAGCGGCGGCAAAATGAGATCGGTGGCACGCTTGAGGTGAAACTTTCTCGGCTGCGACTCTACCCAGACGTTAAACGCCCTCTCTTCGTCGGTTTGCGCGAGAGGGAAGGGCGTCTGCCGGTGCGTAGAGATAACCTGTTTGGGGGCACCTTGCTGCGGTTGCTGCTGCGGTTGCTGTACTTGTTGCGGCGGCGCGGACGGTGTTGGTTGAGCCATGCTTGGCGGCGGCGTTATGATTGTGCCACCATCGTGGGTGCGTCCTCCCGGTGGCGCCTGAAAGCCGCCCGTGGCGGACTGAGACTGAGTTTGAGACGGGCTGTATGCAGGTTGACTGTATGCGGGTTGCTGATTGTAGTCACTTCCCGGCATGCTGAAGTTCGGTTGTGATCCCGGCGCTTCGAAGGTTGGAGGCGCTTGACCGTAATCATAGCGGTTATCGTTGCCAGGTGCGGCTGGAGCCTCCTCTTCGTAGGGCTGCTCCTGCTCTCCTGAACTGTCCATGTCATCGAGCTGCGCATGCCAGTCGGTCTGCTGCAACCCTGTTTTGATCGACACAGAGGTATTGGAGAATCTGGCTGATAACAAAATGCGATTGTTGTGCACGCAGACGAATTGGGCCAAAATCTCTTCGCCTGTGCGAAGAATCGCTTGCGTAGGCAGAAATCCCGGCAGGTTGTCTTTAGGAATGATGACCGCGTAACCGCCCGGCTCAGAGTTGGTCACTCTACAAATGACATTCTGACCAGGTTTGTATCCCGACAGTTTCCAGGGATTTAGCGGCCTGCTCATTCGAGAATCTTTGCCTGCCTCAATTTCGTGGACGGCGGCTGAATAAAAGCGACTGCAAATTGGTGCTGCCCAACTACCGTGTTTCTCATCCTGCCTGGCTTCTGGTCCTATCTTACATGAAAAAGCTTGCCGACCACTGTTCTCCAGGTCTTGACCGGCGACGTGTCCTTATCGGAAGCGCCAGCCCACCCATCTCTCTGTACCACATTTACAGCTCTTTTCTCACTCTCTTCATGACATAGATCATTGTCGCCACAAGCAGAACTTGACGACGACTGCGAGCGGTCGACAGGATTTATGCCCGCCACAGCCTTGAGCGAAAGAAGCCACTGCCAGGGCGGTGCTTGCTTGTCCGTCGAACAACCGCTTGGAGACGCAGCTTCCACGCAGGTAGTCGACTGCTCTTGATTGGCCTTGTGGCAAGCCATGCAGCTTCCTTTGCAACCAGGATCGATGTCGAGCCAGGTCGTGCAACGCGGACAGGACATGCCTGTAGATTGCCCGGATGGCGGGTCGAGCTGGCACTGACAGTGCGGGCAAACAAGCCGATTGCGCACAGTGATTGCCTCCTACCGGCGCGGCTCGACGTGGATCAAATCGGCAAGTTGACGCCCGATTGCGATCTCGAGCTGATTCTTGCTGATAATGACCGGTCCGCCGCGAATGTTTTTCTGCACCTGCACCTGCGAGCCCTCACCGATGCCAAAACGAAGCGCCTGGACAGTGATGTCGTCGCCCTGTGTTCTGGTAACGACTAGCCACTGACCTTCTTTGCCCTCACCTAACGTCAAGATGCCTCCATAGTGTTAGAACAATTTCACCTACTCTTGAGGTTTTTTTCTAACGCCCTCGGGTGCCTGGCGACGTGGCTCGGACGGCGGTCGAGAGCTGACAGTCTTGCCGGAGCTGCGGCACTGAGGGCACAAACCGAAAATTTTGAACTGCGCGTCGATCACCTCGAATTTGTGACGCGCACCGATCTTTTGCCCGGCTTCTTCCAGGAAGTGATCCTCGAATTCCAGTGTCGTATTGCAGCCGACGCAGATGATGTGCTGATGCGGCACTGTGTCCTGCTTCAACTCGTAGTGCTTGTGCCCTTCGGCAAAATCCAACTCGCGCAAAAGCCCGAGCGAGGAGAGCAGCTTTAAAGTGCGATAGGCCGTGGCCAGGCTAACGTTCGAACCTCGCTCGAGCAACTTTTCATGAAGCTCTTCTGCTGAGAGGTGGTTGCCATGCGGTTGTTCGCGAAAAATCTGCAGGATCGTCTCGCGCTGAGTCGTTACTCTCAGTCCGCGCTTGCGCAGGCTTTCGAAGACGGGATCAGCTTCCTGACCCTGTCCGTCATCGAGCAACGATTTTTCGTCTGTCGTATTTTTGCTCACAGCTCAGTCCCGGCAGGGCTGCATTACTTACAGCTTCCCAAGAGTTCATATTAGATCAACAGCCGCCCGCGGACAACGAAAAGAAACATAACTGCCGCCACTCGCAACATTAGATTGCTGCACGACTAGTCCACCAGCTGGCGCGTTTGCGGCCAACCGGGCGCTTCCACTCCTTTGCTTCACCGACTACTTAGCCAGAGCGGCCTTTTGTTCTAAGCAGGCAATGAGGAATTGGCCGGTGTACGACTTTGGCTCTTTTGCCACCATCTCTGGTGTGCCCTCGGCGATGATCGTTCCGCCTTTGTCACCACCTTCCGGTCCAAGGTCGATAATCCAATCAGCCTGCTTGATCACATCGAGGTTGTGCTCGATAACCAGAACCGTATTGCCGGAATCAACCAGGCGGTTGAGAACATGCAGCAGCTTGTCGACATCAGCAAAGGAAAGACCCGTGGTAGGCTCGTCCAGTATGTAGAACGTGCGCCCTGTCGATCGCTTGGAGAGCTGTTCGGCCAGCTTGACGCGTTGAGCCTCGCCGCCTGAGAGCGTCGTCGCCGACTGACCCAGTTTGATGTAATCCAGTCCCACCTCGTGCATCGTCTCCAACTTCGCTTGCGCCTTGGGAATGTTCTCGAAAAACTCCAACCCCTCCTCTACCGTCATCTCCAGCACGTCCGCTATGGACTTGCCTTTGAATTTGACCTCGAGCGTCTCCCGGTTGTAGCGAGCACCCTTGCACACATCACAGGTAACGAAAACGGAGGGAAGAAAGTTCATTTCGATTTCGTTCATGCCTTCGCCGCGACAGGCTTCACACCTGCCTCCCTTCACGTTGAAAGAGAAACGACCGGGGAGATACCCGCGCGCCTTGGCTTCGTTGGTGAGTGAGAAAATCTCGCGAATGACGTCGAATAAACCCGTATAGGTAGCGGGGTTCGAACGTGGCGTGCGGCCAATCGGCGATTGATCAATATCAATTACCTTGTCGATTTCATCGGCACCGGTGACGGTGCTCAACCCTTTAGGTTGAGGCACGGTGCCGTATACGGCGTGACGCAAAAATTCGAAAAGCAAATCGTTGACCAACGTCGACTTGCCGGAGCCACTAACCCCGGTGACAGCAACAAATTTATTTAACGGAATTGCCACGTCGAGATTTTTCAAATTGTTCAGCTTAGCACCCACCACTTTAAGGGCCAAGCCATTACCCTTGCGCCTCTTGGATGGCACCTCAATACGGCGCCGGCCACTTATATACGCACCGGTGGATGACTTCGGAGCCTGGCAGATTTTATCGATCGTACCCTCTGCCACCACATAGCCACCATGCACTCCGGCACCAGGGCCGATATCAACGATCCAATCAGCCTGTCTGATCGTATCTTCGTCGTGCTCGACTACGAGAAGCGTATTGCCGAGCTCGCGCAACCTTTTTAATGTGCCGATCAATCGATTGTTGTCACGCTGGTGCAACCCCACCGACGGTTCGTCCAGCACATAAAGAACACCTGACAGTCCCGAACCGATCTGAGTGGCCAATCTGATGCGTTGAGCCTCACCGCCGGAAAGCGTGTTGGCTTGCCGGTCCAGCGTCAGGTAATCCAGCCCGACATCGAAGAGAAATTTCAAACGCGACGAGATTTCGATCAACACTTGATGCGCGATCGCTTTTTGACGTTCGGTCAAGCTGGTCGGCAACATCTTGAAGAAATCGATCGCTTTGTCTACTGAAAGTGCGCTGGCCTTCGCGATGGACAGATCGCCCACACGCACAGCCAAGCTTTCCGGTCTCAGCCGGGCACCACGACAATGCTCGCAAGGCATCTGCGTCATGTAGTTTTCGATGTCGGCGCGCACCTTGTCTGACTGCGACTCTTCATGCCGGCGTTTTAAGTTGGGAATGATGCCCTCGAACGCTTTCTTATACTCCCAGAATTCACGCCCGTCGAACGAATTATGCTGTAGTTTGATCTTGTCCTCGCCGGAGCCGAAAAGGAGCGCCGCCTGCTGTGCTTTCGTCAGCTTGCCGAACGGCGTATCCATGCTGAATTTGTAATGCTTAGCCAGGCTGCCGAGCAGCTGATCGTAATAGACGTTGCCCGTCTTGGCCCATGGATAGATAGCTCCCTCGTTGAGGGCCTTGGAGCGATCGGGCACCACCAGGTCGGGGTCGACTTCGAACGTACACCCCAGTCCGTGACATTCGGGACAAGCGCCGTAGGGACTGTTGAAACTGAAAATGCGGGGCGAGATTTCCGAGAAGCTGATATTGCATGATGCGCAAGCGAACTTCTCCGAAAAGAGCAGCTCTTTGGCGGCGGCGCCGGTAGAGCCGACTCCGTCGACAAGATCGATGAGCACGTTCGATTTGCCCCACTTCAAGCCGACTGAAATACTGTCAGCCAAACGGCTCTGAATGCTGGGTTTTACCACAAGCCGGTCGATAACCAGCTCGATGTTGTGCTTCTTGTTTTTGTCCATCTGGATTTCGTCTTCCAGATTGAACACGTTGCCGTCCACTCGCACACGCACAAACCCTTCTTTGCGTAAATCCGAGAACAAGCCTTGATACTCGCCTTTGCGTCCAACGATAAGGGGCGCCAGAATCTGTATCTTGGTTCCTTCCGGCAGATCCAAAACTTGATCGACGATCTGATCGATCGTTTGCGGATTAATCAGCCGATCGCACTGAGGGCAATGCGGCGTGCCGCAACGCGCATAGAGCAAACGCAAGTAGTCGTAGATTTCCGTCACCGTACCGACTGTCGAACGCGGGTTGTGACTGGTCGACTTCTGGTCGATCGAAATAGCGGGACTCAATCCCTCGATCGCGTCGACATCAGGTTTGTCCAGCTGTCCCAAAAACTGGCGGGCGTATGCCGAAAGTGACTCGACGTAGCGCCTCTGTCCTTCGGCGAAGACCGTGTCGAATGCCAGCGACGACTTGCCTGATCCACTGACGCCCGTTATGACGACGAGCTTATTGCGCGGTATGGTCAGATCGATATTTTTGAGATTGTGTTGCCGTGCGCCGCGAATGACGATGCCGTCTTCGATTGCCTCTGAAAAATTGCCGTTCTTGCCGTTTTTATTTCCCATTGCCCTGTGATTGTTTAGCCGTCCGACCACAACGACGCGCCGAACGAAGTATGCCCGTGAACGCCTCTAATGATAGCCGGTTTTCAAGCATTCCGACTGGGCTGGGGCTAACCATTTACTTTACGAAAACGGACGGCTGTTTTCTATTAGTTTGGTTAGGTGAGTAAGTCGGTCGGGTAGATTTGAATTAAGGTTTGGCCGAGATTGAGTATTCTGCGCCGTTTGTGGCCCGGAGACCAGAGAACATGTCACAACGAGACAGCTCCACACGCAATAAAGCGCAAAGCGGCGATAAAGGCGAAAAAGGCCAGAAGCGCAGCGGCACGACACGTTACAAAATGCAGGCTGTACAGGCAGCGCAAGAAGAAGCGGCCCGCAAAGCCGCCGAGCTCGAGCAAAAAAGGCAGGCGGCTGCCAATTCCGCCGAACTGACCGGGACCGGAGATGGCGATAACGGCGAGGAAGACAACGTTCGCGGTCTGTGGAAAAACAGAGTGCTTGCTTCCTACAAGGGCGGCAAGAGCGCCAAAGACTCGCACACCCTGTTAGCGAAAATTCCTGACGGTAAAGCCACCGTCAAGGTGAGCGACCATTACAAGTCCACTAACATGCAAGAAGCCATGATCTCTCTGGTAGACCGCATGTTCGACATGTTTCAAAATTGCGCCTACGAGTTCAATCAGCACGCAGCCGGCACAGAGCTGGAAATGCACTGGATCAGACCGTTTCTCTCCAAGGAAACAAATGCAGACTGGCACCAGGAGCAGGGATTCTCGCTTGTCTTCTCCGGTCGCATCTCGACCAGGAGATGGACGATGGTCGTCAAAGGCACGTCGGAAGAGATTGCCGTCTTTATTCTGCCGGCCGACAAGTTGATTGGCTTCGCCCTGAGCCACAAAAACTACAGACCGTTTTTCAACATGGAGCCATATAGTGACGGGCTCGACGTTAAATGGCGTTCGGCGGCGTATCTTTTGCCGCCCGAAGCCTTTCAAAGTATCTATCGGGAGCTTTTCCAGAGTTTAATTCGGCACGCAAAAGACGAAGCAGAACCCAGCGAGTTCTTTAACATGGACAAGCTCGGTCTCAAACAGGACGAGAGTTTGCTCGCCGACGATGAAGGCGGGCACAAAGCCTACCAGGACGCCTTTTTCGCCGAGATGCGCGCTCGCGCGGAGCGCAGCACTTCAGATTTCGGCTCTTCCGACCAGAACTCATCCGGCGCTTTCAAAACAGATCCGAACATAGACGGTTTAGCCCGTCCAAAACGACAAAGCACGCCGCAATATCAGTCGCAGCAGCCGTTTCAACCGGCGGTGGCTGGACCGCAGCCGATGTATCAACCGGGGCAGCCGACCTGGCAGCAGGGGCAGCCGCAACAGGGTCAGCCGTTGCCACAACCTGTGCCACCACAGGCAATGCCGCAACATCCCCAACAGCCGATGCATAATCAGATGCCTCAGCAAATTCCGGGGCAGATGCAACAACCTGGACAAATGCAGTATCCCGGACAGATGCAGCAACCCGGACAGATGCAGCATCCCGGACAAATGCAGCATCCCGGACAGATGCAGCCACCCGGGCAGATGCAACATCCCGGACAGATGCAGCAACCAGGGCAGATGCAGCCACCAGGGCAGATGCAACATCCCGGACAAATGCAACAACCTGGGCAGATGCAGCATCCCGGACAGATGCAGCCACCTGGACAGATGCAACATCCCGGACAGATGCAACATCCCGGACAAATGCAGCAACCTGGGCAGATGCAACATCCCGGACAATTGCAGCAACCTATGCCACCACAGGCAATGCCACAGATGCCCGCGGGAATGCCGCCCGCTCAACAGCAAATGTATCTGCAAATGCAGCAAAGAGCGCAGGCAGCGCAAGCTGCTCAAGCGGCCGGACGTCCGGAGCTGCCGGCAACCTTCCCGGCGGCGCTCAGTTTGCTGCTGAGCACATTAGACCGCGAGCTGGAAGTGGTGGCAAAAGCAGGAGCCGATGCGTTCGCGGCGCGCGACCTTACCCGAGCCGACGCGGCACTGAAGTTCTCCGGCAGACTGACTGAGTTTCGCGCTGTTGCTCAAGAGTTGCTCGAATACTATAAACGTCGCTGATCAGTGGTTGTCGACGCTCGTGTCTTCCGGTGAGATTGTTTTGGCAGGCTGCGACCCGTCATAATCAGTTGACGTTGATGTCGATTGACCGCTTCCGTATGATTGCTCTGTCGTATCCGGTTGAACGCTGCTGTCTCGTGCAGGCACAAGCGGCTGAATCGGCTGAGCAGTGCTCGTGTGGCTGGGCTGCTCGGGTACGAACGGTTGCATAGGTTGAACAGCATTGACATGGCGGTTGTCCGGAGTGGGTGTCAAAGGCACCGCGCCCGGTGCATTGCTGCCGCCGGCATCCTCGCTCTGGGTCGTGTCAGGATCTGGGATTGCTCCCGCGCCCTCTGATATAAGTTTCATGCCGAAATAACCGAGCGCTGCCAGAACACAGCCAATCATCACGAAAATGCCGACTTTTGCCAGGGGAGTTCTCTCCGCATTGATCGCCGTTCGACCTGTGCCCGATTCGGTTGTGCGCAACTTTTGTTGCGATATTCGCTGAGCGGCGACGCGCTCTTTCTTGCGACGCTCGTGTCCGACCTCGGGAAACGCGTTCTCCAGATCTTCACGCAGCTCAGCCATCGACTGATACCGTTTTTCGGGCTCCTTCGCCAGAGTCTTCATCACCACTGCTTCCAGAGCGGCAGGAATAGGAATGTGCGGAGCCGCTTCACAGAATGGCGGCGGCGGCTCGCCTATCTGCTGAGACATGGTCTCCACGTAGTTCTTGCCGAGGAAAGGAACCTGGCCGGTCAAGGCCTCGTACATGACGATGCCCATCGAATAAATGTCGGACCGCGCATCCAACTGGGCTCCCATGCACTGCTCCGGGCTCATGTAGACCGGACTGCCCCAGACTTCACCCATGCGCGTCAGGCGCTGCGCCTCTTCTTCGAATCTGGCGATGCCGAAGTCCACGACTTTGACGTAATCCTTCTCGCCGTCCAAAGTCATCAGCATGATGTTGCCGGGTTTTAAGTCTCGATGGATGACGCCGCATCGATGTGCATGGTCTACGGCTCCGCACACTTGATTGAAAATATTGCGAGCCCTTTTGACGCTGACGCAGCCTTCTCGCTGGATGATCCCTGAGAGGTTGTCGCCGATCAGATAATCCATGACGAAGTACGGCTGTCCGCGCTTCGTGTAGCCGTAATCGTGCACTTGTACTATGCGCGGATGGTTGAGATGGCTCAAAAGCTCGGCTTCCCGCTGAAAACGTTTGACCAGGAGCTGATCGTTCAGTCCCTGCATGCGCAACGTTTTCAGTGCCACTATTTTCGGACGTGACCGATTCAGCGTTTTTGCTTTGTACACGACGCTCATGCCGCCGTGCCCGAGGATCGAGAGCACATAATACTTGCTCGCCACGTTGACGCCGACCAGGAGATCCTTAGCGTTGGACGGCACGTGCACGCGAAAACGAGGCAATCTATCGGTGCCAGGCATAGGCATCAGCCTTTTCGGCAGCGCCCGATCGATTTTGTATGACATGTAAGGCGCTAATTGGCCTGCCAGCATCTCGCAACCCCAGCAGCTCTCCAGCCCATATTACTGCAAGATTTGTGGCTAAAGTACGTCAAGACTCCAATTTAAGGTCAATATTACCGGTTTATCCAACCACCATCGCCGGACAGTGGCAAATTCAGAGATAATGTTGCCGGACTTACCACCGGGCCAATCGACTGATAAAGCAAGCAACTGATGCAAGAAGGCGCAAAATGGATTCTGCTTCTCGACGACGATGCGACATTTCGTAAGCTTGTCAGCGAGATTCTCACTTCACTCGGTCACAGCGTCTACGAGGCTGCCAATGCCGTCGAAGCAAGTCAGGGTCTGGTAGCTCGCCGTCCGGCCCTCGCCATTGTAGATTACAAGTTGCCTGACCTGGACGGCGTTTCCTGGATCAAACAGGTGCGCGAAAACGGCTTTGATTTCCCCGTCGTTTTTATCACCGGCTTCTTTCTCGACCAGCTCACCTTCAATACGCTGCGCCATGTGCTCAAGGTAGGCTTGATTCTGCAAAAACCGATCGTTCCCGAGCTTTTTGTCGAGCAGATCGAACTGATGCTGCCAAAACTTTCCGCTCTATCCGGCTCGGAAAGCCTTGCTCTGGCAGAGGCTACGGCGACAACCAAGGACGTCAATTTACTCTTGCGCCCTGAGGTGAAACATCCAAAGGCTGTCGAGGAGGCGCTCAAGGCGGCACGCCGAGAGTATGCCAAAGAGTTGCCCAATGCATGCCGCGAGCTCACCCAGGCAGTCTCTTCCGCAAAAGAGGACAAGAGTGACAAACACCTCTATCAACGCGCCGTGCATCTCGCCCACAAACTGAGAGGCTCGGCCGGCTCCTATGGGTTTCAAGCCATCAGCAACGCCGGGGCGAAAGCGGAAAGCATGCTGCGCAACTTAGAAGCCGACGACAGCACCATGCAGGAGATCATCTGGTCGGAGTTGTTTCGCGTATTGACTGATGCGGAGACATCGGCATCTCAAGCCGCGGCGGAGCTGCTTGCCGAGTCTGGAGCAGGGGTGAAAAAACGTTTGCCTCGCCACATCATCATCGTGGGGGTGGCGGAGCAATGGCAGGATTTAGCCATTGGCCTGACCGAAGCCGGAATAGCCGACACCACCGTGGCTGACGGCTACCACCATGCCATGCAGATCGGGCAACAACGCCGCCCCGACGCAATCTTCATGGACTTTGCCAGTCTGGGCAAACAAGAAGCGTTGAATCTGGTCATGCAAATACGGTTGCTTCCCGACTGCGAGGCAGTGCCATTCGCCTTAATGAGCGAACCGCAAATCGCGCCACGTCCGGAGGAGTCAATCTATATGGGTGCCTCTGTCGTGATGCCGAAGCCTGTCGCCATCCCCGCACTGCATGCGGTGGCAGGCGGATTGCTGGCACTGCGCCAAGCATTCATGCCGAAGGTGCTTACAGTCGATGACGACGAGATGCTTGGCAAATTCGTCAAATCCGTGCTAGAACCAGAAGGCATCGTCATCGAGTATCTCGGTGAAGCGATCAAAATCAGGGAAGCTCTGGCGCAGTTTGCACCGGATGTGGTGCTGTTGGATGTGATGATGCCATCGATAAGCGGCTATGACGTCTGCCGCCTGATCAAAGACGACAGTCGCTGGGCTCCGACGCGAGTAATCTTTATTACGTCGAAAAGTGGGCCCGAGGGCAAAGAGTTGGCGTTTACCGCCGGCGGCAACGATTTTCTGCCGAAGCCGATCGTTTCGGCAGAGTTGATCAATCGTGTCAAAGCTCAATTGGCGCAATCGCCGTCTGCAATAGAACGGCTCGAACGCGACAGCCTCACCGGCTTGATGCAACCCCGACCGTTCGAAACAGCCGTCACTGCTCTCGTCGCCAGCGCCACCCAGAAGCACTCTGTTTTGAGTATGGTGGTAATCGAAGTAGTCCACCTGCGTGAGATCTGCGCGAACTTCGGCCTGAGTGCCGGTCAAAAACTTTTGTCCGAGCTTGGACATCTCGTGCAGGGACGCCTGCGTGCAGAAGATATTCGCGCACGCCTGGGCGACTTCATCGTCATTCTTCTCATTGGCCAATCGACAGAAATGAGCGAGGACACCCTTCAGCTTTTGGCATCAGAATTTTCGCAGAACAGTTTTTCCGCGCCCGATGGCACCGACTTGCCGTCCGATCTCAATTACGGCATCGCAGAACTATGGAAAGACGGCAACGACGCCGGCGCCCTCATTCAAGCGGCCAGCACCAAGCTGTTGAGAAAGCACGCCGTTAAATAACATATTCGCAAATGCAACATGCAAGTTTCACCGGGCGCGTGCTACGCCGCGTGCTGCGCGCCCCATCTACGACAAGTGGCACCGCCGGCGCTACCAAGGCGTTGTACGCGCCCG
The DNA here is from genome assembly GCA_036703195.1 of Planktothrix sp. Classification (GTDB taxonomy): domain Bacteria; phylum Cyanobacteriota; class Vampirovibrionia; order Obscuribacterales; family Obscuribacteraceae; genus DATNPN01. The sequence goes on along the minus strand of DATNPN010000021.1, from coordinate 115,801 downwards.
CTGCAATCGCACGTGATTAATGGTGCATCTCTAATGCACTCACCCACATGTTGACGAAGATCTGCATAAAACCGATCAAGAATCCGATGCCGGCGCCGAAATATTCGAGCGCTTTCAACTCTTTTTTGCAGATGCGTTTGACCAGCGCTTCCAACTGCTCGGAGGAGAAATGTTCGATCTTGGTGGCGATGAGCGTGTAGATCCCTAAGGCAGGAATGGCGCGCTCGAGCATGCCGCCGAGCTCGCGCTTCAAATACGCGTACATGAAAGATGCCATATCTTGTTTGGCGCGCGCCAGGCGTTCTTTGGGAATAGATTCGGGATTGAAGTGGAGGATGGCAGTGCGCACCGTACCCATTGCTTCATCTTGCAACTTGCGAACCAGGTCGACCATATCGGTTTTATGCTCGATCACGAACGTCTCGACGACACTGATAACGTTCTCTCTCAATTTTTCCAACGTGTGCAACGGCATGGTGCGCATGTCGAAATTCGAGATTTTACTGGCAATCTGATCGCGAATGCCAAAACGTTTGAGCAGATCGGCAAGGATGCGGTTGCACTCTTCCGGCTCTTTTTCCAGGTAGTTGCGCCATTCATAGCAAACCCGTTTGATGCCGATGATGCGCGCCAGAATCTTGTACGGTCCGCTCGCCATGGCCTGAATGGATTCGTCCATGGCGTTGATGTTTTGAGGAGTGAGCAGCCCCAACAAAAAGGCGCGCACATTCTCGGGTGTGATGAACGCCTCCATCACACGGTTGGCAATCTCATTTGCTTGATCGTAATTGACTCGCAAACTTTGCACGCACTGATCGAAAATCTTGCCGGTGATCGTAGCTAAGCGCTGATCGCGGCGCTGCTCGAGGTTTTCCACTACCGACTCGACATAGTGCAGCAAAAACACCGGACTGAGGTCAGCAATATCCTGCGCCAATCTGTGAAGTTTGGATGTGTCGCGAAACTCATGCAGAACGCTGTCGACAAAAATATCCACTGCCGAGTACAGGTTTTGCTCGGTGACGAGCACTTCAGCTTGTCGCTTGAGGTCGTCCGGGGTGAGCAGCGTGTCGGTAATTGTTGTCGCCACCGCCTGTGCCAGTTTGCTTCGCCGTTTGGGAAAGATGCCGGGTGTGAGCGGCAGCTGCCAGCCGATGAGATACCAGGGCTTATATGGGTGAAAGAGCATGATAATGGCGAGCCATGTGGCCAGCCAGCCATGCACCGCATAGAAAGTGGGCGGGAAGATGTACTTGAGAAAGAAAACGAGATTGGGATCGACGGTCATCTAGATGTCCATTGGAAGCCAGCGCGTTAGGGCGCTAAGTTAGAGTTTACTAGGTTAGCTGTTAGATGACTTTTATTTGACGCAGATTCTAGCCTGTAAAGCGCGCTTCAGCTCACTTCATCTTGTGGAAAAGCGCCAATCTCGATGGTTTCTCAACTTCTGCGGAGCTAACCCTTTATATAATGGCTTCGTGCTTATCAGACCAATCATGCAAAAGACTTCTCTCCTCTGCGCCGCATTCGCAGTCGCCACGTCGCCATCGTTGGCGCTTGGCAATGGCTTCAACGAATTGATGTCGCACGGCAAACAAGATTTCGCCCACCAGCAGTACCTGCAGTCGATGAGCGAATTTCAAAAGGCGGCGGAAGAAAAACCGAACAGCGCCGAAGCGCTTCTCTGCCTGGGCAAAGCAGCCAACCGTGCCGGCAATGACGAAGTTGCGGTGCCTGCATTTCTGGAAGCTCTGAAAAACAATCCCCGCATGCTCGAGGCAAGAGTCGAGCTGGCGACGCTTTTCATGCGACGCAGCAGCTGGGATGAAGCGGGCGGTCAGTTGAAGCAGGTGCTTGATGCAAACCCGGAAGACCAACTGGTGCGCGGCAACTACGCCATCTGCTTGCAAGAGTTGGGCTACTTCGACCACGCCATCGAGCAGTACAAGACGATTATCAGCAAAAACCCGCGCAGCATCGAAGCCAATTACAACCTGGCGGTCGTCTATCAGGTAAAAGGTTCAATCGATGAAGCGACCGCTGCCTATCGCAGGGTGATCGCTCTGGCGCCGAAAAACTCGCTTGCCTTTTCCGGCTTGGGCAAGTGCCTGTTGACGAAGAAAGATTACAACGCCGCCATCGCAGCCGAGAAGCGCGCCATCGCGCTCTACGGCAACAATCATTGGGCGTATCTCACTTTGGGCGAAACCTATCAAGCAATGGGCCGACCGGCCGACGCGAACGATGCTTACAGGAAGGCGATCGCCATCGCTCCCAAGGACCCCGCCTGCGAAATGGCTCTAGCAGACCTGGTAAAACAAAAACTGACCAGCAGCCCGGTGATCACGAGGTAAACCATGTTCAGACCAAGCGTCAAACTAGCGACACTCGTAGCGGTCGCGGTTGTCACCGCCCTTCCCTGCCTGTCCGCCGATCAGGACCAGACGGATATACAAAACTCCATCATTAGATATAAGGCGGCTATAGAAGTAAACCCCAAAAATGCACTGACCAGACAACGCTTAGGCAGAGCCTATCTGATGTCCGGCAATCTCGCCGGAGCAATCGAGCAGTTGCAAGCGGCAATCAAACTCAAGTCTGATGATTCAGCTTCGTATATCGATCTGGCTCGGGCCTACATGCGCAAGAAGGATCTGGGAGCCGCTCTCAACGCCCTGCGCGGCGGAGCCAGAGTCGATCCCGACAACGCCGACGTGCATTACAAGATGGGAGAAGTGCTGGCGCAGCAGTCGCAAACCGATCAGGCGATCGGCGAATTTCGGGAGTCGATCAAACTCAATCCCAATAACGGAGCGGCGCACCGCGATCTTGGCATGGTGCTGGGCGAGAAAAACGATGTCGACGGGCAGATCGTCGAGATGAAGAAAGCAATCGAGCTTGCCCCGAACGACCCGGATGCCTACTTCTACCTGGGCGGCGCCTATGTCGCTCAAGGAAAAACGAAGGAAGCGATCGACAGTCTCAACACCTGCACCAAATTGGATCCCAAAAATGCAGACGCGTTTCGCATGTTAGCCAGCGTCTACGCCTTCACTAACAACTTTACTGAAGCTGTAAAAGATGCGGAAATCGCATGCAGACTAGATCCCGAAAACAAGAAATTCAAATTGACCTTGCAGAAGATCAAAGAGCACGCGCAGACGGCGAAAAATAAGTAACGAAAGAATAAGGGCAAGCCGCGATTTCGTACGCTCCGCACTGAGAGCGAGTTTTCAAAGAGCTGCGCCGGAAAACCGAGCGGCGCGGGCGCCGTCTCAGTTGTCTGCGATCATTGCCAACGTATTACGTTTATATATTTCATCTAAATCTTAGATCTGTGCGTTTTACTTTTTGGGGGACACTAACGGATCCACCCTCGGGCTACTGGCAACCCGTCCAAGGCGTTTCTGGGTGGGCATCTTGTTTGAAAAGCTTAAAGACATACGATTTTTCATTGGCTTGCAAATGTCTGGGATACGCTCTACCATACAAAAACGATGACCAAAGTACATTGTTGCGCCGGCAACAATTTTTTTTTGCTAGCAGAATTGCGAGCCAGGTCTTAGGTATTAATCAAGCATAGCGAACTAGAAGAAACGAGGTTCACGAGCCGTGGAGCGAGCGGATAAAAAAGAGACCAAACAAACGACCTTCGAGAACAAGGCCAACATCAAGGTCATTGGCGTCGGCGGAGCCGGCTCCAACGCTGTTAATCGCATGATCGCGGCAGGTTTGAACGGCGTTGAGTTCTGGGCGTGCAATACGGACGCACAAGCGCTCGATTTGTCAGCCGCGAAAAACCGTTTGCAAATCGGCGGCAAGCTCACTCGTGGGTTGGGCGCTGGCGGCAATCCAAGCGTCGGCACCAAGGCTGCCGAAGAGAGCCGTGAAGACATCACTGCCGCTCTGCAGGGCGCAGACATGGTGTTCATCGCCGGCGGCATGGGCGGTGGTACCGGCACCGGTGCTGCTCCAATCGTCGCCGAAGTGGCCAAAGAAGTGGGCGCGCTCACAGTCGGCGTCGTCTCCAGACCTTTCATCTTCGAAGGCAAGCGACGCAGCATACAAGCCGAGGCTGGCATCAACGAGATCAAGAGCCGCGTCGACACTCTCATCATCATTCCCAACCAACGCTTGCTCGAGGTTGTCGATCATCGCGCCTCCATGCAAGAAGCGTTCGTTGAAGCAGACAAAGTCTTGATGCAAGGCGTACAGGGCATCTCCGACATCATCACGGTGCCCGGACTGATCAACGTCGACTTCGCCGACGTCAAAGCAGTCATGCAGACGGCCGGCTCCGCCCTCATGGGCGTAGGACGCGCAACCGGCGAAGGCCGCGCAGTCGAAGCAGCCCGCAATGCCATCAACAGCCCCTTGCTCGAAGCCACCATCGACGGTGCGTCAGGCGTTATCTTCAGCGTCACTGGCGGACCAGACCTCACTCTGCACGAAGTGCAAGAAGCGGCCAACGTCATCTACTCGGCCGTCTCCGATGATGCCAACATCATCTTCGGCGCCGTACTCGATGACCGCCTGCATGGCGAAGTGCTGATCACGGTGATCGCGACGGGTTTTGACATGCTGACGCAGGGCAATCAAACCACCTTTCAACGCCGCGAACAGATCCCGATAACGGCTAACGCTCGCACCCAAAGCGAACCACCGCGCTCGGCCCAAAAGGTGGCTAGCGACTTTCTGGACATTCCGGAGTTTCTCCGCGCCAGAGGTGGCAATCAAGATAAAAACGGCGGCAACTAAACGCCCAGCCGATAGGTAATGCAAAACCGGAGCGTCAATGCTTCGGTTTTTTTGCGCCAGTTCGGGGTGAACCTTCTGCGCCGTTGAAGCCGGGCGCCGAACGAGTTCGGTTCCGTTCCTCCTGCTTCGGTTCTGCCACTATCACAGCGCACCCGTCCGTATGACAAGCCGCGACTGCGCTGGAAGCTCCGAACTGAGCGCCTGTCGGGTTAAAATGTATCGACCACTAACCGTAAGCGGAGCATCGATGAGCTTGCTGAAAACAGAAATCGACAAAGGTGTCATGCCAATCGCATTCGAAAATGGTCGAGTCATGTTGCTCGATCAGCGTTTGTTGCCTGAGAAAGTGGCATGGTTCGATGCCACCGAACTTGGTGACATGTGCATGAGCATTCGCGACATGATCGTGCGCGGAGCACCCTCGATCGGAGCCTCCGCTGCTTTTGGCATGGCTTGTGAAGCACGCAAGCAATCAGCCCTTTGTGCAAGCACCAGCGAATTTAGAGAGAAGATGGAAGCCGCCGCCGAGCGACTAAAACAGACAAGACCGACGGCAGTCAATCTGCGCTGGGGCACCGACGAGCTCCTGCATTTTATCTGTAAGCGCCTGACAGAGCCGAACGCCGATGTCAAAGATATCGCCGACAAATCCATCAAATACGCAGAAGAGATCCTTCAGTTTCACATTGATGCCAATGAGCGCTTGAGCAAATTCGGTGCCGAGCTTCTTCCCAACAACGCCAACGTCATTACTCATTGCAACGCCGGACCGCTTGCTGCCTGCGGTTGGGGGACGGCGCTGGGAGTGATACGGTCGGCCTACGCATCGGGAAAACAGCTGCATGTATTTGTCGACGAGACACGCCCGCGCAATCAAGGCGCAAAATTGACGATGTGGGAGTTGTTGCAAGACAAAATTCCCTCGACACTGATATGCGACTCGATGTCCGGACACGTCATGAAGACCAAGAAAGTAGACATGGTCATCACAGGCGCCGACCGCATCGCCTTAAACGGCGACTCTGCCAATAAAATCGGCACATACAACCTCGCGGTCGTGGCTAACTTCCATAACGTTCCTTTTTACATCGCGGCGCCACTCTCGACAATCGACGGCGCCATCTCGACCGGCGACGAAGTCCCTATCGAAGAGCGCGATATAGCCGAGATGACGACATTCTGCGGCAACCCGACAACGGTCGCCGGCGCAGTTGCGTACAATCCCGCTTTCGACGTCACTCCTCACAAGCTGATCGCCGGCATCATTACAGAGTTTGGCGTGCTCCGACCGCCGTTTGTCCAATCGATCACGGCGGCGCTCGCATCACAACAGCGCCAATGAGAAGCTGAGATCGACGGCACCGTCGTCAATCTGTCCCACATCCATGGGATAGCGCGGGCGGCCCCAGTGCAGGCGCTGCGCCGGCATGTCAAATGCCGGCGCGCTTCCTATATAATCTCTGACGTGACACTACAGAGACAGACGACGCAGACACTCACCCGCTATCTATACGCCTCTTTGGCGCTAGTCGCGTGTACGCTGATTGCCAAATTGATGCACGAGCGCTTGGATCTTTCCAACTTGATCATGGTCTACCTCCTCGGCGTAGTCTGGACGGCTGTGCGCTACGGGCGCGGACCTTCAGTTTTCGCATCAGTGGCGAGCGTGCTTGCTTTCGATTATCTGTTCGTGCCGCCTTACTATTCGTTTTCCGTGTCCGACAGCCAGTACCTCCTCACCTTTGCCGTCATGCTCGTTATCGCACTTCTGCTGTCCACTCTCACTACGCGATTGGATCAGCTGACTTTGAAAGCTGAGTACGAGCGCCTGCGCAATGCTCTTCTCAGCTCGGTATCACATGATATGCGCACACCGCTTGCCACCATTACCGGTGCGGCGAGTGAACTGATTCAGATGCCGGCTATCTCTGAGCAAACCAGCATTCATGAACTGGCGCAGGTGATTTACGAAGAGAGCAACAGGATGGAGCGCTTCATCAGCAATCTGCTCAACATGACGACTTTGGAAGCGGGCACCATGGTCGTCTCCAAAGAGTGGGTGCCGCTGGAAGAAGTTGTCGGCTCCGCCCTCAACCGCATGGAAGAGCGCTTGAGTGGACGCACTCTCACCACCGATCTTCCCCAACATCTGCCGCTCGTCGAACTGGACGCGATATTGATCGAGCATGTCATCGTCAATATTCTCGACAACGCACTCAAATACACGCCGCCTGACAGCAAGTTCGCCATTTCCGCAGTCGCCGATGACAAAGCCGCTACAATCAGCATCACCGACACAGGCGCCGGCATCAAGCCGGCAGACGCGGAAAAAGTTTTCGATAAGTTTTACCGGGCGCCAGTTTCTGCCAGCCTGACCGGAACAGGATTGGGTCTGGCGATCTGCCGAGGCATCGTCCAGGCACACGGCGGGCGAATCTGGTGCGAGAATAATATCCCCAGCGGTTGCATCTTCAAATTCACACTGCCGATCAAAGGAATGCCACCAGCGCTGCAGGAGAGGAAAAGTTGACATCGGAAGCGCCCAAACCGCCGATTATTGTGTTGATTGAAGACGAGCCGCAAATTCGCAGATTTCTTCGAATCACTCTGGCGGAGCACGGCTTCAACCTGATCGAATCGGCGTCGGGTGCAGAAGGCATTGACAACGTCGAGACACATAACCCACAATTGGTCTTGCTCGATTTGCGCCTGCCCGACATTGACGGGATCGAAGTGGCGCGACGGCTGCGGACAAAGACGAACACACCGATCATCATTCTTTCCGCCCGGGGCGAAGAACAGTCTAAAATTTTGGCGCTCGATGCCGGTGCCGATGACTATGTGACGAAACCATTCAGCATTGGCGAACTGTTAGCGAGAATGAGAGCGGCACTGCGTCGTGCCACCTTATCCGCGCAGCCGCAAGAGAAGTCATTCGTCAAGGACGGACTGTCGATCGACTTCGAGCGCAGAGTAGTGATGGTCGGCGAAAAAGAAGTGCATCTCACTCCAAACGAATGGGACTTACTTGCTCTCATGATCGAGAACGCAGGCAAAGTGATGACGCACAAGCAGCTGTTGCGCGCCGTCTGGGGAGAGCAATACGCCGGAGAGACACATTATCTGCGGGTTTACATGGCACAGCTTCGTCACAAGCTGGAAGAAGATCCGGCGCGCCCCAAGTTTCTCCTGACAGAACCGGGCATCGGTTATCGCTTTAAAGCTTGAGGTTGGCTATGGCGTTACGTTCAAAGAGCCGCGCACACCTAGTGCTCGTTATGCTGGCACTCTCGATAACACTGGCAGGTGGGCTTTTGCCGGCTGCGGCAACTGACAGCCGCATGGACGAAATAAGGAAAGTTCTACAGGAAAAAACAGGACAAGCGCCTGACGAAGAGACGCTAAAACTGATCGAGCAGTCACTGGAGAATGATCCGCATAACGCGTCCGCGCATCTGACGCTGGCTCTCTGTTACGACCGCATGGGGCTGCCGGATCTGGCTGCGCAGGAGTATTTGCATTCAGTCGAGTCTGAACCTAACGATGCGAAGGCGCTCCTCGAAATAATCAGAGGCGAGTTAAAAGACGGACACACGTACACTGCCATGAAATTGTTGCAAGCGACAAGCAAAAAATTTGCCAACGACGCCGATGTTCTGTTTTGGAAAGCCAACTATCTGGTCTCGATGCAACACAGCACTGAAGCCGCAAAGATGCTTGCCAACGTTTTGTCGAAAAAGACGAACGTGCTTGGAGTCGCGTCCGCTCTCGCTGAGCTTGAATTGGATCACCGCCGTTATGGCGATGCCTTGAATCTTGCCAATCGAGAATTGGAGAACGATGCAAATTATTGGCTCGCCTACAGCATCAAAGGAATGGCGCTGGCCGGATTGCAAAAATACGATCAGGCGATACCACCCCTGCAGCGCGCCTTCACCGAGAGGCCATTCAAGTCTAAAGCGGCAATCACGTACGCGCAGTGCGCAAGTTGGATGGGCGATTACAAAACCGCTCTCGATCCCGCGTTAGTTTATGTGGCGCTGGAGTCTTCGTGGAGGTCGAATAATCTTCAGCAGAAAGAGCTGCTTGTGCATATCTTGAGGAGGCTGCCCCAGGACTTCGTTGCCGAGCGCCTTGCGTATTGGGGTCCTAAATTCGACAACATCTTGAATAATGCCGCCTTTCATTTCTTAATGGGTGATGTGCTGGACTCAGTCGACATGCATGCCGTCGCCATTGACGAATATAAGGCGGGATTGAAGATGCAACCCAATTTCGCGCGCGCAATTTTTCACTTAGGTAAAGATCTCGAGCTGGACAAACGTCAATACAAGGCGGCGCTCGATTGCTATGAACGCGCGCACACACTGGCTCCCGATGACAAAGAGATGACGGTCTACTGGACGCGGCTGCAAGGGCGATTGCCGGTGCAACAGAGCGATATGGCATGGCAATTGAGAGATTGGCTGTCTGATCTGCAAGCAACCACGAGGGAGATCAAATGAGACTCGAGTCAAGCAGCCGCTTTCACCTGTAAAAATCCGCAACGCTGGCGTTTACTTCGCACCGAGCAAATGGTTTGACGCAGATCAAAATTATGCTCTCAAAATCTTGTGCTCACTTCCAGGTGGAACAAACGACGCTTCATGCGCTATATATAATGTACAGAGATCCCGAGGAGATTGAGTTAGTGATGAAACGCCTAGTTCTGACAGCTTTATTGATGTCCGCGCCAGTCGTATACGCGCGTCCGTTGCAGGCGGCTGAAAGCAGCGCCTCGAAAACGACTGCGGTGCCGCATGCGAATCTGAACATGAACGCGTTGCACAGACTCGACTTTGTCGTGACCGGAACAAGCTGTCCAGCTTGCCTCCTGAAAATGCAAAAGCGCATCGACATTGCGGCAGGCGTGGCAAAAGCTGCAGTTATGCTGCGCAAGCCATATGGTGGCGTTGTTATCTATGACTCCACAAAGACGGGCAAAGACAAAGTCTTCACTGTACTGAAGGGCGATGAGAAAAAGGTTGACTTCCAAAAAGTAGAAGACGCGCCGATCGACAAGATGCCGATCATCTTGGTGCCGCACCACTCATTCGACAAATGACCTACGAACCGCCAGTTCCGGAACCGCCGGCAGCTCCCGTGCCACCAGTCGCACCAGTCGGCAGTTGTCCGACGACGGGTTCAGTCGAAAATGCTTGGAATATCTGCTGCGATGGTCCACCGAATGGCACCGGCACCGGCAGTCTGCAAGTTATCGTCGTAGTGACTGTGACAGTGTCAGAAGTCGGATAGTTGATTTGGGGATTGGCAGACTTAGTAACGAGGGCGTTATCCAGGAAATTGGCGTACGCGTTTTGAGCCGCCGATGTACCCTGGTAGCTCGGCATTTCAGCCGCTGCGCGCGCACACTGCTTAGCCAGCATATCGTTCGAGGTCTGCGCCACGACAAGCGCAGAGATGTCGATTAACACCAGCATCACCGGTACGAGAACAAACAACCCGGCGGCGGTTTCGACGATACAACTCCCAGAACGCTTTCTGCCTAACATTTTTCTGCCCTCGCTTGTTCGGAAGTTAGTTAAGACCCTTCTCTTCGATTGGTCTTAGATCACTATATTGGAATGTAACTTGACTGGCGGTCAACCACGGCATCGGGAAGAACGGAGTCGCTTTCACTACAGTGGTGCATTGGCAAAAATCTGGCTTACCGTCACCATCGATATCTTGTCCCGTCGGACAGACAACCGTATTTGTCGGAACAGGCGCGTGAATAAGCGAGTCCAGCCCCGTAGAGGCCCACGCCTGTACCGCTGAATCGGCGGCTGCTTGCGCCTTGGTCGGTCCGGCGCAGGCGGCTTCCCTCGTTGCCACGTGATTGGCATACCAGCCGCAGCAATACACCAAGCCCATCTGCACGAAGTTGATGGCAGGAATCAAAAACATGATCAGAATCACGAAAAGCGCCGGTCCGAATTCGACCGCAAATCCCCCGCCTCGCTTGCTTCTGTAGAATTTCATCGCTCAGTAAACCCCAGCTTTTTCGCGACTTGTACTTTCTTTGTGGTCGCTGCGACCACGCTCGCCAAGGCGAGAGGGACACCTGCACTTCAGAACCGCGTAAACAAATATAAAGGTAATTTCATTATACCCTGGCACCTTTTTCCTAAGCGTCATGGAACCAACCAAATAAAGGCTGAGATATAGTCTTTAATGTGGGTGCCGAAAAATCCTCATAGGTTTGTTGGCAAGCGCTAGCCGGGAAAAACGGCTTATAAGTGCGCGATAATTAACTAAACATAACCTGAGGCGCGATAATACAGAGCGGGCCTGTTACGAGAGGAGTTGTGCGTGAAGAAAAGCCTACCTTTGATAGTGATGGCAGTTGCCTGTCTGTCAGCGCCATTGACGGCAAATCTGCCCGCTTCCGCGTCCAGAACCCCGGCAGGCGGGATGGGCACCGCCGGTAGTTCTACCAGCGAGCAAACACTATCCCGGATCGAAGCCCTGATAGACAAAGGCGAGCCGCCCACCGAGAAGGATTTCGACGAACTGAATGCAATCTTGCAGCGTGAGCCGCAAAATACACGCGCGCACATGGTCACGGGAATGGCGGCAGAGGCTCTCAAACTGCCCGAACAGGCAATGGAGCAGTACGACGAGGCAGTCAAGCTTTCGCCCAACGATCCCAAACCGCTCGTCGATCTGCTTTTCTCACGCATCCGCGCCGGACAAGGCGCGAGCTGCACCGGCATGATCGCGATGGCGAGAAAGAGATTTCCGCACGACCCTGAAATCGCATTTCTTACAGGCTGGGACGCAGTCAACCACAAGACGCTGGTGAAGGCGCAGATAGCTCTCACTGAAGCGCTCAAGGAGAAGCCCGACATACCGTGGCTTAACGCCACTTACGCTGATTTGATGCTGATCGAGGGGGGCTATAACAATGCCTACAAATACGCCAAACGAGAGCTGGCAAAAAGTCCCAATAATCCTAAAGCCAACTATGTAGCAGGTATGGCATTGGCTCATCAGGGCAGATTCGCCGATGCTATCGCCTACCTGGGCAAGTCGGCGATCACACAGCCGCAAAACTCTGAATTGACAGGCAATTTAGCTCGCATATCCAATTGGGCCGGGCAGTACGACAAGGTTTTGCCGGCAGCGCTCGCTTACCTCTCAGTGACAGTATCGGCTTATACGGTCGACCCTCAAATGAAAGCGATTCTTGTAGATGCGCTCAGGCACACGAAAAAGGCGCAGGCTATGAAAATCGTAGATGACTTCGTGCTGCATTTCCCTGCCGCCACCAGCAATGCCTATTTCCAAAATGTATTGGGTGAGGCTCTGGCAGAGGTGGGCTGGCACCAGGAGGCGCGGGAGCGATTCAAAGACGCGATCAAGATACAGCCCAACTGCGGAATAGCGCAGTTTAACCTGGGCAGGGATTACGAGCTCAACCAGCATGACTATGCGGCAGCGCTCGCGTGCTACCGCATTGCCAAACTGACAGCGCCATCCGAACTGCACGTGAGCGACTACGCGGAGCGGTTGGAAGAGCGCCTCTCCAACCGCAATCAGGATCTCGCCTGGCAATTGCGCGATTGGATGACGGGAAACAAGCACTGAACCCATCTTTCTCGAGTGAACAGGCTGTGATGCTGCCACCATATTTGGTGACGCAGCCGCTGCTATGCCCAGGGCTGCAACGAATCGCATTTTCGGTCCGGTTTGACTGAGTCGAGAGGGCTCGGGGCGGGTACAGTTATTGTGGACGGGTCGTAGTACGATTGCCTGCGGAAAAGGCTGAAAAGCGGCAGCCGGCGAGAGGATCATGTCCGACCGACCTGATGCTGACCGACCTACCGAAAGGGATGAGAGATGACCGACGACAAGAAACGCAAGACTCAGGAAGACGACGCCCCGGTTGTAGACAAGCAGCAGCTGCAAGCCCGCATTCTGGGAGGCATCAAGCCCAACGTTGGCGAGATGACCGGCAAGTGGGTGGTCGACCTGAGCGAAGGAGAAGTCGGTCAGGTTGCGGTGCCGACAAGTTTTGACGAGCAGAAGGCGGAAAAATTCCCGGACGACATGCGCAGCTGGGTGGAGCGCATCTTCGACGATTTCCAACGCTACATCTATGAATACAATAAGGCGATCGACCAGCAAGAGTTGTTGATCAACTCAGAGCGCCCCAACTTCATCAAAGACTCGAACGCCGCCAATTCGATACCATCGAAATATCGCAGCCAGCAGGTCGGACAACCACAGCCGATGATATTTCAGGGGCATCTGTACACACGGCACTGGGCCCTTCTCATCAGAGGAGAAGAAGGCATAGTCAAAGCCTACGCCCTGCCGGCGGACTTCCTTATCGCCTTCGAGACGAGACAAGATGAGTTCAAGCCGTACTTCGAGATGCGTGGTGGGCGCAACAAGAAAGGCCTGATGATCTGGCACGTAGATGCTGTGCCCATCTCGTTCGAAGCTCTGGGTGCAGTTTCCAAAGCTCTTTTCGGTGCACTGGTCAAGGCATCGCGCAATGAGCTCAACGATAAAGAACGGTTTAAGCTCGCCTCGGCGCAAAAAGAAGATCTGGAAACGACGGATACGGAGGCGTTCGTGCGCCGTTATACGATTCCGCCGGGGGCAAGCAAGCTGACAGTCAATGACATTCAGAAGGCTCAAGCACAGTTGCAATCACCATTTGCCAGACTGGGTCAGCCGCTCTCCTCGGCACCGCTGGCGCCACCACAACCGATGTTGGCACCACAACCTTCTCCCGCGTCATCACAAGGCATGCCGCCCGGCGTCGATCAGTTTCAACGTCAATATCCTCAGGGAGGAATGCCGCAATCCCAACAAGCCTCTCTAGGCCCGGCTCCGGCGCCCACGCCAGCAGCGATGCCCGCTCCCATGGCGGCGCCGATGCCGCAGCTCCCGCCACAACCTCCGTTTTCGATGCCGGCTCCGCAGCAGCAAGTGCAAGCACCGCAGCCGATGTATCAACAAGCGGCTCCGATGCAGCAGCCGATGCAGCAGCCGCAGCCACAATCACAGCCAATGGCGCCTCCGCAACAATATCAGCAACAGCCCCCGCCGCAACCTCAGCCAATGGCGGCGCCCCATCATTATCAGCAGCAGCAGCCGCCGCCACAACCTCAACCGGTGGCGCCCCCGCAACAGTATCAGCCTCAGCCGCAGTTACAGGCCCTGCCGCAGTCACAGCCCCTGCCGCAGTCTTCCGACGGCGATGACGTCAATGCCAGGCTCAACGATAACCGAGCCGCGGTCCTGTCAGCTCTGCAGCAAGTCAACCAAACGTTGCAACTGCAGATGGAGCATCTGACGAAAATCGGCGTAGCATCTCTGCATCAACAGAGCATGGAAGGCGTCATGCAGGTGATGAAGCGCACCAATTCTCTCAAAGCCATGAGAGAGAAGTTGGAAGCAGTCATCCAGGAATGGAACAATATCCAATCATCAAAATGACCGTCAGGTTTGACTTTACGCTTTTTTGTGCATGTTTTAAGAGCCCCCGGCCGCCGATGCGCAATCAATCGAGCGTTCAGCCATGTCCATTAGGAAAGCCTGTATAACCTGCGGCCAGGAGTTTGCTGGCGAGGAAGTCGTTTGCCCTGGCGACGGAACCATACTCACGCCTTTGGCGAAAGATCCGTACCTTGGCACTCTTTTGGCGGGGCGCTACGAGATTTTAGAAATTATCGGCGGCGGCGGCATGGGCTTGGTCTACAAAGCCCGCCACACGATGATGAATCGCATCGTCGCTATCAAGATGCTGCACCAGCATCTGACCAACAGCACTGAAGCGTTGAAACGTTTCAAACTGGAAGCGGAAGCAGCCAGTTGCCTGAGTCTGCCCAACATTCTCACAATTTACGACTTCGGCGTCAGTGACGAAGGCCAGCCCTACATGGTCATGGACTATTTAGAGGGCACCAGTCTCGCTGACGTTCTCGACGCAGAGACACGCTTGCCGGTCCTGCGCGCTCTCAACATTTTCATTCAAGCCTGCGCCGGACTAGCTCATGCCCACCAAAAGGGCGTCATTCACCGCGACCTCAAGCCGAGCAACATCATGCTCGTCAACTACGCTGACGATCAGACCGATTTCGTCAAGATCGTCGACTTCGGCATCGCCAAATTGCTTAATCGCGCCGACGGCGCCTCCGCCAACCTGACTCGCACAGGCGAAGTATACGGCAGCCCGCTCTACATGAGTCCGGAGCAGTGCCGCGGACAAGAGCTCGACGCGCGCTCCGATCTCTACGCCTTTGGCTGCGTCATGTACAAGACTCTGACGGGAGCGCCGGTATTCACGGGCTCCGAGATGATCGAGCTTCTCTTCAAGCAAGTGTCCGAGATGCCAAAACCGTTCGCCGAGGTCATTCCCGATTCGGATGTGCCGAGCGAACTGGAAAAACTTGTCTTTACGGCTCTGCAAAAAGATCCGGACAACCGCTTCCAATCGATGAATGAATTGAAGGATGTTTTGGAAACCTTCAAGCGGAAAGTCGAGGGTCGAGATACGACCGATACTGGCGATTATCCAGTGCCGCATTTTGACGTTTCAGCCAACGTGCAAGCTGCCGGCGGTGCGGGACAGCAACAGTGGTCGGTGCAAAAAGCAGGCGGACAAGGTGCGGTGCCTGGACCGTTGGCCAGTGCTCTGGCTCATCGCGCTCATGAGGTCGGACAGCAGCATGCGGCCAACTCGCAGCCTCAACCGAGTGGAGCAGCCACTGCGCCTGCTGCAAAAACGCCGACTCACGAAGCTCCGGCACCACAGACGTCACCCGGTGCTAAGGCAACGCCTCAAACACCTGGCGCGCAACCTTCTGGTGCGCACGGTGCCACCGGCGGTAATGGCGGCAATGGAGGAGGCGGAGAGCCGGCTGCCTGGGCGCAATCATGGGCTTCTCGTCCTGCGGACCAGGCTGCGCCTTCTGTAGAGGAGCTGGATAGCATTCCCACGCCGGTTCCGGTTCGGCGCACTACGACGGAGAGCGCCAAGCCTGGAGAGAACGGACGTACTGAGCAAAGCACCAGCGGTCGCAGCGAACCCGCTTCGAGAACCGAACAAAGTACCACCGGGCGCACGAGCCCGCAAAAAACACAGACAAAAACCAAACCTGATTGGTTGCTTATGCTGGAAGGTATCTTCGCCAATCCAATGATGATCGTAGCGGCGATATTGGTCATCATTCTTGGCGTCGCGGTCGTGGCTCTCTACGTCAGCCATCATAACAACAGTGAAACTCCGACGACGCAGCCCCCTGATACCACCGTCAATACCACGACGACATCGACATCTACTTCGCCCAATCCGATTAAGAGTCCGGAGACTGAGACGTCGACGACTACAAACAGCGTCACTGAGTCGCCCAAGAAGCCGACCTCAGAACCTGAGACAACGACAGCAACAACAACGACAACAACCGCGCCGTCGCCTCATCCTAACGTCGACGTCACTGACACGCCGGCGACAAAACCTCCGACCAATCCTGCGCCCGAACCGCCGTCGACGAAGCCGACCACGCCCCAGCAGCACACCAAGCCACCGACGAAGAAGCCAGTCGCGACATCAACCGAAACGGAGACGCATAGGCACACCGGTCACTCGCACAAAGTGACGCCGGCGCAACCAGAGGCTCACCACTCCTCGGGTCACCGTCACGCTTATAGCAGCTACGAGTTTTAAATAGACCGGATTCGATCGGTGCCACGCGAAGCTTGCTGCTCCACACGGAGTCGAACCCTTCGGCGCGCTGCACCTTAGAAGGTGCAAAATTCCAAAGAATTGCACCAAATGGGTGCACTTATGCACAGGCAGCAAGTGGTTGTGGTGAAACCTAGATCTTTTTCAACAGCCAGGCGCACAGAGCAAATTGAAAACCGGCGACAAGTCCGGAAAGTTTTCTCTCACTGCCAATCTTGTTGACCGCGGGTGCCCACAGTGCCGTCCACAATTCAGGTTTTGCCGCAAGGAGCATGCTGTCCAGCATGCCCCAGGCAAGAAGCAGTTTAGCAATTAGCTTCATTGCGCGCCCTCGTTTACTCTTTCCCGGTGTAATTTCTGATCAGATCATACATCAGCGCGCGCGATACCAGAGCAAGCTCCGCAGCTCCAATTGCCGCACAAGCGCAGTGCTCGCGCACATGGAGGCGAGGGACGGAGCCGACGGAGCGCCAATATACTATTGCTTTTACGAAGCCTGCAACGAATTGAAGTCAGTCGAGTGCAAGAGCACGTTATTAAAACGCGAATTGAGCAACTCCAACTCTTGTGGAGTGGCGGTTTCTTTCACTTTTGCATAGAGTCGGCGCGAAAACGCGATGTGCTGCTCGAGCACCTTAAGTAAGTTGCGCAGAGACTCTTGGTAGTTCGGTTCGTCGACGTGTACCTGGGTCAACTGTCCGATCTCATCTTCCACCAGACGATGGTCTTTCTGAGCTTCGACCATGATTTCGTTCAAACTAGCTTTCTGCTCGTTGAGATTGTTCAGCAGAAGCGAGGTCTGTTTTTTGAGGTGACCCATGATTTCGTCGCACACAACCTTGACGTGATCGAAAACTTGTTCGCGCGTCCAGATCTCGTAGTTGTTGGTGGTCTCGACGAGCTTCTCTTCGATGTCGCGTTCTTCTTCGTAGAAATACTCAAAGATGTTCATATTCAAAGCCTCTTGTCTTGCTTCAGTTGGGACGCAATAGACGCGCTTAAGTTTCCGAATCAGGGCTTCTTGGCAATAACGAATTAATTTTACTGTCCAATCGGATGGGGAGGTGAGCAAAGCGCCTAGGTTTGTGTTGCGAAACTCGATCATTGACAACGCTAAGTCGCAACGACCGAATCGCCCTTGCAGTTTACGTTTCGAGCATTGGCCGTGGCTGGTCAAGTGACCCACGAATCGCAACATGACTCTAGGTGTCTCGCGAAACACCCAGCCGCTGTCGAAACGGTTTTCAGCGGTTTAGTCTGCAAGCGTCTTATATGTCAGCTCTTTCAGGCATTTAGTCAGCAAAACCTTTATGCTGACAAGCGTATTATCGGCATCAATGCTCAGCTCGAGATGAAATCGCCCGCAACTGAACAGCACCAGGAGAAGCCCACAGCCCAGAAGAAGCGCCGGCTGCGCCTGGCGCTGGTCAGCTGTGGCTTGGGCAATGTGCATCGAGGTTTTGAAGTTTCCACACTGCGCTGGTACGACGCGCTCAAACAGCACCCGGATCTGGATGTGCGCTTGTTTCGCGGCGGCAAGCACCCTGAAGGACACCTGGTATGGAATATCCCGCGCGACTGGGTGCTCAACTCTCCGCTCGCTATCTTCAGACCGATCAATCGCCGCCGCTACTGGGAATTTTGCTACGGCGTCGAAATGGTGAGCTTTGGTCTGTTTTTCTGGCCAGATCTTTTTAAATTTCGCCCTGATATTATCTGGACGAAGGAAGTTCCGTTCGGATACTTCCTCCCGTTTTACAGAGCAGCTCTGTGTTTGCGCAGCAAAATCATTTTCGCCAACGGTGGTGCCTTTCGCCCGTCGACATACAAAGATTTCGATTACATTCAGCACTTAACTCAGGAGTCGTACGAAGAAGCGCTGGAATTCGGCATCTCACCGGAGAAAATGGAAGTTCTTACCAATACGATCACTTTCCACGAACCGTCCACATCACGCGAGCAGATTCGCACAGAGCTCGGTTATGCCGAGAAAGACTGGGTAATCATCTGCGTTTCTGCCTGGAACGCTTACCATAAGCGCATTGATTATCTAATTGATGAGATCGCATCGATTGATGACCCCTCGGTCAAGCTTCTTCTCTGCGGGCATCCGGATGCCGAGACCGGCGTGCTCAAACAACGAGCCGAACAAAAGCTCGGCAACCGCGTGCAGTGGAAGACCGTATCTGATGAGAAGGTGCACGCGTACATGAAAGCGTCCGATACTCTCGTTTTGGCAAGCACCGAAGAGTGCCTGGGCAACTGCGTCGCAGAAGCAGTGATGGCAGGTTTGCCGGTAATTACTCATTCGCACACCGCCAGCAGATACATCTTGGGTACATCGCAATGCGAATGGATGGTCGATCTAACGCAATCAGGCGCGGTGCGCCAGCGAGTGCTCGAGCTGCGCGGCGACAAAGGCGCTCGCGATAGAGTGAAATTGGCCCAGCCGAGAGTGACGGAGTGTTTTAGCGCCCAGTCACTGGTACCCAAATTTTATGACATGGCAGTGCGCTTGCGAGGCTGACGGCAAGCGGATCGGACGGAGTGATTGAATGACTGAAGAGTGCGGCAATACTCTCGCGAGCGCGGGAGAGTCATCGTCAGAGGCCCTCGTTCTCACGCGCAAACAGTTTGCCGGCACCATTCTCGGACTGCAACTGATTCTTCTTCTGGCGGCACTGGATCAAACGATCATTACTACCGCAATGCCTCGCATCGTCGCCGATCTCGGCGGTTTCACCGAATATGCCTGGGCCACCACCAGCTATCTCCTCACGTCGACTATTGCGGTGCCTGTATTTGGGCGACTTTCCGATATTTATGGAAGGAAACCATTGTTATTGGGGGGTACAGCGCTGTTTGTAGTGGCCTCGGTTTTTTGCGGCTGCGCCGGCTGGACTTCGGCGATCGACAGCATGACAGCGCTGATAATCGCGCGCGCCTTTCAGGGTTTGGGCGGGGGCATCATGCTCGGGCTGATTTTCACCGTCATCGCAGATATGCTGGCTCCCGCCGATCGCGGTCGCTATCAGGGACACTTCGCCGCAGTCTTCGCGCTGGCGTCCATAGCCGGTCCGACGCTGGGCGGCTGGGTTGCCGATCAGCTCTCGTGGCGCTGGCTCTTTTTTATCAACGTTCCGGTCGGAGCGCTTGCCATGCTGGTCTTCTGGAGATCGTTTCCTGGCGCGCTCGTGAAAAAGCAGCAGATCGATCTGGATATCGCCGGTATCGCCGCATTTTGTGCCACGCTCGTGCCTCTGCTTCTGGGTCTGAGCTGGCTCTCCCAGTACACCTGGTCGAGCCCGCAGCTATTCATCACCTTGCCCTTCGCTGCCCTCATGTGCTGTGCATTCATCTTCATCGAACTGAAAGCACGAGACCCGCTACTGCCACTCTCGTTGTTTTCCCGGTCGGTGATGGCGATCTGCAGCATCTCTCTTTTCGTCACCGGCATCGGCATGTTTGGCTCCGTCTTGCTGATCCCGTTGTTTCTCCAATCAGTCGTGGGAGTATCGGCGGCGCTCTCCGGTGCGCTGCTATCGCCGCTCATCATCACCGTCGCAGTCGCCAGCGTCATCGGAGGACTGATCCTTTCGCGCAAAAAACAGTACAAAGCCCTAATTCTTTTCTCGCTTTTGTTGCAGACGGTAGGAACGTTTCAACTCTCAAAAATCAGCGCCGAATCGCATTTGACTTACATTCTCGCTTTCATGCTCGTGGTTGGCGCTGGCATGGGGCTTCTGCTTCCGGTATATACGATCGTTATACAAAATTCCGTAGCGCAAGAGGAAGTCGGCACCGTCACCGGCTTTAGCCAGTTCTTCCGTTCGATCGGAGGCACCGTCGGGGTGGCCTTGTTCGGCTCTCTCATGCTCGGTTCTTACCATCACGAACTGAACAAGTTGCTACCGCCGTCGTTGCCGCCGCAGACGTTGGCAGCCCTGGCCAATCCGCTGGCACCGGCAAAAATGAAGGCTCAACTGATGGCTATCGATCCTCATGTGGCCGCCACTCTGTTCGACCATGTGCGACAGGCGCTGGTCGTCTCTATTGACGGAGTTTTCTCGATCTACGCCGGTGCTCTGGCGATTACTTTAATCTTGACTCTCTGGCTGGAAGAAAAGCCACTTCGCTCGGCAAACGCAACCGTCGGTCTGTGAGAAATTCGCGCACCAGAGAGAAGGAGTTGCTCAATGCGGCAAAGGTATCTTTTGCTTCTGTCCAATCTCTGATGCCGGCAGCACGTTCGAGATACATGGCTAACTTCGCCAGGGCTTTCGCACCGATGGAGGCACTGGCACCCTTCAGTTCGTGCGCCATGTGAGCAAGAAGCACATCGTCACGAGAGCTGATCGCACTGTGGATGTCGCGCAGCAGTTTATCAGTGGTATCGACGAAAGTGCTGAGGACATCATTTAGATCGCCACCGTAGAACTCTTCCAGCTCCGACAGATCGATCGGGTCGTCCATGGCGACGACATTTTCAGTGAGCTGAGAGTACTTGCGGTTCAACTCTTGATTGCGCAGAACGAACTCTTTCTGCGTCCAGTGGTTCAATTTGATTTTCAAGACGTTTCTGTCGATGGGCTTGGAGATGTAATCGTCCATCCCCACCGCGATACAGCGCTCGCGATCGCCGACCATGGCTAATGCAGTGACGGCGATGATGGGCGTGTAAGTGCCGCGCAGCGCCTCCAGCTTGCGAATCGCTTTGGTGGCTTCAAAGCCATCCATCTCCGGCATTTGGCAGTCCATAAGAACGACGGCGTACAGATTTTTCTCCACCGCTTGAATCGCCTTCTTGCCGTTTTCCGCTACATCGACACCGAGCCCCAGCTGCTGCAACAACATTGATCCGAGCTTTTGGTTGACCAGGTTGTCTTCGGCGAGCAGTACTTTTTTATGGTTTTCGTCGATCATGAAAATCACCGGTAGGTTAATATCGGTCGGACTGCCCTGCACCCCTGTATGCGCGCGCACGAGTCTGCCGGGTTCTACTGACATTGTAGTACAAAAGCCGACATTACGGTATAAATGTCGTGGCCGCCGTTGCAGATTAACGCGAAATTTCGCCCGGGTTCCAACAGTCGTGTTGCACCCTACTCAGGCACAACGAGTGGTGCTGTAGGCACGAAGTCCCGCTCGCATCGATGCGCGCACGTCGCTTTTGCGGCTCTGCAGTCTGTAGCTCAGCGCCGAAAGATCGAGTTCGCGCGAATGTGCCTGAACTTCCCCGAAGACGTCGCCCTCTTGCTCGTGCACGTGGTGTTTGAATCGATCGCAGACCGTGGCGAGGTCCTCCCGAAATCGGTCTTCATCTGTCTGCTCGCGCTCCAGTTGAAGCATCATCGCCAATATGGCGTACAGCTCTTTCTCCGCGTGCCGGCGCAGGTCTTTTCCCAGCACCGATGCTACTGCCGGGTAGAAAACTTGCTGCTCTAAAACTGACAGCACACGCAACTCCACGAAAAGATCGCGCAGGAGATTGCCTCGCACACCATCGGCGGCGTTGAGCGATTCGAGCAGATTGGCAATCTGCGTGTGGTGCAACCTGAGTGGGTCGAGAGCTGATCCGGGCATAAAAATCACCGAGCCGTCCGAGGCGATTTTAGTTATCGCCTTAACATCCGTTCACTCTTATCGTCGAATGCGAGCGGCAAATGTTCCCGTTGGCAGCTTGGTCAGTTAAGGCTTAAAAATGGCAGAAGGCTTGTCGGGCCTTAGTTTTGGGCACCAGCGATCGAGCAGCTGATTTAATTGATCGAGCATCACCGGTTTGAAAACGAAGTCATCCATGCCTGCGTCGAGACAGAGCTGCCGGTCAGGATTGGCAGTCATGGCGACAATTGGCGTGCGAAACTTGCTGCGTCTCTTCTCCCACTCACGCATAGCCATGGTTGCTTCGATTCCGTCCATAATCGGCATCTGAATGTCCATTAGAACAAGCACGTACTCTTTAGCCTTGAACTGTTTGATCGCCTCGCGACCATTGGAGACGCAATCAGCGGCGACACCGGTCTTGGCTAGCTGTTTTCTAGTCAACAACGCCAGCGTGGCGTCATCTTCGACGATGAGCACGGTCGCGGCCGCATTCGAGGCTTCGCTCATGGCTCGATGCACTCCAGCGGAACGGTAAACCAGAACTCTGAGCCCTCTCCTTGCTTGCTGGTCACACCCAGAGTGCCGGTCATCAACTTCACTACCCGTTTGCAGATCGACAGTCCCAACCCGACACCGCCGTATTTGCGTGTGGACGAACCATCAGCCTGCACAAAGGGAGCGAACACGTTTTGCAAATCCTCTTCGCTCATGCCTATGCCGGAATCTTTAACGGAAAAGCGCACATAGGCTTGATCCTCGACCCTTTTCTCGATAGCGACTCTCACTTCTATCGTTCCGGTTTCGGTAAACTTGACGGCGTTTTGCACGTAATGTACGAGCACCTGTTTGATGCGCCGTCCATCACCGGAAAAACGCGCGGGCAGCTTATCGTCGAACACCTTCGTGATATGCAGGTGTTTGCGTCCGGCAGCCAACTTCATCGCATCGACCGCTTCATGCACGATGGTGCGCGGATCGAACTTGACGTTATCCAACTTGAGCGTGCCGGCTTCTAAACGCGAAAAGTCGAGGAGCTCGTTTAAGACAAAGAGAAGACTCTGGGACGATTCATATATGTAGGAGGCGAGCTCTTGTTGCTCGGGGTTGAGTTTACTCTCCATGAGCAGCTCGGTCATACCAAGCACTCCGCTCATCGGCGTGCGCAACTCGTGACTGATATTGGAGACGAATTGCGACTTGAGCTCGGAAGCTTGAATGGCTTCGTCGCGCGCTTCTTTCAACTGACGCACTGAATTTTGCAGATCTTCTTCTGCGCGTTTGCGGGCGGTGATGTCTCTGAAAACAGCCGCTCCCCCCTTAAGAGTGCCGTTGTTGTCGACAATGGCTTGTGCCTTGGCACTGAGAAACACACCGTCTGGCATATCCGGCGTACGCACGAAGATTTCCAGATCGGTCACGGTCTCGCCGCGAATGGCACGCGCTAACGGCAACTCGTCTTTGGGATAGGGCGTGGTGCAATCAGGCAAAAATAAACCAAAACGGTCAGTCGCACGTGTCTGCGCCGTTCCTAAAATGCCCATGCCGTATAGGCGGATCGCGGCCGGGTTGAATAGTAACAATTTTCCTGTGGCATCCACGGCGATAACGGGATCGCCGATGTTGTTCAAAATAAGTTCGAGCAGCTCAGCCTGTCCCTTGAGCTGCCGCTCACCGTGTCGTGCCTTGCCCAGATCAAGAGCGACAACCCCGATAAGCATCTGCTGATTTTCGCCCAGGCAAGGAAACTTGCAGATCAACCACTCGCGAAGATCGTTGTGCAGCGCCGATTTGATCTGCACGATCTCCTGCTGCTGATTGCCATCCAGAACATCTTTATGAACGGTGCCGAACTGGTGCGCGTGCTCGGCGCCGAACAATTGTGCGCCGGTTTTACCAAGCACTTCGTTTGCAGCTATTGCGAAATGCTCTTCAAAAGCATCATTAGCATATACATACTGTCCCGACGCGTCCGTTATGAAACAGACCGCAGGGCACTGCCTGATAAATTCCGCAAACAACGAGCCGGCAATGAGGGGCAGCTCTCTGCCTGGCTCTCGGACGTTGATCGAAACCACCTGACCATCGGCCAGGGTGGCTGCTATGAGCAGATCTTCGGCGATTTCCATCGCATTTGTCTGCTTGTTCTCATTCATCGTATGCTCCCGGCCGACTGCTTGCACGTCGAATTTCGCTGTCGACTATCGCATACGTTATTATAAAACGAATAATGCCCGATATGTCGAAAATCTAGAGCTCAGCCCTGCGGACGCGAGGATAACTATAAGGTTCCCTACATTAATGTCGGGCGCGTATTAGTGATCGCGATTCGCAGGTCCAAGCGATGACCTATGAGCGTCGTGTCGAAAAATGGGCGGAACGAGTCCGCCTTTACACGCTTGTTCTGCCGCTGAGCAACTGGACGACGAACAAAATGCCAGCCACTAACAACAGCAAGTGAATGAAGGATCCGCCGAAATGAGCGAGGAATCCTATTAACCAAAGCGCGAGAATCAAAGTCAATAACGTGTACAACATAACCCTCTCCCTAAATGTGTTTTTGTCCGCCTCTGCTGCGGACGCTGTATGGGACGAAGTGGCCAGCAAAGTGTTCCGCAATTCTGTGAGAAGAGATGGTGCCAAACCAGATAGCACGCCGCATGCTGCGTTGTGCGGCGCCAAAGATAATCCGATTTTGCAGGCCACTACTATTCGCGTGTGCAAACAGAGAACTCAGCGATCGAGTCGCTGAGTTCTCTATGGTTGTCCTTTCGCCCGGGGGCTACTCGGTTTCCATTCTACATACGGCCCCGGCTTACGCGGCCTTCGCCTCACCAGCCAGAGTGCATCGAATCACCTGCCCATCGAGTTCGAGCCCGATCTGAGCGTCTTCGATGTAATGAACGAACTCCTTCCACTGCATGCGAAGCAATCTTTTGATGTCACCAGGCAAATTGCCGAGACATATCGCTTCTTGGTCAGCGGAAACTACTACCCCGTTCATGCTAGCCGTTTGAATGTTCATTTTTCTGCTCTCTCTCAATCACGTCTCTAATGACGCCGACGATTCTTATGAGTTCCAACCTTGAAGGTGAAAAATCAGACGCTGGATCAACCAGGGCAGAAGGAGCAAAACCCGTGCCCAGTGATACCTTCCGGCGATCGGGCCAGTGAGCTCATCTTTGGAGAATAACCCTGAAGTTTTTCGCCGGTTATCGGGATTGAAACCTATATAGAGGTGCGTCACCCCGAATTAGGTTGGAAAAACCTGCCCAGTCGAAGGCGAAATTTTGATGTCAATGAGGAGCGATTAGTTGGTCTGGGGAATTTTCGCTACGATTTTTCCGCGCACGTGACGCATGGAGAGCCGCATCAGTGCCTCAGGAATGTCTTCGAAAGTGACGATTTCCTCGACCATCGGGCGAATCTGCTTTTTGCTTGCCATGACACCGAACTCCATGCCGATGCGAGCAAGATCTTCCAGCGCTGCTTCGTCGCGTGTGACGTACGCCGCACTGAGGGCGATCTCATGGACTGAAAGTCCGGTTGTGAACGGCTCCACCGTGGTGATGTCAGGCAAACCGGCAACGCAAGCGATGCCTCCGCCAAAAGCAAGCATCTTCAAGGCACTGGTAGCACTTTCACTGGAGACAGTGTCGAGAATGTAGTCAACGCCGACGCCCTTGGTGAATTTCTCGACGCCCTTCTCCACATCGTCGGTTTGATAGTCGATGACGTGTTGGGCGCCCAAATCTTGAACAAATTTGATGTTATGACGCGAGCAGGTGGCGATGGTGGTGAGACCAGCTAATTTTGCCAGTTGAACGGCAAACCCGCCAACTCCGCCGGCGCCGCCGACGACGAGCAAGGTTTTGCCTGCCTGCACGCGCAGTTTGCGGTGCAGAGCCTGAAAAGCTGTAAATCCGGCGGTCGGAAGCGCTGCTGCTTCCTGATAGTTCAAGCCGGCCGGCATCCAAGCCAGCGTTTTAGATGTGATCACCGCATACTGGGAGAAGCCGGAAGCGCCGAACGGTCTGGTGAAATCGCCGTGGAAGTAAACAGGATCGCCGACCTGCCAATCTTCGACATCTTTGCCGACAGCGTCGACTACACCGGCGACGTCGGAGCCGAGGACTACCGGATAACGCCATCCGGGGAAGCCGCTGGCTGCGAGCTTATAGTCAACGGGGTTCAAGCCGACTGCGTGTACCTTGACGCGTACTTCACCCGACTCCGGCTGCGGCTTTTCAACGTCGGATGCATAGAGTGTTTCGGGTGTGCCTGGTTTGTCTAGTACAAGTGCTTTCATTGCGGACTCCGATCCTCCGTCAGTTTAGTAGTGACAGTCAGGACACGCCTTACTATCACCCGGGCTCGCACCCGGCTCAAGGTCCCACCACAATAAAGCATCCACGCTCATCTTGCTCTAAGTGCAAAGATTTTGGACGTAAGAATTATCGTAATTTATGCTATTTTCGCCAGGGCGCTGATTTATGGTCCCTTCAGCCCTGTCCTTTAGTTCGTAATACAAACGGCTGAGCAATAACTTCGCGGGCGCTACTGTCTGCTCTAGGACCAATAGACGACAGGCATTAAACTTTCTTTGAGCGCCGCTGCGCAGCGAGAAACAAAGAGGTTGAACTGGAGGCAACGGTGCGATACGTACCATATCATCAGCTCGGCACCACTGATAGTATCATCGTCGACGGTGCGCCTCACTCGCACACTAAGTTGACTCTCTCTCATTGGCCGGGCAATACGACGCCGCCAGCGCTCAAACATGACCTTTCAGCAGGCATCGTTCTCAATTATCTGCACGCTCCTCAGTTGCACATCAACGTAGAAGCCGCATCGAACAATCACTTCGATGAAGATGGACTGATCGGCTTGTGGGCACTGCTAAACTCCGAAGAAGCGCTTGAACGCGAAGAGCTGCTCCTAGACGTCGCGTCCGCCGGTGATTTCGGAGTGTTCAAGGACCGCGACGCCGCTCGCATCGCTTTCATATTGAAGGCGTGGACGCGACCGGATGTTTCTCCCCTGAATCAATCCGTTTTCAATTTGCCGTACCTCGAGCAGACGATGATCCTCTACGAAGAGCTGCTTCCACGCCTGCTCAATGTTCTTGATAGACATGAGCATCTCGAGCAGTACTGGAAGCCTGAGGACAAATTACTGAGTAAAAGTGAAGAGCAAATTAGAAAGAAAGAGATAACGATTGAGGAGTATCCTGAAATAGATTTTGCCGTCGTCACGCTTGCCAAGCCAAAACCGAAAGAGATCGATGAGCAGAAGCCCTGGCAGTCACTCGTACATGAGATGGCCATTCACAACAAGACGAACATGCTGCGCATACTACTTGTACACGGCCAGCGCTACAAGTTTTACTATCGATATGAATCCTGGGTCGAGCTCATTTCTCGTAAGAGCACTGGGCGTGTTGATCTGTCCCAGCTCTGCCGGCAGCTTTCTCAGCAAGAAGAGAGTGCCGTATGGAAAGCCGACGGTACGAACGATATAACTCCGGCTCTCTTTTTCGAGAGAGCGACCCAGAGTAAAATTTCTCCCACTGCGCTGGTTGAGCAGTTGAGATCTTTTCTCGCATCTGCCAACACAATTGAGAGGACATGATGCTCAAAGAACGAACCATGACGGAAGAGCAAACGCAAATCGTCGAACGCACGGAGTCCTTCGTCAAGGCTAAGTTAGAGAAGGAGTCGACCGGTCACGACTGGTGGCACATACTGCGAGTGCGCAACAACGCTCTCAACATTGCTCGACATGAAACAGATCCCGGCGACCTCTTCATCATTCAATTAGGTGCGCTGCTGCACGACATTGCTGACTGGAAGTTTAACGGCGGCGATCTCAAGGCAGGCAGCGTCGTCGCCACTAAGTGGCTGACGGAGCAAGCTGTTGCGCCGGCAGTTATTCAACATGTTTGCGACATCATCGAGTCGATCTCGTTCAAAGGCGCCCGAGCTAAATCGGCAATGAAAACAATTGAAGGGCAGATTGTTCAAGACGCCGACCGGCTCGATGCACTGGGCGCCATCGGCATCGCCAGGGCTTTCGCATATGGCGGACATTTCGACCGCAGCATTTATGAACCGGATGTGGCACCAGAAACGCATAATACTTTCGAGCAGTACAAAAACAGCAAAGGGCACACGATCAATCACTTCTACGAAAAACTGCTGTTGCTCAAGGATCGCATGAACACGAAGGCAGGACGTACCATAGCCGAACAACGGCACGCATATCTGGAGGGTTTCCTCCAGCAATTCTTTCTGGAATGGAACGGTGAGGATTGGCGCCAATAAATCAGTAGTGGCAAGCAGTAGCTGATCGCACATCCCCGTCATACATATTGCCTATCCGCAGGATATCCGGGGGAGGCGCGATCTTGCATTCGGACGGCATTGCGCGCACAATGGTGGCGAACTCGACGGGAAGAATGTATGGAAGCACCGAAAACGAAATCCGGCGGCTGGCTTGGCAAAATTTTTCAGCCCCCTGTTGATTTCTACGATTTGCTCAACGCACACGCGCGCATCGTGCTGCAGGGTGTGGAAGCGCTGGAACAGTGGATTCAGAAAGGAGCGCAAGAAAGATGTCAGCAAGTTCGGGATCTGGAAAATCACGCCGACGATCTGCGCATGGATCTCGAGCGCAAACTCGCTGAAGCATTCGTTACGCCGTTCGATCGAGAAGATATTTATGACCTGTCGGCGCGGTTGGATGAAGTAATCAATGGCGCTAAGGCCATCGTACGCGAGATTGAAGCGCTCAATTTAAAGCTGCACGGCTCCTTTACCTACGACATGGCCGCCACACTGGTCGAAGGCACACGCTGCATAGTCAACTCTTTCGAACATCTCTCCGGTAATTTGCAGGAAGCTGCCAATCAAGCAACCCTGGCGCGCAAATCAGAAAATCGCTTCTCGCGTATTTATCGCACCGCCAAACGAGAACTTTTCGATCACGACGATTTCAAAATAATTCTCAAAACCAACGAAATCTACCGCAGCATGCTGATCGTAGCCGAACGAATCGACCTCGTGGGCGAAAAGATTTTGCACGTTGTTGTAAAAATGAGCTAGTTGGAGAGAAGCGTGCAAATTCTCGCTCTTCTAGCTTTGGTCATCACGCTCAGCCTGCTCTACACTTACACCAATGGCTTTCAAGACGGAAGCTCTGTCGCCGCCGGCCCAATCTCCTGCCGCGCGCTCACTCGAATGCAAGCTGTGCTGCTCGTCACCGTCTGCGAATTTCTTGGTGCCATATTTGGTGGCTCGGCAGTGGCGTACACCATTCGTTCGATCACCAGCTGGCCGGATGACCCCGCACTACTGCCGGTGCTGGCAAACGGTTTGTTCGCTGCGATACTGTGGAACTACATCACGAAAATACTGAAGGTGCCATCAAGCTCGACGCACGCTCTCGTGGGCGGAATCATCGGTTCGATTGTCGCCGCGACGGGCAGCTGGAAATACATTATCTGGGGCGACCCGGATCATATCCTGCAGTCCACCAGTATTTATAAGGTTGTCTTTAGTCTATTTCTTTCGCCTTTGATCGGTTTTTTCGCGGGCTTCATCTGTTTTTTCGCAGTACTTCTTCTATTATTGCGAGCAAGCAGTCGGGCCAACAAGGGACTAAAACAAATGCAGTGGCTGACCACAGCGGCATTGGCATTCGGACACGGAAGCAACGACACGCAAAAAGCGATGGGCGTGATAGTGATCGCCCTCAACGCATCCGGGGTGAGCGCAGAACACGCCATACCACTCTGGGTGCGCCTCCTGGTCGGCACTGCCATGGCATTCGGAATTCTCTCGCTTGTGCCCGGCATCGTCCGACGCGTGGGCGGCATATATAAGATGCGACCGATACACGGTTTTGTCAGTGAGCTATCGTCAGCAGCGGTAGTTTTGCTCGGCTCCGCCACCGGCGCCCCTGTCTCGGCATCGCAGATCATCGCCTCGACTGTCATGGGCGTCGGCGCCGCTCAGCGCCGCAAGGGCGTTCACTGGCTGATCGCACGCGACATGCTCATGGCGTGGTTTCTCACAATCCCTTGCTCTGCATTGCTCTCCGCAGCATCGCACGCCCTGATTTTTCACTGGATCAGCGTTGCTGCTTTCGGAAGGTAAAATCATTTGGTCGATTGATGAGTTCAATGTGATCTAGTGTAGGATCTAGACACTAATTTGTTTCATCCTGGCTTGGTGGTTCGTACAAGTGAAAGAGGAAACGGAACGGTGGAAACTAAGGTTTTGTACCGCTAGCGAAGACAAAGGATCGTATGCAAAAACCGAAGAAGCAGTCTGAGCCACCGAAACGATCGATAGGACGTTTGATTCTCTTTGCGGTGGGGGCGTTCTTTGTGCTCATTGCTGCCCTGATATTGCCGATGCTATCCCCGATCTGCAGCGCCATCTTTCAAAGTCCGGCGAGGAAAGAGTTCAATCGCGGCATGTCCATATTTCAAAAGGATAGGACGCAGGGAAGAGCTGTCGTCGAAAACGCATTGCAGCAGGCCGACAAAAACGGTGATTCGCGATATGACAGGATGGAGATGCACAAGGCATACGCCGAAGCGCTTACAGACTCCGGCGATTACAAAGCTGGCTACAAGCAGCTCGACGCGGCGATTGCGTTATGCCCGAAAGATTCTCGCTTGAACAACATGGAAGCAGTTTCCCTGGCGACTGTTTATCAAGAGAAGGCCAACAAGGAGAGTTGGCTTTGGGTCGACAACAACCACACAGGACCAAATGGCCTTCAAGATCAGGAGATGTCCGTCTCGATAGCGGAGAAGAATTTAGGGCCAGACGACCGAGAAACAGTCTACAAATTGCCTCTGTTGGCAGTGATCTATGCCGACGTCGGCGAGAAAGCAAAAGCCGACAAGACTATGCAGCGTGCTCTCGATGCAATTAAGCGCAAACCAGATCTGGCAGAAATTGCTACCTATGCGCACATGTACAATGCGCGGATGCTGGCCATCGAGCACAAATACAAGGAATCGTTAGCTGAATTGCTGTTAGCCCGCTCGCTCACTAACGATGACGATATGCAGACTCGGATCTACCAAGAATGGCACAACGGTTTGACGCAAGACGCACCGTGGGAATTTCCTGAACTTGGCGAGGCAAAGCCAGCATTTGAAAAGGGCGACTGGGCTAAGATCGAATTGGTTTGTGCAAAATTAGTGAAAGATCGTCGCCCGTGTGCTGACGGCTCAGCCAAAATCGATCGCTTCTTTGATGGGTTTGCTTTAGATAAGGCCTCGCTGACCGGAGACGACTACGAGCACAATCTCAATAAACTGGCGAAATGGCTGGCCAAGTATCCGCAATCACCTTTTGCAAGAGCAGCGCTAGCGGAATGCTGGATGCACTATGCATGGTACTCGCGGGGACACGGTTATGGTGACTCCGTCACTCAAGATCAGTGGAAAAAGTTTTCTGAACGCACCGATCAGGCACGAGCGGTTCTCGATGATGGCGTCAAGCTTTACGACAAGAACCCGCGCATTTACACTGATTACGCAGGCGTCGCTTTAAATCAGAGCTGGCCGGATAAACAATACATGGACATGGTCAATGCCTGTCACAAACAATGGCCCGAGTATTTGCAAATCGACAAAACGACTTGCAACTGGTTGCTTCCTCAGTGGCACGGCTCGGAAGGAGCGCTCAAGCAATATGTTCTTTCACGAGCAGAAGCCGCGGGCAAAACGAAGGGCGACGAGGTCTACGCTCAACTGGTTTCAAGTATCCCGTACGTTTTTTATCCCAACAATCCATACTTCAAAGCGGACATGTTCGATTGGAACCGAATCAAAAAAGGCTACCATCAGATTTTTCAGGACTATCCGCACAGCTACCAGATGCGTTCGTTTTATCTTTGTCTCGCCATCGCATATAAAGACGAGCAAGCAGTTAAGACGGCGATGGACGGATTCAAACCCTAATGGCAACTACTGGGTCCAAGTATATTCAGTGATGCCCTTGGTGTTGCGCGTGACGGCGCCGTTGGAAGGACCGTAGATTCCGCGTGCATACTCAGAGGACGCTACCTGCCGAGGTGCGTAAGAGATACTGCGGCGGCGAGAGTATGAGTTGTACGCTACTTCGCGGGGTTTCTCTTCGCTTGGTTTGGACTTGGTGCAGATCAAGGTTCCCGCAGGGGTTGGAGAAGCCGCGTAGTACTCTTTGTTGAAGTCGTGGAAGATGCTGGCAACGACACTGCCGCCGGTGACATGCTTAGCCGTTATTCCTTTATTCAGACGATTGCCGGCCCAGACGGCGGTCACCATATCCGGTGTAAAACCGACAAACCATAGATCGCGAGCTTTGTCGGCGGTGCCAGTTTTACCGGCACAGGGGCGGTCTGAAAGTCTGGCGAGAGTTCCAGTTCCGCGTCTGACCACGTCCTGCATCACATCAACAAGCGATGCAACCGGTTGCTCAGGAAATACTCGACACGGTATATTTTCGTTTTTTTCTAAAATCCTGCCGTTCAGATCATCGACATGACGAATCGCCCACGGTCTGATTGCCACACCGCCACGAGCGAGCGTGCCATAAGCGCCGGCCATGTCCATCGGAGACTCAGCACAACTCCCCAACGCCATCGACAAATTGTGATCGTCAGGAATTTCCAGACCGGCAATACGCGCAGTCTCTGCTACATGGTCAATGCCGACCATCTGCGCGACACGCACGGCACAGGTGTTTCGCGACTTAGCCAGAGCATCGCGCACGCTTATGCGCCCGAGAAATTTGCCGTCGTAGTTCTTCGGCGAATACTCCTGATTCACCGTCAGCGGTGCATCAAGAATGTGGTCTTTCGCGTTCAGAGAATGGTTGAGAAATGCGGCAAGATAGACGAACGGTTTGAATGATGAACCCACAGTGTGAGCCGCAACAGCGCAGTTCCACTGGTTGTCCCAGTAATCGCCGGCACCCCCGACAATGGCACGCACAGCACCGTCCTTCACTGAAGCACAGACTAAAGCCTCTTCGTCTATGCCGCGGGGAGCGTTTTTAATTGTTTTCGCCAACAGCTCTTCGGCTGTGCTTTGCGCGACCGGATCGAGATTTGTGTACACCTTCAACCCGCAACGATGAATGAAATTCGCGTCGTACTTCTTGTGCACAACGTCGAGCACGTAGCTGACATAGTATGGATAAATGTCGAACGGTTTAGATTCCACTCTATCGGAAGTAAGGTGGAATGCGAGTTCTGGCTTGGTTGCGTTCGCCACTTGCATCTTGGTGATATAGCCGCAATCGACCATCGCATCTAAGACTTCGTGTTGCCGGCGCAGCGCTTCGTCTCTATGCTCGACTCTGCCCAGAGTTGATGGTGCTTTGATGATTCCCGCGAGAAAGGCTGACTCAGCCAAATTGAGATTGAGAGCCGATTTGCCGAAGTATGTTTGCGCCGCCTGCTCAATACCGCTGGCGCCGTTGCCAAAGTAAATTTCGTTCAAGTACATCGCCAAAATGTCTTGCTTCGAGTAGCGGCTGTCGATCTGCTCGGCAACGATCGCTTCGGCCGTCTTGCGCACGAGAGTGCGTTGGGCTTCTGGGAAAAATAGATTCTTTACGAGCTGCTGAGTTATGGTGGAACCGCCTTCAACCAGGCGATGCGCCATGAGGTTCGCAGATAGCGCGCGAACAATACTAGGGAAGTTGACGCCGCCGTGTTCATAGAAATGTCGATCCTCGACTGCCACCACTGCATCTTGCATGAAGTGCGAGATATGGTTGAGATCGACTGACTTGCGATTTTGTGAATGACTTACGGTACAGACGAGCTCGTCGTTTTTGTCGTAAATCTCGATAGCGTCGACGGGATGGTAGTGCTGCAGGAAGGACAGATCGGGAATGTTGCGCAACTGGTCGGAGACCTGAATGGACAGCATGCACAGACCGCAAAAAATCGCGAAACACACAGCGAGCACACAGTACTGTTTGAGCAAAGCGACGGGCTTCACCGCCCCTTTGATCTGTTTCGGCTTCTGCAATTCGCGCAGACGCTGAGCAAGCATCGCCGCGGGGTTATTACCACCCAGCGGTTCTTGTTGTTGCATCTGCCTCAGACGTGACATAGAGCCTGCGAGCTGACTGCGCTTGACTCATGTATGCCATAGTCTACAAAATCGAAAGTCGGAAATGGTGCAAAACACGAGCCAGCAGCACATGCTGGCACGGATATATACAGATGTCAATAATCAAGTAGTACTGTTTGTCTATATATGACGGGCTTGGGCTCGAGAAAGGGCGTCAGTAAGACGCCCCTCTACAACGGAACGTCCGCCGGCAACGACCTTAATGACGAGGGAGGTCACCCGGGTAGATCCATGGAGCGTCGTAGCTCGACTTCTGGTGGTCGTTCATGAGCCAGCTCGGCGCCGTAATTACCAGCAAACCGAACAAAATGCCGATCCACAAAGCTTGAGCTGTTCCCTGCTTTTCCATAACGCCTCCGCGGTCAACCAGACGCTGACCGAGTTCTAAGAAGCTTAACCACAGGTAATGTTCCCCGAGGTATCGGAAGGCTAATCCCCTGACAAGCTTGGCTCTCAACCCGCCACGACTAGCCGGTTAAGCTAGGAGTCTGGATGGAATAGATCGCCGTCACACGGGTCGCTGCAACCGCCCCCTAAAGCTCGCTCCGACGAGACCTTCTAATTATTGCTGCCGTGGCCTTGGACGACCTGGCGCACGCGGGCGATGGCTTGCTCGATTTTGGCTGGGTCTTTACCGCCGGCTTGGGCGAGCTGCGGTTTGCCGCCGCCGCCTCCACCGCAAATGGTGGCAAACTCTTTGGCGAGGTTGCCGGCGTTGAAGCCCTGTTTCACAAGTGCATCAGAAACACCCACAGCTACGGAGACTTTGTCTGTACCAATGGCAGATGCAAGCACTGCAACTGTGTTCTGATTCAATCCGCGCAACTTATCGGCAGCAGTCTTCAAACCATCGGCGCTAGCGCCTTGAAGTTCGCCGCTAATAAACGCGACTCCATCAAGCTGCTCAGGCTGCAGAGTCGACGCACGCAAAATTGCCAGCTCGTCTTCTCTCTGCAGCAAAAGTTTTTCTCTCTGCTTCAGTTGATCTTGCATTCTTTCAATTTGCGACGCCAATTCAAGCGGTTTCACCTTGAGCATTCCTGCGGCATCGCTGAGGACATTCATGCTGCTGGCGATGTAATCCCACGCCCTGGTGCCTGCAAGCGCTTCAACGCGTCTGACACCAGATGCGATGCTGCCTTCCGAGATCAGCTTGATTGGACCGATGTCTCCGGTGTTGCTGACGTGAGTGCCACCACAAAATTCGAGGCTGAAATCGCCCATGCCGACGACGCGAACAACATCACCGTACTTCTCGCCGAACATGGCGACAGCGCCGGTTTTCTTGGCTTCATCGATAGACATTTCTCTGGTCGTGACGGGCAAGTTTAAGCGCACCCATTCATTCATCATCGCTTCCAGCTTCGTCAACTCTTGCTGGGTCGGTTGGCGATCCAAAGTGAAGTCAAAACGCATCGCTTTGGGGCTCACTTCAGAACCTGCCTGCACGACATGCTTGCCGAACAGGTCATGAACAGCCGCATGGAAGATGTGTGCAGCGCTGTGGTGCAGCATAGTTTGCGTGCGTCGTTCTTTGTTTACCAGCGCCTCGACTTTCGCACCAGGTTCTAACGTCCCTGACAAACCACGCACGTGGTGCACGAACAAGCCTTCGTGTTTTTTCGTGTCCAAAACGGAGACCGAGCCGTTCAATCCTTTCAAGATGCCGCTGTCACCGGTCTGTCCGCCTGACTCAGCATAGAAAGGAGTGGCTTGGAGAATGATTTGAACCTCGTCGCCTTCTTCGACGTGGTCCACAGGTTTACCATCTTTCAAAACAGCAAGCACTTCGGCTTGATCTTCTGTGCGACCGTAGCCGGTGAATTTCGTGCCACCGTGTTCCTTCAAGATCTGACCAAAACCACTATCGCCGGCAATGTTAACGTTGAATTTGCCGACTGAAGATTTCTCTTCGTGCTCAGCGCGTGCAGCAGCGAAGCTCTCCATATCGATGTTCTTGTTGCGTTCTAGCGCGATTTCACGCGTTAACTCGATCGGAAATCCGTAAGTTGCATATAAGTTGAATGCTTCCGCACCACTGATGGTATCGCCCGCGCCATCCAAAAGTTCATTCAAGAACGTCATGCCTCGATCGATTGTCTTGGCGAAGCGCTCTTCTTCGTCTTTAATGACATTGGCAATCGTGTCCTTGTTCTGCGTCAACTCAGGATAAACTTTGCCGTACAGCTCGACGATAGTCGGAACCACTTTATAGAGGAATGGCTCATTCATGCCGAGCAGGCGACCGAATCGCGCTGCACGCCTGGTGATGAAGCGCAAAACATAGCCGCGACCAATGTTGCTGTTGCGCACTCCGTCTCCAATGAGGAACGTGACGCTGCGCGAGTGATCGCTGATGATCTTCAAATACGTATCTGTTTTGACATGCGGAAGGCTTTCTTCGCCTGGCTTCGACACACCGCCGACGTACTTCACGCCCGCCAGTTCTGCCACCTTTTGAAGGATGGGGTAGAACAGATCAGTCTCATAAGAGTTGTCTTTCTTCTGCAGAATCAGCGTAACGCGATCCAAGCCCAAACCTGTGTCTACATTCTTGCGAGCCAACGGCGAAAACTTCGCGTTTTCGTCTTTGTACAGCTCCATGAAAACGAGGTTCCAGAACTCTAAATATCGATCGCACTCGCAGATGCCGATGCCGCATCTGCTCGGGTCATCACTGCATCCGTACTGGGCGCCGCGGTCGTAATAGATTTCCGAACACGGTCCGCATGGTCCCGTCGGTCCGGGCGGTCCCCAGAAATTGTCTTTGCGTGACATCTTGAAAATGCGTGCAGCCGGAACGCCGACCGTCTTGTTCCAAATATCATATGCTTCGTCGTCGGGCGGGTTCTGATCATCCCCTTTGAAAATCGTCACCGACAATCTTTCCGGTTCCAGACCTAACTCTTTAGTGACAAATTCCCACGCCCACGGAATCACTTCTTTTTTGAAATAATCGCCGAAGCTGAAATTGCCCATCATTTCGAAGAAGCTGTGATGGCGCGCGGTGCGTCCGACGTTTTCAATATCAGAATCTTTTCCGCCGGCTCGAGCACACTTCTGCGCCGTCACTACCCGTGGCGGCTGCGGCGCCGGCGAATGCCCGAGAAAGATCGGCACGAACTGCACCATCCCGGCTGACGTGAGCAGCAAAGTCGGATTGTCAGGAATCAGACTGGAGCTGGGCAGATGCAGGTGCCCGCGCTTGTCGCGGAAGTATGCAATAAATTTTTCTCGAATTTCGGCACCAGACAAAGGCATAAGCGCACCTCGGACATCGCTCTTGAGGTAAGCGAACATGTGTTCTTCCGGCTTCAGTATAACGCAAGCGCCGCCAAAACTGGCGCCCGGCGACGCCTGCCCGCAGCAGGTTAAATCGCCGAAAGCCGCGCCGCGGCTTGTCGTGACCGTCCCGTGCCATTATGAAGTTAAGTGCGCAAATTCGGGGCCCGCCCGCCGTAGCGCTAAACAAGCCGGTGAAGGGCAGGAGGGCGGTGCCGATATATGGCATCAGGGGCGTTAATCTGCTAACCTTCAGAACCGTCCCTTTCGCAGGCAGGCACGCGCCCGGTGAAGCTCCAAAACGTTTTGATTTTGCACAAGAAATCGACGTTTGAGATTCAGGCGCGCCAGTACAGGGACGCGCGCTTTTTAAAATTGATGCAAGAGGGACACGAGGCAATCAGCCGCGTCAAACTTGCCCACGACGAACACATGGAAACCCTGGCGCAGTTGGAGAAGGAGCTCTCCGCACGCGGCGTCAAATTTGAGTCCGTAGCACGCGCCGACATGCAAGACCACGTCACAGACGTCGATATGATTGTTGCTGTGGGCGGAGACGGCACGTTTTTGGACGCTTCGCACCACGTCACCGATGTTCCGGTTTTGGGCGTCAACTCCTCCGTGCACTCGTCTTTCGGGCATTTTTGCCTGGCAAACAAAGACACCCTTTCGACAATTCTCGACCAGATCGAAAACGACACGCTGCAGCCGAAAAAGATTTTGCGCTTGGAGATGAGCGTTAACGGTTCGCCGCTGCCCGAGCTGGTCCTCAACGAAGTGTTAGTGGCGCACGCTAATCCGGCGGCGACGAGCCGATATTTCATCGGCATAGGCGATATCAGAGAAGAGCAGCGCTCGTCCGGTCTGTGGATTGGCACCCCCGGCGGCTCGACGGGATCACTGCGCTCGGCCGGCGCCAAAGTTTTGCCAATCACCGACCATGAGTTCGAGTACATCGTTCGTGAGCCGTGCACGCGTCCGGGGCAGCAGTTCAAACTGATGGGCGGCATTCTCGGCATGAATGACGAGATCGCGGTCATCTCCCAGATGCGCACGGGCAACTTATATATCGATGGGCAGCATATCGACTATCAACTCGGATTAGGCGACGAGGTCATAGTTAAACCGAGCAAAACCTTCCTGAACTCTTACATTGCCGAAGACGTCAATGACATATTCTTATAAGATGTGTGCGTTGCATCGTCGGATACGGTGATTTAATTTGAGTACGTCGGACACGATGGCTGTATTCGCCGGAAAGGTTACGGCAAAAGCAATTCGCATGCTGGGCGCCGGACTCGGATCTAACTTGCCCGGGCGCTTAGCGCGCAAAGTGGCGCCGACGGTGCTGAAAGATCTCTCGGCACAAGCCCGCCTCGGTATCATTGCAGTAACCGGCACCAACGGCAAAAGCACAACATCAGGTTTGTTGTCATCGATTTTACGCACCGCCGGATTTTCACTGGTGCACAATCGCCAGGGCGCCAATCTCGTGCCTGGTATCACCGCCAGTCTGGTAGAAGCGGCGGGGTGGGACGGCAAGCTCAACGCTGATTATTGCCTCTTCGAGATCGATGAAGCGGCACTACCCCTGATAGCAGCGGAGGTGCAACTGAATACGGTGCTGGTCACCAACCTCTTTCGCGATCAACTCGATAGATTTGGCGAGCTGGATACAACGGCGAGGCTGATCGGCAGCGGCATTGCGAAGAACACTTCACGCGCCGTTCTCAACGCCGACGATCCCAACGTCAGTCAGTTAGCGAAGGAAAGCGAGCGCACATTTTTTGGTGTCGAGTCGATCGCGTCGCTTGCGGGAGATTTTGCAGCGGAACCTTCAGAAAGCAAAGATACGGCCAAGAATAACGGACGCAATGCGGGTGGTGCCAACGATTGCGAACTATCGTACTGCGCGGCTTGCGGTGAAGAGATTGAATACGAGGCTGTCTTTTATGGACAGATGGGTCACTGGCGCTGCAGCAAATGCGATTACAAACGTCCGACTCCTGCAGTGTGGGCTAAGAATGTAGAAGTTGGTCCGACGAGTTCAAAATTCATGTTGTGCACAAGCGATCGCTGTTTACAGGTGAATGTTCCTCTGCCGGGCTTGTTCAATGTCTACAATGCGCTCGCTGCCTCGGCAACGGCCCATCAGTTCGGCGTCACTCCGGAAGCGATCAAACAAGGACTGAAAAATTACAAGACACTGTTCGGACGTTCTGAAAAAATTGTCGTACAAGGAAAGCCCCTGTTGATCCAGCTGATCAAAAATCCGGCCGGTGCCAGTCAGGCTGTCAGCGCTGTGGTGGCAGATCCGCATGCGCGAGTTTTGATTGCCATCAACGACAACTTGGCCGACGGGCGTGACATTTCATGGCTCTGGGACGCTGATTTCGAACAACTGGCCGGACATACCAAACAGCTGATCGTCAGCGGACAGCGCGCTGAAGATATGGCAGTGCGCATGAAGTACGCGGGCATTCAATCGGATCTGGTGTTGACCGTTGCTAAACTAGAACGCGCACTCGAGCAGGCACTGAATATGGTGCAGCCTGGCGAAACGTTGTGGCTTTTGCCGACTTACACTTGCTTGTTGGAGTTGCAAAAGATCTTAAGGGCGAAGGGTTATATTTTGTCGGGTACATAAGTGCAATGAGCGAAACATTCAGCATTTATATAATGGACGAAGCGGTGCTGCCGATGGACCTG
This sequence comes from Planktothrix sp., assembly GCA_036703195.1. Taxonomy (GTDB): domain Bacteria; phylum Cyanobacteriota; class Vampirovibrionia; order Obscuribacterales; family Obscuribacteraceae; genus DATNPN01. The sequence continues at coordinate 75,563 of DATNPN010000021.1, read as the reverse complement.
ATCGGCTTGAGCGATGAAGAGATTTATCAGGAGCTGGTCTCCGCCATCGAAACCAACGGCGAGCTGCAAACAATGGTGGAGATGACGGAAGACGATTTCGTCGACGCGCTCGAATCGATCGACAAACTGGCAAAAGGCGATCGACTTCTGCCCATCTGCGCCATGAACAACTCGCCTCACGAAGTTCTCGATAAAAACGCAGAGACGCCTTTCATCGGCTACTTTAGCCCTGCCCAGGTGCAAAGATTGCTTTTCAGTTTTGAATCGTTATCCGAAGATGATACCGACATTATCGACAGCGTAGAAACGCACAGCGAGGTGTTCGAAGCGTTCCGCGACGCGGCTGAAAGCGCCAGCGGCATGGAATACGCAATTGCCGTCCTGCATGCTTAGTAAAGGCATATAATGGGTTTCAACTCGAGCTTCGCAGGTGCGATGTGACCGGAGAGACGAAACCTACCGACCCAGAGCAACGCATTCGCCTCTCGCGATTGATACCGTCGGAGATTCTGTTTGCGGGCATTGTGTTCATCACGCTTGGCTGTACCGTTGCTATTTGGACAGCCCGCATCATCATGCGCGATGCGGCCATCCGGTACGAATCCGAACCGCTCTGGCAGATAACTCTGCCCAAGCCAAAAGAGCAGCCCGACTACAGCGCGCAAGAGCAGCGGTTGCGGCAAGATCTTGCCAAAGCGGCTCAGCATACCGGCACTTCTTACACTCAGGCGCTCTTGAATCTCGGCGACATGTACCTCACCAACGGCAAATGGGAACTGGCTATAGGTTGTTTCGACAACGCTTACAAATCGCTCGGCAATAACATGAGTGACAAGCGTCTCGTCACCTCCATTTACTTTTCTCTGGCGCACGCCAACTTTGAGCTGGGCAAAGTCGACACGGCCATTCACTGGCTGACGCAAGCTAAAGCAGCGGCAGAAAGCGATAAAGAGCACGGCAGCGCGATGATGATTCACATTCAGGAGGAGCTGGCGCTGGCGTACTCACAAGCGGACAACCTCGCTGCAGCAAAACGCTCTTGCGTTCAGCTTCTCAAAACCGTCGGCGCCAGTAAGCCAGACGACTCGAGATTGGTACTCTGGACTTGCTTACTCGCCGATCTCGAGCGTCGTATGAAAGACGATGTAGGCGCCGAGCGGCTTTTCCGGCAGGCGCTAATCGATCTTTCCAAACGAACCGACAATGTCGGCGGCGACATAGCACGAGCCGAATTTGGTCTGGCGCTTGCCTGCGCTCATCAGGGAGACGACGCCGAAGCACTGCGCAACTACAAAGCAGCTCTGGCGCAAGCCGAAAAAAGTGAAGGACCGCACAGCGAACTCGTCCACTCCATTCGACGCGTCTACGCCTTCAGCCTCTGGAAAACGAACTGGATTGCTGCTCTCGCCTTGACTGTCAGCAACGACAGCAAGTAAACGAGTCAGTTTGAATTCGATCACGCGTCTTGCTTTATTGTGAAGCTGCGGCGCGCCAACTGCTTTGCTGGCCTGCGACGCTGCGGAGCGCCGGCCGCCTGGCTGGCATCGAATTCGTGAGCACGCGATCGATGCCGGGCAGCGCCCGGCGCTCCACACGCACGTTTACGCAAACGCTCCTGCGTCGCAGCGAAGGCGACCCCGTGGCACCGTAGGGTGCGCCTTGCAGGCGCCCGCTTCGACGCGTATTTAGCCGCGGTCCGCGTCCGACAACAAGCAGCAGTGCCTCTGCACCACAGCTTTAAGCCTTCCGCCAAAATTAATCTAGACTGGATCCGCCCTAGTCATGATAGTTATCGGGCGTTCGGATGTCCTTATAAGAGTGGTATATATGATCTTACAGGGTAAGAACTCAGTGAAGGCAGCCTGGTGCCTGCAGGCAGGTTTGGTAAGTGGCATCTGAAGATACACTCTCGTTGTTTGGCAGCAACGCTGACCCGTTAGTCGGCCAGGCTCTCATGGGTCGCTGGGAAGTCCTCGAGTTTCTCGGCGAAGGCAGCATGAGTTCAGCATACAGAGCGCGCGACCGCCAGTCGGGCGGCCGAGTTGTGATCAAGATGCTGCATCACCACCTGGTGGCGAACAACAAAAACCTCAAACGCTTCGAACAGCGCGCCAAAGGTTCCCTCTCTCTCACCCACGACAAAATCGGGCGTGTTCTCGATGTTCAGCTGACGCCGGAAGGCAGCGTTTTTCTGGTGGTGGAGGAGCTCCCCGGAGAGAGTCTCGAAGATTTGCTGGCCAAGAGCGGACATTTATCAGCCGATACGGCCGTGGATTGTTTTATCCAGGTTTGCGAGGGGCTGGAATACGCGCACGAGCAAGATGTCCTGCACCGAGACTTGAAGCCCAGCAACATCGTCCTTTTGGAAAGCGGCGGACTGAGCCAAGATGTGAAGATCGTCGACTTCGGCATCGCCAAACTTTTGTCGGAAGAGTCCGATGACGTGAAGACGAGCGGCTACATTACCCGCACGCGCGAAGTCTTCGGCAGCCCTATGTACATGAGCCCTGAGCAGTGCATGGGCAAAAAGCTCGACGGCAGATCAGACGTTTACTCTCTCGGCTGTGTCATGTACGAAACGCTCACCGGCAAGCCTCCGTTTGTCGGCAAGAACGTGCTCGAGACCGCATACAAGCACATGAACGAAGCTCCAAAGCCGTTCGCCGCAGACAGACCTGGCGACCGCTCGCTCGGGCGTTTCGAGTCAGTGATCGCAAAATGCCTGGCCAAAGATCCCAACGATCGCTATCAATCCGTTTCGCAATTGAAGACTGACCTCGAATCGTTGCCTATCGCATCCGAAGCCGATTGGGTAGGTTATGCCATCTGTCTCAAGAAAAGCCAGAAGGTGAAAAAACGCGAAGCGAAGAAGAAGAATCAGCTCGTAATCAAAACGGCTATCTCATTCGAGATCATGTTCTTCGTCGGCGCGTCCGTGCTGTTGGCGATTGTGGTGGGACTGTGGTCATTCTCGTTTCTTGGGGTCGACAATCAAGACTATCCCGCCTTCAACAACGACACTCTGTGGGTTGTTAAAGAGAAGAAGTCACCAGCGGAAAATGGCGATTTCGGCAGCCAGGAAGAAGCCGCCAAGACGGAGCTGGCGACAGTCGAAAAGGAAAAACCGAACAGTCGCGAGTACTCGCAAGCCCTCTTCAATTTGTGCAAGCTATATCTGAGAACCGGCCATTACGAGCAAGCGGTCGAGAACATGCACACGCTGATCGAAGTGACAAAGAAAGTGAGCGCGCCGGTTGATGTCACTTCTGAATACTCACAGTTGGCGTATTGCTACTTCATGGAAGGTCAGAACAACGACGCGGAGATTGCCGCCACCAACGCGATGGAAGAGGCTGAGCGCGCCGGTTTGAACAGCACGAACGAAGTGCTTTTGCCGTTGAAGATTTTGGGCGACCTCTACTCGCAGAAAAACGAATTAGACAAAGCGACCGACGTATACGAGAAGCTGTACAACGTGGTCGACCCGCGCCGCATCATGGCACCAAACGAGTTTGCCTACGCTGCAGCGAAGCTGGGCGACGTCTATCGCCGCCAAGACAAGCTCGATTATGCTGAGCGGTACTATCGCCAGGCGCTCGAGGTGGCGCGGTCTAACTACAGAACCCCGAACATGTTCACAGCGAAAGTTTTGTACGGGCTCGGTCTCGTGCTCGAGAAATCCGGCAGCTACAAAGAAGCGGAAGAACTTTTCCGCGAGGCATTGCCAACCGCACGTGATCTGCAGGGTCCGCGCAGCGCCATCGCCGGCGCCATCAAGAAAGAGTTGCAAGACGTTTTATGGAAGACCAACTGGATCTCAGCGATCAGCTTCCGCATCAGCGACCAGCAGAAATAGCAACTGGCGAATACCTCTTTTGTTCTGCGCCTAGATCGACGTACCCTTTTGGTACATTTTAATAGTTGCACTTGGCCCTCGGAAAGTCCCATACTGAAAGCCTTTTCGGGTTCGACCCCTACGGTTGTCAATGCACGTTTTTGGTACATGGATATAGGCGCTCACGGCGAGACCATGAGCGCCTTCAATGACAACATAATTTTTGCGCTATGATTTTAGAGCTTGACTCCGCGCTTGCCCAGTTCAGCAAGGGCGTCTTTAGCCATCTTCTCGTCCGGATTTACGGTCAGCGCTTTCTTGTACTGTGCGGCTGCATCTTGGTCGCGTTTTAGCTTTTCCAGCATCTTCGCATACTGCACCATGGCTGTGACGTCGCGCGGGTTGAGCTGAATCGCTTTCTTGAATTCGGATTCCGCTTCTTTGTCTTCGCCCTGCTCATTGAGCACTTCAGCTAGTCTGCGATGTGCCGGCTCGAAATCGGGATCGAACTTGAGGGCTTTACGCTGCGTCTCAATGGCGCCCTTGAGGTCACCCTTCTTCTGCAGCATCCAGCCCAATCCACAGAGAGCGTTGGGATGCTTCGGCGACAGCTTCAACGCCTGATTGAACGCATCGATCGCCTTGTCGGTTTCACCGGAATCTGCGTAGATGTTGCCTAAATTGATCCATGCTTCTTTGATCGTTTTGTCGATCGCAATCGCGGATTGTTCTGCCTTGACGCCATTTGCATAGTCGCCTTTTTGTGCATACAGTACGCCGAGGTTGAGAGGCGGTGTTGGATCTTTCGGATTGATTTCGTTCGCCTTTTTGTAGGCAGCAATCGCATCATCGACAGCGCCAATGTGAGTGAGTGCAAAACCCAAATCCATATGCGACCGGAAGCTCTTCGGATTGAGAGCCACAGCGGTTTTAAATTCGACCAGCGCATCATCGACTTTGTCCTCGTTGGCATAAATTTGCCCGAGTACAACGTGGGGAAGGAAGTATTTTGCATCCAATTTAACCGCTTGCTTCTCTTCCGCAATAGCGGCATCGTACTCGTCTTTGGTGTTGGCCGTAGCAGCGAGAGCGGCGCCCAGACGTTGGTGCGCTTTGGCATTGTCGGGCTCTTGCCTGGTCGCTTCGCGGAATTGGTTGATCGCATCCTTCATGTTGCCGTGTTCGTACGCGGACTCGCCCTTTCTCATCGACTCACTCGCAGGCGAGTCATCAGGCACCGCAACATGCGGGTCATCATAAGCCGATGCCACCGTAAACGGTGCCATCGCGCAGCCGGCAGCAATCAATACGGAAAACGCACGCAAAGCAAAAGTTGTTTTCAACTCCCTATCTCCTTTAATAAGCTGCCTTCGCAGGCTCAGCTCCCTGGACAATGGATACACCGGCAGAGGTTCCTAGACGAGTAGCGCCGGCTTCAATTAAAGCCTTCGCTTTCTCTCCATCGCGAATGCCCGCACTCGCCTTGATTCCGAGTTTGGCATCGGCCAAAGTCTCTTTGATCAGTTTGATGTCTTCGACCGTCGCGCCTTTGCCGTCTTTGACAAAGCCGGTCGATGTCTTCACCATGCCTGCGCCCGCGTCGACGCAAGCTTTGGTAGCTTTACGTTTTTCGTCGTCGGTCAACAGGTCAGCTTCGATAATTACTTTGACGAGATGTCCCTTGGCTACCTTGACGATCGCCTTAATCTCTTCGGTAATGTAGTTAACATCGCCATCTTTGAGAGCGCCGACATTGATAACCATGTCGATCTCTTCGGCTCCCTCGGCGATTGCACGCTGGGTTTCAGCAATTTTGATGTCAGTCAGATTCGCCCCGAGAGGAAATCCAATCACAGTCGCGACGCGTACATCGCTCGACGCGAGCTCTTTCACAGCCTGGCGCACATGATATGGATTGACGCAAACGGCGAAAAACTTGTTCTCTTTGGCTTCCTGGCACAGCTTCGAGATCTCCTCGCGGCGTGCTTCCGGCTTCAGCAAAGTGTGGTCGATGTACTTGGCGATGTCAGTGCTCACGGCTCTTTCTCCCGGCTAGGCAAGGGAGCATTATACGACACGCCACCCCTTGGATATACACAACCGCCCACCCCTGAGCGGTTTCCCATCATTAACGTATGCACATAGATAGGATGAAACGGCCGGGTCGGGCGCTCAGCCGTAGGTTTCTTTGCTTCCGGTTTGGACTCAGGACTCTTCCGACATGCCAATCTTCAACGGAATTCCGCCGACTACCTCGGGCAGTCCTTTTACTTGGTCGATAACAATTTCGGCCGTGCTTCCGTCGGGTCCGGTGAGTGTGAGGGCAACCATTTTGCTGCTGCCCTCGATGCGCGTGACAGCTGACCGGTCAATGAAAGTCTCCACAGACCAATCCGATCGCATGCGTACCAGTCGTTTTGACGTCAACGCGTACCAGCATTTTCGTTCGGGCGCCAACATCTGCACAGCGACGACTATGCCGATTACGACCATCACGATACAGATAAGTGGCAGCGAATAAAGACCCAATAGAGTGAACAGTGCACCAACCCAGCCAAACAACTTAAGCACCGGCGTAAATGCAAAAAAACACAATACCAATACAAATAGTGTGGGGACCAGAAAAATGATATTCAGACGTTTTCTGGCGGACTCCCGCTTGCAGCCCAAACCAAACAACATCACGTTTTCGCCGACATCCAGCGATTTGTGGATTCGCTCAAGAGCAGCCTGTGCATAGGACGAAATTTCTGTCATCACGTTCACATGATCGACGTCGTATATTCGAGTCTAACACCGCTCGCCTGCACTACACGATAAATTAAACCTCCGCGCCGCTCTTGCGTCTATGCGCTCTGAGTCAAATGCCCCATAATCAATTTCATAGGACCGCATGTTTAGCTCCAAACTCCATTGAGGGCGGGCAAATGTACAGACTGCATGCAACGATTGTCGCTCTTTGCTCGGGGCTTCTGGTGTCGGGGTCGGCGGCTTGGTCCGCTAAACCGAATGGTTCGGAACTGGCTGTCGCAGAACACCAAGTCTCGCTCGGGCTCTGGGCAGAGGCACTTCCAAAACTGCGTGCCGCGGTTAAAAGAAATCCTTCCAATACAGTGGCGCACTACTACCTGGGCTATTGCCTCTCCGCTTTAGGTCAGTTCACCGAGGCGAGAACAGAAATGTCCAAAACCTTCCGCATGGACGGTCCCAACGGAAGAGCCGGCAAGCTGGCGTTCCAATGGTTGAATCCACAAGATTCAATAGCAAAGAAAGAAGCAGCTGCTCTCGCAGCGACGGAGGCATTCAACAATGCCTCGCAAACTGAATTGGAAACCAACGGCCCCACAAACACTGAAGTGCTAATCCAAAAGCCACTGTCAAACGAAGTTCAATCCACCCTTCAGACCATAAAAGAGCAGATAGATTCAGTGAAAGATCTGGACCGGATTAGAATCAGGCAGCATGCCGATCGAGTCATACGCGAACTTCGCGCAGCAGGGGGCGGATTCACTCTTTACGCGCAGATGTACGGCTATTCCAAAATGGATGTTTTGAAATGGCGCGAAGATCTAGAAAAAGAAATTGCTAACGTAGAGCACTCCGCATCGCAGGAGCCACCCACTTCTTTGGAATCAATGGAGAAGCAGCTCCGAGAAGACCTGACAAGCGAACCGACGCGAAGATCTTTTAGACTGTCACCCTTTGGCACAAATATCTATACTCGCAACTACATCACCGATGAAACTTCCGCGATCCACACTGAAGGTCTTCTCGCCTCGCCCGACAGATTGATTCTGGAACCGATCCAGCACTCCGGCAAGTTTGTCAGCCACGTCCTCCCTGGGATTTCCGCAGATGAATACGAAATGGTTCTAGAGAAAAGATCAAAACCAGGTGTGACTGAAAGGTTTCAGGTCCACGGAAAGTTGCTCCGACCCGGTGTGGAGCAAAGCGGTCTTATCGGAGAAAACAAATGAAGCGTGGCGTTCCAGTCTATATTTGTGATACTCAATGGTGATGCACATGTTTTGGGATGAAAGCGAATCTGGTGTTGGCGATTTGCTCGTAAAAGCTGGCGTGGTCTCGCAAGCGCAGCTCAATCACGCTAGTAAGATGGCAGGAAATAAGAAGGTGCAAACAGGTCAAATGCTAATCATGGCAGGTTACATCACTCCCCGGGACATGCAAGCAGCAATTGATGCAGAAGACATGCTTCGCGATCACAAAATCGATCTTTCCAAAGCAGAGCAGTGCCTTAAAATCGCTTGCAAAACAAAAAGGCCTTTTGCCGACGTGCTGCGAGAGCAAGCATCAGATGGCGATAGCAAAAGATAATAACTGATCGAGGCAAGCACTCTTTGAGCCTGGTGTTTCGAAGAGCAACATCGGCACTATAGGCTGAACGGATCGTCTGTCCGATGCTGATCGACAAGAGCTATGAATTCTTTCCATTCAGTCTTCTGGTCGTCCGAAAGGTACGCATTTCCAAGCGCATAGGCTAGCCGTTTGTTGTGCGCCACCTCATCCCTTATGATTCCAATGAAATCCGCATAATTGAAACACAGCAGTTGTCCTATTTCAAAACCAACGGCTCGCAGCTCAGCTCCTGAATTTGCTCTCTCCATTAGCGCCAAAATAACCGCCCAGCAGGTGTTTGGATCGATAACGGGCAATTCGTCACTTACTTCCAGTATCGCCCACAAATAAGCCTCACGTGTCTCGAGGTCTTCCGCTCGTTTGAAAAGAAACCAATCGGTGACTATTCGGTTTATTTTTTCTCGTTGGGCCTCTGCGGTTTCATCAGGAAAAGTCAACGCGACTGCTCTGCTACCTAAGGTATGGAGTTCCGTGCGATGCTCGTCGTTATGAATGTAGATTTGAGAGAGCACAAATGAAAGTCTCGAATTATGGTGTACTTCTTCCTTTACTTTGTCGATGTATTCTGTAAAGTGAGAATGCATCAATTGTCGGAGCGGTCCGGAGACCACTGCGATGAGCCCCTTCCTTGATGGCGATTCCTTGAGCAACAAAAGAATTATTTTCCAAGCCCGATCAGGATCCTCCACTACGCCTTCGTTGTCTCCTGGAACAATCCACGAGTCGTACAATAGCCGACGAACCTGAAGAGCCGCCCAATGGTCTGGCTCACGTTTATCTCTATCGCCGATGTTGGCGAAGAAGCGGTGCCACGCCTTAATCAGTTCGTCTGTATCTTTGTCGTTCACACGTTCTAGTGTAGCAACCAGACGCGCACCCGATGGCGCAGTCCTGAGGCCACCGGAACAACATTACTCGCTCGCCGGCAACCGCAGTGGTGGCATGAAGTGACGTGGCCGGCGAACCGCTTGGTCCTCGCGAACCATGGACTACTAACGAGCTTCAGTGTTCTGGACGGCTGACACAGAATGCACCATAATCAAGCTTATCAGGACACTCAGAAGCGACGTCGTCGGGGTTCACAATTTCGAGCGTATAAGACACAGCCTAAATAGCTATGCCATATTCAATTTTTCCTAAAGGTGACCCCGATGCCATCAAACTCTTAGAGAAGTTTGGCGGCTGGCAGCGTGTTCTCGATCCGTCATTTACCCCTCCTGAAGAGGTGTACGCCGGATTCGAAGCCATCGGATATTCACGAGAGCGCCTGAACAAAATGCGCGCGACTGACGGGCAGTCAGAAAGAGACGCTTGGACGGCCACGATTGCAGGGACCTTCTATGGGTGGTGGTGGGCAAGCTACCGTAACTATGGACCCAAACCACCTAGCAGTCTGCATTTTCCTGGGTATCCCGGTCGAACGCCAGGAGTACGCTGGCAGGACTATCCCGGTGACTGCTGGAAAGGACATGAACAGATAATGCGCAGGTTGTCGATCACCAGAGCGGACATTGATCGCTGGATAGAGTGCCATCCAGAACACTTTCTACCGATTGGTGGTGCGACTGAAAAATAGAGGGACGTCATCGGATCAACGCGCGAGAAAGTATTTCTATGTGCCGGTGCTCGGCAAGGCAATTGGCGACAAACACAAAACCCTCCGTCCGAGGGCGAAGGAACGAATGCACCTGCCAATTAAGATCAAAGCGCAGAGGCAACCGAACGGCAGGAACCATTTGTGTTTGAAAGAGAATGTTCAACCTTTCAACAACGAAATGAGTACGCATATGGAAATTGGGTTCCGAACCGCCCGGAATGCAGCATAATGGTAAGACACGAGTCGCTGATCTTTGTCACCGATTGGCTTGCGGCAAACGTCGTATGTTCGAGTTACCCCACCCGAAGAAACCGCTGGTTGCTAGACGATATGAAGAAGAAGACTGGAACGAGCCTACACAAACGAGGTTATTAACCTATGTCGGAAGGTGGGCGAGAAGAAGTGCAGGCGCGCTACACGCTTGCAAAACAATACCAGAGCAACGAAAAGTACAAAGAAGCGACAGAGGAATTCGTCTGGCTTTGGAAGAATATTCCAACTCAAGATCCACCAATGAGTGGTGTGCGTGGATCCTTTATGGCTCACAAAATGAAGCAACTTGCGCAAAAATACGCTCCAGCCCGTAATGAATTCGTAAAGCTTAGAGTTGCTGCTGAACTTTCAAACGATCGATTCGACTGGCTCGTGTTGAGCGAAATTCTGGATGCTGAGCAAGAAGTTATTGATTGGTTTGACGAAGTCAAAGAGCTACCGGACGCTACCAAACAGTTCGCACAAGTTGATTACCGGCTAGAGAAATTGCTCATCACAAAGAATCGCTGGGCTGACATTACAAACTATCTGTACAAGGATCCGTTCGCGAAGTTGCAAACTGAGTATCAACACTTCCAACAACACCAGCAATGGGAAAGCACGCAGGATAGAAAGGATTTGCCAGAATACAACCCGTTTCGCGACACCGCAGGAAAGCTTTATGCGAGTTTGTTGGCAGCCGGTCTCACAAAATTGGCGGATCAGGTGGCTGAGCAAGCTATCAAAATGTCTGACTCTCTGATGCTACGAATTGATCTCGTCAGATGTGCGCACGATGCCCGACAAAGCGTGTCCGATTCGCTCAAGTGGATAGCCTCTGCAGTGCCAGGAGCAGAAGGCAAATTGGTATTTGGTCAGCTACGCATAGCAGCGTACACTGGGTTCAAGCGGTACGACCTGGCGCTCAAAGAATGTAACAACCTCATTCGAATAGCACCAGAAATGGCTGACATACATCAAGTTCGTGGTGGACTACTTATGGAGCTCGGCAGAAATGCAGAAGCGCTGACGGAGCTGAACCAAGCTTTGGACAACAACCCAACCGCTCCAGCTCAAGCCTTGACGGTTCGAGCACTAATATACTGCAAACTGGGAAACAGCGTGGCAGCGATCTTGGACACGGATCGCGCAATAGAACTGGACCCAAATCTGTCCTGGTCCTACGCCATCAAAAGCAAGGCCCTGTACCAGCAAGGAATGTTCCAACACGCATACGAAACAGCAGCGAAGTCCATTGACTTAGATCCGCTGCAAATTGACGGACTTGCGCAAAAAGCCAAAGCGGCATTCCGCCTAGGAAATTTTGACGATGCCCTTGAGGAATGCAACAAATGGATAGAGGGCGATAGCAACCGCAGCGGCGAAGGGCATTACTATCGCGCGCTTGTTTATGAAAGTGTTGGCAAACCAGAACTCGGGAGCGAAGACAGAAATGTCGCCAAGAAACTGGGGTTCAATCAGGATGAGAGCAATTGATTTCTGTCATGCGTCCATCGTTCCGATTCAATGTCAGAACGACTGTCTCGCCATCACCGTTGATCCGAAGATCAGTCACGGACGGCAGTGGTGGCATGAGGTGCGGAGCGCCTCCAGGCGATTAAAACGTTGAGCTACTAGGTCCTTTCGCCTGTCTGGACAAGTTCGGCACAAGGAACCATAATCGATGCTATCAGATGGGCGCTAGAGGCGGACGATGAACATCAAAAGCGCATTTCACTACGTTTGCATAGGATTGGCATTACTCATTGTCTTGTTTAGCTTTCTACCCGAGCTTGTTATATTTCTTCCGAGACCTGCCGTAATTCTGACCGCCGTGTTCCCGTTTCTCGCGTGGCTCCTATATCGCACGGTTCCGAGGCTCATTCTTAGGCGGATCTGGACACACTGGTATGTTCGAAGGGCAATCGATGCTTCTTTCTTCGGGTTTCTCGCACTCTCATGTATGTCATTCGCGCAGCATTGGGGGGACTGGGCCCCTCGTTACTCCTCCGAACAGCTTGCAACGGGAGCTAAGATTTATCAACTGGCGGAATTCACTCAAACGGATTCTCGCTACTACTCAGCCAGCAAGAACCTTTATCAACAATACCAAGATTTGGGTTTGCTACTGGACTGGCAGTGGTTTTTCGAAAACCTCGGAAACTATGTTGTCTTGCCCGCGTGTGCTGTCGCTTTTATTGGTTATTCATTGCAGCATTGTCGACAAAAGAAAAGACGAACAGTCACCGATTCAGAGCTCTCCAACCGAAAATAATACAAAATTGACGTTATAGGACCCAAGGCGCGCAAAGCGCTGAAAATGGACTTCTGCCCGAATGAATCATCCTGCTCAATGCATTGCCATCTCTGACATGTGGAAGAGTCGCCCGTGGCCGATTTGGCTGATCTTGTTCACAAGAATTGTTGCATTCCCATTTGAAATTGCGGCGGTTCTACACATATACGGTGGACTGCCCGTGAATCAGCTGCTGTCAAAGTACTTGGACGAAGTTAGCTTTCTGAGTAACAATCTAGTCGTTATCGGCAGCGTCTTGGATCTTGTATCTGTAGTGCAGCTGGTGCGGTTACGAACATCAGCACCGCTGCTGTGGACGGTAACGGTGATTTATGCAATTGCGGTTCAAGTGCAGGAAGGCTGTGAAAGCGGCTATTGGGTATACATTTGGACGCACGGCAATCTCTTGAGCGGGATGTTCGACGCCTTCTATGTAGCAATTCCAGATGTGCTTGTGACTTGCTATGCGTGGTTTTTGTATGCCAATGGGACACTGCGACAGAAACCCAGCTGAAATTTTGAAACAAAAAACTATCAGGCGGTTGCACAGAAAGTGAGAGCATTCAAGAAAGTCGAGCGCACATTTCCGGGTCAGCCCCATTGTCGCCACTTGTCAGCCTGTATAATAGTTACAGCGAAGCTGAGGTGCTAAGTATGTCAAAGGTTCCGAGACTTGCTCTTGTGCTTTCTTTGCCTCTCATTATCCCAGCCGCGCCGATTAAACCTGTCGCCACCGTCAAACCTGTGTCTCGTCCTGCGATCGAGACGCAAACACGAATAGCGCCAAAGCCACAAGTGAGGCCGCCACAGGCTTCCCCGGTGAAAATACAAACTCCGACAACGGGGGTCGCAGCGGGAGCCGCGACGTCGAAGAGCAGCGGGACTGTAGTAACAAAAGCAAAATCGGTGCCAATACGGCAGCAGCCAAAGCACGAGCGAACGATGCACACCGCGGCGCAGGTTAAGCCCACCAAACCAGCCACGCCCTTTCAACAGCAACCTGCATCCAGCACGGTATCTGCGACTGCTGACTCGTTTTCATCAGCAGAATCTACAGCCACACCCACAACGGCGCCCATGATAGAAGGATCACAGAACGAAGAGACGGCTTCACAACTTGCGACCAAGTGGGAGCAACGCCTCTTTGGATACGCACACACCAACGACTCCATGGATAAGAGACTCAGCAGAATCGAACGGAACGTCTATGGAGCCGTTAAGCAAGGCACCGATCAGGCTCGTGTCGACATGCTGAAAGCAGCTCTGGACATCAAAGACGAGCCAATTTCCTCGCTATCAACGGAGACGCCGATTGTTTCACAGACTCGCACAACCACAGACAGTGATGACTGCTCTTGCGAGAAGGGCAACGCCTACTATGCGAAGGGCGACTATAAAAACGCCGCATTCTATTACCACAAAGCCGCAGTCAACATGGCAAAAGAATGGGGAACAAACAACGCCAACGTTGCGAACATGAAGCACTCGGAAGGGCTCTGCTACTACAACATGAGCCAGTATCAGCACGCTGATGCGCTGCTCAATGAGTCATTGCAGATCTACAAACGATCTGCCGCCTCACACAAGACGGACTTGGCTCTCGTCTACTGGACATTAGCTAATTCAGCAACCGAGACTCGATCTTGGGACAAGGCTGTCTCGGCTTACACCAGCGCGATTAGCTATTACAAGATTTTGAAGCCAAGCAAGAATTATGCTGACTGCTTAGCAGCGTTTGCTAGCTGCTATCAACGGCGAGGTTGGATTCAAAAGTCTCATGAACTCAGGGCTCAGAGTCAGGAAGTTTTACGCCGAGCAGTTATCGAGAAAGGTCCATCTGAAAAAGACACAATAGACATTAGCTAATCAAGCCGAAGCGCAAGCAGAAACCTAAGACCACCAGTCCAAAACATGGCCAACACTTTTGTCGGTCTGCCTTACTAATTTCTGAAGCCAGCCTTACCGGCGACCGTGTTTGCCTTGAATTGTCTCATCTCGCAGTTGCCGTAAGCGCGTATCGATCGCCGAAAGACGCTCCGCTACGGGGGTATGCACACCTCCAAGGGCACGACACGACACCTCGTACTGTGACCCATCGCACTCCACCATGACCTTGGTCGTTGTGGCGTCAGTTACCTTGAGCCCCGGACGAAGACACAAATCGTCAGGCTTAATATCCCAGAAGTGTTGCTGGTCAAGAATATATCCGAGCAACGCCTGAAGCTCCTGAGCACTGAGCTTGCCCTCCATCTTGATTCCTTGCCCGAACGGATCGCCTACTTTGACAGTTCCATCCGCAAGCACCTGCAACAGGGGTTCCTGGCTGACGTGCCGTCGCAGTCCACCTAACGAACTATCCACGATGACCGCCGTTTGCCCATCTTTGGGTAGCTGATGCGTCCTGGAGGTTTCGTAGAACCTGTTCTCGGTTTGGCACCAAGCGGTGCCCATCACGCCCACAGCCATAGCAATAGCAATGGGCAAAGCCAGTGTCGTCGATTGCTTGCTCATGCGTATCTCGCTCCTTTGGTTTTCTCAGGACTTTGTGGGCCGCCGCGCCTCTTCAGTACCGATTCTAATACACGGCGTCTTCGCAGTTAAGCTAGAAAGCCCCTCCAAAATATAGTGAAACCGATAGTAGTGGCATGACGTAAACCTACTGGCGCTATGTGCCGGTGCTCGGCAACGCAATTGGCGACGCTGCATCAATCGCAAGATCGATCCGCCGACGCTTAGCTTTCTTCTTTAGCTTGCTGTTTCCTAAGCTCGCGCTCACAGTCCTTTTCTATTAAGCTCCGCCCGAAAGCCCGCATAAATCTCATCTTGCTCCGCATTCAGTTGGTCGAGTTCTTCGGAGGTCACTGTGCGGTCCTTGAATCGGTCGTACACATCATAATTCATACAAAGAACCATTCCATCTCCGTTCTCCTCTGAATCTCCAACTTGACACAGCACTTCGTCCCCTTTGGACAGCGCGCGCCCACAAATTAAAATGCCCCAGAATTCCGTATCTCTAAGGCGAACACGGTATCTGACTCCTTCAATCTGTTCTAAGACTATGCAAACTACATATTCCAAAACTTTGTAAAATCGCTTGCGCATCGGGATCGGATTAGCGAAGAAGTTCACACATCGATCATACAACTAGGTCGCGTTGCGAATTACGAATCAATGAAGAAATCTCCGCCGGTGAGCGGGGGTACGGATGCTCCGTTATCAAAGACTCAAACGATCATTCGCTGGCGGTCGCTCGTCACGTCACTCACCATCGAACCAGTGATGCGTCTCCACTGTCTTGCTGTATGTGACTGGGCGAAACTTTTTCACTGCACGCTCCTCGCAGATATTCACAAGAAAGCCTAGAAGTAAGGTTAAGACCTCGCTCAAGAAAAAACCATCCTGATCCAACTTCGCCCAACGGTTTTCCTCAAGGTTGATAGAAGCAATGAAATTTTTGCGGTAACAAACTATGATTGGGGCGAGCTTTTCTTCGTCCCTACTGCGTAAAATGTCAACGTCCGGCACCCCGGAATTGGTGTAAGGAACGCCCCAGATACGAACTGCCTTAGCGCCGTACAAAGAAAGTATGTCTTCAATTTCTTGGTGCCACTTTACAAGGCGCTCAGCTGGGGTAATCATAGACTCAATACCGGTGTCATTATGGCTTGACTAACTGAGGTTCAGACCACTACAGATAAGTTCATTCTACCTGCTGAGCGAAGTGGTTCGGGCGAAGATTTTGGCAGCAAATGGTAGGAAGTATCCGTCAACTGACACCTTAATGCTCCGTTTGTAGAATAGGCTCAAACAAAGAAATGCCTAAAATCGTTTTTCACAAAAAAGAACGCCTGTCCGCTGGTGCAGCGTATCCGCTCGAGGGTGCGGCGATTGAGCAATTACTGCAAGGCACGCCACAACGAGCAATGGATGTGCATTATTGGGCTGCGGACTACAACTGGCGCATTCCGAAGAAAACTGGCAACACCAGGGCGCCTTGGATTCTTCGTGCCGAGTTTAAAATCGAAGACCAGCCTCCATGGACGATTAGCATTTTTGCAGTTGCTAAACAAAACCTTGAACGGATTCAAACAGCTCTCACGAAAGAAGCCCTGCCAGAACTAAAGAAGTGGCTGTGTAAATACGCCGACGCCGAAGATTTTGCTCCCGCATCACACGGCGGGCTGAATATCTCGCTATCGATCTGTTTCGGTGAAGAAGGACTAGTCTACGAACGTGGCGGATTCGGCTACTAACGTTGGAAACACATCGAAGCATGTGCGGCGGTAGCTGCAATCAGGAAGCTCACATGACAGACCCAATTGATGCTATCTTCGACGAGTGGTGCCAAACATGCAAGGCACTTCGACACGCATTCTATTACGACAATCTTTTGCCCATTGACGAAATACACATACGGTTTGCAATCGTGTGGGGCTATATTCGGCGTGTGAGCAAACTCAGTCAAAGGGCTAAAAGTACAGGCTTGTCCGCTAGAGAACAAACCGAACTCGAACGGTTGCTCCGAAATCGGCTCCAAGCAAAGCTGGAAGAACTCATAGAACACTTGAATCGGTTCCGGGCTGAGTGGAGTCAAGATCACCATCCCGTAAATGATGTGACCGAAAAGCTGCGGCACAGCCGACTTCGCACTGAGTGGCATCGAGAGCAATGCACGTTAAGGATGAGGAGCTTGCAAAGGCAGACTCGCTATGCAGGCGGCTCTTAGAGCAATGCAAATCGCTTGCGGCTAACAAACCTCTAGTGACACCGAGTGTGGTGTCCTGACGCACTCTGTCACCCGAATGGGTGATCTGCAGTCCATATGCAGAAGAATCTCATATTAAAACCGCTGATCGGAGTGTCACAGTCAACCCGCGATCCGTTAAACTCATGCCGGAATCTTGGGAGCAAAATCAAAGCGTCGCTGAATCTTAGTCGGATTCGACCATAGCGAAGAAACACGGGCACAGACTGTTCAGGACTATGTCCTGTTGCTGAGCGTCGGATGGCAATGACCACTCGCCGCCAGCCACTTTATATCTGTTACGAATATCCCGCATTTATAAATTGCGAGCAGTTGGTCGCCAATAGCATTCAGCTATTTACTTATTGGAGTCTCCACTACCTATCATCCAAATCTTGGAGGGACGATATGAACAGGATTAGCCGCTTAGGAAGCAGTTTTTTGGTGGCGCTAGCGCTTGTGACCGGCTCGATTCAGAGGGCCACCGCTGATGGACCCTACTATGTAGTACGTGCTCTCTGCGCAGGCGATTCAAGCAACAGCGCCAGGCTTGTAAATAATCACCAAGGCAAGCTAGTCCTGAAGCTCAAAGGCAAGGCGGGTTGGGATGTTTACAACAGCAACCCCGGAGTTAATCCCGGAAACACGTATCCGACAACTGCTTCTTCGGCTCCGACCGGCACGTATACTTTCAACGTGTCAGGACTCGACATTCCTGGCTATTATCTGCAAATGCATGTTTTCGATTCGGAGGGAGGTTATGACTTCGAACAATGGCCGATAGCAAACGGAAAGGTCTCAGTTATTTCGCCAGGACCAAGCAATCCGGGCGCGTCAGTGGCAGCCATCTTCTGCTATATAACGAATGAATCACAATCGGAACCAGATGCGTCGAATTCCATTACCGTTACAAACCTGGCGTTCGATGGAGCAGCGCTCAGCTTTGATACGACTCACAAGGACGATAACGTAGACACTTATCCGAACCCTCCATACTCCTGGTGTACGGCATTCTGATCGTCGAAGCATACAAAAAGACCTCCACTTCCGAGCGGAGGTCTTTCGATTAGTTTATCGACTCGACTATTTCTTCAGAGAAGCCATGTCGATGACGAAGCGGTATTTGACGTCGCTCTTGAGGAGACGATCGTACGCTTCGTTGATTTTGTCGATGTTGATTTTCTCGATATCGCAGGTGATTCCCTTCTCTGCGCAGAAATCGAGCATCTCTTGGGTTTCTGCAATGCCACCGATACTGGAGCCTGCAAACGATCGACGTCCGAAGATGACGTTGAACGCTGAGACAGGAAGTGGCTTGCTAGGAGCGCCGACCAGGCATAACGTGCCATCAGTCTTAAGAAGATTGAGGTATGCGTTGATGTCGTGATCGGCAGAGACGGTGTCGATAATGAAATTGAACGATCCGGCGTGCTTCATCATAGCGTCCGAATCCTTCGAGAGAACAACTTCATCGGCGCCGAGTCGTTTAGCGTCTTCAGTCTTGTTGGTCGATGTGGTGAACAGCACAGTATGTGCGCCGAAAGCATGCGCGAACTTGAGACCCATGTGTCCCAACCCGCCCAAACCGACGATTCCGACCTTCTTTCCTTTGCTCACTTTCCAGTGACGCAAGGGCGAGTAGGTGGTGATGCCGGCGCAGAGGAGAGGGGCTACGGCTGCGAGGTCTAGCTTATTGGAGACTTTAAGAGCAAAGTGTTGATCGACAACGATGCTCTCGCTGTAGCCACCGTATGTGACACCACCGAGAACTTTGTCTTCACCGTTGTACGTGAAAGTCGCCATGTTGTGGCAAAACTGTTCTAAACCTGCTTTGCAGTTGTCGCAATTGCGGCAGCTGTTGACCATACAGCCGACCGCGGCAAGGTCTCCTTCTTTGAATTTTTTGACGTTGCTGCCGACTTTGGTGACGCGTCCGGCAATTTCGTGACCAGGAACGCACGGATAAACAGTGGGCATGAAATCCTTCCACTCATCGCGAGTCTGGTGCAAATCCGAGTGGCATACACCGCAGAACAAGATTTCGATCGCAACGTCATCCGGACCCGGCTCACGACGTTGGATCGTGTGCGCTCCCAGTTTGGCAGTCGCAGATTGCGCGGCGTAGGCCTTCGCGCTGGTGGTCTTGGTCTTTGTAGGGCTGGTCAAAGCTTCTGTTGACATTACAAGAACTCCTCGTTGGTGGGCGAGTATCGGTGGTCGATGGCATAGAATGATAGCGCGTTAACGATGCCAACTGGGTTGGTATCCAGGGTGATACCCCGCGCTTTTTACAGCGTGCAAGTAGATTTAATCCGGGCGTCTGCAAGACGCCCATACGGTGCGAGGCGCCGCATGGCGCTCGTGAACGTTACCAGCACTAGCCGGTTAGTCGTCGTCGTCGGAGCTGAAGTCTGGCATGTGCCTGGCGGCGAAGGCCGCCATGGGGTTGTATTTCATAAAGTCGGGAACCTTGAGGCGCTCCGACTCGGCCTTCTCATACTTCTCTTTGTTGGTGCGGATTATCGTGGCCGCTTTGTCGAAGTAAACATCAGTTGCCTGAATCGCGTGCTGTCGCGCCTTGTCATAAGCGTAGAAGATTTTTACGTCCTCTACCAGCCGTTTCAAGTCTGCACCGGACAATCCTGCTGTTTCACCAGCGACTTTGGCGACATCGATATTCTGCAGCTCTTCCGGCAATGACGACACCCGCTCTTTGAGAATGTCGAGTCGAGCTTGCTCATCCGGCAGTCTCGTTTCCAACCACAGTTCTATCCTTCCCGAGCGCACCAGAGCCGGTGGCACCGATGCGATGTCCATGGTCGTCATCATGATCGAGATTCGTTTGGCACTTTCGCTTTCCAAGCCGTCGAGCATCGTCAGAAGGTATCGGTAGAGCCCGAAGTCCTCCTTGTTTTCGAAGATAACATCACTGTCGTCAATGAAAATAATCGCCGGTGCATTTTGCTTTGCCGCTTCAAACACCCGTTGAACCTGACGATAAAAGTCACGAGTGCCGGAAATGAATGTTCCATCGATGAGGAAGAATTTGCTGCGCAAGCGATGCGCCAGTGCGCGTCCCACCGTGGTCTTGCCCGTTCCTGGCGGTCCTGCCAAAAGCACACCTCGCTTCGGCTTGATGCCGAGTTCTGCGCTGAGCGCGTCATTCTCGAGCGGCACGATCATGTTCGCCTCAAGTGCCTCGATGACATCGTCTAGCCCTTTGAGGGAGCGAAGGTCTACTTGTTCGACTTCGGCAAGATCGACGTTGCTGCCCATACGTTGGCTGCGCAGATACTCGATGAACATTTCCGTGTCGAGCTTCTCTTCCTTGTTGAGCCATTGGCCGCAGCTCCGTAGTTGATGCGCATTGAGCTTGGGCGCAAAACGGTGTATCTTCGTGAAATCAAGCTTGTCTGCCTTCTTGCCCAGATAGCTCTTGCAGATGGACTCGTAGTCTTGCACTTTAAATTTGCGAAACCCAGCGTAATAGCATCGATTGGACACGGCTTCAGAAAGCTGTCCTTCGTTGCCGAATACTAGTTTTTTACGAGTGCTAGATACGTATGAGCAGATGCTGGTCATCGCAGCCTCGAGAAATTTTGCGCGAGGATAGGCATCACCAAATCCACAACCGCAAACCACGCGGTAGATCAAGTCGAGATCGTCCATGATGACCAGATCGTTCTTATCAATCGTATTCATCAATAGCTGTTCGAAGGTTTCTTCCATCTTGAATGGGTCAACCTGTGAAATCGTATCCATGTAGTCTTTCATTGTGAGAAGCTGACCGCCTTTGGCGCGATGCAACTCCTGCAAAATTGTAGTCTTGCCCATACCTCTGTTGGACCACACCACAAAAATCGAACCGATTTCCATCGCTTCGAGCAAGTCATTGTAGGCTTCTTGCTGAGCCGGACATAATTTAGGCATGATGACTCTCTCCTAAAATACCGACAAACGGGTCACCGCCCCGACCGGAGCCGGGAATTGCCTGACGAAAATGAGCACACTGGTTTCAGTTTACCAGGCACACTTTAGAAAAAGTGCATGTAGTAGCGCCGACACGTACGAAGCTGTCGTAGACCGATCGCAAAATGTGCTAGTCACGAATTTCACGTTAGCAGTGCGGCGCAGGAGCCGCCGCGATCTCCTTAGCGGGCAACACATCAGCACTGAGTCAACAGCCGCCCACGGTGCCACGCGGAGGCTGGCGCTCCGCCTGCGGCAGAGCGAGCCAGTTGCGACAACGCATCAGAGCCGGGTTTACGGGCGCATGCAAGCGCCCCTACGGTTGTAGACGAATCGCATAGCGCGGGCAAGATGCGGCACAAGTTCGTTCAAGCTCAGGTGCCGGGCGGCGGCGGAAGATTTACTGAGGGCGCTGGCCGAAGCCGGCGACGCGGCGTTTGGAGGCGGTCTCCCAGTAGGCGATGTTGCGGTGGTATTCCTGCAGGCTGTTGACTCCCAGTGTGCCGCCGTGTTGAAGAGCGGCGATGGCGGAGGCAGTGGCGCGGGCTCCCGATAAAGTAGTGACGACAGGGACGTTGTACATCACAGCCGCCCGCCGAATAAGTTGGTCGTCATCACGGGCGGTGCGTCCGGACGGAATATTGAGCACCAGCTGGATATCTCCATTCTTGATGCGATCGACGAGGTTGGGACGTCCTTCAGAGACTTTATTGACGATAGAGACCGGAATACCGCCGGAGCGGATCGCTGATGCGGTACCTCGTGTAGCCACGAGTTCAAAACCGAGCTGGTATAGGCTTTGCGCGACCGGCACCACTTCTTGTTTATGCAAATCGGAAACGCTCACGAAAATCCGGCCCTTTGCCGGCAGTTTATGACCGGCGGCGATCTGTGCTTTGGCAAACGCGATGCCGAATTGCGACGCGATGCCCATCACCTCGCCAGTCGAACGCATCTCGGGACCAAGCGAAATCTGCGATCCGGGAAACCGTTTGAACGGAATGACCACCGATTTGACTGAGACGTGTGGTGGCAACAGACGAGGTGAAATTCCCAGTTCAGACAAAGTCTTGCCTGCCATTACAGCACCAGCGAGCTTCGCCCACGGCACACCAGTCGCCTTCGAGACGAATGGAACAGTGCGACTAGCACGCGGATTTACTTCCAGCACAAACAAATCCTCGCCCTGAAGCGCGAACTGAATATTCATCAAACCGACGACGTGCAACTCCTGTGCGAGTTCGGTTGTCGCTTTGCGAATCTCTTCGATGATGCGCAGAGGGATCGTCTGAGTCGGCAACACGCAGGTGCTGTCTCCTGAGTGGATGCCTGCTTCTTCCACGTGTTCCATGATGCCGGCGATAATGGTGGCACGTCCGTCGGAGATTGCATCGACATCAATTTCCACTGCGTTCTCGAGAAACTGATCGATCAAAACCGAGAGATTAGACGAGACGCTAAAACCGCGAGACAGCCAGCGATCCAATTCATCTTGATTGTAGATGATCTCCATTGCCTTACCGCCGAGCACATAACTCGGACGAACAAGGACTGGATATCCGACTTTAATTGCAGCCGCCCGCGCCTCGTCGGGAGTGCGCGCCATGGCGCCGTCAGGCTGTTTCAACTTCAGCTTTTTGATCAACTCGCCAAATCGCGCGCGATCTTCGGCAACATCGATCGACTCGGGCGAGGTTCCCATAATTTTGAAACCCCTACGCTCCAATCCCTTCGCCAACTTGAGCGGAGTCTGACCGCCCATCTGCACGATGATCCCTTCGGGATTCTCGACTTCGGCGATGTTGGTCACATCCTCCAGCGTGAGCGGTTCAAAATACAAACGATCAGAAACATCGTAATCAGTCGAGACGGTCTCGGGATTCGAATTGATCATGACGGTTTCATATCCGAGATCATGCAACGCAATGGTGGCATGCACGCAACAATAATCGAACTCGATCCCTTGCCCGATACGGTTCGGTCCGCCGCCTAGAATCAGCACTCTCGGCTTATCGGCGGGAGGCACCTCCGACTCTTCGTCATAGCACGAGTACAGATACGGAGTAGTGGCACGAAACTCCGCTGAGCACGTATCAATCATTTTGTACGATGGAACAACGCCAAGTTTTTTACGATAGAAATAGACATCATCTTCGGTGCAGCCGTTGCCAATCAACTCCGCCAGCTGCACATCGCCAAACCCATGCTGTTTCAACAAACGCATATTGTCCGCGTCTAGTTGCTCGAGTGAATTCACATTCTGAAAAACTTGACGATTGATGTCGTACAGCTCTTTCAAGCTGTCGAGAAACCAAGGGTCGATGGCGCTCAACTCTTGCACTTCCTCGACCGAGATACCGGCTTCAAGAGCGCCGAAGATATCGGTCAGACGATAATGACTGGGCACCGACAACCGCCGCCGCCACTCCCAAAAGTCGCATTTCGAGCGCGCTTTTACTTCAGAAAATCCGTCCAAGCCAAGTTCTAGCCCGCGCAACGCCTTTTGAATCGACTCCTGAAACGTGCGTCCGACAGCCATCACCTCGCCCACAGATTTCATCTGCGTCGTCAATGTGGCATCGGTTCCTTTGAACTTATCGAAATTGAAGCGCGGGATTTTCGTCACCACATAATCGAGCACAGGCTCGAAAGATGCAGGAGTCGTGCCGGTGATATCGTTAGCGATCTCATCGAGCGTCAAACCGATGGCAAGTTTTGCTGCAATTTTCGCAATCGGATAACCTGTCGCCTTGCTGGCTAGGGCAGACGAACGCGAGACGCGCGGGTTCATCTCGATAACGACGATACGTCCGTTAAGTGGATTGACGCCGAACTGAATGTTGGAACCGCCGGTATCAACGCCGATGGCGCGGATGATGCGCACAGAGGCATCGCGCAGCGCCTGATACTCTTTGTCGGACAAAGTTTGCACCGGCGCCACCGTAATCGAGTCACCAGTGTGAATGCCCATCGGGTCGAAGTTTTCGATTCCACAGATGATAACGACGTTGTCTTTGCAGTCGCGCATCACCTCCAGTTCCATCTCTTTCCAGCCGAGAACGCTCTCCTCCATGAGGATTTCGCTCACCGGACTGGCGTTTAAGCCCTCGCTGGCGATGTCATCGAGCTCCTCTTGGTTGTAGGCGATGCCACCGCCGGCACCACCAAGCGTAAAGGCAGGACGAATAATGATGGGAAAACCGATGCGCGGCGCAATCTCACGAACCTCGGAAAGATTGTGAGCGACTCCGGAATTAGGCACTTCCAGCCCGATCTCCAGCATCTTCTTTTTGAACAGATCGCGATCTTCAGCCAGTTTGATCGCCTCGACCTTGGCGCCGATCAACTCGACACCAAACTCTGCCAGCGCTCCCGAGTCAGCCAGCTCGACCGCCACATTCAACGCCGTCTGTCCGCCCATTGTCGGCAGCAATGCTTGCGGGCGCTCGCGCCGAATGACTTCTTTAGCGATCTCTGCCGTAATCGGCTCTATATAGGTACGGTCGGCCACCTCGGGGTCGGTCATGATCGTCGCCGGGTTGGAGTTGATGAGGACAACCTCGTACCCCTCGTCCCGCAAGGCTTTGCAAGCCTGACTGCCAGAGTAATCGAACTCGCACGCTTGACCGATCGTGATCGGTCCTGCGCCTAAAACCAATATCTTGCTGATATCCGTGCGCTTAGCCACTGGCAGCCGCCCCTTGCTCGTATGAAGTCGGCGAGCCGAAATCCGCTCACCAGGCACAGTTTACACGGGCGTGCCAAAAATTTTTCGGCTGCGAGAAAAACCGCCACTTTTTCTTACAACGGCTCCAATTGCTGGCAGCAATAAAAAAGGGCGGAAATTTATTGCTACCAGCAATTATTCGAGTCCAGATGACCGTTTATTGCTGGTAGCAATAAAAAACAGCCCGAAAATATTGCTACCAGCAATCGATCAGATTTGAAAGAGATATCGACACCCTATCCTGGCACAAGCGCTCGGCAAGTCCTGGTATCTCGCAGAAATGGGGCTGTTTCAATAAGCGCTGCGCCAGGAGGGAAATCGGGCGGCTCAACACCGGCGGAGCGGGAGGGATTCATCGTCAAGTGTCCGTGATTGGAGTCCCGCGGCACTACCAACCAATTGGACGGTCTGCGGCCCCGAGTAAAGCGAGCGGTCGGAGTCAGGTCCATTCCAGTCGTCCATCACTCACCGGCTCGGGACGGAAGCCTCCAGCGCCGGCAAGCGACCAGCCGGGACGGCAACGCCAGCGACGCATAATACTTGCAGCCCAGCCTCTCAATTCAGGCGCCCGTGACCTTTCCCGCTGCTCGGTGCATAGTGGGGTAAACCCATGTCCAGCAAGGCTTTCCACCTGACTTTCCTTAAATTCGAGCGGCCGTACATAAAATGAGCCCTTGACGACGTGTAAATGCAAAGGTTCCTGGGGTAAATGTCATTAAGAAGGCAGTCTAATCTGGGGGCTGCATTTGTTATACGAACGAGAAGACAAGCATTGGGTATTTGTCCCAATGCCGATTTCTCTCGGGGGGAAAGATGCTTCAACGAAATCGCAGGCGCCTGACTGCTGCGACTATCGCTATCGCGAGTCTCCTAACATTTCTGAACTGCTTCGATCCTGTTAGTGCCGAAGTTCAGAAGGACGATTTGCCCAAGCTTGAAAGCAATTTGCCTCTGTACAGCTGGCAGGACACGCAGCAAACGCCCAGCTCTGTTGTGATCGCCGTGCACGGCTTGACGATGCATGGTGGCGTATTCGATACCATGGCAAAAAGTCTCGCCTCTCAGGGCGCTGTCGTCTATGCTCCCGACCTTCGCGGGTATGGGCGCTGGATGAGCGACGCAAAGTATCAAAAATCCGGCAAAGATCCAAATCAACTCGACTACGCGCAGAGCTATGAAGATCTGCTTAGCCTGGTGAAGGCAGCGAGGGCTCAACATCCAGGTTTGCCGCTGTTTCTCGTTGGTGAAAGTCTCGGTGCCGATATGGCGCTGCACGTAGCATCATCCGTTCCTGACCAAATCGACGGCTTGGTTTTGTCCAGCCCGGCAATCAAGCATTCCTACTTCGTTTTGCCTCTTGTCGCGCACACTGGTGAGTTTCTCATCAATCCTCATCGCAAGATAAGTTTGATCCCGTTCATCAAAAAATTGGCTTCGGAAGATCCACAAATTGTTGCGGGAGCTGTTGAAGACCCGCTCGTGCGCAAGCATCTGACTGCATTCGAGCTGTTTCAGACTTGCAACGCCGTGAAATCTTCCCTCGATTACGCCAAGAAGATACCTGCGAACATGCCGATTCTGGTGATTCAGGGCGGCGCGGACAGAATGGTGCATTCGAACGCGGTTGTCTTGCTTTTGGAGCAGTTGAAATCTACCGATCAAACGGTGCGCTGGTTCAGCAATAGAGGGCATCTCCTGCTGGAGACCGCTTATATGAAGAGTGACACGATGGAGACTGTCGATGGTTGGTTAGCTGACCATACGAAGAAACTGACCACAGTGGCGCACAATAAAACAACAACGGAGCCTGCGCTGGCCACCAATGGAGCGTCGTCTGCGATCATACAGGCGAGCCTTACCGGCAACGAAGTGCCGACAGAATAGAAAGTTTACTCAGATTTCGTCAAAGAGCTGCCGCAACCGCTGCAGCTCTTTGTTGATGTCACCGATGTTATTCTGATCCTCTGATGGTGCTGTCGCTCGCGGCACCGCATTCGGTGACAGAGCTTCGAAATTCAATCCGGAAAACGGCAGGTTCTGCGCCGCACCTGCATCTCCTCGAGGTGAGTAGTACGGCTTGTTGCCCGCGACCAGAGTTTCCGGACGCGCATGGTAAACATTGTTTTGTGTTTGTTGAAGCATTGTTCTGACGTCCTCTACCGGGGTTGCATCTATTGTTTGCTGACTGTCACTCATATCCACCAGACCGACCATCTGCAGCCGGTTGTTCGCCACCTCGAACAGCGGCCCGCCGGAGTTGCCCGCGATGGCCATTCCTTTTACTTGAAGAATCGGGCGCAACGGATTTTCGCCCGGCATCAATCCACCCAGTATTTGACCCAAACCCAGAAGCGGTGTTTGCTGATCGAATTTGGCCGGAGAGAAATACAGTTGGTGATTTTCGTGCGGCAGGCCATCGGGATAACCGTACGCTTCCACAGTTTGATTGGGCTGCATCTTGCTCGACGGAGCCAAATCCGCATACTGGAAGTTCTGTCCAGGGTTGCCTTCTATCTGAACAAGAGCGAGATCCGACGCAGCATCTTGATCAACGATGTGTCCTGGGTATGTTTTTCCGTTCAAATGCACATTGATGTGATCGGCATTCTCCACGACATGCAGGTCTGTTGCCACTTCACCCGAAGGCGAAACCACAACACCTGAGCCCGCCGCCACCTGTCCGTTGGACGATAACAATGCTCTATTGCGATAAACGGTCAATCGGGCAGTGACGGCATTGGCTCGATCGTATGCCTGCGCAACGAGCGAATCACTCGGCGATTGGCTGGAGAAGGGCGAAGCGAGTCCGGCATCACCGATGCTTTGGGTCGGGATAAACTCCATCCGTGGAGCGCTGGTGGTAAGTTCGGCTGATGGCGACATATATACTGCTCGAAGGCATCTCTTGCACCCGTCTATATACGGATGGTCGGAAAATTCGTCAGCGACTTCGAAATTTAAGGCAAGTTCTTTGCGCGAACAAACCCATTCCTGGGAGGAATCAAAAACACCCGGTTTTTAATCCTGGTAGGAATAGCTCAGGCTCTGTGCCTATCCCATTCCTGGGAGGAATCAAAAACACCCGATTTTTATTCCTGGTAGGAATAACTCAGGCTCTCTGCCTATCCCATTCCTGGGAGGAATCAAAAACAGCCCATTTTTATTCCTGGTAGGAATAGCTCAGGCTCTCTGCCTATCCCATTCCTGGGAGGAATCAAAAACGCGCCGATTTTTATTCCTGGTAGGAATAACCCAGGCTCTGTGCCTATCCCATTCCTGGGAGGAATCAAAAACGCCCGATTTTTATTCCTGGTAGGAATAGCTCAGGCTCTGTGCCCATTCCATTACTGGCAGTAATCAAAAACGCCCGGATTTTATTACTCCCAGTTATCGGAGAGGCCAGCTCGCGCGGCCAGCGCCCTGTCCTGGCGGTTATTCCAGCCCCGAAGGTTTCAATCCCATACCCTGGTAGATGCCTGAATAACGCAAGTAGTTTTGCCAACCACGCTCAATCTTGCTGCAATCGTCGGGCGTGACATTGCGCACGATCTTACCGGGAACGCCCATGACCAGGCTATTAGGTGGGATTACAGTGCCGGGCGTCACCACTGCACCAGCGGCGATGACTGAGCCTGCGCCCACTGCAGCTCCATCCAATACGACTGCCCCCATCGAGACCAAACAGTCAGCTTCGATTCGGCATCCATGAAGAATGGCTCCATGTCCCACTGTTACACGTTCGGCAACGACAAGCGGATTGCGATTGGTGACGTGCAACAAGCAGCCATCCTGAATATTTGTGTTTTTTCCGATCTCGATCGCGTTGATATCACCGCGCACAACGCAGTTAAACCAGATGCTGGCTCCTTCTGCGATTTTGGTGCGCCCGATAATGACCGCAGTCGGCGCCACGAAGACGGTCTCATGTATTTCGGGGCGGAAGTTTTCGTACGGAAAAATCATGCGAGAAGTCTACACTGAACGCGCAAAGATAGCTTTCCGAGTAAAGCGGATGGTTCATATAGTCGGTGAGGTGAAGTTTTCCGGCTGCAAAGATGTTAAAATTAGCCTTCGATAGGGGAGGAGATCCTAATGATGCCCGTCTACGATCAACCAATGCGCAAACTGCTCGGAGTCCTGTCACCAACCATCTCGTGGCTAAATGAGAAGGGTGCGGTGGACGTGAGCGCAGTGCCTGATAACCATCTTGAGGCAATCAAGCAGTTGGAGCGCATCGGCGTAGTCCACAAGAGGAATAATCGCCAGTACGAGCTTCAGAAAATCCGCTTGAAAAAGCTCATGGGCAATCTGGGCATCGAGACTTTGCTCGCCTCTGTGGAGAATATCGACCCAAAGCTCCAATCGGACCCTAGCCTCAACTGAAGCTTGTCTGGGTCCGAATCGAAAATTTTTTCGGCGCCTGCCGGTTAATATTGCATGTCGCTGCTCTACAAGCGCGACTATTAAATCTTGCGTTCGTCGCTGAGCGTCTCTTCTTATAGATGCAGAAAGCAAAATGGTTATTGACGACATCGCCAGACGCACTAGCCGTTCGCTCGAGTGGGAACGGTTATGCAGCTTTCTCTCTGCCGAAGCTGACAGTGAGCCGGCTAAACGCGCTTGCCTCAATATCAAGCCAAGCGACACGAGAGCGGCATGCGAACAACTGTTGCAAGAGACAAATGAAGCTCTCACTCTGGTGATGGCTCGTTCGACGCTCTCAGCAGCCGGCTTGCCGGATGTGCAAGAGCTTCTCGCTCGCTTGAAGACAGGCGGTTCTCTGCTCGGATACGAACTGCACGCGGTGAAAAAGACGCTGACGGTCGCCCGGCAGATGAAAAGCTCATTGAATCTTCTTTTAGCGGAAGCTTTTCCCCGCCTGCGGGCGTTTATTCCTCGACTGCATACGATTGAAAGTTTGTGGCGAGCTATTGACGAGTCCGTTGATGATGTCGGCAATGTAAAGGACGAGGCGAGCGGCACTCTCAGGTCTTTACGCAAAGATGTTCATCGCCTGGATAATATAATCAAAGAAGAGTTGCTCAAGATCATCAACTCCTCCACTCTTTCTAAAGCTCTTCAAGAGACGATTTACACGAATCGCAACGGCAGATACGTTTTGCCCGTCAATGCAAACATGCGCGGTCAGATTCGCGGCATCGTGCATGACAGCTCGGCATCGGGGTTGACAATCTATGTCGAACCGATGGCGGTGGTGGAATTAGCAAATAGAATGCGCCTGAAAGAGGTGGAGATCGAGCAAGAGATCTCACGAATTTTGGCGGAACTATCGAGATTGGCGAGCACGCACAGCGAGGAGATTGTTTCATCGTACGAGACCGCTGTCGAGCTCGACACGATCGTGGCACGCGCGAAATTGGCGTTGAGATATGGCGGCCACATGCCGGAAATCAGCCCGAACAGGCATTTTGATTATCGCCGGGCCAAACATCCGCTCCTGGTTTTGCAAAGTTCTGTCAGCGATGTCATTGCCAATGATATTGCCCTTGGTGGCAACGCCGCCGGCAATACGTTGATAATCACCGGTCCCAACACGGGCGGAAAGACCGTTCTGCTTAAAACAGTCGGGCTGTTCGCCTTGATGGTTCGCGCCGGTCTCTTGCCTGCCGCGGAGCGGGGATCGACGGCCGCTTTTTTCTGGCAGGTGTGCGCTGATATTGGTGATGAACAGTCGCTCGAGCAGAGCCTCTCCACTTTTTCATCGCACATGAAAAACATTGTCTCAATCGTCAATAATGCCGGCGATGGCATGCTCGTTTTGCTCGACGAAATCGGCGCCGGTACAGATCCCAAAGAGGGTGCGGCTCTGGCGCGGGCGGTATTGGAAGAGCTCAACAACTCGGGCGCCATCACCATCAGTACCACACATTACGGTGAGCTGAAAACTCTCGCTTTTACGCAAGAGGGATTTTTAAACGGCAGTCTCGAATTCGATGAAGAGACGCTTTCGCCCAGCTATCGGTTGCGCATCGGTGTACCGGGTTCTTCCAAGGCGACCACGATTGCGCAGAGGCTGGGGCTGAAAGATTCGCTCGTCGAGCGGGCGCGTCAGTTGATGGAGTCGGAAGAGAAAGACCTGCAGAAAGTGGTTGAACAGCTCGAGCGTAAGATGCAAGAGCTCGATGAAAGAGAGCGCGAGGCCCGCGCTCAGTTAGAAATTGCCGGCAAACTGAAAGAGTCGGCCGAACAGAAGATGCAGGAGCTCACTCAAAAGCGAGAGAACCTCAAGGCAGAGATGACTAACGATCTGGAAGAGGATATGAAGCTCTCCCGCGAATACATAAAACACGTGATCGCTGATCTGCAAAAACAACCCAGTATTTCAAAAGCGCAGAAAGCGCAAGAGGATCTGGAGAAACTGCGCAAAGAGTTGGGTTGGACGGAGCCGCAGAATAAAGGCGCACCGCAACCGCCGACAATCAAAGTCGGTCAGTCGGTCAGAGTACGCTCTCTCGGTCAGATCGGGGTTGTAGAGGCTCTTCCTGATGATCTTAAAGACAAGAATTTATCTGCATCAGTTCGAGCGGGTCACTTAAAGATTAAAGTGCCGGTTTCAGATCTTGAACCGGTGGCCGGCAAACCGCCAGAGAAGAGTCAGATGTCAAGAGCAATTGCAAAGACTCAGCCAAAAAATAGAGGAGTGCAATCGCGCGAGCCCAATCCATTTGTGCGCACCGGAGGCAACACCATCGACTTGCGTGGCATGCGAGTGGACGAGGCAATCAGCGAGATGGAGCGGTTTTTGGATGAGTCAGTTTTGAACGGTGCTCCCATCGTGATGATTATCCACGGGCACGGAACCGGAGCGGTGCGCAACGCCGTGCGCCAGTATCTGAGCGCCTCTGAATACGCTCGAGAGTTCCGCTCCGGGGAGAATTTCGAGGGCGGCGACGGCGTCACGATGGTCGAACTTAACTAGTATTTTCCGCAGCCCCTGAGCACTTTCACAGAAATGTGACTATTTTCCTTTTCTATAGGAGCAGCCGAGAACCTCCGCCGGCCGAGGCACCTGACTGACGAAACTCGTCGCAGGCAGAGATCTGTCCTTGAAGAGTCCGACGGCAGGCATTCCGGTTGAGCGGTTTTCGTATTTTTCCCATGCTAATTGCAAATTGCTTGTCGAAAACCGCTGGGGATACGTGTACAGAACGTTGTATGCCGACTCTGCCAGATTAATTTTTCGCTCGAAACAAGCCAGCCTACGTGGTTTTCCCACATACAAACTAGGGAATGATATCTAAGCTACGCAGAATCGTCTGTTCCACTCACGACGCAAGGACCCTCGGACAATGGTCATACACTCGCCCACCGAGTCATTCGACAATACCAGACAGTCGCAGCCGCAATTCGATAACTCCCATATTGCCAGCGAGCAATGGGCGCCGAGCCAAAGCTCGGAACGAGCGGTAGGTGGCGGACCTGGTGCCGCAACAGCCGACTTGCCGACGGCATATGCGTCGGTATTCAGTCATTTGCGCAATGGTGAAGCCGCTGTCGAACAGGCGGGCGTACGACAAGCTCTTCCTGAGTATTACGCAGCGATTCAAGCGGCAGACCAGGTAGATCAAACTGCCGTCAACCGCGAAGCCGCTCAGGTCATGCAAGCCCTGCAAAACGGCAATCTCGACGCGCAAACGAGACGTCAGCTCGAGCAAGAGATGTTGAATCTCAAAGCTCTCCATGAAGCCTCAGGCATCGCCAGAGCCAACCTCGGCTTGCTCTTGCTGCGCAACGGCGCTACCGATCAAGGTATGCAGATTCTGCAGGAAGCCGCGCAAAAGGATCCACAATTAGCCGACGATCCCAATTATCAGAAGCATTATAGAAGCGCTCTGCGCGCTAACGCCCTCTTAAGACAGTCAGGCACAGGCGGCGACGGCAGCACAGGCAATGGCGCCGATCAGGGCGTCGGCCAAACCGGCAACGGCGCCGGCGACGGCAGCACCGGACGAGTCGGTGACCAAACCCAGCAACAGCAGCGTGTATCGCCGATGATCGGCGGTTACACTCCCTATGAAGCGGCACAGAAGCTGGCCAGCCAGGTTACGGGACCACTCGATCAACAGAGCCTCAATCAACTAGCCGATTCCTTTAAACAGATTATCGCTACGGCTGACGCCGGCACCTCGCCTCATGCCGCACAAGCCCAACAGCAGTGGTTGGCGGCACTTCAGAAAGAACAAACAGAGTACGCGCCGATTAAAGCGCAAGTGCATGCTGTAGATCAACAGATAATCAACGCCCTTCAACAAGCGAACTTGAGTCCGGATGCCTTGGCTCAAGCCAAGCAGGACTTTGCCCGACTGGGTCAGGCGTCAAACTTGAACGAATACCGCGACTTCGAGCAAGACCTGGTGAAGCTTGTCCCTGGCGTAGCCCAGATGCTGAATCAACGCGACCAGATCCTCGGCGCTAATTTCCTCAAGGATATGTTCGCGACCAATCAATTTAAAGATAACTACGAGGCCGAAGCGAACCAATCGGCCACTACACGCTTCC
The DNA here is from genome assembly GCA_036703195.1 of Planktothrix sp. Classification (GTDB taxonomy): domain Bacteria; phylum Cyanobacteriota; class Vampirovibrionia; order Obscuribacterales; family Obscuribacteraceae; genus DATNPN01. Next base: position 42,246 of record DATNPN010000021.1, on the reverse strand, counting down.
AATTTGCGCGCGCGCTCTCCAAAGCCGGCGACAACACCGACGCCAAAGCGGCTATGGCTGATGCCCTGGCGCACAACACGTCGGCAGACCTGCAGCCGTTGCTCGTGGCTGAGGCGCAAGCGTTGGGCGTGACAAACGCAGACGTTCAGGCCGCCAAGCAAGCGATGCAACAGCAAGGCGCCACCGACAACTCCGGTACAGGCGCACCGGGCCAAGCGGGCCGTCAACCGGCAGACAACACGGGCACCGGCAGCACGGGCGGCACAGGCTCCGACAACTCAGGCGCCCAGCAACAACAAGTCAATACGGACGCCATCGGCACGACCCAAGATCCGGCCATGGTGGCACTCAATAAAGCCTTAGATGCATTCAATAAATCCGGCGATGCTAAAAAGGGATTGGCCGCTACTGATGCTCAGTTTCAACAAGCAGTAGCTCTCGCCGATGCCGAGCTGGCCGCATTGCCTTCAGTCGATCAACTGAAAGCAGCATTCGATAAAGCATTCCCTGCCGCTTCCCAACAGAAGAACGACCAACTGAATGCTCAGTTGAATGACATCGTCTCCAAACTTCCTGCCGCCGATCAAACGACCTGGAAAAATCTCAAAGCCGGCAACATCGACCAGCAGACAGCACAGGCATTTGTCGCGCAGCATCCTGACATAAAGGCAATTCTCCAGCAGCAAGCAGCTCTGACGAAAGATGCTCAACCGATTCAAGACATGGAAGCGAAAGTGATCGCTGCCATGGACGATCGGATGCTGGCGCACCTAAAATACGCGCAAGCTTTGCAGATGGCGGGCGATGCGCGCGCCAAAGACGTGCTGAACAAGGGCTTCGCCGGTCTGCCGCAAGAGATGCAGCAGAAATACCAGCAAAATCCGGACGTCGCCAATCTGATCAAACAGATCCAAGCTGGTGGCGGTGGCGGTGGCACAGACAACACCGGATTAGGTACCACAAATGGTGGCACTCAGAACGGCGGCGATGCAAGCACTCATCCCGGCGGCACTGGCTCCGACAATCAACCAGTCGGTTCAGACAATCAGCGCACCACTGCTGGTGCCACTGCGCCTCCAGGAATGATCATGTCCGCCGACCAAGTCCCGGTCAAACCTACCGGTGATGCCGCTGTCGACAAGCTCATTCAGAGCGAAACCTACAAAGAGTTGATGCGCGATGCCGAACTCAACTCGAAAGATGCCGATGGCCTCAATAAATGCAAGCCGTATTACAAAGCCGCCTGCGCCGTTGCTGATGCCGTCGACATGAATGCCGTCGACCAGGGGTTGAAGCAAAGTCTTGCCGTGCTCGCCAATCCGAGCAGCAGCGCCGACGACAGAGTGAAAGCGTACCAGCAAGCTCTGGCAGCCACTCTTCAAGCCTCGTCTGCAGGCGTTCTGGCGCACGACCAGTATGCGCAAAAGATGATGTCATTCAAGCAGTGGGGCGATGCTGACGCGCAGTTCGACGCAGCAGTAAAAGCATCCGACAAGATTCCTGTCGACCTCGTTCAACAGCTCTATAAGCAGATGAACAAGGACATCAACGACAAAACGCTTTCCGCTGATTTGCGCGATGGTCTCAACAGCCAAATTCAAGCCGTTCAACAGCGCCTGCAGATGCCGATCGACATTCGTAAAGATGCGGCGCAGTTCAATCTTGCCGGCGGCAAAGACGAAAACGGCAAGCCTCTTGGTGTCGAGATGATGGTTGGCGTCAGTGCTACTAACGGACAGCCGTTGATCACCAAGATAGACAACCACATTCTCAACGCAGATAAAGCTTCGCAGTACGTCCAACAAGCCTCTGATCTGACGAACAAGCTCAATGGCGTCGACATCGCCAAGACGCCGGATCTGGATAAGCCGCTCACCGCTCTGCGCAACCAGGTGCTAATCAACGCACCGGCAGAGCTGAAGAAAAAACTCGAGCATGCCAGTCATGTGTGGGACAACACCGCCTCGAACGTAGTCTCGACTATCGTCGGGGTCGGCACCGCTATTGGTGTGGCATATCTGATGTCCAGAGGCGACGAGGGTGCTGCCGGTCAATTCAACGCTCTTCGCACTGCCGTCGGTGGCGCAGCCGGACTCGGCACCGCTACCTTGAGCAATTACGGTATGGAAAAGGGTGTCTTCCATCGCGATGATTGGTCGCTGGGCGACTCCTTCAAACTCGGCGGCGGAGTCTACGCAGCCACCGGACTCGGTTTGCTCGCCACCAAAGCTGGTCTCGGCTATTACACGAAAGGTTTTGATGGACTGACCACCGCTGAGACAGGATTGGGAGTCATTGCCGCCAAGACCGGTAAGCTCGCTGAAGCTCCCATCATTAATGCAGCTACACGCGTCGGCGCAGAGACGTTAGGAACTTCCGGCGCCGAAACCCTGGCCGGTGCTGGACGCACGCTTGCAGATGCAGAACAACCGTTTCTCCCTGGATTGGAAGCCTTGGCCGGGCCGGCTGACGCTGTGCAAGGCGCTATCCCCGGCGTGGAGTCATTAGCCAACCCAGCTGCTGCCGACGCACTCGGTACAACCGCGACCGAAGGAGGCAAAGCCGTCGTCGGCATCAAAGACGCAGGATTGATGTACACAGGCGCAGACCAAAAAACGCAAGCGGGTTTTGATGCTGCTCTTAAGGTCTTAGGCAAGAAGCAAGTCAGTACCTCAACGCTCGATCAGGCGATCGACGCTGCCAAAGCACTGAAAAATCAACAGGCCATAGACGCTTTCACAGCCGCGAAGAAAATTACCGGCAACGGAGATATCCCACTACCCAGAGTAGCCTCCCTCCTCAAAGGTAATGGCATGAAGATGCCACCGGCTATGGAACAGTTGCTGGCCAAATATGGTGCCGAGAACAAGCCGCTCGCCGAAATCATTCGCAATCCTGAGTTCCAAAATCTGAAGAACGCCGAGTGGGTTGCGGCTAATCCCGACAAGGCTAAAGCTTTGCAAGCCGAGCAAGACCTCGTAAACAACATGTTCGGCTCGACACCTACGCAACGCGCCTCGGCGATGTATCACTTAGCGCCGAAGGAGCTTCGCGGCGTACAAATAGTGGGTGATGCGCAAAAGTCGACGCTCTTGAGCAAGGTCGGCAACTTCGTGGCCAGACCGTTCACCCCGCTTCAGGCAGGAAGAATTCCGACGTTTGGCGAGTGGTCCACCAGAACCTTGGTTGCAGGCACCGCCGGTGCAGGCATCTACAACATGGGTTCGGTCTACTTCAACGGACAAGCCGCGTACGACAAAGGCGACACGACAACGACACCTGAACAACAGCTTGCCAATGAGTTCAATCTCTTTAACGATGGACACTACAATTCCAGCAACATCTATCAGCAATCCCTCCTCATGGGACTGGCATTGGGTTCGACCAAGTTCGCTCAGCCGCTTCTGAGAAGTCCGATGGCTTCATATGATGCCTATCGCCTGGCCGGCTCCGGTATCGCTAAGGCAGCCCTCAGATCAACCGGCTCAGCGATATGGGATCTCGGTCGACTGGCCGCCTCGGCTAATCCGGCAGAGGGCGCGACATTAGGTCAGCAACTGCGCCAAAATACCCTGAAGCCGCTTTTCTTCATGACCGGTTATACAGCTACTGACGGTTATAGCGGAATGAAGACAGGGACCGCGCCTTGGAAAGATGCGCTGGATAACATGAACAATCACCCGCAGAACGAACAGGGAATAACTCACTTTGCCGTAATCAATCCCAAAACAGGTGAGATCGTTGATGACGGCAGTGGCGGCAACGATAACGCCGCCGATCAGCAGCCTGCCAGCGGAAGCGATAACAGCCAGTCCCAGGCGAAGCCCAACCCACAGAGTCAGGGCGACGCAAACGCAGGACAACAACAGCAGCAACAGCAGCAACAAGCCGCGCCAGCAAGCGATGGTGACGGCGACGGTGGGCTCGATCCCAACATACAGGGCAACATCCATGAGTGAGGTAGAGTTTTTGCAACATATTGTCCAAAAACCGTAAGCTCGGTATAGATATAGGCAGACCAGTCGAATCTGCCTATAACATTCAAAAGCCCGAGGTGTCTCCGCTATATGTCCGGACAGGAAAACATCAATGTTGCTAATCGTGGTGGCGATGCCGTTACCCATCAGGTAGTCGCGGACGTTAGCGATGGCGGGTTTCAAGATGAGCTGTTCAACTACTTCAATCGCCATCCCAAGGCGAACGACTCGCAGGTAGAACGGGTCAGCGCCACCGGTGGTGGCACCAGTGATACCGGTACCAAGAGCCCGTATGATTACGCTCGCAAAGCAGCTATTGCCGAGCAAGAGCTGCAACAGTTGATGAGCAAGAATCTTCCGGACACTGCCACCGTCAATGATGGCACCGGCGATAAGACTGTCGCCGATCTGCGCAAACAGTTGCAACTTAGTATCAGAGATCAGTTCTCTACCGGCATCGGACAAGCCGACGCGATCAAACAAGACGGCAGCGACGACTCAATCAACGGTGCCCTCACTAAGTTTAGACAAGATCCCAACGGCGACGCCAAACGACAGTCGCTGGCCAACGAGTTTCACCTGGACCCGGCCAACATGAACATGCAGGATGTTCAAGCGCTGCAACAACAACAAGGTCTGACCGCTCAGCAGAAGCAAGACGCTAAGACGCTCCTCAGTCTCGAATCACAGTTCGAAGAGCTGAATCAGATGGCGATCGCTCCTTCGGTCTTGCGCATGCAGTACGCCAACGCTCTGGCGCAAGGAATGCTCAATCCTGACGCCGCTGGCGCCAAGAATGGCGATGTTCCGCTATCGGACGCCATGGACGCATACAAACTCGTTCATCAAGCCGGTGTTCTCGACAAAACCGGTGACGTTCGCAATACTCCTGAATATCAGGCGCTGCAGAAGGGCGTCGACACGGAGTACGGTCAGTCGCAATCCCAGCGCGCGGTGCAGATGATTCAAGCCTGCCAGCAAGCCACCGAACTGGAAGGCAAAGGCGACACGAAAGGCGCCGAAGACGCGTACAAGAAAGCGATGCAATCCGCTGATGGTGTCGACCTCTCCTACTTCATCAACAACATCGCCAACCAAACCGACGTTAATATCAAAAAGCAGATGCTGTCAACAATCGTCGGCGTCGAAACAACTCGCGAAAAGTATGCCGGCTTCTTGCTCAGACAAGGAAGACCGAGCGAAGCGCTGCCCCTTCTTAGTAAGATTCAAGGTCAGGTGCCTGATCTCGTTCGCAACGACCAGGGCTTCAACGAGCTGCTCAACTGGGCTTTGAGCGGACAGAAAACAGAAGGTGACAGTCCGTATCCGCATCTGAACAACATCGACGATGCGATGAAGAAGAAAGACTACGCCACCGCTTTCAAAGAAGCGCAAGCCGCTCAGACCGCCGTAAGCGGCATGGATATGACGGCAGTGCAAAAAGATGTCGACGCGCTCAAACAGCAACAAACTGATTTGAAAGCGCAGCAAGATACGCTCGCGAAAGACGCTTCGCTCTCCGACGATGCCAAAACCACACAGGCGAATCTTCTCAAGCAACAGATCGGCGTCAACGCAGCCATGCTCGACATGGAGCAGAAGAAGCTCAATCTGCCGGGTCACGTCAAATATCTGCAAGGCTACACGGCTTACTTGCAGGGACAAAACGATGCTGCCCACGGCTTCTTCGAAGACTTCAAGAAAAATTATCCTGATCTGGCTAGCCAGCCGGAGTACAACATCGATGCAGCACTGAAAGCAACAGAGCACAAAGGGTGGCTCAGACGCAACATCGGTTGGGTGGCACCAGTGGCCGGATTCGCCGCTGCACTCGGCGCTGCCGCACTCACTATTTGGAGTGGTCCTGGCGCATTCGCCGCAGGCGCAGCCGCATTCGGCGCCACCGAAGCCACGCTCGGCGGAGCGGCACTGCTCGGTACCGCAGCCGCTGTCGGTATCGGCACGGGCACTCTCGCCTACGTAGGCACCACTGCAGTATCCGGTGAGAAAGTCACTGGTAAGACCTGGCTTGAAGGTGCCGGCTGGGCAACGCTCGGCGCCAGCACTGTCGTTGCTCCCGGGTTAGCCGGAGAGCTGGGCGTCACTCTCGGTATTCTGCCATCTGCGGACGCGGTCGCTACGACTGTTGGCGGCAAGATCGCGATGGGCGCAATCACCGGCGCCATAGTCTCGGTACCGCACGCGGGAATAGATTTCGCCGACAACATCGCGTACAACGGCGACTCAGTAGGCGGCGCTTCCTGGAAATTTGTCAAAGAAGCAGGCATAGGAACCGCGACAGGCGGGCTGAGCGGCCGCTTTGGCATGAGTATGGGGAATGTGGCGAGATGGTCGACCCTTCCGTCCCTCCTGGGACCTGGCATCCAGGGCACGGTCCAGAATTATCGAGACATACACGCTTGGGCTCACGGTCCGCTCGATCCGACCGGCGATCGCGAACAGATAGCCAATCTCAACGATGCTCTTCCGGGCGAATATACAGTGCCGGAGATTCGCGTCGTGCCACAGCAACAGCAAGATCAAAGCACAAATTCAGAGCAAGATCCCACCAGCACCAACGATCAACAGTAAGCGGTCGAGTGTGGATTTGAAAAGGTCACCTTTCCGCCTATCGCGGTGTCGCCTTATGATGGCCTATACTTCTGTGTATGCCGAAAGTGTCGGTCATAATTCCTGCTTACAATGAAGAGAAGCGCTTGCCGCCCACTCTTTCGTCTGTTTGGGACTACTGGCAACAGCGCGGCGAGGATTTCGAGATAATTGTGGTGGATGATGGCAGCGGCGATCATACAACCGACATCGTCCAGGATTTCGGCAAGCACCACGAAAATGTCAGGTTGATCTCGTACGCGCCCAACCAGGGAAAAGGGTACGCGGTGCGCACCGGCATGCTGTCAGCGTACGGCGATTATCTCTTGATCGATGACGCCGATGGTGCGTCGCCGATCGAGGAAGTAGAAAGGCTGGAGTCCGCCATTGCCAGCGGTGCTGATATCGCTATTGGATCGCGCAATATTCCGGAAGCCGGCACCAAGATTCAAACGGTGTCGTACCGCAAACACATGGGCAACACGTTTAATTTGATCGTGCAATCGTTGTTGCTGCCTGGCATCCGCGATACACAGTGCGGTTTTAAACTGTTCAAAAGCAAAGTCGCTCAAGACCTTTTCGGCGTCAGCGCGCAGAATGGCTTCGCATACGACGTAGAAGTGCTGTTCATAGCGCGTCTGCGCGGTTATAAGATCGCCGAGGTGGCGATCAACTGGACAAATGTCGAAGGGTCGAAAGTCAATGTCATCTCCGATTCGCTCAACATGTTGGTGCAGGTACTCTTCATGCGAATCGCAGCCATCTTCGGCGCCTATCGCAAAAACGCATCCGTAAATCCCCGGACGCCGTTGCCGATGATCCACATAGCGCCAAAATCGCCCGAAGACGAAACTACCCACGCAGAGAGCGAATCTCAGATCTAACCTGGCGCCTGCCAGCCATGCCGGCAAGAATGAAGAACGGCCAAAAACAGCGCGGTATCATATTTGGTGCGCCACACTTTGCTGGTTTCTATTTAAACTGTGATGCAAGCGCGACGCTGGCCTAGCCGCAAGTTAAGTACGCTGCTTACCGTTTGGTCAAGGTACGGCCTATGTCGGCAAGGACGCCAACGACCTGGTCGTGCACTTTGCCGTTGGTGGCGAGGATGTGCCCTGTGCTCAAATCTAATTTGCCGTTTTCCAGGTTGGTGACTCTGCCGCCGGCCTCGGAGACGATCAGGCTGCCGGCTGCGATGTCCCACGGTGCGAGCTTCCGCTCCCAAAAGCCGTCCAGACGTCCGCTGGCGACATAGCAGAGGTCGAGCGCAGCGGAGCCGTCGCGCCTGACGCCATGGCACATGTTGGTCAAAGTGGAGAACGCCTCCAGATTATTCTGCATGATGTTGGCGGTATCAGGAGGAAACCCGGTCGCCAGGAGCGATTCATCGAGGGTGGAGAGAGACGACACATGAATGGGCTCGTCGTTGAGAAAAGCGCCTTGCCCTTTCTCAGCGCGGAAAAGCTCGCCCGAGATCGGGTTGTAGACGACGCCCGCGATCACTTCACCGTCCTGCTCGAGCCCGATCGAAACAGCGAAAAACGGATAAGAGTGAGCGAAATTCGTGGTGCCATCGAGCGGGTCAACCAACCATCGGCGCTTGCCTGATTTGTCGGAGACTCCACTCTCTTCCGCCAGGATGCTGTCATCGGGAAACTCGGCGCGCAGGATCTCAAGAATCATGCCTTCCGACGCTTTGTCGACATCGGTGACTATATTGAATGCGCCTTTGTAGCCGATGTGCTTAGTCTCTTTGACGCGCTCTTTGATGTAAGCGCCAGCTTTGAGCGCGGCTTTCACCGCTACTTCTCGAGATTTCCGTGAGTCCACCTGCGTCTCCCTTGATTAGCCGACATTAGTGTACTCCCAGCGCGAAATAAGAATCATTAACCGCCCCAACGGGCTTTCTTGACGCCTTCACAACAATGCGACTACTCTTGATATAAGTAGAAGTATTCAGTCAGGCCAGTCACAAGTCATGACAACGCGTTCTCTCGAGATTGCCAAGTTATCCTCAGCAAGCGCCATTCAGTCGGGCGCTATTATTGCTGCAATCATTTGACGCTGGCCCCAGATCAGATAACTGACGCCAGCGCCCAAAGCGTTGGCGATTTGCTAATTAGCGCGCATTGTTCGCGCCGGTGCGTACGACAAAGGACGGGATTCCGATGAGTGAAAATAAGAGCTACCCAGTCAATCTGCCGGAGACTAAGTTTCCGATGAAAGCGAACAGCGCTGTTCGCGAAGTGGAAATCCAAAAGTTCTGGGAAGACGAAAAAATCTACGAGAAAAACCTTAAACAGCGTGAAAACGATCAGAAGTTCGTTCTGCACGACGGCCCGCCCTATCTGAGCTCGAGCAAAATACATATCGGCACGGCGCTGAACAAAATTCTCAAGGATATCGTCACCAAATACAAAGCGCAGCGCGGTTTCTACTCTCCTTACGTGCCCGGCTACGACAGCCATGGTCTGCCGATCGAGAACGCCGCACTGAAAGAAGTGAAAGGCGGACGCGCTGCCATCACGCCATTAGAACTGCGCCGCCGCTGCCGTGACTTCGCCCTGTCGAATTTGAAAGGACAGGAGATGAACTTCCGCAGATTGGGCGTGTGGGGCGATTGGGAACATCCATACATCACGCTCGATAAACATTTCGAAGCGGCCCAGATCCGAGTCTTTGGCAAGATGGCTACCGCAGGCTATCTCTACAAAGGACTCAAATCGGTCCAGTGGTGCCCAACCTGCGAAACGGCTCTGGCTGAGGCGGAAGTGGAGTACGCCGAGCACGTCTCCGATTCGATTTTCGTCAAATTCGAAGTGGATGCAAGCGCCAAGAACAAGCTGCCTGCATTCGTCGGCAACGAACCCGTCAGTCTGGTGATATGGACCACCACTCCATGGACACTACCCGCCAACCTCGGCGTCGCGGTGCATCCCGACTTCGACTACGTCTTCGTCAAGACGAAGGAGCACGGTGTGCTCGTCCTGGCTGAGGCGCTCAAAGATTCGGTCGTCGAAAAAGTGGGACTGACAGTGGAGTCGGTGCTCGGGTCCGTCAAAGGAAAAGAGCTGGAGTTCGTCAAAGCAAAACATCCCTGGATCGATCGTCCCAGTCTCGTCATCTTAGGCGAGCACGTCACCGCCGACACCGGCACCGGTCTGGTGCACACGGCGCCGGGTCACGGCCCCGAGGATTTCGAGATCGGACATAAATACAAACTGGGAGTGATCTCACCCGTGAACGAGCGCGGCATCTTCACCGAAGAAGCCGGACAGTTCGCCGGCAAGCGCTTCGACAAGGCCAATCCGGAGATTGTCGAGTTTCTCCAATCAATCGGAAAGCTGCTGCACCACAGCACCTTCTCGCACAGCTACCCGCACTGCTGGCGGTGCAAAAAGCCGCTCATCTTCCGCGCTACCGAACAGTGGTTCGCATCTGTCGATGGCTGCCGCCAACAGGCTCTAGCTGCCATAGACAGCGTCAAATGGTATCCGGCATCGGGGCGCAATCGCATCTACAGTATGGTGGAAAATCGCACCGACTGGTGCATAAGCAGGCAGCGCGCATGGGGCGTTCCTATTCCGGTATTCTATTGCACGCAGTGCGGCAAACATCTCATGACCGCAGCAAGCATCGAGCGCGTCGCTGCCATCTTCGCGCGCGAGGGATCGGATGCATGGTGGGAGCATGAAGCGGAATTTTTCCTCGGCAGCGATTTCGAATGCGCTCATTGTGCCAGCAAAACATTCACAAAAGAGACCGACATCATGGACGTCTGGTTCGACTCCGGCACAACGCACGCCGGAGTGCTGGATCAGCGACCAGAGCTGCGCGGCACACCGTGCGAACTGTATCTCGAAGGGAGCGACCAGCACCGCGGTTGGTTCCAATCTTCATTATTGACCAGCGTCGCGACCGAAGGACGTGCGCCTTATAAGACCGTCGTCACACACGGCTTCGTCGTCGATGAAAACGGGCGCAAGATGTCGAAATCCATCGGCAACACGGTCGAGCCCGAAGACGTGATCAAGCAGCTCGGTGCCGATGTGTTGCGACTTTGGGTGGCATCAGTCAACTACACGGACGACATTCCCATCGGCAAAAATATGCTGGCTCAGTTGGGGAAAGTGTATGAAAAGTTGCGCAACACGGCCCGTTATCTGCTCGGCAATCTCAACGGCTTCGATCCCGCTACGGACCGAGTGCCGCTAGATCAGCTGGGCTCACTGGAAGCGTACATTCTGCACCGACTCCACAAAGTGGTGACAGAAGTGGGACAAGACTTCGATGGCTACGAGTTCTTCAAGTATTATCAACTGCTGCAAAACTTCTGCGGGGTCGACCTATCGAGCTTTTACTTCGACATCGTCAAGGACAGACTCTACACGAACGGCAAAAAATCGCAGAGCCGGCGCGCAGTGCAAACGGTGCTCGAACAGGTGCTTCTCGTGCTCGTGCGTCTGCTCGTTCCGGTCACTCCGCACCTTGCCGAAGATATCTGGCGCCACGTGCCGGAAGCGATCAAGCTTGCCAACTCGCATGAAGAGAGTGTTCTGCTCACGAGCTTCCCGACTAATACGGAGCAATTCCGCAATGATCGTCTCGAAGGGGACTGGAGCGATATCATCGCAGTTCGCTATATCGTCAATAAGGCGCTCGAACAAGCTCGTGCGCAGAAGAAAATCGGTTCTCCACTGGAAGCACAGGTGGTCATCACTCTGGACAAACCAGAGGTGGCGGACAAATTGAGATTGCTGGGAGAGAGTTTGCCGGGATTGTTCATCACATCACAAGCGATCGTTCGCAATGCTGGAGAAACCGCAAAAGACGGGCGAGAAGCCTTGTCTGAAGTGAGCGAAAGCGGAGTGCACGTGGTGGCCTATCCGGCCGAAGGCACCAAGTGTCCGCGCTGCTGGAAATTTGTCACGACAATTGGGGTGGACAAGCACCATCCGGAGCTCTGCGGCCCTTGCAGCGAAGCGCTCACCAGCGAGATGGACATGCAACCGTAGGGGCGCGTTGCAGAAACCGTAGGGGCGCGTTGCACGCGCCCGAGTGCACAAGCCGGTTTCGCATTAATCACCAGCTGTTGCAACGCCCGATTCGGAAACAGGCTCGCTGCTTAGAACTGGAAATAAATAAACGGCGGCACTTTGTCCGACGTGGCCACCCATGTGAGAACAGCGACCATGGTGGCGGCTTGAATCTTCACGGCGTAAGGCACACGCTCGAAGAAGCGCTGATATAGCCTGACCGCTAGCGGACCGCCGCGACAAAGGACGATGCATGACAGCAAAATCCCGAGTGGCGCCAGATCGTTTGCTTGAATTTTTTCCACGATATCTCGTGCCAGCAGATCGAAGCGAACCATCTGGCCAAAGAAGATACGGATAGTTTCCAGCGACTGAGCACGGAAGAGGATGCCGCTGAAGACAATGAAGTAGAAGGTAATCCAGCTCATGGTGCCGGCATAAATCGGATGCTCGATGACCGAACGATCTTTCCCTTTCAAAATCGATTTACGGTACCGGCGATAAGCATGGTAAAAAGCGGCTGTCGCTCCGAAGTATGCGCCGAGCAAGATGTAGTTCCAGCCAGCCCCATGCCAGATACCGGCAATTAACAACGTCAGGAAGACGTTTTTCACCGTCAGTCTGAGCGACCGGCGCGCACCGCCCAGCGGCTGAAACACGTAATCATGCAGCCAGCGCGAGAGCGATATCTGCCAGCGCTGCCAGAAGTTCGCCATATTGGTGGAGTGAAATGGATGATCGAAGTTGACCGGCAGCTCGATATTGAAGAGAAGACTGCTGCCCCTGGCAACGTGTGTATATCCGAGAAAGTCGAAATAAAGCTGCGTTATAAATCCAAATCCGCCAATGAAGATCGAAAGCGTCGACGCACTTGAAGCATCCGCATAAATCGGATCGACTATCGGTGCAATCGAATCCGCAATCGCCAGTTTGCAAAAGAAACCGAGAATAATCAGCTCTGCCGCTTTTGCTAGCCTGTCAGCACTGGGCAGTTGTATCGGCTTTTCGTATTGACTGTACAGCTCTTTAAACCTGACGATCGGCCCCGAAAGAAGATGCGGGAAATACATGATGTAGAAGTTGTAGCTCCCCCAGCTGGGAGCCGGCTGCATTCCTCTATACACATCAACCAAATAACTGATCGCCTCGAACGTGTAGTACGAGATTCCCAATGGAAGAAGGATGTTCAGGTGAGACGGCAGGAGGCTCGCATGACCTGAAAGCGTGAAAAGCGAGCATTGAGCGTCGAGAAAAAAGTTCAAATATTTGAACACGCAAAGCACGAACAGGTTTGCCAAAATTGCAGTCCAGAGGAATGCGCGCTTGATTTTCTGTGAATCGCTCTGATCAATCTTCCGACTGGCAAAGTAGTCGATACTTGTAGTGATCAGAATGACACCGATGAACGGTAAACTCCAGGCCGCATAAAAAACATAACTCGCCACTAAAAGCAGTGCCGACCGCCGAGGCGCAGGAATGATGAGAAAGAGCGCCCAAACACCGAGCAGAAACCCAATATATTGACAAGAAGCGAAGTTCAATGGCTGTCTCCGCCGCGTTCTGCCAGCATAGTCGACAGCTCGTCTGCAATTCGATCGCTTATCTGCAACGCGCCGGCGAGGTTAAGGTGAGTCTCATTGGCAAGCTTTGAGTCGTCCACCGCATCGTGCATATCAATCAACCTTGTATCGCATCGCTTAGCCTGTTCGTTGTATGCCTGTATCCACTGGGCTGGAGTCAGCCCGTGTTTTTCCGACATCCGCAACGTAAATCTCTCGCTATGCGGAAGCCAGAGAAAAACGAGCGGGATGTTCATGCGGTGGCAGTAGTTGGCGACCGAGATCAAACCGCTGTCTTGCAGGTGCGAGACGTCGACTTTTTCGAGCACCGGGTATGTCTCTTCCAACTCTTTGTGAATTGTCTTGCGCCCCGTATGACGGTGGAAAACTCTGGAATCGATAAAGCCGTACATGGGACCGAACCCGTGCTTGGACACGTCTCCCCTGATGCTGGCAGTGGGCAGGACCTTCATTTGCTCCTCGGTATTAAACACCAGTTCGGGCAACGATTGCATCAGACTCTTCAAATAACGACGGAAGCGGATCAAATACGAATATCGGTTCAACAACTCTTTCGATTTGCTCGCCCAATCAACTGATTCAGACTGGCCGAGAAGTCTTGCTCGAACTGATTCCGCTAACTCACTGTTGTATGAGTTTCTGATGTTCTTTGAGTATTGCTGTCCAAACTCTGAGGAGCACAGCACGCCGAGCGGGTTGACTTCGCAGACAACGAGCGTGGGCTGCACTCCGTTTTTGACGGCATTGTCGAGCAGCAACAGCTGGTCCAACGGATAAGAAGCGGTCACTGCGAAATTGAAGACACAGACGTCCTTGCCGCGCTGCCTCAAAGTTCGCTCAATCGCATCTGTGTACACGCCTCGATTCGTCATCGAAGAACCGAGGAACAGCACTGCAGGCGGTGCGACTGGCACGCTTTCGCACAATTCCTTTTTCACATCAAACTGAAGGGAGCCGTACCGCGGAGGCTGCCCAATCGCAACGACTATACGGCTTACCGCCTCACAGAACAATAGCGCTGATATGACTGCCAAGAGTGTGACTGTCACTTGTCTGGAAATAGATCTGCGGCCGCCGCCGCTAGATTTAAGAGCGCGTTCTAGCTGCTCGACTTGCACCGACTTCGTATTTGTTGTTTCCGCCCGCAAATATGACACCCGCACCCCGGACTAACCTGACAATGATGCTGTCTGTGGTTGCCTCGTCTCCGCCGAGACATGCGCTCCCATGGAAGTAATAAAAGAACCAGCCGGCTGAAAAATGCGCCAGATCCACTCAGGCTGGGCCTTAGACAGGAAAACACTGGACATGATATGGAAAAGAGAGAGCAGGAAAAACTGTTCGCGCATGAACACTTTAGTCATATGCCATGGCAGTATCGACAAAGAGCTTGTTAGCCATGACACTACCAGTAGAGCCACCGTCAAGCCGACATAGTTACAGGCTGGACGCAAATTGCCGGGTTTCCACATTTTGTATAAAGGATAAAGACCCCACATGGTTATGTGATACATCACGATGTGCCAAATAGTAATTTTGCTGTGCTGTCCGATTACAATTGCCGCAACAGCGAGCAACTCGAGAGTGCACGCAGAGAGCAATAGGCGAGGCGTTAAAACCGAGCGTATTCCGATTAGCGCAGCGAGAAAAAGTACCGCTCCCACTGCGAGCCAGGGAGTAGTAACACTAGGAGAGTAGATGAGAACGTCCGTCGCCGCTCCCTGCCCGAGAATGGCGAAGTACAATGCGGCATTTAAGAATACTGCAGACCAGATAAACCACTTAACCTGGTTTTCTTTGCCACGAAACAGCTCGCTCTTTTCGATATAGACCTCATTGAATACATGATGCGGTGCGAATACAAACGATACCTTGATCTTTGCCAGGTACATTGCCACAGAGCTGAGCGACAGCGCCCCGGTCAGCGCCGCCGCAACCGGCTTCGAAAGCGCATTCCGTAATTGCCGCTTCGAGTAGACCAATGCAACGACATAGTGCACAGTGGCGATGATCGCTACCACTTCGCTGAAGTGTTTGCCGGCCAATGCAGCCACACCTATCGTGAGCGCGAAAGAGACAATCCTGATGAGCGAAAGCACGGACACAATTCATGACCTTGTAAACTCGAAATTATAGATAAAGACTGAAGTCGCGTCGTGAGGGGCGCTTAAGAGAACCACGTCGTCAAGAGCACCCGACTGCAGCGTCTGCAGGCTTGCGCCGCCTTGTCACTTCAATCAAGCAGAGTGCGGTCTTCCGACTCCACATCGGCCTCATCTTTAACAAGAAGCGGGCGCATACCGTTGGCGGCGCCGACAATGACGGAGCCGTTGTTGAGCAAGGTCGCCACTACGCTCTCTACTCTGCCCGTCACCGTCAATCCCAAGCCCAACCAGTTTGGAGCCGAGACGACAAACATGTTCTGCCGGGCCAGTTGCATGCCTTCGCGCGCCACCTCGATTGCATCGACGAGTCCAGGCAATCCCTCTGTCAGAATCACATCGGCGCGATAGCGTGCCACGTCGGCGCTTGATTCGAGCGTGATACCGACATCGGCAACTTCCAGCGCCAGCGCATCATCCGTGTCATCGCCCACGACGGCCACCTTGCGTCCCAGCTTTTTATAGGCGCGGACAATCTCAGCCTGATCGACAGGCAGAGTCCGATAATAGACCTTATCAATGCCGACCTTCTTAGCTAGGGAATCGGCAGATTCCTGACTGCCTCCCGTCATCATCGCGATCTCTTTTATTCCGAGAGCGTGCAGTTCCTTCACGACACTGTCAGCGTGCGGGCGCAGCGGATCCTGGTAGGCGATGATTCCTGCCAGCTTGCCGTCGATGGCGACACATGCTCTGGAATCGCCACGCTCTCTGCAGGTTTCCAGAAATGCGGCAGCGGGGCTAAGGTCAATGCCATTCTCTTCCATCAAGCGCGTGCGTCCGACTACGACGGTGCGCCCATTGACCTGTCCTGAGACGCCCAGACCGGGGATACGTTGAGATGAGGTGCGCTGAGGAACCGACATTGTTTTGACGTGGGCATATCGAAATATCGCGTATGCTTGCAGGTAGTTGTACCGCTCAGCCACGGCGGCGGCGAGCGTGGTAACTTCTTCCACCGAGAAATCGTTGCAGATGAACACGTCGCTCACGACCGGCTGAAGCGCTGTCAGCGTGCCGCTGCGAGCGAAAACTACCACATCTACCTCGGATAATTTCTCCAGGGCGGTGGCACTGCGAACGATGACACCGCGACGACCGGCGTGATCCATCGATGCGAGCACCGCAATCGGTATGGCAATCTTTATCCCGGTAATGAAGTCGAAAGTGATGATAGAAAGTGCGCCTTCGAGTCTTCTCGTGAAGAAGAAAAACAGTCCGGACATCCAGAGCATCGGGCCAATCCGTTTATATCCGGTCTTCAGCGCATCTCTCTGCAGCTTGGTACGCTGTAGCCAGCGCTGTCTCTTCTTCAGCTTGCCGAGATCCCTGGCAAGCGCGGTACTCTCGTGGCGGTCATATCGAAGATAGAGCTTGCCGTCCAATAGCACCATATTCGATGCCACGACATCACCCGGTTTTACATCAATCGGTTCGAAATCTGTCTCCGGATCGGCAGGTACGATCTTGCCTTCACCCTCCAGCACCATGGCCTCGAACGGAATCAACTCGCCGGCGTATGTCACCACTCGATCGCCGGCATTTAGCTCCGAAAGCGGCACTCGCACCCGTCCATGTCCCTTCATCAACCAGACCGACTGTTTGAACAGAGCGAGCTGATGCGCGATCAATCGCTGGCAGCGTTGAGTGACGTTGTCACGAATGAATTCACCCAAGCCGATCAAGCAAGTCATTAAGGACGCAGGCAAGAACCGTTCATTAGCCACCAGAAAAAGACACGAGGTACCATCGAGCATATCGACACCGACGCGTCGCTCTTCCAAAACAGTCTGCAGCGCGCGGTTGAGGATGGGAATAGCGGAAAGAGTGGTCAAAGCTCTCGCTATAGGCGCCGGCACGCCTAAAAGAGAAGAACCGAATGCGAGGGCGCCCAGCACAAATTGCGTACGAGGCGGCAGCCGCTCTTCCAAATCATAGGTAGCACGATGCAAAGGAGCCAATATGGGCTTCGCCACCTCATGTCTCTTAAGCTCGATCGGCGCTACCTTTTCGAGCTGCATTCGGTCCAACCAGGCAATCGGGTCAAACCACTCAGGGTCGTACTCGATAATCAGCGAAGCGCAGTCAGCATTGGCACGCGCCGAGCGCAAGCCGGTACAGCCGTGCAACAGCTTCAAGACACCGAGTGCCAGCGACGGTCTGCGATACAGTCCGTCAATGCGCACCCGCAGGCGTCCGGGAATTGCATGAACGACCTGGTAGTTTTCTGGCGTCGTCTCGGTTGTTGGCAAGGTTGAGTCATCCAATACGGCGTCTACAGATAGAACATCGCCGCAGGCTCGGGCTGTCGAAGAAAATTGGTGATCCAGCTACATCTGGGTAAAATTATACGATAAGTCCTCTGCAGCCGCCCTGCCCAGTCAGGCGTTCACGAGGAAGCTGAATATAAGGTCGACAATGGACGACAACGCTTCACAATCACCGCCGGACTTCGAACCAACGACACTCAGCCCGCCGGTAGATGCGAGCGTTCCGATACCAAATTTTCGCCGCGTCACCCCTTTTCTCTTTCGTGGCGGACAGCCCGGCGAAGAAGGCTTCAAAGCGTTAGCAGAGCTGGGTGTGCGCACGGTCGTTAATTTGCGCTGGCGCCCTCGGCACGTAGCCGTGGAGCGCGAGCAAGTGGAAGCCACAGGCATGGCTTACGTCAGTTTTCGCCTGGCTTACTGGGTCTTGCCCAACGAAAAAGTAATCAATGATTTCCTCGCCATCGTCGATGATTCGGCGCGAAGACCTATTTTTGTGCACTGTTTACACGGCGCCGATCGAACCGGACTGCTCGTTGCGATCTTTCGCATAAGCCGCCAGGGATGGTCAGTCGAAGACGCCTACAAAGACATGAAAGGCTGCGGCTACCATCGCTTTCGCGTGCGCAACTTCAAGTGGAACCTCTTTTATTTCGCGCGCAAGTACAAAGAGCGGCAGGCAAAAGAGGGTTCAAGAGATCACTTCTGATCCGGATTGAATTCGTACAAGACTTCTGATCGCACGGGATTTTCGCCGGCGTCGGCGGGATCGATCGAAAACCGTTCGTCGATAAACCTTACCGTATGAACTTTGCCAGCGGGAGTATGCCTGAGCACGACAAATTTCCAGAGATGTTGGATAGCGACCTCTCGTCCCGCCTTAATTTTAGAAACGTTGCTACAGAGCTTGCGCCACCGGTCTGCCCCAAAATCGAAGTTGTCGTCGGGTAATCGAATGGGGATTTCATGGTCTTTCTTGTCGAGCGCCTCGAATACAACCTCTCGTCGCTCTGAGGGAGGAATTTTATCAAAGCGCGGGAAGCACGACATCGGATAACCAGTAGCTATTCCTCCAGCGCCGCAAATGATATTGCCTACAATAAGGACGCTGCCCACCACAATAGCCGGAAGCAACGTGGGGGTGGCGCCGGAGTTGGCACTACTGATGGTGACTGTTTCACGCTCGCGAAAATCTTCCGTTCCCTTTTGTCGTTCCACACACCTATAAGCGTTGAAGAAGTCAAATGCTTTCAGCACGGAAAGGCGTCTGCGCGTCGGCAAATCTGCGGCATCGTACTCAATTACTTTCGGCTGTTTGATAAAACGCACCGACAGCCGCTGGCAGAGGTATTGCCAATCGACCAGACCGACATAACAGAGTTGAAGCGATAAAAATTGAATGCCCATAAGAAGCCAAATGCCGCTGTGAAACAATGGCCCCGCCACCACAAGAACCGCACGCCCGAGGGGAAACAGAACGAGCAGAATCGCGGAGGTCTCAAAGGCTAGAGTGCTCAACCCTAAGATATGACAGAGAAGGGGCGATTGGTCTACCCGCAGCGGTGACACCACTCGCTCGCTCACCCAGTGCGACCAGAGCTCTTGTCGCATGTTGTGTGCAGAGCCCCAATCCAAGCCAAGAGCATGCAACTTGCAGAGCCCGGGGAAAAGATAGATGATGCCGAGAAGAACGAAAATAAATTTCGCCGGCACCCCATAGCGAAGCGATTGCCTGGTTGGGCTCGGCGCGCTGGAATCAGCAGTCCGCCATGCTTTGATCGCCGCATCGACTGATAGAACATCACCACACGGTGAGGCAGCCAGCATATAGGCGAACCAGAGAAGCGCCAGATCGTTATGAGCAAATCCGCCCGCCAGCTGAGGCACGAGGAAAACGTACGTGGCTAAAAGCGACGCGATAATGGCGGATTTTCTGGTGTGAAATCCAATCGCGGTGGTGACGCATGCCACCAGTAGAAGCGCACATGCCCAGCCATCTACGGTCGGATTGATAGGCAACCAATCTAAAATCGGTTGCCATCCATACGGCGCAACACGAAACTCACTGGGCAGAAAGCTGCTGCCCAAACTACCGGTGAAATCGCGGCAAAATGGTATACGCAGAAAAATGACGATGCGAAAGATCGCCAGATTCAATGGTGCGCCTGACTGTTCAAGGAAGTTGAACAGCCATGAAGGCAGCCGTCGACTACGCTCTCGCGAATCGATGATCTCACCCTGGCGGTCCAGAACCCGTCCCTTCACTATTGCACCTTACGGTCTAAATTCGAAAACGACTTCTGAAGCTAGCGGCTCTTTGGAGACAGTATCCGGGTCTGTGTCGTATTTCTCGATGATATATTTGACCGATTGCGCAGCTGTCAGTGACGGGTCTCGCTCTGCAAGACAGTTCCAAATCGCGGTCAAGATCACATCTCCGTTCTCAGTTTTCTTCGAGAAGGCGCGATACCAGACAGAGTGCCATTGTGAAGCTCCGAAAACACTCTGCGGGCGAGGCACCTTCAGGGATTTTCCGTTCGCGTCGAACGCCTCTATTTTGAGTTCATTTACCTCGGAATCAGGCATAGCGTCGAAGCGTGGGAAGCAAGCGAACGGCCACCCGTTCGAAGTTCCGCGAAAGCCCATGTAGACATTGCCGGCGAAAAGGATGGCTGCAGCGACAGCAACAGTTATAAGAGAACGCCAGTCGCTCACCACTGGCTTATCCGGCGTAGCTTGCGTCTTGGAGCGGTCCTCAGCGATTCCGCCTCGGGCAACTTGCCTTTCCACAATTTGATGCAAAAAGGGCAGAAACAACCAGCCGATAATTGTCGTTTTCAGAGCGGATTTGTACACGTCCGTACCGAATACGGCATTGCCGGCGACGACGGCGCCAGGAGAGTGCTCGAGCCCCTCTTGTTCTTCGCACACCATGGCCCCGAACAGGTCGATGGATTTGATGGCACCGAGAACATGGCGACTGAGCTGATCGCTACTGCTGTAATGAATAGTCAGACGCTGCTTGAACAGGCGCGGTGACAGCCAATTGCAAACCTTCTGCCAGTCGACCAGCGTGACGTAAGCACCGATCAGAGCGTAAAAATAAATACGCATGATCGCAGCAATACCGGCATGGAAAAGCGGTCCAATAGCCAATAGCAACACGCGTCCAAACGGGAAGAGGACGACAAATGAAAACAGGTTTTCGAATGCGATCGTGCCCCATCCCATCAAACTGCACAACCAGGGCAATTTATCAGCGCGCCAGTGTTGACTGTGGGTGCCATGCCATTGAGACCAGAGCTGCAAGCGCATGTGATCCGCCGAGGCCCAATCAAGACCGCACGTGTGCAATTTCCAATAACCAGGAAAAAAGTACACCAACCCCATTGTCAGGAAGAGGATCTTCATTGGCAGTCCATACACTATCGACTGCTCTTGCAGCACATGCATATTCGGACGGGCTGCCCGCCAACCGCGAATAGCTGCATCGACCGATAGGACATCAGCACACCTCGACGCAGACAGAACCCAGGCAAACCATATAAGAACGAGATTGTTGTGGTTTGTCTTGCCGAGCATCTGGGGCATCGCCAGCACGTACACGCTCAAGATTGTCGCCACCAGGGTGGATATCTTCGTCCGCCACCCAAGCACGGCGCAAACGCAGGAGACGACCAAAAAACTCTGGGCCCAGGCAACGATGGACGGATCGATAGCCGCGATCGGCAGCCAACTCATGCCCATTGGCGGCACAATCAGTTCACGTGGAAAGCTCGCATACTTAGTCGCTTCCTGAAAATCACGACTAAACGGGATAGCGGCGAACACAAAAATTCGCACGACAGCTAAATTTAAGGGCGATCCGCAATCGGCAAGGAAGTTGATCCAACTTTCAGTTAGTCGAGCGCGCCAACCGCGCTTTGTGGCAGTCTGCTCGACGAGTGCTGTTCTGGTAGTAACGCTCACAAACTAACTTCCCCTGTAAACCCCGCAATTCTATGACATATTATTACTGCTTACTCAAGATTCTTTTAAACTTCGCACTGCCGACGGCATTCCCCCACGGGCAAACTTGATACGATCAGGCGCAACCACGAAAGAAAGCGATGAGCACTAAGTGCGACCCCAGCATTACGGTTGATACGACAACGGAATTCCGTTGTGCGCTCGATTTGACGCGATACGCGCTCGGTGATGGAAGAGCGCTCGTCTACGCGCCGCAATTCGCCAGGAGCGAAATTCTCTCTGCTCAGGAGATGCAACTTCTGCAGTCCGTGCAGGGCTCTGCCACCCTGGAGTGCCACGCCATATCGCTGTGCAGACAGTTGGCTTTAGCACCGCATACAGTGGCACAACTGCACGAACAGCTGAAAAGCTTGGCCGCGCGCAAGCTGCTTGTCTCGGACTTGGAGTTAAAAACTGTTTTACGCGCGAACTATCACGACAAGTTAGATAGAAAAATAACGGCACTGGGTATCTCCGCCTGCGACGATCCGGAAGCTCTGGAAAGATGCGTGCGCAGCTACGGCGCCAAGTTGTTGCAACTGGGACGTCAAATGCAGGTTTACGTGACAGACGATTCACGCCCGGAATTGGCTGCGCAGAATCGTGAACGCCTGGAGGCCACCACGCGAGCGTTAAAAATCGACGTCGCCTACTCAGATAGACAAAGTCGAGAAGAGTTCTGCCAAGCTTTGTCCTCTCACGCAAACGTGCCACTGGATGCGGTGCGCTTGGCGCTGCTTGCTAGCGAGTTTTTGCATACCTCTGGAGGAAACCTCAATACATTTGCGCTCAGCACGGTGGGACAGTTGGCACTGCTCGTAGGTCAGGACACACTCTGTGATCTGACTGCGCCGGCAGGGCGCGAGACGGGTGTGCAGCTGACATCTGAGTACACGCCTACGACCTTCTGGGGCAAAAAAGAAGATCAAGGCCCTGGCGACGAGGATCTTTTCAGCGTTCATGAACGACTTTTGGGGCGCAGTCTCGGTGCGCTGATTGACGAAGGCGCCTCATTGACGGCGGTTAAACACTCGTTTTTCAAAAACGCTCGTCCGGAAAGTTCAGTTGCTGTCACCTCCGTCGGAGAGATGTTCTCGTCAAGCCTGTCCCAACTCGAACTGCTTCTGCGCCTGGACGGTCCGGCACACGGGCGCCTCACCACTGACGAGCAGAGTTTTGCGGCGATTATGCAACATGGTGCGCCAGTGCAAGGAGTGGCACGAGCGACGGTGAGCAGCGAATCATTTAGCACCAGTCTCAACATCGCCATCGATAATACGCAAGTTCTGCCTCCATTCGTACCTGTCAGGCAGAATCAGGAGAAGTGCTTCGCCAATCTTCTGCAAGCAAATTCAGGAGCGTGTTATTTCGGTTTTCTCCCCGAAATCCTCACCCGCCAAAGCAACAGTTTCACCGGAGATTCCGGCGTCAAACTAACTTCCGGAGATATTGTCTTCGCATTTCTTCGCTCGTATCAACCGTTGGCGAGCATCGATCCCCGTCACGGCTTTAGCAGGCTGGGCGAATTTCTTATCGATTGGGGCACGGCACCGCTTGCTGATTTCGAGCAGGAGATCAAGCGCATTGCCTCTATTTTAGCGAGCACCAAAATCGAGCGATTAGAAGCCCTGCTGAAAAAGTTTGGCCAGCGCCCACATTTTTGGGCCGATGCGGTACGAACAAAATGCAGTCAACTGAAATCGGCCGTAGCTGCGCCCGACTATGTAATTGCAGCAGACTTCGCCCGTCAGTCAGACAACGACGAAGCGCGTGCGCGAATGCAAAAGCTCGTTCTCAATCTGGGACAGCTTCTCTGCCATTGGTTGCCACTGCGCCAGGCCGCGGCAGAGCTGCAAGCCAAAGGAAATCTCCCGTACCGGATGATATCGAAATGACGGTGAAGACTGAAAAGTATCGAGCGCTTGGAATAACTAACGTTCCCCTCGGACAGGCTGAAGTTCTAGCGCACAATCTCATTACCGATAGATCAGCTCGGCTGCTCAATACCAGCGCGCACCATTTGCAAGAGTTTCGCACGTTCCGAACAGTAGATGATGTTGTTAACGGGGAAACCTCCGAGCAGACACGCGCCGAAATCGAAGAGCTGATCGACAAAGGGCTTCTCATGTCGAGGGCAGAGCTTTTGCAACGGCTCTCAGTGCCTTCCGAGACGACAACTGCGTCAATCAGCTCGCTCGGTGTGCCCACTCGCAATCGACCGGCGTTTCTCAAAAATTGCCTGGAAAGCTACGCTCGATTAGCAAACGAGTCTGGGCGGCCATTGCGTCTTGTTGTGATGGACGGCTCTGACGATCCGGCAAGCGCCGAGGCGAATTTGAAAAACGCCAGGGCGGTGAAAAAGGAGTTTGGCGTCGAGATACTGTACCTCAATCAGGAGAGTGTCGAAACATTTGCTTTGCAACTGGCACGTACGGCGGACTTGCCGCAAGAAATCGTCGACTTCGCGCTACTCAACATTGAACGGTGTCCCATCGACACAGGAATGCGGCGCAATGCGCTGCTTCTTTCCACCGTCGGCGAGATGACGGTACAGGTCGATGATGACACCGTATGCAGTGTGGCTCCCAGCCCGTCGTTTATCTCCGGGCTCAAGCTCAGTTCACAAGATCTGCCGGCTGAGATGTGGTTTCCCTCGCACGACGAAGATTTTCCAAAAATTGATGCCGAGGCTGATTTCTTCAAGCTGCACGAAGAGGTGCTCGGGCGCTCCGTAACAGACCTCGTAAAAAGGAATCCTACTGTGGATCTCGATCAGGTGGCGCCGTCGTTTATAGAACGAATCCATCAAAACGGGGGCAGTATTTTAGTCTCGTCCATAGGCATGGCCGGTGATTGTGGAACAGGCTCTCCGTTCTACACGTTTTTGCGCCTCACAGGCGAGAATCGTCAACGCTTGACGCGCACGCAAGAAGTCTATCAGCGCGCCATGGACACTCACCAGCTTACCCGTTGCGTCAATCAAACCACGATATGCGATCTGGCGCAGGCATCGGGAATAAATCTCGGGCTCGACAATCGAAAATTTTTGCCGCCGTTTACTCCCGTTCAACGCGCTCAAGACACCAACTTCTGTTCGTTTCTTTTCAGCGCCTGCGAAGGTTATATCGCCCATTTACCCTGGGCTCTCGTACACATTCGCCCGAGCCGCTTTCAATACGATATGCGTAAGAGCGCCACACAACTCTTTTGCGGCAAGATCATGAATATGCTGCAAACACAGTTCTCGCCGATGAAGTACAGAAGCGCGCAGCAAAATCTGTTTCTCCTCGGACAATATCTGGAGGACCTCGGCACCATGCCGCTGAGCAACTTCGAAGAGATAGTGAGGCTGCGTACTTTCAGACTGGCGCTCGTGAGAATTCGCGATCTGGAACGAGCGCAGAAGAATTTCGGCAGGCAACCGAATTACTGGTCTCAAGACGCACAGAGATACATCGATCTTACTCGAGAAGCTTTAGCTAATCCGGACTTTTGTTTGGCGGCCGATCTGGTCGATGCATTCGGCAGAGAGCACGCCAGAACCTTGATGCAGCGGCTGGTATTGCGAACGGGCAGACTGCTTAAAGTTTGGCCGCAAATGCGAAAAGCGGCTCTCGAGATAAAGCAACAAGGCAAGCAGCTCGGGATAGAGCTATAAGGTCGCCTTCTTTTTACCTAAAGTCTCAGCGCACAATGTCAGCGCTACAGTGGTGCAGATCATAAGAGTGCTGAGCGCATTGATCTCAGGGCTGACACCAAATTTGACCAGCGAATAGATGCGCAAAGGCAGCGTGGTAGCACCGACTCCGGCGGTGAACTGGGTGATGACGAAATCATCAAGCGAAAGAACGAATGCCAGCAAACATCCAGCGATAATTCCAGGCATGAGCAATGGCAGCGTCACCCGAAAGAACGCCATCAAAGGTGATGCCCCCAGATCGCGCGCAGCCTCCTCCAGACGCGGATCGATGCCGTCTAACCGCCCGATTACCGTAAGCGTCACGTAAGAGATGCAAAAAACGATGTGCGCCACTATGATCGTCGCCAGACCAAGTGTCAGTCCCATCGCCAGAAAGAGAGTGAGAGCGGAGACCGCCATCGCGATCTCCGGAATGATCAACGGCAAAAGAACGAGAGCGCGAAAAATCTCTTTGCCTGCAAAGTGCAAGCGCGCCAGCCCGACTGCCGCCATAGTGCCCATGATGCCGGCAGCGATCACCGCCGTCACAGCCACTATGAGACTGTTAGTAAGCGCCAGCGCCAGGGTTTGATCAGTAAGAAGCTGCGCGTACCATTTAAGAGTAAAGCCCGTCCAATGCACTGCCAGACGTGATTGTTCAAAACTGAAAACGACGAGCACTACAATCGGCAAATAGAGAAAGACATAGACTGCCACCGCCACTGCATTCAGCCATTTAGGTTTATTCAGCACCGCCCGACCCACTTGACTGCCGTTTGCGACCGGAGTTTATTTTAATCTGTCTCCTCGGCTCGGACAAATTTCGGATAATCACGTTGACATGCCATTGGCAGCGGGGGAAGTAAAGCGTGGGTCTGAAGGGACTTAAACAGAAGTTGGTACCGCCAATCCTGGCAACGCGACCGGGCGAATCGATAACGCCGGATCAGTTGCACGCGGTTGTGATCGCGTTTCCTGGTTCGGGAAGGAGCTGGCTGCGTATGATGCTCGCGCGCGTGTTCGAGTTGCAGCTGGGGTTGCCGGGCGTCGCCATTGAACAACTTGCCGCTCTCAAACCGCATCCGCGCGTGCCGATGATTCTCTATGCTCATGACGATTATCCACAATGGAAAACTCCGGAGGAGCTGGATCACGACAAAACTCGATATAGAAATGAATCGGTGATATTTCTATCGCGCGATCCAAGAGACATATTAGTGTCAAATTACTATCAAAAGAGCAAGGGGTTTCTTCCTCCACCTGACGGCGCCCTGGCTGCTAGCACAACGTTGGCGCCGCGTGTGCAGCCGTTTGCAGGCTCGATCGAAGAATTCGCCCAACAAGAAATTGGTGGACTGGACACCATCATTTCGTACCTAAATATATGGAACGAAAACAGAGAGGCGACGAAAAAGTTTCTCCACATTCGCTACGAAGATCTCAATCTTGACACAGCCGCTACATTGAAAAAAGTGGCGCGCTTTCTTGGCTTCAGCTCTATCAGCGATGCCATCATTCAAGAGGCGGTTAAATTCGGCAGCATCGATAACATGCGGGCACTGGAAGCAAAAAACGATCAGCGCCTTCCGTTTCTTCTTCCGGGAAATGTAAATGACCCCGAGTCTTACAAAACGCGACGGGGCGAAGTGGGAGCCTTCTGCCAATATTTGAGCGCAGCAACCGTACTCGACATTACGACGAAAGTGCGAGCACAGCTCAGTCCCGATTTTCGTTACGCCCTGTAGCCTTCGATATTATGCCGGCTCGCCCGACTTGGCCGTCTTCAGAGCGGCCAATCGTGATTGCATCTCTTTCAGTGGCGTCATGTCGCCACGAGCCGAGGCCACGTCAATTCCTTTTTCATAACTGGCGACTGCCTGAGAGACGTCGCCCAACCCTTCATACGCTTCGCCCAAACTGATGTACGCCACTGTGTGCGTAGGTTTGACTTCGATTGCTTTGCGAAGAAACGGAATCGCCTGGCTAAATTCGCCCAGCGCTACGAAACAGCTGCCGACGCCATAATTGGCGAGTAGATCCTCAGCATCGATGGCGATCACCTGTTGAAACATCTCCAATCTCTGCAGGGTTTCCTCTCGCTCCTCAGTTTTCTTCTCCTTCTGCTCCTTTTCCAGCGTCGCTTGCCGCGCGGCGATACGCATGCGAATGCTCATGGAGATCGCTTTCTCTTCCTCAGCCTGTTCAATCAAGTTCTTCTCCATGTAGAACACGGACAGATTCGTGTGCGCCATGATGGAATCAGAATTAAGCTCAGCAAGCTGCCGCATCAAGCTGATCGCGTCATCGAGGCGCCCACGCTTGGAAAGAATGACACCAAGAGCCTCGTACGCGTCTTCCAGTCCGGGGCTCATATCAAGAGCATCTTCCAGCAGCTCGACAGCTCTAGATGAGGTGCTCGTCTCGCTTTCCTTCGCATAGAGCTGCAAAGCTTCCTCGTACAATCCTCTCGCTTTGTCAGCTAATGAAATTGCTTGCACGAACGGCAGGTCGGTCACTTCAATAGTGCAAGCTTTACTGTTGATCGTCACGGCGAACGATTTGCCCGGGGCACGGTAGTCACGCTTTGCCGAAGCGAGAGCGATGACGCGATCCAAAGTCGGCGAATAGATATTTGATTTCAGCGACGCGATCTCTTCACCGTTTAGTTGAACCGAAGAGTCGTGGGGAAATGTCCAATGCTCGCCCGGCGGAAAGAGAAGCCCGACCAGTCCCCGAGTAGGAGCTCCCTGGCTCTTCACGCGGGCGAGAACTTCTTGTCCGAGAAAACAGCCCTTGGTGTAACTGACAGCCAGATGCTCTAAACCTGTCTCGGGCAGGAAATTTTCGCTATTAAAATCGACCGCGAATTTCGGAATACCCGATTCGACTCGAGCAATCTGCAACAACTCATCATCGAGCGGTATCAGGCCGATCGCCTTACAAGCCTGCGCCAACGCTGACCACAGCTTGTCGGCGTCCGAGTTCGTTACCCACAGGAAATATCCATCTTCACCGGTTATCGACTTGCGAAACAGATGCACCGCGGTGTCCCAGAGTTTTAGGTCGATAACATCGTGTCTGAAGATCGAGGCTCCTGGATGATTGCGAAGGCCGGCATGAATAACGCGACGACTCTTCGGCCCCTGGATGACGAAAAACTTGCCTGTATTGCTGAGGTCGAGAAACTCGACTTTGTCAGCGATCCGATACTGCTCGAGATGAGTGAGAATCGAGTCAACTTGAGATTTCTCAACGATAATTCGGTACGAGTCGTGGCGGCGATAGAGATCGAACGCCGCTAGAATATGCGCTTTTCGATCCAGCAGGCAGCTGCTTTGGGCGTTGCATTGACCGAGTTGGGCGACATCATTCGTCGTCTGCGCCTGCAGAAAACGCATGTCGTCTTTCCCGTATACCTCAATCAGACCGTATGGGTCGGCTTTCCAAAATCCACCTGTCTCTCGCAGGCGCTTCATTTGGACGCTCGTCTCGTCGGGCATCTCTCTTCCCCACAACCAGTCATGAGGAATATTACCTCATGTACGCCCCAGCTCACCTTCCCTTAGCTGAACGCCTGAGTCTAACCCCCAGCGACGGAGAGTCCTGACCTTCACAGCCCAGTCAGCGAAGGGAAGCGCGCCGCCCGAGGGGGGCTTATGCAGCAAGCTGCTCAGCTCCAGCGACGCAGCGAATATATGTAGCCGAAACAAAAACCGCTCCGCGCGCGAGGCGACAGAGCGGTCCGATATATGTCAAAACGGCAATTAGACGCTGAAGGATTTGCCGCAGCCGCAATTACCTTTGGCTTGGGGATTTTTGATTACGAATCCTTTGCCTTCGAGCCCGCTCTGGAAATCCAGGGTCGTGCCCTTCAAGTAGATAGCGCTCTTCGGATCGACGAAAACTTTGATGCCGTGTGCATCGACGACGTGATCCTTCTCTTCGGCATTGTCAAAGCTCAGTCCGTAGGACATGCCGGAGCAGCCGCCGCCGTTGATTGCCAGCCGCAAGCCGGTCTTACCGGTTTCCTCAGCCAAAAGGCGTTTCACTTCCTGCGCTGCTTGCTCCGTGACGCTTACCACTGTCGGAGCTGTTGTGGTCGTTGTATCTGCCATTTGAGGATCCTCTTTCTTCCAACCAAGCTCAATTTATCATATGACAACGCCTTTTTGGGCGAGGGTAATGAATTCTTTCGTCTGTTCGCGTTCGACTCGGCTTTCCAGACACGATCTTGTCATCCATTATGTCGAGACAAAATCGCGCCGCATTGCCAGGAATTCGACCGCAGTGCTGCGCAATCAACGGATTACATATGAATCGTTCAGACAGCTCATTACATCCCCACGCCGATTCGACAGGCGGGGAAGCGCAAGACTGATAATAATGTTGCCCAGTCAAAACTATGATGACAAGCCCTATCAGCCAGCGGCAATCGGCATATCGGATTGAGAAAACGCCGGCGGATGAGTGATCAGATTTTGCAGTGCTGCCCGGCGATTTAATAAAAGCGCAACTGACAAGCTCGGTTTAGCTATGCATTCGATATGCGCAAACGTGTTGGCAAGCCAGTTTCAGTCGTTTCATTTACTTCGCGTTGATCACTGTCTTCAATCAGGCACCAGATTCGGTGCATGTCAATCAGTCGTCCTATCCCCCCGCAGGGGGATATTTCACGGCATATACAACTTTGCGTATTGTTGCGTGAAATCCGCACGGTCTGCCACTTTGCAAAGGTCGAAATAGGGCGCGCGACGCAGGCTCAGCCGGTATCACGCATGGTGACGCCACCAAGATTAATACCACTTGAAAACAAAAATTTTTGGAAAAACATTGCTCTGTTTGTTAGAGCTGAAGTCAATGTGGTAAAAAACTAGTGGTTGGTCGGCGGCATGATTTCTGTCTTGGCAGCCGGCGCGATGTGGTGGGTGACCTCTTAGTATTTCCTGAAGGAGCAAAAAATGAATTCTAAATCCGTAGCACTAGGCGTGACGGTTGCGGCCGCATGCGCCGCGCCTGCGTTCGCGCAGTCGCCGACTCACATTTTGGCGAGTGGCTTCTACTGCGCACCGCCAATAAACACATTCTTCCAAGATGGTGGCTTCACCAAATGGAACCATAGCGCTCATCACAATCCGGCCACCTTCTTCACCTTTGAAGGCGATCAGGACGATGAGTTCTCGATAGTCGGTTTGAGACTCGATGCCGCTAACACCAAAGCTGGCACAGTCAAGTTCAACTACGACATCAGCAACTCCAACGACCCGCATCTTGGCGTCATGCTCACCTTGCAGTCGGTCGGCTTCCAGGCTGGAGTCCGTTTCGACTACATCGGAGAAGTCGATTGGTCCGAATTCGGTTTGTTCACAGGCACAAAGTTCGGCAATTTCATCTTCACACCAGCCAGCAACTCCTTCTTCACGTTGCCGAAAGGTGTCAAGTACGAAAACCTCTGGATTTACGACATCACCTGGCCTTACAACGGTGGAGACGGTCTCCAGACCATCGAAAACGTAACAGTCAATGGCGTAGCCGTTGTTCCGAACACCGGCAACGCTACCTTGTACGATTGCACACCGGAAGGTCTGATCAAGATCCCGAGAGGCAGCCTATAACCCTCATTAGAGAGTTGTATAAAACGAGGCACGCGAGTGCCTCGTTTTTTTTGTCAAGATCGCAGTAAAATATACCGGTCTGAGTTTCAATGAGTCACGTAGATGAAGAACAAATTGATAGCAGCCTTCGCTCTCAGTGCGATGGTTATAGCGGTGATGTCAGAAGCTGGATTGTGCCAAGCCACAGATTGGCAATCTCAGGCTCCAGCCAATTCCCGATTCAAGCAACGTGGACCTGCGGTCAAAAGCACCAAATCGTCTCACACGTATGATGCTGAGGACACTGCTGCTTTAGCTCCAAGCAAGGGGCAGAAGGCGGCAATGTGGGAGCGTTATCTGTCCGCCGCAGAAACGGCTAGAGAGCAGGGTGGCCGACGCAAAGCCAAACCGTACTATTTCGAAGCCTTGCGTCAACTGGAGTCGGTGCCTCCTGCCAACAGGATCTATTCACCGAAGATCGCGCTCTTGGAGAGCTCACTGATGGAACTTTATCCCAACTTTCCAGCACAGCAGCCGCACTCTCATGGCGCCAAACAAGTCAAAATTGACGAAGAAGAGCTGAACGTACTCGCCAGAATTCGTCGTCTCGACCAGTACTATCCGAGCCCCAACGGCGTGGCAACAAAACTGGTAGCTTCGCAAGAAACCTTCGTGAAAGCCGATTTGGAAAAGAACAAGGAGTTCGAAGCCCAAAAGAGCGGTTCTCAAGCGAAGACGCAAACCCAAGCGCAAAACCCTGCCAATACCACCCACTGATTGCGCAGCTAAATCATCTCCGGCGCTGTCCTCGACAGGGCAGCGCTTATTGTTTGTCGCCAATGGTCTCAGTCAACACTGAACCGGCACCGGATGAAGGAACGAATTGCCACTTAAATCTTGCGCGCGTGAGCCAGTCGCGTCGCCTCCGCAGCCTTGCGAATTGTTATCCAGTGCGTCAGGATCTCACCGAACCGATACACCAGGCGCGGTGCCATCTTTCGTGCAGCGTCATCACCAAATGATGCCGCCAGATCAACGGGCACGATATAGCGGGGGCGCGGCAACGCCTGGCGCAGGTCTTTTATGTACTGCACAACATCAGCAGCCCAAAACGATGGTTGCCCTTCGTATATTCTCAGCAGTTCTTGCAACTCAATGACGTCGCGTGAATGGATCATCCACATTGTTCCGGCGGCCAACTCTTCGAACTCAGCTTGAGATGCGGAACCGATGCGCATCAATGCGTTGCCGATATCCGTCAGGTTTGCCTGGGCGGTTTTCGCCTGACAAAAGGAAGCCTCGATATTGAGCAGATTCCAGCAGATATCTGAGAATCTATTGCGCCCGCGATCGAAATCGCGCCTGGTCACGCCTGGTTTGCCATGAACGATCGTCCACGGCATAAATCCGAATAATGAGCCGGGCACGGAAGCATGCACTAGACGAGCAAACATATTATCTTGCTTGCGCTGCACCGGTATAAACGGTGGCAACGGTTGGCGATTGTCCAAACCGAGATTCATCGAAACGCAAAACGGCGAATCCGTGATCGTGGAAGCGTTTGCGCCCCGTACCTGGCGATGCGAACCGAGCGCCTGACGGTAGCTTTCCTCCGACCGCATGAGACGTTCGCGAATGGCACCGCGATAACGAAGATATTGATTAGACCAACCAAGTCCGGAATCACCGGCGGTGCCCATCGCAGTAACAAGAACTCTGCCCCCGTCAGTTTTCAGGCGACTGAGAAAGCTTTCGCCCACCGTATCGACGTTAACATCACCAACGCCGTTCTCCATGCATTTCGTCACTGATTTACCGAGCATCTGCTCGTGCAGTGCAAGCACGTCGACTATCGGCCACGAATCGACGTTCATCAACTCTTCTTCGAACCAGATATCGTTAGGATTGTCCGACGAGGTCAGGGTTAGATTCGCTTGGTAATCCGGTACGCAGGCGGCTTGACTGGTTGTGTCATCATCCACCTGCATGTGGGGCAGACCCACTGTTGCCAGAAGCAAGTTATTGCGGTTGGCGCCAGTGCCGACTGGGCAATTCTCCGCATTCAAAACGGCGAAATCAATGATGGATCTCGGTAAGCCGCTTTCGGCAGAAAGAGTCTCTGCCAACTGTACCTTTTCTCTCTTTCCAACATAGAAAATCTCGATGCTGTACTGTTTTTTCAGCTCCTTTAGCACTTCCACGTTCTGCTCGATGACAGCATCATCTCGCGTATCGTCGGCGACGATAAAAGCAGGGCTGCGTCCAGTTGCGCGCACGCTCTCAGCGTAGCTGGACAGGCAGGAGCGCAGATTTTCCGGACGGCCGCAGGTGGGTATTCCCACTGCTTCGATACGCGTTGGTGCCACCTCTGGTGGTATTGCCACGTCAACACACTTAGAGAGAATCTGATGGCGCGACAGAAGCAGTCCAGACGATGCAAACTGCTCCAAGTTGTTGCGCAGCACGGGCAGCTCATTGGGCGGAAGTTGAAACTGCACTGCCAGCCTCTGTGCATGCTCATCTAATGTAGCGAACTTATCGCACGCTTGCAGCAGGCGTTCTGCATTAACAGGCATGATCTCTCGCGCACCGGTGACGCTGCTATATACGATAACCGCGCCCTGACCGAACTGCACCCTGGTGTAATCCGGCAAAACACGATACTGAAACTCTGTATTGTCGGCAGCCGTGACGTTGGACGCGCTAACGGTTATAGAGTCCATAACAACCTCTGTAGAGATGGCATCACATGATCTCGAGGGCGTATGACGGAAGATTGGCTGCAGCCCTGCGCAGGATCTCCCAGCAAGACAATAACTGCCCGAAGCGATAGATCAGCTTGGGCGCTAATTTGCGTGCCGTTTCATCTCCGAATTTGGCAGCGAGATCGACCGGCACCACATAGTTGCGATCAACCACGCGAGACTGCAGTTGGGAAATATATGCGAGAACATCATTAGCCCAATAGGCAGGCTGTCCTCCATACTTCTCCAACAGTCTGTGGAGTTCCGCCACTCTGTTTGCATGTAAATTCCAATAACTGCTCTGCACGCGCTCCTCAAACTCGTCCAGTGGTAAAGAGCCGATATCGATCAAAGCCCCACCAATGTCGGTGAGATTGCAGCCAGTATCCTTGGAGTGGAAGTGTCTGGTAGCCTCCGAATTAACAAGCAGGTAGCAGATGTTTGCCATGCGAACAAAACCAGCGTCGTCCTCCCTCAAAGTACCGGTGGTTTTATGATGCACGACGGACAACGGCAGGAAGCCGAACATTCCATCATACACAGTGGCGCGCAGCAAACGTCCGAAAATCGCGTCGGAATTGCGACCAACGGGATTGAACGGCGGCAGCAAGACTCGGTTATCCAGACCGGAATTCATGTTCATGCAGAACCAGGCATCAGTGATTGTCGGGCTAAGTACGGCGCGCAGCTGCCGATGCGTTTGCGAAGCGTGACGATAAAATTGCTCGGACTGCATAAGTCTCGAACGTTCTTCATCGTCATAGAGCAGAAATTGAGTCGACAGACCCATGCCGGAATCACCGGCTGTCCCCAATGAAGTCACCAGGACTCGGCCGCCGCCGCTCTGCAAGCGTCTAAACATGATGGCGTGGGCCTTGTCGATATCAATCTGACCACGACTGTTTTCCACACATTGAGCCACTGACTTGCCCAGCAACTTCTCGTGCCACGAAAATACATCAACGCCGGGCCAAGCATCCGATGCGATACTTTCTTCATCGAACCAGGTTTGTTGCGGGTCGAAAACGGAACTCAGGGTCAGTCCGTCCGTTGCTTCCGCCACTTCGGCGCCACGACAAATGACGTCGTCATCGCAGTGCAAAAACGCTTCACCGACTGTGGAGAGGAGAAGATTGTTGCGATTAGCTCCCGTGGAGATAGGACAGCTTTCCGGATTGAGGATAGCGAAATCGACGATCGATCTGCTCAAGCCGCTCTCATTGGCCAGAGCGTCGGCAAATCGTTCTTTTTCCTCTTTCCCCAGGTATGAGATCTTCAGGGAGAAACTCTTCGCGATGGCGCGCAGACAATCGACATTGGCAGCTCTTATCGAGTCATCGTGCGAGTCGTCAGCGACGACAAAGCGAAGATCACGTCCGCAGAGATTCCTGCTTTCGGCGAGACTGGTCAAACAGGCGTGCAGATTTTCCGGTCGATTGCAAGTCGGTACGCCGACCGCGGTGATTTGCGCGCCTTGAGACCTGGTCTCCGGAGCCGAGTTTGTGCACTGCTCGATGAGAGATTGACGCGAAAGCAAGAGTCCGATATCGACAAACTTTTTCAAGTTGTTGCGCACGATTGGCAGTTGCTGCTCTGGAATTTGAAAGCGTGCTGCCAGCGAGCTCAGGTGCTCATCCAGAGTGGCAAAGGAAGAACATGCCTGCAGAAGGATGACCGCATTCATCGGCATAATCTCACGCCCACCCGAGACGATGTTGAAGACAAGCTGCGAGTCATTGCCAAAGGCAAAACGTACAGAATCAGAGAACGAACGAAAGAGCTGTGAGTCTATCGCGGTTGCTGAAGCGCCGGAGAGGCTGATTGATGACGATTGCATTTGCTTGACGTGCTCGGGAGCGAAGCAAAATTATACTGCTCGAGCAGCCCCGACTCTTGAGTTCTTGCTCAGATCGACCACAAGTAGATATACAGGCGGCTGAAAATCAGTTCACCTGCACGCTGCAAAAGCGCGCGGATAGACGATTTATATTACTAATGACTCAGAAACGTTTTTCAATATTAAGGACACCCGAAGCTCAAAACCCGCAACCAGAGAGACTATTGTCGTACCGGCACTGAGTAGGCTGCCCCGCGAGAAAAAGATCGCCTTGCTGCCGTGCGGTAAAATACTTGAGTTCTGGTGCTTTCCTCGAGGTTGATTATGCGACATTTCCGCCTGGGCACAACGATTGTTGGCGCTATGCTCTCACTAGTGGTCTCCAATGTTCCTGCATTCCCCGCATCCCACGGCGCGGAGCTGTCGCCGACAAAGGCATATCTGCAGTTTCACGATGTGCTGATGAAGGCAACGAATCTAGATGCTATAAAACCGTTTATGAGCAAGGACCTTGTCAAATCAATGAACGCCGCCCCCAAAGGCGACACCGACGGGGCTGTGCAGCTCATGCAGCAGATGATTCCGACCGTGCTTCATCCCGACTCGGAGAAAATCGACGGCAACCTGGCGTTTGTCACATTCAGCGGTAAGTTGGTGCGCGCATCCAAGAAAGATCCAAAGATCACAAAAACGTTCTTCTCCAAAGGAGACGTCGAGATGGTGAAAGAGAGCGGCAACTGGCGCATCAAACACCAGAGCTGGGATAACAGCGCCGACCAGTCACAGGCACCCAAAGGGTACGGCAAGTAATCACCTGGTTTGGTCGCTGGGCGGCGCTGACGCTGTCAACCGCGTGTTAAACTAATGTCCATGCCTGACGCTGCAGACGAGATACTGACGATTCTGGCTCGAGACGCAAGAACTGCGCCGGAGGCTATTGCCTCAATGGTGGGACGTCCGGTCGCGGACGTGAAAGCGGCGATTGCTGAGTATGAGCGCACCGGCGTCATCAAGCGTTATAAAACCATCCTCGATTGGGAGAAGACCAGCCCTGACAAGGTTGTGGCCTTCATCGATGTGAAAGTAACCCCGGCACGCGATGTCGGCTTTGACGCGATCGCCTCGCGCATAGCGCGTTTTCCCGAAGTGCAGAGCGTTTGGCTCGTCTCGGGCGGCAACGACTTGAGAGTGATGATCGAGGCCGCTAATCTGCGTGACCTCGGCAGTTTCGTGGCCGAGAGGCTTGCCACCATTAACGGTATCACCGGCACGACCACACATTTCATTTTGCGTCGCTACAAAGAAGACCACGTAATGTTTATCGAGACAGAAGAAGACCAACGTCTGGTAGTGAGTCCGTAGAGTCTTATATGAGTGACAACGCCAGCTCAATGCATTTGCCGCCGTTGTCGAAGATAGCCAGCGATATTCCGCCGTCGGGAATTCGCAAATTTTTCGACATCGCCGCCCAGATGCAAGATATCGTCTCGTTGGGCGTCGGCGAGCCGGACTTCGTGACGCCGTGGACGGTGCGGGAAGCCGCTATCTACTCGCTGGAAAAAGGCGAGACAAATTACACCTCCAACTATGGATTGCTCGAGTTGCGCCGGGCGATCGCGCAGCATCTTCAGCGCCTATACCAGATCAGTTATCGACCTGAAGAAGAAATTCTCGTTACTGTCGGCGTCTCCGAAGGACTGGACCTGGCGATGCGAGCCATTCTCGATCCGGGCGACGAAGTGATGATTGCCGAGCCGTGTTATGTCTCATACAAACCGTGCGTCAGTCTAGCCGGCGGTCTGCCGGTCGGCGTGCCGACATCGGCCGATAACGGATTCGCTGTCACTGCCGAGCAGTTGTCGCGCGCCTACAGATCGCGAACCAAAGCGATCCTGCTCGGTTTTCCCTCGAATCCAACCGGCGCCACGATGAATCGCGCCCAACTAGAGGAAGTCGTCAGTTTTGCGCAGAAAGCCAACCTCTATTTAATAAGCGACGAGATTTACGACCGCCTCACATACGACAGCAAGCATGTCAGCCTGGCGTCAATCCCCGGGGCACAGGAGCGCACCATTCTTCTCAACGGTTTCTCCAAAGCTTACGCCATGACAGGCTGGCGCATCGGCTACGCCTGCGCGCCAAAAGAGATCCTATCGGTGATGATGAAGATACATTCGTACGTCGCGCTGTGCGCACCGATCACAGCTCAGAAAGCCGCCCTTGACGCCTTGAAGAACGGCGAGTCGATGGTGGCGGAGATGGTGGGTGAATACAATCGACGGCGCCGTTTTATCGTCGAAGGACTGAACGCGATCGGGCTGGAATGCCATATGCCGCAGGGTGCGTTCTACGCTTACCCGAGCGTGGCCAAAACCGGTCTCACCTCAGAGGAGTTCGCGGAGCGATTACTTTTCGAAGAGCATGTGGCGGTTGTGCCTGGCACCGCATTCGCTAGCAACGGGCTGCAACATATTCGCTGCTCCTATGCCACCAGCCGCGAAAAGATCGAGGTGGCGCTGGAGCGCATGTCTCGCTTTATCAGCAAAGTAGCGCCGCATCTGGTGCAAACGCGACAGCAGAGGAAAGAGCCGGCCGGCAACCAGCCAGCGGCAATTTAGTGTGGCGGCTTGGCGCCGGAAGAGATATCAGCGCTCATATAAACGTGGCTGTTTGCAGTGGCGGTCAATCTCTCGACACCGGCTTCAATCCCAACCGGCTCGAAGTTTTCCTCTTCCGCTCTTTCGTCAAGGATGTAAATCCTTTTGTCTTGAGACTCGTGATAGGTGCGCATGAGGATTTCCGAAAGAAGTCCCATGAGAATAAACTGCACACCGACGAGAAGAAACATGGCGCACAAAACAGGCAGCGGCGTCTCGATGAAAGTGGTGTCGTAGAAATATTTGAGCACCACGGCCCAGATGAATGCCACGAATGAGACGAGTATCGAGAGAACGCCAATCAAGCCGAACAGGTAGATCGGCTTGGTCATGTAGCTGGACATAAACTTGACCGTCATCAGATCGAGCACCACATTCAGTGTGCGCCCGATTCCGTATTTAGATTTTCCCAGTGTGCGTGCATGATGAGTGACCGGCAATTCCGTCACGCGGGCGCCCTGCCAGGTCGCGTAAATAGGCACGAACCGGTGCATCTCCCCGTACAGACGCACGCTCTTTATCACCTTGCGTCGATACGCTTTGAGGGAGCAGCCGTAATCGTGCAGCCTGACGCCACTGATGACGGAGATCAACTTATTTGCCAACCATGACGGCACCTTACGCGAGATCAGGGCATCATGGCGATCTTTTCGCCAGCCGCTGACGACATCGTAGCCCTCGTTCAACTTGTCTATCATCCGCTTAATATCGACAGGGTCGTTCTGCAGATCTGCATCCATAGGTATGATGATGTTGCCGCGCGAATGGTCGATACCGGCTGCAAGAGCCGCAGTCTGCCCGAAGTTGCGCACGAATTTAACGACGATTATGCGCTCGTCCCTGGCAGACAGTTTGCGCAGTTGGCTATACGATGAATCGGTAGAACCATCATCAATAAATATTGCTTCCCAGGTCGATTCGATAGACGATAAGCATTCGACCAGCTTTGCGTAAAGCAACGGAATATTTTCTTCTTCATTCAAGACCGGAATGATTATCGACAGATCGACGGGCGCCGGCTGCTGACCGGGGTGTCCGTGGGCGACTGCTCTCTCGTTTTCCGACTCTCTTGGTGCCATCGTCAATCTACCGTTCTCTCCATCTAACTAAAACTAGCCGAACAAGGTGCATAATTGTACGGTTGTTCTTGAAATGCTAAGGGATACGTTGTGTGCGGAATAGTCGGATATCTTAATCTTGACGGCCTGCCCCTGCCGCCGGACGAAAATCTGCTCACCTCCATGTGTGCCTCAATCCGCCACCGGGGACCGGACGAAGAGGGTGGCAAAATCGTAGGACCGGCGGCCCTGGGCATGACCCGCCTTTCGATCATCGATCTCAAAACCGGGCAACAACCGATAACAAATGAGACCGGTGAAATCTGGATAGTTTTCAACGGCGAGATTTACAATTTCCAAGAATTACAGGAGTTGGTTGTCGCTCGCGGGCACAAGCTCGTCACGCAGAGCGATACCGAGACGATCGTGCACCTCTACGAAGAGTTCGGGGTCGACTGCCTGCGCCATCTGGAAGGCATGTTCTCCTTTGCCATCTTTGACAAAAGGAAGAACACTCTCTTCATTGCCCGCGACCGTATGGGCGAAAAGCCACTGCACTGGGCGGTTTTGCAGAATCAGCTCGTCTTCGCCTCGGAGATCAAAAGCATTCTCTTGCACCCGCAAAGCCGCCGTGAGCTAAATCTAGCGGCATTTCGCCAGTACCTCTCGCTCGAGTATGTACCGGCGCCCAACAGCATGTTCAAGGGCATTAATAAGCTGCCCCCGGCTCACTACATGCTGGTGGAAAACGGAGAGATAACCGTTCGTAAATATTGGGAGCCGAAAGTAACAGCGTCAACGTTGTCGCAGGAAGAAGCGAAGACCAGGTTAATCGAGCTTCTCGACCGCTCCATCAAGTTGCGCCTCATCTCCGATGTTCCTCTAGGCGTATTTCTCTCCGGCGGCATCGACTCATCTACCGTGGCTGCGCTCGCTTCTCGGCACGTATCGGGGCGCTTGCGTACTTTCTCCATCGGTTTTGCCGACAAATCTTTCGACGAGAGTGAATACGCCCGCATGGTGGCCGACAAACTCGGCACCGAGCACGAGGTAGTGACATTCTTGCCCGAACTGGCATTCGAGACGATGCAGGAGCTCTGGGGCTACCTGGACGAGCCCATGGCAGATGCCTCCATCGTGCCGACGTTCTTTCTTTCCAAAATGACCAAAAGATCCGTGACGGTGGCGCTGTCGGGCGAGGGTGGCGACGAGCTGTTTGGCGGCTATCCCACCTATCAAGCCCATCGCCTGACCGCCTTATACAATCAGCTGCCGGCGGGCGTGCGCCGCTCCGTCGTGGAGCCGTTGATTCGCAGCCTGCCTGTCTCCTTCAACAATCTCAGCTTCGACTACAAATTAAAACGCTTTATCAAATCGGCGCAACAGCCGCCCATTCGACGCCACCTTCGCTGGATGGGGGCGATACCATTGGCGATGCACGGCAATCTTCTTGCAGCCGACGCGCTCGCTGCCGATGTCGGCGAAGACGCCTGTGAAGAGCAGCTTTTCGATAATCTGCCGGAGCGCTTGTTCGGTCGCGGACAACAGTTTTCCACCGATGTGATCGACACGATCATGCGTCTCGATCTGACCACGTATCTGCCGGACGACCTGCTCGTCAAAGCGGACCGGGCCTCGATGGCGGCTTCGCTGGAGACACGGTTGCCGTTTCTCGCTTATCCGCTGATCGAGTTCGCACTCTCTCTGCCGTCCTCATACAAAGTCAACGGCATGACTACTAAATATCTCCTCAAACAGGCAATGCAGCCCTATCTGCCCGAGCGCATCATCAAGCGCCCCAAGAAAGGTTTTGGCATACCGGTGGCGAAATGGCTGCGCCAAGACTTCAAGCCACTTGTCGATGAATATTTCTGCGACTCATTTCTGCAAAAACAGGGATTGTTCAACAAAGCGACTGTACAAGAGCTCTTGCGAGAGCATAACGAAGGGCGTGTCGACCACAGAAAAGAGTTGTGGACGCTTCTCTCGTTCCAATCATGGTGGGCCCGCTATTTGGAACCGTCGAGATTGGCGCCGGCACAATGCAATCGAGGCGGCTAAAACGCTTCGAACAAAACCTGTCCTATATCACCGAGCATCTTGAAAGTCTCGCGAAACAGGTCCGGATCCAACGATTTAAAACTGATTGGCTGTGCCAGCCACAAGCCTGACTCCGCCTTCACCAGAAGCTCGGAGAATCGCGAGTATTTGTGCAACTTTTTCAGCTTTTCAGCAATCCCAGGATATTGGCTAAAGCGAATCGCTTCATCGACGTTGTTGTAGGTCATGATGAATTCGCTTTCCAGCCGCTTGTCGCCCACTCTCTGTCCTCGCGATTCGACCAGAAGCACGCGCGCGAAAATCTGCACGAGACCACGAGCGACACGCGGGATAAAAGTCATCTTCAATCCGTTGGGATCTTGTGGACGGTTGGGATCATCGATTACATGCGTCTCGATGAAGTAGTTAACACCAAACGGCCAACCGGCGTTGAGCGCTTCGATGGTGGCAGGAAAGCCAAGGATGGTGCCTTTGATGCAAACCTGCACCCTATCTTCATCATGGACCACTCGCCCTTCAATAATCTTGGCGAGGAGCTCCATTTTCGCTTCCAGGTCGGCGTTCGCCATCTCTCCTCTTTCGTCCGCTTACCGGTACATCGATCTGCAGAATTATCGCGTCGCTAATTCGCTGGTTTCGCCTGGAGATCCCCACCGGCAGAGGCATCTGGCTGAGGCGAGACGACCATATTTA
Organism: Planktothrix sp.; assembly: GCA_036703195.1. Taxonomy (GTDB): domain Bacteria; phylum Cyanobacteriota; class Vampirovibrionia; order Obscuribacterales; family Obscuribacteraceae; genus DATNPN01. Next base: position 286 of record DATNPN010000021.1, on the reverse strand, counting down.
CGTTTTTGTTTTTATGAGACTTCTTCGAGAACAGTCCTTTTTTCTTCGGCTCAGTGCCGTCGCTCTCGTTGCTCTGCTCCGTAGCTGCCGGGGCAGTGCTCGATGCAGTCGCTCTCGGGCTGGACGATTGACTGGAAGACTCTTGCGCAGACGGTACGTTGACTTGCACCTCAGGCGTATCACCTTCCGCGGCAAATTGACCGTTGATCACCTGCAACTGTTTTTTGGCGTCCTTGGAGAAATCGCCATCCGGAGCCAACTCTATCGACTTCTTCAACATCAAAAC
>DATNPN010000007.1:0-16624 GCA_036703195.1 Planktothrix sp. | reverse complement strand
ACGGTGTAGCTGACGCTCTGCGTTCCACCCGTCAGTCCGGCGTCGAATACCGCGATAGTCAAAACATTGCCGGAAGTTACCGTCCCGGCCACGACCGCAGTTTGCGTTCCGTTGATCGGCAAGCCGAGCGTGATAATTTCGGTCGAGCCGCTGCTTATTGAAGCTCGATATGTCGTCACATTCGTCGAGTTGGACGTGACAGAGACAACGGCTCCGGACGACGTTGCCGTCAGCCCGAGATTTTGCAAGTTGGTGTCGCCATTGATCGCGGTCTTGATGCCGGTGGCAATGGTCGTCAGCGTGTCCGCGGACGCGACCGTATATGAGACGGTCTCCGTCCCGCCGGTCAATGCAGGGTCGTAGAAGTTAAACGTGAGAACATCGCTCGTTTTCTTAGTCCCGCTAATGCCGATGGTTTCTATCACATTGGGATTGACTGAAAGAGCAATGCTCTCGGTCGCTCCGTTGTTCGTGCTTTGCGAATATGTGGTCGCGTTGACGGAAGTCGAGTTTATCGTCACGATCGCACTCGCAGATGTGGCCGTGATTCCGTGCGAGCTGAGGTTCGAGTCGCCGTTGATTGCCGTTTTGATTCCCGTCGCGACTGTTGTGAGAGTGCCGGAGCTGACTGTGTAAGAAACTGTCTCCGAGCCGCCCGTCAGTGCCGGGTCGTGCACGATGATTTTCAAAACATCGCCACTTGTGAGCGTGCCCGATATCGTAGCGTTCTCGACAAAGTTGTTTGTGGCGCCGATAGTGACGGTTTCAGTGGCGCTGCCACTCACTGAAGATGTGTAGGATGTGACGTTGGGCGATACTGAGCGGGCTGTTACCGTCGAAGTTGACGACGCAGCGTTCACGCCAAGTGTTTCCAACACCGCCGTTTTCGTGATATTTGCCGCCAGCTTGGTAGCGATTGTCGTCGTGGTATCAGATGCTGTGGTCGTGTAGGTGACGTTGTGCACACCTCCGCTCAGTCCCGAGTCATGGACTGCGAGCGTGATGACATCACCGCTGGTGACGGTCCCGCCAATTGAGATGCGCTGGGAAATATTGCGCAAAGCGGACGTGCGGTTCGCGCCCGGGTCGTAGCTGTAGCCGTACTGGCTGAGGTATTCGAGTCCGGCGGTACCAGAGCCGGCATTAGCGCTGATCAGTTGCCCTGCTGCGTCATAGCCCAGGTTGTAGAGCAGGCTGCCGTTGTTCTGGATCTGCCCCCACTGCGTGATCTCGCCCGCGGGGTCGTATCGGTAGTTGAACTGCGATAGCGTCGCTCCGGCGGGATTGAGATTGCTGATTTGCTGTAAGCGCTGGTCACCGATGTTCGGATACCAGGTGAAATTCGTGTTCTGCCCGTTTGGATAGGCGATAGACGACAGCCTCAATGTTCCCTTCGAAGCGCCGGCGGTATCGTCGACGTACGCGTAGCCGAATGTTCCGAGAACGTTCGCTTCTTGCGTAATGCGGCTCATCTGGTCGTAAGACCAGTTGATTTGGTTGCTCGTGCCATTAATGGCACGCTGTACTGTGCGCCCATCGCCGTCATAGCTGTAGAAAATCGTCGAGTTTGGTATTACGTTGTTGGCGACATTTTGCAGCATACCACCGCCGCCAGTGTTGGCGGTTTCTGCAGGACCCCCACTCGCCGCGATAGCTTCAGTCGCGCCGACGCTGACTGCTTGGGTGTAGGTCGTGCCGTTCGCAGACAACGATTTGATGCTGACGACAGCGCCGCTCGAGGTCGCAGTAACGCCGATGGCAGACAGACTCGAGTCGCCGCTTATCGCATTTTTCAAAGCGGTGGCGATGGTCGTCGTCGTGTCCGTTGACACCACCGAATATGTTTCGGTTTTCGAGCCGCCGGTTAAAGCCGGGTCGTGAACGGTAATCGACACGGTATTGCCAGAGGTGATTGTCCCAGAAATTGTCTCTGCGACGATCCCGTTCGTGCTCGGAGCGGCAGTCACAGTGCCGATCCCGGACGCCTGCAACGAGACGATATTAGCGCTCGATGTCGCCGTAATTCCGGCAGCGGACAGGGTGCTGTCTGCGTTTATCTTCGTTTTGAGAGATGTCGCCAAAATCGTGAGGCTGGTGTCCGTAGACAGAACCGTGTATTGAACGTTGTGCTTTCCGCCGGAAAGATGGCTGTTCAGTACAGTTATGTTGACTATGTCGCCCGTCCGCGGCACCGCGCCGACGAAAACGTTCGCGACAGGCAGGGTGGTCGAGTCAGTCAAATACGGGTTGTACGAGTAGGTGTACATGCCCCAGTCGGCTTTGTTGACTGTGCTCAAGCGCCTGAAACTTGGATCCCAGGCGTAGATGACCGGCGCCGCTGCATTAACCACGTTGTTGTACATGGTCTGCAGCGGCTCGTTATCAGAGTCGTACACATAAGTTGTTCGTTGCCCCAGCGCATCCGTTTTCGAGCGAAGACGATTTGTCCAAAAGTCGTAGACATATTGGACCGTAGTGCCGTCCTGATAAGTTTTCAGTGTCGGGCGTCCTTCAAGGTCATGCTGCCACGTCGTCACATTGTTATTCGGATCCGTGAGCGATGAAAGTGAGCCGCATGCGCACCATAAGTATTGCGTCTTTCTGCCAAGCGGATCAATCTCGAATGCAAGCTGGTCCAGCACATCGTAAGCGTCTTGCGTCCAACGTCCAATCCGGTCTTTGTGCAAAATTGCGTCGAGTTTGTCGTAGACAGTTTGTTCTGTCGTGCCATCGGGATAAGTAACGAGTGTCAAGCGGTCCAAAGAATCGTACTGGTACTGGATTTCGTAGCCTTCCGAGTCGGTGATGTTGGCAACTCGACCGGCGGTGTCGTACCCGATATTAGTGACATCATCGCTGCCTGGCATCGGGCCGTCGATTTGCGTCAAGTAACCTTGCGCGTTGTAGTTCAGGGTGGTGACGTTGCCAAGCGGATCGGTGACAGTCTTCAACTCGCCGGTCGTGGTGTACGTATATTGAGTTGTGTTGCCGGAGCCGTCTATGTAGGTGAGAGGGCGGTGCTGGCTGTTATACGTCCAGGCGCCGAGCAAGGCGTTGTCGCTGCCTTTTGTTTCAGCGGCAGACAGCAGGTCGATGTTGTTGGAAGCATACGTGTAAGACGTTGTTCGGAGCGTCGGGGAAATTTTTTGCGTGCAATAGCCGAGCGTATTCCATTGGTATTGGCTGGTTTGAACGCTGTCATTCGTATCGATAGTGTCGGTAATCACCCACGACGCCGAACCGCTGCCCTCGTAACTAACCGTAGAAGCAGAATTGTTAGTGATCGTTATGTTTGGTCCCACGGCGACAGCATGATATTTGTTAGCGACAAGCTTCGAATCGGCGTTGATCAACGAAGCATAGGCGGCGGCGATGCTGTTGAGCGTATCTCCCGTGACGGCTGTATAGTTTTCGGTCGGCGCGCCGCCGGACACTGAATTGTCGTTAATTTGTAGTCCCAGTTGGTCTCCAACGGTCACTGTCCCGCTAATGTTTACAATGGAAGCTTGTTGTTGTTGCGAATTAAGCTGGATCGTCTCGGTCGCTCCACCGCTGACTGAACCGCCGTAGTATGAACCGAGTGGTGCATTGCTAGCACTCATGTAGATCACCGGACCCACCGAGGTTGACTCGAACCCTATGCCGTTCAAACTAGTATCGGCGTTCATTAATGCCGACAACGCTGCGGCTATGGTTGAGGTGGTGTCAGTACTGGTGACGGTGTGATTGTAATAAGTAGCCGGCGGTCCGTGAGATATCGACGTTGTTACGGTATTGCCGGCGGTGATCGTTCCGCCGATTGTCACCGTGGTTGTCAGAGAAGAGTAGCTTAGGTTGGTTGTGATTTGGATCGGCTTGCCGAGCAGATTCTGCGCCAGGCGGTTACCGCTACCGCCTGCATAGGCGTAGGTGTAAGGATTGGATGTTCCCCCTGCTCCGTATCCGCTGAGCTGCAGCACCGGAGTGTATTGGTAAACTATCGGATTCTCGAGAAAGGTGGTGTAGTCATCGAACATGAACTGCGTCACTTCGCATTTTGTTCGAGCTTCCGTTGCGGCATCGCTCGGATACTGCATCATCGCTTCTCGATCCCAATAAAACGTGAAGCAAGTGTCGTATTGATTTTCAATCTGGCTGCAGGTTCCATCTGGATAGCCGACTCGCAAACCGCGAGCGATCTGATAATCACTAGTGGGATAAAGAGGAGTATAAGCAGTGAATTTTGTCGAGCCATACGGCGTGGTCAGCGTGTTTATGAATGAAGACCCTGAATCGTAGGCAAACTGAGAAATGTTGCCGACCGCATCAGTGATTGACGTGATTTCAGTGTCAGCAGTGTTCCAACCGAAGTTGACCGCGCGTGAAAATGGATCTTGTATTTTCGAAATACAGTAAAACCCTATATTTCCAACCGTGTTCGATAGATACGAAAACGTGCTTTGCTGACTGAGGGGATCAGTCACGGTCGTGACTCGATAGTTCGCATCAAAGGCGATGGTCCAAATATTGCCCTGGCCGTCCTGGTATTTATTCATGAATACATTGCCGGAACCGTCCGGCTGATTGAATGTCTCAATCGAACCATCCGGCAACTGACGCTGAAAATCGTTGGTTCCGATCTTGACCAAAAGCGCTTGCGAGATGGGGTTCGGAGAGTAAAGTCCCGACACCGGATCTGGATTGTACAGCTCTGACCCGCCTCCTCTCACGCGAACCGTTGCGTTTGAACTGCCGTCGAGTGTGAGATAGGAAACCCAATTTATCGACCAATCCTGACCTATGTTCGAAAAGGAGAACGTCCCGGGCTGATTCGCCTCAAGTTGGTTGTAGTTAGGTTGGAAATAAGTAACACCGTAGGGTCCAGAGTAGCTGAGCGGCGTGTCAACAATGTTCAGAGTCGACTGCATCGTGTACATAGCCGCCTGAGCCAATCCATGAGCAGGACAGCCCCCGCCGGTGCCAGGCTGCGGAATCCAAGCGTTACATTGTTGACACCACTTTTTCGGCGCACAACTCGTCATCTCTGGATCATTGCGCGCACCGGGAGCGCCTTTACCCCAGACTTTGCTCGCTTCTTCCTCACCAACAGCCTGCCACCCTTTTGGAAGTGTGCCGGAGGGGACGATGAAGTAGCCATCTGTACCCGCTTCCAACGCTGGCAGAGAAAGGGTGTAGCGCGAATTTTCACCGAAGGTCGGGTCGATCACTCTGAATTTGCCATCTTGCTTTCCGGCTATGCAAGCAAAGTGTGAGAGCGAATAATGCAATATCGAAGGAATGATCACTTCGGCTCCAGGGCTACGTTTAGCCATCTGAACTTTGACGCCCAGCTGGTCAGCCAACTGTTTTATTTGCGCGAGACTCGTGCCGTCACTCGTCGACTTGAAGTCTCGAAGAACTCCATTCAGACCTTGAGAGCCTTTGGTGATGTTAATGTAGTTATTCAGTGCAAGCGGGCCACATTTGTAACTCTTGCCCGGATTGTGAAGAAGCTGAGACAGGCACTCTCGCGTGGTTGTGACGTAGAGTTCATCAGTCCCGGTAAAGTGCCGATTGCTCACATCAGCAAGAGCTGCTTCCAGATCAGATGTGCGTCCGACCTTTGCATTCATGAGCATCCATATCGCAATTGCCCTATTCGCGATCGCTTGTTGATTTCGTCCTTGCTCGGACTTAGCTCCGTCATATGCAGCTTTGAAATACTGCATCGCTTCAGAAAAATAGCCCGTGTCTTTTCTCAGTAATCCGATATTCAATTGCAGCGCCGGCACCCACCGTGACTGAGGCTGCTCTTTTATGAAACTCGTCAGCGCGCTGATGTTTTCGGGATCGTCGGTTGATTTGAATGACACAAGCGCTTTTGCGAGCGCTGCATTCTCGCCGGCAACCGCAGCGCCGGTCATCGGCGCCAGGGGTTCTCTGAAAACTCTGGCGGTTTGGATCTCCAGGTCGCTTGGGTCGCTGGAAAACTCCAGTTTTGGTGTTATCAGCACCGCCTTGTGCGAACTCATTTTTGGCTTCGATGGCGGAGCCGCAGATCTCGCCTGTTGCGCCGCCAGTTTGCGCGCTTTAGCTTGAAATTCTGCGGCCGCATCCACGCTGGCAGAAGCCATCGGAAGTGGTGTCGTCCCGATTTATCGTCCCCATTTATTTTTTGAATGCAAAGTTCCCGCTCTTCAAATATGACAGCTTAGTTCGAGAACAGAGTATACGGAACCGGCTTCTGTCTGAAGAGCATGCTCCCTTCTTTGAGAGACTCAAATTTGCAAGAGAGTCGTAGCTTATTCGTGCTCTTCAACACTGATCGACTGAAAGACATCGAACTGCGCGCCTGACTTCCAACCATCGGGGCGGCATCCGGCTTTCATGCACAGTTGCGTCAACGTCTGATCGAGATCCCATCCGAACTCGGTTGCTACCGACGGCAAGAACACGGCTTGTTTGCCATCCTTGTATAACAACACGCCGTCGCGGCCAATGACAATCTCGTTGTACGATTTGACCCGCGTCGGTGGTGTCAGAACGTTCACATCAATCTGCAGTTGATCTAACTCGTCTGCAGTGACATTGTGAAAACGATAATCGCGCGATGCAGCTCCAATCGCGTTTTCGATAACTGCTTGCAGCAATGATTTAATAGGGAAAATGTAGCCGATACAACCGCGCAACTCTTTATCCCTGCCATGTGCATTCTTCTTATACAGCGTCACGAAAGCCCCCGCAGGTTTCTCCATCATTGGTGTAGCCAGCGATTCAACATCTTCGGGCTTGAGCTCTCGCCCGTCGCGTACATAAGTCTCCAAAGCCTGACGCGCGATTTTGAGAAGAGCGTCTTTGTCGGTATCTGTGAGCTCTAATTTCGCATCGTCCTCTACCGGCCAACCTGTATCATTGCCATCGGAAAAAGCCAATGCTAAATATGACACCGAGTTTTCCGAATCTTCCACCATGCTGTCCTGCGAAGTGCGGTAATGCAGAAGCGACGCATGCGAATTTTTAGGCAACATCGCCAACAGCAAGCAACAAGGGTAGAAACCACATATGGTGTCTTGCGTGCGTTCTTTGAATTCGATAAATTCTGGAAGATCGCTTTTCGCTAGACTCTCGAATGCTTCCGAATCGAGTTTGCGAACTGCCTCGCTGACTTTGCCTGGAATCGGCTCATAGTCATAGCGAGGGCCATAGTGTGTGAAATCGGAGCTAACGACAATAAGATCATCGGGTTGAACATAGCGCCGCAAAAGCTGCGCCATCACCTTAATATCTGAGGTTTCGTGCAAAAGACCCACAATAATCGGAACAATCTTCACGTCACCAAAAACCTGACGAATGAACGGAAGCTGCATCTCCAGCGAATGTTCGCGACGATGAACTTCGGGCATCACTTCAAACTGCGGATATTCGCGCAGTTGATCGATTACCTCTCGATCGACTGCAAGATCTCCCAGTGGCGTGGCAAAGGAATTTTCCACCGGCAAAGCGGCTCCCGGAAAGCCGGAATAATGGCTTGGACCGAGCAAGAAGACTCGTTTGATCTTGCGCCCTTTGAGAGCCGCAGTGTAGGAATATGCCGCCGTCTGGCCGGAAAACATATAGCCGGCGTGTGGCACCACAATCGCTAAGACGCTGCCTTGAATCGGTGCGTTGCCAGCGAACGATTCATCGATAGGTTCCTTCTTTAGCTGCTCATCAGCACCCTGCAAGAAGCGACTGAGCTGCGGCGCCAGGCGCTTCCCGTCGCCTTCGTACCAGGTGCCCGCGAAAACGGCGCGCCGCTTTTCTTGCCACGATAAACTTGCATTGCTAAAAAAGTTATTCATCGAGTCAGCGACAATTGCGGTGAGCAGAAAATTTGGCAGCAATCGCAATCTCTGCATTAAATCAGCCGCGAATCGAGCTCCTCCAGTTTTTAGGGTAACCTATTTTTGTGTGGTTTGGGGCGCCGATTGTGGTTTTTTTGCGATGGGATCCAGTCGAGTCAAAATATTCGAAGAGCTGTCGCCGTGCGGATCGGCGTTGGAAATGAAGCTCAGTGTGAGTTTCGATTGAGGCACTCCGGAAGGCAGCGCCTCAAGAGGTTGAGCTTTGGAAAATGCGCTGGCAGCGGCGGTTTCGGCAGGCTCATTTTTCGGCTTGCTCGACATTTGCACTTCACTAGCTGAGCCATCAGGTTCCACAGTCACAATCAAGGTGACCGTGTTATTTCCATCGGGGACCATCCAGTTGTTCATCAGTTTTGGGCGCAAACGATTGAGATAAGCTCCCATGGCTTGACCAAGCGCGGCTGAACTTGGACCTGATTTGCTGGGCGCAGTTCGCTTTTGTGGCGCTGCGGACGAACTGACCGCAAGCTGCACGAGAGATATGAGCAGTATCGCGACCGCGATTTTATAACGCATCGACTCAGCTCCCTAAGACAAATACAAAATAAGTCTAGCTCATCAGGCGGGGTTAGTCGACGCGCACAAGTGAGCTGCCCGGACCGAAGCCCGGGCAGTACGTGAGGAGAGTGGAAACTTAAGCCTTGTCTTCGATAGCGCGTTTAACGTGGTCGATGGCATGGTCAACATGCTCAGTCGCCCGATGCTGAAGACCGTGATTCATCGGATCGTCTTCTTCTTTGTCCATATCCTTGCGGGCACGGCGCAGTGCATCAAGAGCTTTGTGCAACCGACCTTTGAAGTCAGGACCGAGATCGGCTTGCGGGTGATCGCTAATGTTTTTGCCATCGTTAATTGAGGCTTTAACCAGATCGTTAATGCAGGCATCGATCTCGCGAATCGCTTTCACCTCGTTGCCTTCCACGTCCGGTCTGTCGGGGCGGAAGATTAGATAGCGCGCCAAGCGCAGATCCGACATGGCGTGAATGTAGCTCGGGTGACGACCTGGGGCATCAGCCATGGCTGCACTTTGAAAAAGAGAAAGAGCTGCCAAGATTCCAAAGGACTTTGCAATAAACCGCCTATTCATAATTGGACAGATCCTCAAACAACCTTTCGGCGAGAAGTTTCTCCTACTTCCGTGGAGGAGTCGTGTAGTTTGCCTCTCGACAATCAACACGTGTGAGCCGCAGAAGCATGGGAGAGACGCTAGTGAAGACGGAAATTCCTGCTTGTCTGGCGGCTTTGACGCGCGCATAATGAACCTCCAATTCGCTTTCGCATTGGATATTTCTTCACTTTCAAAGTTCCGCAGTGCATGTCTGCACGCGGACTATCCAGGATTTGCCTATGAACAAGAACGACTTGCTGGCTAACGCCGGCGTAGCCGCGCCGTGCAGCGCCGGCTGGGAAAACATGAATGGAGACGAACGAAAAAGATTTTGCGCGCTCTGTCAGAAGAATGTGTACAACATCGCCGAGATGTCGACCAAAGACGCTATCAACTTGATCGAGGAGAACGAAGGTAATCTTTGCATGCGATTGTACCGGCGCAAAGACGGAACCATCGTCACCGACAACTGTCCCGTCGGGTTGCGAAAAATTCGAGATCGAGCAGGAAAAATCGCTTTCGCTCTCGGCATAGCTATTCCATTCCTTATGTCCGCATCAGCCGCGCACGCGCAAGGATTAATCGGCGCGCCGATCGAGGGTCGATTTGGGCAGAGCAACGAAGTTCCGACGGAAATCTCAATCACTGACTATCTCCCCTCGTTTTGCCATGCCCTCATCGAGTCAATCAAATTCTCTTTGTGGCTGAACTACGGACGAGCGGCGATGAAAATCTGGCGTCACGGGCGAAGCCGCAATCGCGTGTTGTTGGCGTTGCTTGTTTTGATTGCCGTGCCCATTGTGCAGTTAATCGGAGATTTCGTCATCAATCACTTGGGCGGATAGGAAGAACATCGATCGGTGCACTGAAAGTCTTCGTGAGTTCATGACGAAACTGGCACGGGAAAAGACTGGTGGGTTCCATGGCTCGGTAGTGAACAACATTAACTGACGGCGACGTCGGTAGTTTCGGTTTCCAGAAGCTGGTTCTCTGGTGCTAGACTGGACAGAGCAACCTAATTTAACTGGAAACAAATCATATTGCCACGCAGCCTTAAATTAGTGTCGATAGTTGTTTGCGCATTTACTTTGCTTTCGTCGTGCTCTCTTGCGCAGAGTGACCGGGTTAGCAACTCACCGACACCACATTCCGCGTCGGGTGCCGCACCAGATAATTCCGGCAGCATCCCTGTAACCGTAATGGAAGAAACAAATCGGCCCGGGCTAATGATTTCTGGCGATCCTATAAAAGGTCCTACAGGGTTGGAAACGTCGGCAATGCTTGTATCAATCAATGGGATATCAACCAGACAATTGGTTTTGTCGCCACAACCGATAGAAGATTGGTTTTATGGTCCATTGAATAGCAAAGTCACTTTCGACATTTTGACCTCATCCGGTCAGCCGCTGAAATTAATACTCACCAGGACCAAATTGGAGAATGACCGCGCGAGGCTAAAACCTGGCACCGAATTTCAGCAGCTCGATGATCTGGTAGAGACCTATCCGTTCACGAAAATGCCAGCCTGCGCGCCGACAAATCGCTCATCTTTACTTAGCGAAGCAGTAGTGAGACGGGCATTCGAAAGCGCCGCAAACAAAAATGTCACGAACTCTCTCTTCAAATTCGGAGCAGAGTGTAACCTCGTCCAATTCTTGGATTCCATCGGGCGCAAGAAGGAGGCCGATCGACACGTCAGGCAGGCCACCAAACATTTCAATGAAGCGTCAGAATTGCACTTCGCTGACTGGCAAGCAGCCTCAAACTTTGCTCGGCATCTTAATCTTACCGGACGGATCTCTGAGGCAGAGATGATTTACAAACGGCTCGTCGAAGTGGAGAAACCGTACGACCGATTTCCAGATACGTCCTTTTCATATCTTGAGTCAGGTCCGCTTCTCGACTATGCGAAGTTGTTAGCTGATGAAGGTCGACACGATGAGGCGGTTGCATTGTGCGATCGGTTGGGGAAATTCACGTCCGCGGGACAAGAATTCGAGGTGTCCGAATACGCGCACTGCGGACGCATCGATGACGCAATATCAATACTATCTAAAGAGATCAAGTGGACACTCGAACGCGGAATGACTGCACAGCGTCACGGCGACTTAGATCAGCCACTGGCAGGCCTTCTATACAACCTTGCTGTTCTTCAAGAATCTCAGAACAAGATCTCCGACGCTTTGAATTCGATCAAACAGGCGCGTGCAATCTATGAAAATAATTTAGACCCTCAACAAATCGACTCTTTAGAAAAACTTGCCCTATCCTTTCCTAGATTTTCGGACCTGGAATTCAAAGAGTCACAACTGCTTTCTCAGTCTGGAAATAAAGCAAAGGCCATGAAAACAGCTGAGGATGCACGCAATAGAGTCAACTTTATGGGGGCATTCAAATTGCCTCCAACAGCATTAACAGTCTCGGACGACGCTGAACTAATCACTCAGCTCCGTGAGCAAGCAGTTAAGTTAACTGATTTCCATGGCATCGATCGAAGCTATCAGAGTAATAAAATCAAAGAGTTCGAAATATTCTTCGATGAATGCGAGAAGGTGAGAAGCGGTTCTGGCGACGAAACGACTTCAAGCATCAGCAAGCTTTCGGATCTGCTACGCAAAGATGAACGTTCAATCAAATATCATTACGAGCAGCCTGACTATTGGAGCGCGCTCTGCGATGCATGCAAAACCTTGATTGATCGTAAAGAGAGCGCTGAAGCGCGCTCGCTGATCAATGCACTTCTGAACGATCAGTATCATCAGGACTTCGAAAAGATTCAGCTGCTGGCAGACAAAACACTTTTCTCCGAACAACTTGGTTGCAATGCCCAGGAAGCAGTCACCGCGCTCACAGCCGTTTTGAATGATAAAGGACAACCAGGAGGAACGCATATTCCGAGTTCCGATGAGCGTTCTGAAAGTCTCCGGAAGCTGGCAGTATTTTATATGGCAAATGGCGACATTTCAGCCGCCGAAAAGCTCTTAGCGAAAGCTGGCGAATTGATATCGAGTTCTAAAACCATTCTCCCGGTCAATTGTCGCGGCCTTATTTATATGGATAAAGCATTGCTGGCTATGGCGGCAAAAGAACCTACGGTTAAAGCACAAGCGATCTTTGACAAGTCGTATGAACAGCCAATCAGTACGGACCCACGATTAGGCTGGAAAATTTTGAGTTTTAGTGACCAATACTCTCGTCGCGGTGATGCAAAATCTGCAGAACGCGTCATCCGATCAGGCATTGAACACCTTCAAACCGGCTCAGAACCGAACAGCTGGGCTCCTCAAAGCAGTGTGCTACCAGAGCTTTACTGGAGGCTTGTCGATATCTTGCTTTCTACCGGAAAGATAAACGACGCTCGAGCAATAGCGAGCACTTTGGGCCGACCAGACGCGCAGCAGAAAGCGTCTCGCCAGTTTCTTTATGTCAACTACGAATGGTCGCCAGTCGCAAGAATTGCGGCGAAACTGGATGAGACTCGTGACGATCACAGGATGGCTGCTAAAGACTACTCAAGTGCTGTTGCGTTGAACTCCGCGAACAGGTCCGATATTCCCGGACTTGAGCTTTTCGAGGAGGAGATGCTCAGGTCGGCTGTTCAGGAAGCAAACAATGAACCAAATTTTGACACAACAGAAAAAGGAAAACTTTTATATCGGCTAGGACAATTGCTCCCACCAGCTCAGGGTGATGAACAATTGAAGCTTTTCAAACAAGCGTTAGAGATTTTGCCAGCTGATGCCACCGAGAGGGTCGGTATCAACAACGAGATCGCCTCGATGTCTCAAATGAACGGGAGTCGCGACGATGAGTTTAACAGCAGAAAGAAGGCTGCGGAAGATGCCGAAAGAAATGGGATTTGGGAAGCTTATCGCGACTGGGCTAACCTGGCGGATTCGGAGTTCTATGCGGGAAACGTTCAAGATGCTCTTGAACACTATGACCACGCAGTGCAACTCTACAAAACCACTGGGACAAGCAAAGACAACAATTTCAGGCCAATCATTTATAGTTTCCGGTCTAGCAATTCATCCCTTCCTCTAAAACTAAATCCAGATCAACTCGACAAGTTAGAACACCTACTAGGAGAGTCTGCTAGCATCACCTCAAAATCTTTCGGAGACACGAGCCTCGAATATGCCGAGGAATTGATGGGATTCGCAAGGCTTTATGCATTCCGAAATGACGAGCCTCGCTGCGCATCTATAGTCAACGACGTATTCAAAATACGGGCAGCTACTCACGATGATCCGAGGCATGTTCATTCACAATGGTCCGAATTAACATACGCCCCAATTGATTGCTGCGAACTATTGGCTCAGCACGGCAGCGTGGATCATGCAATCGCCCTGGCAAATTTTGAAATAGTATTAGAGGACAAATTATTATCGGTAGACAGCCCTGACAAAATTCAGACATTACGCGAACTGGGCGAGTTATACCTCAAATCCAAAAATTACCAAGCAGCAGAGCCGTACTTGGAGCAAGCGCTTGATTTAGAACATAAGTTTCAGGGTGATTCACGAGTATATATTACCGCGGCTGCAGAGTACGGATCAGTCCTCCGGCACCTCGGGCGACAGTCAGAAGCTGATCGGATCACAACGTTCACGCCACCACCGTATCAAACCGACAAACAAGAGCAGATCAGGCAACAAGGTGTTGACCCTGTAGAACTTCGTATGAAGAAGGATCCAGCACTTCTTGATCTATATCAGCGCCAGTACGATGAGGAAAAATCCAAGGCACACTATGGTGGACTGCAATCATTGCAACAATTGGCTACGGCTTGCGTAGACCTAGAAAAGTTTGCTCGGGCCAAACAATGTTATCTTCAGCTTGATGAGGTGTATGAGCGAACAGGGCTAGGGGATCCAGTCGCGAACAGGCTGGCCCTTTCAGGCGTGTGTTTAAAACTTGGAGATTTTTTTGGAGCTGACCAATGGATGAAAAGGGCAAAGCAAGCGGGCTTGCCGTCGAAGTTCCCCCGTGACTATATCGTAATCGCTAAACAGGAATTAGCGATTGGTTCCACAACGGATGCAAAAGCGGACCTTGAAGCAGCGCAAGCAATGGTGGAAGCATCGAATGATTCAAACAAACAATTCACTTTAAATGAGATCGGACAGATTTGGAGATCCATTGGTGAGTCCGCAAAAGCTGATGGAATCTCCGAGGATCCGCGCGCACACTTTCGAAGGGTAATCGCTGAATTGAATCGAGTCTCGCGCGCGCCAACCAATTCAGATAAGCAAGCAAGGCTAGATCAAATTCAGTTGAACAAAAGCCCCATAGCGGCCATGAAAGCCGAAAATGACCCACTTGCGCCGTTTATGGCTGATCTAGATCGCCGCATACGGCGCGCGTGGCTTCCACCATCCGGCACAAGCGGGAAGGGCCTGTTAGTAATGTTCAGAGTCAATCAGGATGGCAGAATGTACAACCTGCGGCTCGACCATTCCTCAGGTTTGGCAGCCGCGGACCGAGCCGGCCTGAAAGCCGTCGAGGACGCAGCTCCTTTTAGACCTTTGCCTGCTGAAAGAGGCAGCATCGAGGTGCATTACATATTCGACGCCGCTCTGCCGAACCGTGCGACTTGGCAGTGATGAGTACGATCCTACGTCTCTGGACCTACACATTCAATTTGTCTCGCAGCTTTACAACGCGGATTCCCAAATTTTCGAGAACGCGTTGCCCTACACCTGATGTTTCAGCAATTGCTAACAGTAAGTGTTCAGTTTCGACCTCCGGGGATCGAGATATCTGCGACTTATCTTTAGCGAGTGTCAAAATTTTCTTCGCAGCAGGAGTCAGTGGAACGACATCTCCCGTGGCTATGTGGTCGCCTCTCCCGATGATTCTCTCCAGGTGGCTTCTCAAATCATTTTTGGAAACACCCAATTCCTTCAAGGCTTGCGAAGCGCGCCCCTTGCCTTCAAGGCTTAGCCCGACCAGGATCATTCCGCCATCAACAAAGTTATGACCGAGGCGACGGGCTTCCTCCTGAGCGAGCATCACGACTCGGATGGAACCTTCTGAACAACAATCCCAGTCAAAACCCATAGCACCTCGCACACCCTTTCGTCGGGTTTTTCCAATCTGATTATGACACTCATTTCGGGCTGAGTTAAGCTACTGCTATCATGAATAAACCGCGAATGGAAACTACGAGGAACGGCGCATGCCAGACAAAGAATATGAAAAACTGAAGAAACAAAAGGATGAAGAAAATGCCAATTTTGAATCCGACATAAAAGCGCTCTATTCCGAAGCACGCAAAAGCGAGGATCGTGGATTCGTCTTGCTTACGCAAATTAGCAAACAGCTCGAATCAATTGAAAACTTGCTGCGAGCACGTTTGGAGAAGTAATTATGAATCCGAGGAACGACAACGATGACGACGATGAGCTTGACGAAGTTCCAGAGATACAAGAAGCCTATCGCTTAAAACGAGAAGCGATGCAAAAAGCCTGGGAAACACTCAGATCGGCCCAAAACAATCTCCGCGGGGCGCTGACTGTCGATCTGCAGCTCAGGTCAGAGAAACTTCGCTTGGTAGATAAGATTGCTGCACAAGTCAACACAATCTCCGAACTAATCGCTAAGTTGCCTCAGGACGCGCTGTAGTCATTCAGGTCCTCAAAATGTTCTACTGCGGCAGTCGTTTGCGCAAATCGGTCCAGTTTAACATCAAACTGCACCGCTCAAATCAAAAACTGCCCTTCTAACATCACTACACCTGAGCCGCCTACGTAAACTTCAATTTCGTCGGCATTGCGGACGGTGCGGATGTGGATGATTGAGGGCATGTTGATGATGTTGCCTTGTTCGATTCGCAGGGAGAATTCTTTTTTGTCAGTCCAGTGGTATTTGCTCAGGTAAGCCGCAAGAGCACCGTTGCCGTTGCCGCAAGCTGGGTCTTCGAGACCTTCGCGTGGGCAGAGATTGCGCGTGTGCAAGTCGAGCGATTGATCGATTGATTCAAAACAAAAAAGTTGCGCCTCTCGCATTCCGACAGACTCAACAAGTTCGCGAAGCGGTTCGATGCGCCGAGTAACACGCATGAGTGCGTCGAGCGAACGAAGCGGAACAATGATGTGTCCGAGCCCAACATCGACGACTCGCGGCACCAGCTCTGGATGCAAGTCTTGAACATCGATTGCAAACACCGATGCAATCTGTGTAGGAGCAAACGCTGCATCAATAAACTTCGGCTTGATCTGCTTCATCGTCACAACGGAGTTGGACGAATCCGAATTATCAATCGAAATTTCTTGAGTGCCTGCCTGATTCACTTGTACATACGAACGCTTCTTCGCGACATCAATCACACCCTTGTGCATCATGGCTATCCATGCGGCAATCGTCGGGTGCCCAGCAATCGGGATTTCTGCGCCGGGAGTAAAATATCGCAAACGGAAATCAATGCCATCTTTTTCCGGAAGAACAAAAACTGTTTCGATCAGATTCAATTGTTTCGCAAATGCTTGCATGGTTTCATCACTCAAACCATCAGCATGCGGAAAAATCGCAGCCGGATTGCCGCCAAAAGGACCGTTGGCAAAGGCGTTGACCACGACGTATTGCCGATTCTTATCTACCAACTCAGTTGCTCGTTGCTGGTTGTTTTTCG
>DATNPN010000001.1:0-49373 GCA_036703195.1 Planktothrix sp. | reverse complement strand
GGCATGGACTCTGGTCGCCGGAACCATTACATCAGGTGTGGTTATGTATTTCGGTCTGGGTAAACGCTACACGCGCAGGTCCAGAATCATCGCTACCGTATGGCTCAATCTGTGTATCACACCTCTCATTGTTCTTTCCCTGAGAGATTTGTTTCCCTGGTACCTGGGTCATAACTCCCTCGATTATTACATCGTGCTTCTGGCGTCAGCGCTGGTGTCCGGTGGGTTGGGAGCGTGGCTTTTCCGGCTGGGCATGCGCCCGCACTACGATGTCACGCGTCGCGACTGTCTCGTCGCTTCGCTAGCCTGTATCTGCGCAATGTCGACCCGTTGCATATTCGATGCTCTGTTATAAGCTAGCAAGTGGATGCGTAGACTAAACGGGTGTTGTCTTGTACCCTATGAGTGACATCCTCGCGTCTCGAAGGCGCGGTTACTACATGAAAACACTGATGCATATTCAGGAGATTCTAATGACTAAAGCTCTAATTTCGGCAACTCTTTCCCTTATTGCTGTAGCCTGCATCGCACCGGCGTTTGCGGCCGACGATGCCACGACAAGCACAGCTGCTACGGCTCCGGCCGCTACCGCGCCTGCCAAGAAGCCGGCGAAAAAATCCACGGCGAAGAGAAGAGTCCTGAAGAAGAAAGCCGCCAAAATCATCAGCAACGGAACAGCCGATGCCGGCGCCAAAGTAAAGGGACAGAAGTAAGCAAACTTCGGTTGCAAACTGGTCTGTACGGGGGCACGTCTGACGTGTCCCCGTTTTCTCTTGTCACGATTCCTTGGACACGCGCACAACCAGCTTGCCAAAATTTTTGCCGCGCAGAAGCCCGATGAAGGCTTCCGGCGCAGACTCCAAACCATCGACTATATCTTCTCGGTAGCGGATTCTCCCCTCTTTTATCCACTGAGAAGTCTCTTTGAGAAACGCAGGAGCCTGATCGGCGAAGTCAGTAACGATGAATCCGCGCAAAGTCCAACGCTGTTTCAAAACTCGGATCATCAGTTCGGGCGTGCGATCCGGACCAGAAGGCAACTCCGTGTCATTATAGTGAGAGATCAAACCACAGACCGGAACGCGTGCGAAATCGTTGAGCAGCGGCATAACAGCGTTCCAGACCTCGCCGCCGACATTCTCGAAGTAGATATCGATCCCTTTAGGGCAAGCCGCCGCTAACTGTGTAGCGAAATTTTTCGCTCGATGATCGATGGCAACGTCAAAGCCGAACTCATCGAGCAAAGCTTTGCATTTCTCTGCACCGCCGGCGATGCCAACTGTGCGGCATCCCTTAATCTTTGCGATCTGCCCCACTGTCGCTCCTACCGGGCCAGTGGCTGCCGCGACGCAGAGCGTCTCTCCCTCTTTCGGCTGGCCAATGGTGAGAAGTCCTGTGTATGCGGTCATACCCGGCATTCCCAGGACACCCAGTGCAGTCGAGATCGGCACCGTCGAGGGATCCAACTTTCGCAGACCGGCGCTGGCTGTTGAGAATGTCTGCCATCCCGAGTGACTGAGGACGATGTCTCCCGGATTGAAACGCGAGTTTTTCGACTCTACGACTTGAGCGACTGTGCCGCCCTCCATTACACCGCCAACCTCGACAGGTTTGGCATACGATTTTGCCTCGCTCATTCTTCCGCGCATATAAGGATCAAGCGAAAGAAACAAAGTGCGCAACAGTACCTCGCCCTCACCGGGCGTGGGCAAGTCGTCTTCTTCGACGCGAAAGTCAGATGGTTTTGGCTCACCTTTGGGGCGTGAAGCGAGAACAATGCGTTTGTTTTTCATCTGTCACCTTTTTTATTGGAGTGGGCCGCGCAGTCAGCTCCGAGCTTCGAAGCAGAGCTGTCCAGAGAGTTCTTCTCAGTTTTAAGCAATGCATTCAACGACAAAGAGGCGTCCGTTGAACTTGTATTTGACAACACCATTGTCGGTCTCGAAATCATCAGCAATGTTCGCGACTTTTACGGTCGTCGTTTTTCCACGGAAACATCTGTCGATTATGCGTTGTGCGCTGGGCGCATCGTATGAGATTTCTCCCGGATAGAGATACAGTTTGCCGTCGCTCATGACACGCTCAACGTTGTGGAAGAAATCCAAAATCACGCGGCCGCCTGGTCTTGCGATGCGCACCATCTCGCAGATGATATTTTCGATGATGCGCTCCGGGAAGATGTGAATCGTCGAGGCACAGAAAGTTCCGTCGAACTGGTTATCGCCAAATGGCAACGGGTTGGTCAGGTCGCCTGTCTTGAGCGTGAGCTTGTGGCGCAGCGACAGATCTATCTCGCGCTCGAGTTTAGACAGAGCTCGTTCGTCAATATCGAATGCGGTCAGTGAACTGCAGTGAGTCAGAATTCGTTTGGTGTAGCGTCCATCACCGGCGCCCAGGTCGATCCAATTGCCTTCCGGCGGTGCGTTGTCCAACAGTGTATTTACAGGCTCCTCGCCAGGACCGAAAATCGATCCTTGCGGTGTGTCGTCATACTTGACGTGCGTCATTGACAGTTGATTTTCTTGTTCCGGCATACTCATCAATGGATGAAGCTACCAGGCTTGTATACCCGTTTGCGCTGGTTATGCTTCGCAGTAGATGGCGTACAGCACTGGTGCAACTGTTAATTCTGTTCGTGCATCGCCATCAATCGTCTCCGTTGAGCTGCGCGCAATCTGGGCTGAGCCATCACCGAGATCAATGCCACTGCGGCGTTGCCATAGAGCAGTATTGGCATGAAGTGCAACAGCGAAGCCGGCTGGGATGGATGGATCATGCTTGAAAATAACGTTTGAAAAGACAAGACGAATGAGTAGAGAAAGAACGGGAGGATGATTTGAACAACTTTCATTTGCGTGTACCTTGTGGAGTTTGTTTGTTGATGTAATAAACGCAGAGCATGGCTGTGACTATTTGGTTGTAGCTAGCTTGTTGCGCTCGAGCAGATAGTGCACAACCGAGAGAGCGACGTAAGCTGCTGTCAGCCCGATCATGACGTTAAGAGCTGGAATGAACGCAGCGGTGTTTCCCATGAATTTGGCTACCAGAGCGCAGATCATTAGAGCTATACCGGTTAGCATTTTGAGCGTTTTCATTATGATTTCCTCGAGAGAGTGACTGGCGAACGTGCTAACATTCTGCCGTCTGGGAACCTTTTCGCCCATGGCCTTTTCGTCAAAGTTGATTGCGGTTGCAGTCACAGTGCGCTTCCATGGCTGAACGGAGCGCTCAATCTTGAGCGCTCCGTTTGCTTCTCTCTCGGCTGGTCAAAGGTCTGGGCTAGGGCTCGGTGGTTAGTTGTTGTGGCAGCTGCAAATGCTGTGTTCGTGTTCAGCAACGCTTGGGGCACCTTGTTGCCGAAGTTGTACCTCTGCGATGAACGCCGCTTCAGCTGTAACTGGGACATTGGTCACAACGTCGGGCAGAGACTGCGTTTGTTCTTTCTTCTGTGTGCTTCCTAGCATGGCGGCTTTGATTTTTCGCACCATGACTTTGATCAATCCGTAGAACACTACATAGGGATTGCTGACCAAGAATCCGCAGAGAACTTCTTTGAGCGACAGTGGCTCTGACGGGTTGGCAATGTGGCTCCACGCCATAATCAAGGCGGCATTAACGAGCAGCAAGGTACAGGGCAGAATGGCTTTGCTAAACTTCGGCGTTCTGATGTTGGCGTTGGCTGCCATTACTTTCGGAGCCATCGCTCGGATGGCTACAGTCAGCATGAGGTAAAGTTGGAAAGGCGAAAAGCCTATGACAGCCTCACTGAAGGATAAATGATCTTTTGGCAGTTCAAAATGTATAAGTGCTACGACTGCAGCAACGTCTGCCAGAAACAGTCCGATTAGCAGAGCGAATTTACTGATAGAGAGAGCGAATTTATTGAGTTTCATTGTCTTATCCTCGGTTGGTTGCGAACGACTCTTACATTCTTCACCAGCTGGGCTTCGCTGTTGATGACCTTTTCGTCAAAGAGTGTTCTCTTTCCCGTCAATCGATGAATAGGATTGAAAGTACAAAGTAAAACGGAGCGCTTGGGAGCGCTCCGTTTACTTCTTTCTCGGCTTGGTCAAACTTTACGAGTTGCGGGAAATCTGGACTCAGCACGGCGGGCGTTACGGACAGCGATGAATGCGATCCACGCATTGCCGCCAAGAAGAGCACCTGCTGCCCAGGCGAGCGATATGTGGTGTACCGGGTGACTGTTGATTGCCCAGAAATACATGGACAAGGTGTAGGTGGAAAAGAATAAGAAGGGCATTGCGGCTCGAACACGTTTCATGGTTTTGACCTCGATTGCTGCGAACGACTCTTACATTCTGCTCGCACATGGGCAAACAGCTAATGGCCTTTTCGTCAAAGGTCATTGCTGTTTGGGTCAGAGGTGCGTCGATAGCGGTGGCACAGATACTGAGTAAGTCGATATCGGTTGATTCAGCGCCGAGTGGAACTGAGTAAGTCCGTATTGGCGAGCTCAGCCCGCTCCGTCGGTGGCTCGGGCATGGGCACAAACAGTTAATCTCAAAAATTGAACTTTTCAGATCAGGACGACGTTAGTAAGTAGGAGAACAGAGAGAGAGGGAAATATCATGACTACATTTGAAGAGTATTTTTCAAGCGAAGAAAATTGTCGCGAGTTTTTAATCCGAGCACGATACCCGGACGGGCAGATAAGATGCCCGGGCTGTGACGGTTCTCGGTACTTAAGTATTCGCACGCGCAAGATTTTTCAGTGCAAATCCTGCAGAAGACAATTCTCGCTTACATCTGGAACTATTTTCCACCGGGCCCGCACGCCATTGCGCAAGCTTATGAAACTATGCTGGAGCCTTTGTACGGGACCTTTCAAATCCGCATCCGGACTCAGTCAAGAACTAGATTTGCCATTCTCGACAACCTGGGAGTGGCTGCAGCGACTGCGAATCGTTATTGAAGAACAGATGCAAAATGAACAATTTGAACTTATCGATCCTGAATTGTTGCTTTCTGTCTTCTTCCGGCGCAGTTTGGAGTCACCAGCTAAAGCCGGACCCGAGAGCAGTTTCGAGTCTTCAAAAGAACATCCACCTGGGCAATCAATTGAATCATCCGATCAGTCCAATCCCAAAACACTGCTTGCGATGTCAATTCTAAAATTCTTCATCTCCGAAGGTTTGCATGGGATCAGCCGTAAATATGGCCAAATCTACGCGGCCCAGCTGGGTTTCACACTGTTGAAGACAGATCAACCGCTCGCGGCGGCTGCTTCAATAATCAAGCACCCGACTGTTTCTCGTAAACAGATCCTGGCGTACCAATCCACGGACTTCATTTGGTTGCCCGAGCGAGCCATTTCGGAGGACGCCATGGCGCTCGTGCGCTCATACTGGAAGAACGCGATTGGCGGACGACGGCGTTGTTAGCGATTTCTTGTCCCATCTTTGATAAAGGTATGGCAAGCAAGCGACAAATCTTGAGCTGATCTACCAGCTCGGTTCGGATATTCACGTCTTCAAAGGCTATCGAACTCTACAAAACCTGCTCCGGCTCCGGCGGCTGCAGGGAGACGCTGGCGTCGCCCAGGCTCAGACGCGGGTCTGGGACATTTGTCTCGGCTGGAGGGATCTGTTCGGTCTCTGATGTATGCACGGAGAGCGGTAGCGTGGTGCGCTGCAACACGGGCTTGATGGTTGGATGCGGTGCCTCGTGGGCGTGCTTGCCGCGACCGAACAAAGTGAGGAACGCACTGAGAGGGCTTTGCGTAGCCGGCTGTGTCGTGTGTTGATGATATAGATAGGTGAGCGGATCCGCGAGCTCGGAAGCTTCGCTATAACGAACCAGCATGCCCCGACTGGCTGCCGACACAGATCCTGTCTCCTCGCTGACGACTATACAAAGCCCGTCATATATTTCCGATAGTCCGATTGCAGCGCGATGTCGTGTGCCGTATTTGTAGCTCAGTTTTGGATCGTCCGTCATGGGCAGGATGACGCCGGCTGCCACGATTTTGTCTCTGCGAACGACAACGGCACCGTCATGCAAAGGTGAGTTGGGAAAGAAAATACTGAGCAACAACGTGCTCGATATGTCAGCGTTAATAGGTGTGCCAGGGCTCAAATAGTCCCGCTCACCTTCGGGTGGTTCCACCACCAATAAGGCACCCACTTTAGTGCGCGACAATTCGCGCACGGCGGTGATAATTTGTTGAATGTCGCGCTGCGTCTTCGTCTCTTCGCTGTCAGGTAGAGAGAAGTCGACGGAGAACGCTTTCATGCGTCCGAGATAGCCGAGTCCGCGTCTTACTTCCGGTTGAAAAATGATCAGCAAGGCGATGACTGCGACCGGAATCACTTGCTGCAAAATCGAAGTGATAAGGCTGAAGCCGGCGAAGTAAGAGAGCAGGCAGACGCCGATAAGAACCATTACCCCTTTGACGAGGCGCTCCGCCTGTGTGCCCAGTATTCGCTTCCAGATCCAAACAGTGCAGTAGCATATGATGACAGTCTGCACGAACAACTTCAGGGCGGTGAGCCAGTTGATCTCCTGAAGTAAATCGCCTAGATTGTGCATCGAACCTCGACTGCATCGTTTCGGTTATTTGGTTTCCGGAGAGTCAGGACAGCCGTTTGGGAATCCTATCGTGTCGTATCAGGTCGTCGTTGTTTTCCCTCTCGATAATGATCTCCGCTTTGCCGTCCGCTACCAGAACGCAGGCTGGGCGTGGCGTGCGGTTGTAATTGGATGCCTGACTGTAGCTGTAGGCGCCGGTGGCGAATATGCCGACGAGATCGCCGGTTGAGGCGCGCACGTGAGCTTCCCTTATGATTATATCGCCCGATTCGCAATACCTGCCCACTAGGGTGAGCCGGTTTTCGCTGAAGCTGTCTTTCATGCGGTTGGCCACGCACGCTGTGTATTTGGCTTGATATGTTATCGGTCGCGGGTTATCTGCCATGCCGCCGTCCAATGCCAGGTATTGAATATTATTGGCTACACTCTTACTGTGCCCAGCTCGATAGAGGGTTACTCCTGCTGTACCGATTATGGAACGTCCGGGCTCGACGAGAAGTTGAGGCAGATCCAGTGAACGCGCCGTAAATACTCGTTTTACACGCTGGGCGATCTCAGATGCCCAAGTGTAAATGGGCGCCGGTTTGTCCTCCTCCGTGTATGTGATGCCCAGACCGCCGCCCACGTCCAGCTGACGTAGAACGAAGTTTTGCTCTTGGCACAGATCAAGGACCAGATCACCAAGAATGTCGATGATTTGTAAGAATGGCTCTAACTCTTGGCCCTGGCTGCCGATGTGAGCATGCAACCCGCGCAGATCGATCTCGTTGTGATGTTCAGTGAGAAATCGCACAATCTCAGGAACACCTTCCAGCGGCACTCCGAACTTGCTGGCGTGCTGTCCCGTTTTAATGTGCTCGTGTGTGTCTGGTTCTACCCCTGGTGTCACTCGTACTAGAGCAGACGCTCGCTTGCCTAGTGCAGCGGCACGTGCAATCACCATCTGGGCCTCGCTCATGCCGTCAATGACGATGTTGAGCCCGTATGCTAAGCCGGCGTCAATTTCTGACTGAGACTTGTTGTTGCCGTGCATGTAGGTCAACTCAGGCGGAAAATACGCCTTTGCTGCGGTATACAGCTCTCCTTCCGAAACTACGTCCAGTCCCATTCCCATTTGTTGCGCCAGACGGCACATTGTCAGACAAAGAAAAGCTTTGCCTGCGTAGAGCGCTCGTGCGTCGCCATAGCTGCTTAGCCCTTCCAGGCAGGCGCGAGCTGACTGTCGCACTGTCGCTTCATCGATTACCCATAAGGGCGTACCGAACTCTTCTGCCAGTTTTACCGTATCGCATCCGCCGATGGTGAGATGCCCCAGTTCGTTGGTCGCTGCGGAGATCGGCATGACGCTTGTGTTCGGAGAGATAATCGTTTTCGTGTCCACGGCTGCCTCGCTGTCATTGCGGCCACAATGATAACTCTCTTGGGCTTATGCACAGCTTTTCATGACGAAGTCGTTGCAAGAGCCGGTAAGCCTTGCCACGGTTTTGCGCCGTTCTAGCTAGCCGGCTGCAGTTGTTGTAAGGTAGGCGCCGCGCTTGATCGAGAAGGCAGGCAGCTTATCCTGCGTGTCGTACGGGTTGAAGTCGAAGCGAAAACTGCTTCGCTGTTGGGGGCGGTGATCAGTTAGTCCGGTCAGGCTAAGCGTCAGCCTGAGCGCGTCTTCGATGCTGTTTACAGCCAGGGCGCTGGCCAAAACTTGCGGATCCGGAACGGAAGACAGACACAGTTCTGCGTTCTCGAACTTTGGTTCAAGCCATCCTTCGAGGAAGGAGTAGATGGCGACAATCTTTCCTCCAAACATGTAGACCATGCAGACAGATTGCCCTTCGCAGTTGTTGATGATGACGCAGCCTGGACTCTTGGTTCGCGTTAAACCGTTGATGGCGCGTTGGAGGAGATCGTAGGCATCATCTTTGCCGGTCGATCCCATCAAACGGCTGTGAAACATCGATGCGGCAGCAAGTGCGATTTCTTGAGTGAGTAAATAGACTTCGATCATCGTGTCGGGCGCCGTCATATCTGCGAGCGTATATTGCAATGCGTCATAATCGAAGACTTGATGCGCGAAGCGCTTGTTGCCGTATATACAACCGAGCACGCGTCCTCGGAAAACGAGAATTGCCGCGCGTGATTTTTTGCTTGGGCTCATGATGCGCAAGCAGCAAGTGCTCTGGCGCGCTTCGATCTGCAGTAGCAGCTTGTGAAACTTCATATCGCGGCAATGAAATACCTGTCTTTCACCGTGCACCGAAGCCGAAGGCAGCATGCCGATGGCGCGCCTATTGGCAGTAGTGGCTTGTTTTTCACCAGCTTGAATAGCTCTGATCTGACTGGTTTGGTTCTTCTTTTCTTTCCAAGCAAACATAATCGTGCTCCCAAGTTGGGGAGTTGCCTTACCGTGACGGGCGTCTATAAGGTTAGAGTGCATTGAGATTAACAAAGCCAACCGTCGTAGTCACTGGGGGAATTACGAAGGTCACGATTAAATTGGGCAAAGCACTGGCGTTGCCCACTGGGTCTTGTTTTGAGGCTCAGATGTGAGGGTGAGAATAACTTTCTTTTGTTACGAACGTGTGAAAAGCGAACTGGTCGATTCTCCGTTTTCCCTTACGTCCAACTCAGTCGATGGAATGCATTTTGCACGTGGGTCAAATTCGGGGTGTTGGAGTGGAAACCTTTATAGTGCAGAACGATGACATCGAAGCGGCACGGTGGCTCATGCAACCCGGCAGCGAGAAGATAGGCTGCGGCGGAGCTGACAATGCGATGCACTTTCAGATCTGTAATTGCTTCGAATCCAAGCCTGCTGAAATCTTCTTCTTCAGAGCGTCGCGTTTTCACCTCGATGAAAACTAGTACGTCCTGCGGATCTCGGGCAATTATGTCGAGCTCGGCTCGACGCCCATTGCGCCAATTTCGCTCCACGATCTGCCAACCCGATGCGACCAGATGTTCGGCAGCTATGGTCTCTCCTTGCTTGCCAAAACCGACTTTGTTACGTTGCTGCTGACAATCTCCATTTTTGCTGGTGTCCATCGTCGTTCCTCCCTCAGGGGCGTGTGACAACAACCAAGGGGAAGCCTGACTGCATGAGGGTTTTGACGCGCCTCCCGTGAGGATGCCCGTTTACCATCACGAATTGTCAGTCTCTAGCCGCCTTGCCTGACACGGGGAACGCGTCGGTGCGGATATAATGCTTAATCCGTTCCTTCATATACATAGACGAACGCCGAAGAGAAAAAGTTCAAAACTGCAGAGTGAAAAATGCTTGATTTAAAACTTGTCAGAGAGAAGCCGGAAGAAGTCGAGAAGGCGCTTGCCCGCCGGCACGGTGATTATCCAGTCGCGAGTCTGAAAGAGGTCGACGTCGAGCATCGCAAGATTCAGGGCGAGTGGGAATCCCTCAATCGGCGCGGCAACGAGATCTCCGAGCAGTTCAAGACCGGTAAATTGAGCAAAGAGCAGATGGAGCCTTTGCGGGAAGAAACCAAGACAATCAAGAAACGCCGCGAAGAGATCGAGAAAGAGAAGCAGGAGGTGGAAGCAAAGCTCGAGAGCTTGCTGCTCGCCATTCCCAACATGCCTGATGCGAGCGTTCCGGATGGTGAAGACGAAAATTTCAACGTTGAAGTGAAGCGGTGGGGCGAGATCCCAAAAATCACCGAAGCGAAACATCACTACGAACTCGGCACGGAGTTGCGAGTATTCGATTTCGAGCGCGGGGTAAAACTGGCCGAAGCGCGATTCACTGTGTTGATGGAGATGGGCGCGAAGATTGAGCGCGCCCTTATGAATTTCATGCTTGATCTGCATTCATCACGCGGCTACCGCGAAGTTTTTCCGCCGATTCTCGTTAATCGCGCCTGCATGACCGGGACGGGGCAGTTACCGAAATTTGATGGTGACTTTTACAAATGCGCTGACGATGAGCTTTATCTCGTTCCGACGGCAGAAGTGCCGGTGACCAATCTATATAGAGATGAGGTTTTGGAAGAAGAAGTATTGCCGATCAGTCACTGCGCCTATACACCGAACTTCCGTCGGGAAGCCGGTAGCGCTGGCAAAGATACTCGCGGCTATATCCGCCAACATCAGTTCAACAAGGTTGAACTGGTCAAATTCTGTTTACCGGAAAATTCTGCGGATGAACATGAGCGCCTCACTCTAGATGCAGAAGCAGTGCTGGAAGCGCTCGAACTGCCTTACCGCAGAGTGTTGTTGTGTGCCGGCGATATGGGCTTTAGCGCCAAGAAATGCTACGACCTGGAAGTCTGGTTTCCTGCCCAAGACAAGTACCGCGAAATCAGCTCCTGCAGCAACTTCGGCGACTTCCAGGCACGACGAGCCAACCTTCGTTATCGCCCCGTCGATGGTGGCAAACCGCGTTATTTGCATACGCTAAACGGGTCCGGTTTAGCAATCGGTAGAACGATGGCAGCCATCCTGGAAAACTACCAGCAGAAAGATGGATCTGTGAGGATCCCGAAAGCTTTGCTCAGGTATTTGAACGGGTTGGAAGTCCTCGAGCCAGGTAAGCCGGTTTCGACCGCCGCTCGTTAAAGCGGCTGTTGCTGAGTAAACCGATATCGGTGGCATCAGCCGAGCAGCCAAAGTCGTCGTCTATATCCTGCCAATTGCCTATTGGCTGGGTTGATATGCAAGCCAATGTCATTGTAGACTGATTCGTGTGATGAGCTGGTTAGCTCCGTGCCTGGCAACCTTAGCGCCATATCATCTCGGTTTCGTTTTTATCGCATCCTCTACATTGGCTGGTGTCATTACATGAATTGGCTGGAATTGAAATCGAAATTGCAGTCGCAGAAGGGTCCGGGCGAACCGCTTTATGGGGTGATAGTGCGGCAAATCCAGCAATGGATTGATTCCGGCGCTCTGCCGGCTGGTCAAAAGTTGCCCACCAACCGTGAACTCTCTCAACTGCTCGGTTTGGACCGCTCCACCGTGGCGCGTGCTTATGCTGAACTGGCTCAGGATGGGGTGATTGAAAGCCATGTCGGGCGCGGTACTCATGTGAAGGCTCGGCGCTCCGCAGCTCAATCGGTAGATCTCTGGTCGGATCGTTTTTCTAAAGCCAGTCAAACAGCATTTGAGGTCATGTCTAAACAGCCGCCTGCATCGCGGCCGGCAGCGGAGGTGATTTCGTTTTCCGGTGGATTGCCGACCGAAGAGTTCTATCCGCACGAACAGTTTGAGGCGATCGTCAATGAGTTAATCCAGTCCGGCCAGTCGCGGGCTATGTTCGAGTACAGCCCGGCTGACGGTCACGCGGGATTGCGCCAGGAAGTACTGTCGCATTTGAAAGAGCAGGGCATAATCGCCGATGACGATGAGCTACTGATCGTCAGTGGCTCACAGCAAGCAATCGATCTAGTTACTAATGTTCTCGTCGATCCAGGCGACGTTGTTTTACTCGAGGATCCCAGCTATTTCTGGGCGATCTGCAATCTCAAATCGCGCCAGGCGCGTTGCATCCCTATACCGGTAGACCAGGACGGCATGCGCATTGATGCTTTGCAATCTGCTCTTGCGGCGCATCGGGTGAAACTGATTTATCTGATGCCGACGTTTCAAAATCCGACCGGAGCCTCGCTCAGCATCGAGAGGCGCACGCGTATCTTGGAATTGGCGAAGCAGCACAACGTAGCCATTCTGGAAGATAACTTCGTCGGCGATCTGCGCTATGACGGCGAGCATGTGCCGGCCTTGCGCGCTTTGCCCGGTGGTCGCGAGATCGTCATTCATCAGGGTACCTTCTCGAAAGCCCTGTGTCCGGGGCTTCGCCTCGGTTGGTTGGTGGCGCCCAAAGAGGTGTTGTCGCGCCTCTTGTTGGCGAAGCGTGTTTGCGATCTGTCCACTAATTCGATGGCACAGATTACGCTGGCACGCTATCTGTCGGCGGGACTGTACAAGGGGCATCTCGAAAATGTCAGAGCCGCATATAAAAAACGCCGAGACGTCATGCTCGAATCTCTCTCGAAATCTTTTTCCCGTGAGGTCAGTTGGAGCAAACCGCACGGCGGTCTCTTCATCTGGCTGAAACTTCCAAGCGGGCTCTCTGCCCGCGATTTGTTGAGTTTTGCCGAAGCGGAAGGAGTCTCTTTCTCACCCGGCGAACTGTTTTTCCTTGGCTCTGAAGGCAAGGAGTACATGAGACTGTGTTTTATCCAGACCCCTGAAAATGTGATTCAGGAAGGCATTAAGCGGCTTTCCGCTGCATACGGAAGGTACGTGCAAACCGTGGCGCAGGCGAGTGCCTCCGCATATGGTGCAGCGAGAAGCAGAGATCAGGTTCTAATTTAGGAGGAGTTATGGCAGCGCCAGTGAAAGAAACCGCAGAGAACGGCAAGAAAATCAAGACGGGGACGGAAAACGTCAAGCGTGCTTTGCCGCAAATGCTGAAAGGCGGCGTCATCATGGATGTCGTCAACGCCGAGCAAGCTAAGATCGCCGAAGACGCCGGAGCGGTCGCGGTTATGGCTCTCGAACGCGTGCCTGCTGACATTCGCGCCACTGGCGGCGTGGCTCGTATGAGCGATCCCGAGTTGATCGCCAAGATCATCGAGTCAGTTTCGATTCCTGTCATGGCGAAAGCTCGCATCGGACATTTTGTCGAAGCGCAAATACTCGGTGCTCTCGGCGTCGATTGCATCGACGAGAGCGAAGTGCTGACGCCCGCCGATGAGGAGTACCACATCGATAAATCGAAGTTCGACATTCCATTTGTATGCGGCGCCCGCAACTTGGGCGAAGCTCTGCGCCGAGTAGGCGAAGGTGCTGCCATGATCCGCACCAAGGGTGAAGCCGGAACCGGTGATGTCGTCGAAGCCGTGCGTCATGCGCGTACGATTCTGGGCGAAATCCGCTTGCTCACGGTCATGCCGCCCGAAGAGCTGATGACTTACGCCAAGAAGATCGGTGCACCGTACGAACTCGTCTGTCAAGTCGCTAAAGAAGGCAAGCTCCCTGTCGTCAATTTCGCTGCCGGCGGCATCGCCACCCCGGCTGACGCAGCGTTGATGATGCAGATCGGCGTCGACGGCGTCTTCGTTGGCTCCGGTATCTTCAAGTCCGGCGACCCGGCAAAGAGAGCGCGCGCCATCGTCAAAGCGACGACGTTCTATAACAATCCGGAGACTTTGGCGGAAGTGAGCCGCAACCTGGGTGAGCCCATGGTTGGCAGAACCGTTCGCAGCCTCGAGCCAGGCGAAGCGCTGGCAGTGCGGGGCTGGTAATTGAAGCGCCGAGAGCGCTGGGAGTGGAAGGAGATCTAGTCATGAAACCAACAATCGGTGTACTTGCTTTGCAAGGTGATTTCCGTGAGCACGCCCGCGCTCTCACCAGATGCGGTGCCGGCACCATCGAGGTGCGGCATTCGCATCAACTCGACAGAGTCGACGGACTCGTCATTCCTGGCGGCGAATCCACAGCCATTGACACTTTGTGCAAAGACAATCTCGATCCCATTTTTGCCAGGATAAAGCAGCTCGGTGCTTCCGGACTGCCTATTTATGGAACCTGCATGGGCTCTATATTTCTCGCCACCGAGATCGAAGGTTCTACCCAGGGGCGTCTGGCGCTCATGGATATCAAAGTACGTCGCAACGCGTTCGGACCCCAACGCTACAGCTTCGAGACAGATCTCGCCATTGAGGCGCTCGGCAGCGAGCCGTATCCAGCCGTCTTCATCCGCGCACCGATGATCCTTTCTTGCGGTTCACGTGTGCAAGTTCTTGCAGAGCTGGAAGACGGAATCGCCATGGCTCGCCAGGGCAATCTTCTCGTCACTACGTTTCACCCCGAGATCACAAGCGACTCGCGTGTACACCAATACTTTGTCGACATGGTTCAGGCTCAACGCCAGACAACCGCAGTGCAGGCACCTCAATTGGTGGCTGTGTAAGAGTTTAACTGCACAGTAGCCTGACGCTGCCGTCGGACAGCTCTGCGTCGTGCCATCGTATTCGGTGCTACTTCTCTTTGCGCGACTCTACCGGCTGCTTAGCTTCGACGCCGGGATAGTCGCTCCAGTATGTCGTTCCGGGCTTTTTATTGCTGGGCTCGTCATATCCGGGAAGGAAGTAGCTCAAGTCCGTTCTTCCCGCCACGCACAGTATGCGGGCGAAGATTGCGATGAGCACGAATGCGATTACTGTGTATAAGATGATGTCCATTACGGATGCACTGTGATTGTGTGTATGTGTGATGCTGACTCGATGTCCTCATATGGTGTATGAGGCAATGCTACGCCTTTGAGATTTGCCGCGGGCTTAGAGTCATGATACGCACCCCAGTAAGTGACGGGGGCGTGCTCACTTCCTAAGTCAACGCTCGGTGTATGTTTGAGAATCCATGCGATGAAAGCTGCCACCGCGGGTATTGCTACAACCGCGAGAAACATCAATTCGCCCTGGCACTGTTCCATATTTTCTGCCTCACTCTAGCTGCAATTCTGCCCATAAAGGGGAATTATTGGTGTTGAGGGATTCCATCGATCCACTCGGGGGAGCTGCCACTGCCGCTCTCTCTCGTTATGGATTCATTTCAGTCAAAATCTTTCGGGACGATTGCACTTTAAGCCTGCACCACTTCGATGTCCATGGGAGAATCACGCAAAATGTTGCAGCACAGCTATTGAAGAACCCTTGAAACCTCGTTCTTGACTGCGTTTTCGCCTGCGTCACTGCCAGTCTGCATCAAATTCGCAACCGCGCAACGTCCCGTATTGCCCGACCGCCCGGTAAATGAATGACTGACGAATCCTATTTATATTCGCTCCGTCGCTCGGTACCCCTCGCTCCTCCGCTATCAAAGCGCTACGCTCAGCACGCCTCACTCGGCGCGCTTCGCTTCGCTGACATCACTGCCTTCGGTAGTTCGCTCCGTCGCTGGAGCTGGGCAGCTTGCTGCATAAGCCCCCTTAGGCGCCGCGCTGCGTTCCGCTGACTCATGCGCGCTCAGCGCGGCTCACTGGAGCTGGGCAGCGTGCTGCCACCGACTGATCTCATACCGGACCTCGCCAGTCCTTATAAAGGTTGCAAGCGCCAATTTGGGACAACGCTAACCTCTACCTCCCGCTCAACATGGGATTTTTACTAAAGGTACGGGATTTCCACCAATCGACGATTTTGGCACACGGTCCTATTATTCGTATTGTCAGCGCAAATGGGTGCGTTGATAGCACCGAGCTCTCCGAGGATAAATTCCCCGGGCGGAAGGAGAAGCGAATAACATTTGCCGATTGGCGGCACTTCCTGGCAGGAGCAATCCGAGCTGTCGCCTGGCGAGGCGTCAGAAGCCACAAATGGAAGCGGTGTGATGCGAGGCACCGTACTTTATAAAAGCTGTTTGGATAACTTCGATATTTTGGGGCGCACATGAAACACGATATTTCAGAAACAGACATAACAAATTTTGCGGATGCCGGCGTCAATTCGCTCAGCCTCAAAGCTGCCGCGACAGTTGTGGCAAGCCCTTCATCTGCATCGCTCAAGGCGTCTTTGCATCCGACTGAACACGCCATCGCCGTGTCGCCGGATCTGATCAGAGCCAAACGCGCTGTCGAGATTGCTTTAGCCGAATCTGAGGCGGAAGTGACACGCTTCGTTTTAAACCGTGAGTGGAAGCTGACGAAGCAGGCATTGCAGAACGCTCGTATGGGCGGCACCAGCGAAGATGCGGAGCGTGCCATCGAAGAAGCGAAAGTGAAGTTCGAGAAATGCGATCACGAGATGCGCCGCATCGGTATGCCGCGCTACGCTAAGACGACGAA
Organism: Planktothrix sp.; assembly: GCA_036703195.1. GTDB lineage: Bacteria > Cyanobacteriota > Vampirovibrionia > Obscuribacterales > Obscuribacteraceae > DATNPN01. The sequence continues at coordinate 33,037 of DATNPN010000001.1, read as the reverse complement.
AGCATTGCGCAATTATGCCTTTGCCGTGCTCGAGTACGTGGCGAAATTGCAGCCATCGGAAGCAGAAAATCTGATGCACCACGCAGTCATCGAAATGGAACAGCGGTTGATGCCGCGGGTAGACAATCTATATATGGGTGTGCCGGGGCGCATGGAAGCCCTGGTGCGTATCAATCTCAAACAGACATTCGATGCACGTGCCCGCTTAAAGACGCTTGAACGTCATCTCAACGAGCGCAGCCTTCACATCGATAACGACCAGGAAGCGCGCGTCAAATCTGTGGCCGCAAACCCAATCATCGCTGCCGTGCTCGAGCGTGCATCGGAATTTCCTCGTGATGGTGCTATCTTCTTCCTCAAGGGAGAGCAGATGATTAAAGGCACCACCGGCAGTGTACCGATTATGATCGATGTTCCGCGTTTAACGCTCGGTCTGGGAAAAGAGGGCGCTGGATTATTCCGTTTTATCGGTCAGGAAAAAGAGATAGACGGCGCTTGCGTCATCAAGTTGAAATTGAAGAATGGCAAACCCATTCCTCTAAAAGGTTCGGACCCTGCTTGTCCGAAGTTCGCCAAAGAGGTGTGCGAGTTGATCGGTACTGTGCCGGATTGGCTCAAGCCAGAGATGACCTTCGGTGAAGTGGTAAAACGTTTCGCTCAGGCGCCGCGCGTGGCGGCAAGAGAAACGCAGACCACGACGGAGGTGAACGAGGATAGTTAGGCATCCGGCATCCGCCCAGTGCGCCGCACGCACCAGCACTGGGAAAGCACGTTTGTCGGACCCGAAAACAGCCCAGATAACGCCGCGGTTAAGCTACGGGATAGCGACGCCGGTCAAATGGGCAAAGCCGTCGAGACAGGAGGATCGAACCTCCTGTTTTCGCTTTTTGTCACAGGAGAGCAGGCAGAGAACGTCTTGGCCGGTGCGAACAGCCGGGCTAAAGTCTTCATGTCGTTGACGATATCCGCCAATGTGCTCGGTGTGATTGCTTGTTCGTGATCGCTCAGCGATTTCTGTGGTTGCAAGTGTGTCTCTATGATCAGGCCATCTGCACCACAGGCGATGGCGGCGCGCGCCAACGGTTGCACGAGAGCGCTGCGTCCACAGGCATGGCTCGGGTCGACGAAGACCGGCAGTTGCGTCATTGTCTTCAGCACGGCGACTGCGTTCAGATCCAGAGTGTTGCGTGTGCGCGTCTCGAACGTGCGGATTCCGCGTTCGCAAAGAATTACCTTGGAGTTGCCTTCAAGAAGAATGTACTCCGCCGCTTGCAAAAGCTCATCGACTGTCGCTGACATGGCCCGTTTGAGCAAGATCGGCTTCTGCGTTTTGCCTGCCTCTTTCAGCAGTTCGTAGTTATACATGTTGCGAGCCCCGATCTGCAGCACGTCGATGTAATCGATTGCTTGCTCAATCTGCTCGGCCGACATCACTTCGCTGATTACGGGGAGCCCCGTCGATTCGCGGGCTTCAGCCAGGTATTCGAGCGCCTCCTTGCCCAGACCGCAAAAATCGTAGGGATTGGTGCGGGGCTTGAAGGCGCCGCCGCGCAGTGCCTTGGCGCCGGCTTTCTTGACCGCCTGCGCGACCTCCAACATCTGAGCGCGTCCTTCCACCGAACATGGACCGGCGATGACTAACGGTTCGCCGCCACCGAATCTGGTGGCGCCAATCGAGAAGCCGGGCTCTGTCGTCGCGTCCAGGGTCAGAGGGCAGCGTGGTGAAACGTTTATAACTTTCTCGACGTGGTCGAGACGGGAGAAGTGATGAGCCGCTACCGTCGCCGTTTCGTCCGTGACGATTACCATCAACCTGGCGCCAGAGCGCGCTTTTTCTGATGTGAGACCGAGTGCGGCCAGGCGCTCTTGCACCTCGGCAGCGGACTGATCGGAAACACCTGATTTGAGCAACAAAATCACGTAGTCAAGCCCCGGATACCTTTGCCGCATATAATGCCACAGATTTTGTCAAGGTTCTTTGAACAATGACTCATTGAGCTGCTCTTCGCCGATGCTGGACTGGCAAAAGCTCGGTTCTGGCTGGATTGCCCGGCTTGTCGCCGACACGGCAACGGTGCGAAGATAGTAAACCGTTCTTAACGTCTCCAAGAGAGTTCGAGTTGACAGAGGCGCCGCCGACAGCAATCACTGCCCTCCTGACCAGCAAACTCTGGTGGCGCAACGCTGCTCTGACCGCGCTCTGCTTTTGCCGTCACTGCATTTTGCCCGCCTTTATCTTAATCGTCGCCGGTTCGGTTCTGATTGGCGGGTTGTGGGTGGCCGCATCCAACCTTATAAGCGTCGGTACCCACGTGGTCGGCTTGCAGCAGATCCTTATCGGCATGGGCTCTTTCTGTGTCGCGCTCATGATCACCGGCACGCTAATTCTGCTCTCCTTAGGGCTGTGGGTCATACGCATGACTGCTTATGTCCGCTCGTACATGATGTTGTGCGTCAACGGCAACCGACCATTGAGTAAAACGGAAATTGCAGAATCTCAGCGCGACGCGATCGCTTATGTTGCTGAAAGAAAAGGTTATATAGCGCGTTTCTGGGGTTTCATGACCCTCTTCCTCATCGGTCCGGCAATTATCTGTATGTTCTCAGCCGGCATCAAGGCCATGACGTCTCGCGTAGTCACCAGCGGGATGATTACGCTCAACTTACCGCTCTGGTTCGACATCACAATCAGCGTCTTAGCCGCGGTGCTGTTTCTCTTCCTCACCGAAAACGGCGTCGTCGGACTCGTGGTGGCATCGCTTTCGCAGAAAGAGCCGCTGGCGGCGGCCAAACAAGCGATGGCGCTCTCGTTTCGGTTGTTTTTGCCCGCCTGCTTGCTCGCTCTCGCAGGATTGCTCTTCAATTTTTTCCTCGCTTCTCCTCAGATGCTCTTTCAGTTGAACAAGCCGGAGGCGATCTTGGCATTTGATGACCCGCGTATAATGCTCCTGGAGAACTTCTGGCAGGGCGCAACGAGCGTCTTCGTTTGGAATTTCACTATGACGCCGATCTGTGAATTATTGCGAGGAAAGGTGGAGTAGCGGTGGACAACGAGGAGTTCATCAAACTAATCAATGACCCGGACGGTAGTGCTGCGCGCCTGCTTGGGGATCTGCGCGGAAAGAAGGGGAAATTTTTTCTCTGTTTGGGTGCCACGGAGACGAGCGATCGAGATGACATTTCAGCGGCTGGCGCCACACCTGAAATGCGCAGGCTTACCGCGGCGATAGATGCAGAAGCGCTGGTTGCCGGCAAGACAATCTCGCATCCCACGCTGCCCGTGTCGCCCAGAGGAATCGTTTCGCCGGTCGTTATCACAAGAGCCTGCCTCGAGCTGTTGGATATTGATGTTGCTGTCGTAGACTGCGGCACTTTTGCACCGCCTGCGGTGCATGCTCTAAGAGCGGGGGACAAGGTGGCTAAGTGCGTATCGACTGGGCAGGCGCTTCTTCTCGATGATGTCGCCAGTCTTTTCGCGCGCGGCAAGAGTGTCGGGCGAGAGGATTCGCATGAATGTGACTTTGTGGTCGTTGCCGAGTGTGTGCCCGGCGGAACAACCACTGCCATGGGCGTTCTCACTGCTCTGGGTTGGGATGTGGGCGATGTGCTCTCGAGTAGTCTGCCTCAATCCAATCATGGTGCACGTAGAAAGTTGGTCATTGATGGCTTGAAACGGTCGGGGTGGGCGCTGGAAGAGCTGCAGAAGCATCCGTTTTCCGCGGTAGCCGCGGTAGGCGATACGATGCAGCCATTTGCGGCAGGTCTGGCCATCGGTGCTGGAGAGCATGTTCCGGTTATATTGGCGGGGGGCTCACAAATGCTTGCTGTTTTTGCCTTGATTCAAGCGTTTCAAGCGACTCTACCGACCACCTTCGTCAAGGCGTCCTCGTTGCCCGTCGTGGCTACCACAAAGTGGGTAGCGTTCGATCCCACCGCTAAAACAGGCGAATTGAGCGTTCGCATCGGGGCACCATATCTGGCATCAGCCCCAAACTTCCAGCATTCTCGCCATCCTGGCTTGCGTGTTTACGAAGAGGGCAATGTGAAAGAGGGCGTGGGAGCCGGCGCGGCCATGATGCTCGCTCGGGCAGCAGGAGGCGCAACGCCGGAGCAGATTCAATCCGCCATCGACGACACGTACGACGAGCTGGTTGGAACCCTTTCTCCTACGACGTGAACTCACGTTCAAGTCAGCGAAGCGAGGCGCGGCAACCGAGGGGCTTATGCAGCGAAGCTGCCCAGCTCCAGCGACGGAGCGGTTTAATTATTAAATATCGCGACGCAGTTGCGTCCTTGCTCTTTCGCTTTTTGCAAAGCGATCTTTGCATCGCGCAAAATGGTCTCGGGATTCAGGTCTTCCATATTAAAGTTGGAGCAGCCGACACTTACTGTCACGCGCGGTCCCTTGCGCCCCGGTCCTTTGACGAAGCCCAGCTGCTCAATCTCCATGCGCACTTTTTCGCCCAGGATTTTGACGCCGTTGATGTCGGTGTTCGGCAGAACGACGGCAAACTCATCGCCGCCGTATCTCGCCAGCAGATCCGAGGATCTGGTTACGTTGAGCAAGCGATTGGCGATTGTCGAGATGACCACGTCGCCGATCTCATAACCGAACTCCTCATTTACCCCGGCGAAGTTATCGATGTCGATGATCGCCATGCCGACAGCCAGTCTCTGACGGAAAGAGAAAAGAAGTTGCTGCTGCAAAAACCCGACGAGAAACTCGAGATTGTACAGTCCTGTGAGTGGATCGATGGAAGCACGGTACGCCTCGCGGCTCTGCAGCACTTCGATCTCCTGTTTGGCCAGAAGCAGCTGTACGACTGGTTGCATCTGCAGTTGCAACTGAGACATGAACGCCTTCGATGTGGCGTTGAAAGTTTTCTTCTGGTAGGAGGCGAAGATGAGTGCGCCCACTCCACCCTTCTCACTTTGTACCGGCAAAAGCTCGAACTCTCCCAATCCTTTGCCTGAATTCTCTTCATTGAGATCACCGCGCAGATCGAGCTGCAAATCATTCATCACTTGCAGTTGCTTTTGTATCTTGGTGAGCAGTTGATCGAATGCATCCTTGTTCAATCCGGGAGCCAACTGAAAAGCGGCCCATGGTGCGTTGGGGCTGGCGATGACGATGCCGAGAATGTCTGGATTGAACAGTTGATTTATGGAGCTGAAATAGGCGTCGACAAAACGCTTTTTCGGCTCTACCAGAGCAGTCATGTTGCGTGCGAGTCTTGTCACAAGCCGTTCTATCAGCAGGTCGTCAAGCAATCCGGCATAACTATTGATGACGTTGTCAGAGCTGAATGAGCGCGATGGAACCAGTAAATTCTTGACCATGCTGGCTTTCCAGCCCTGTTCTTTCGCTTTGAGCGCCATCTCCTTCAAACGCCCGGCCATCTCATCGGCCTGCTGCAGGTCCTCGAGTGCCAGGAAAAGATCCGGTAGTGATGCTGTTTTCCAAAATTCATCTTGATCGGACTGTAGGCCCCTGATCAAAACGAAAGGCAGCTTGTTGGCTCGATCGTTCGATTTGATCAATGATGAAAGCTGATAGCCACTCAAGTCCGGCAGAGACGAAGACGAGACGATTAAGTCCGCTCCGTGGGAACCCAATCTGTCAAGAGCGTCGAATCCGCCCTGGCAGACCGCCACATCACAACCCGCCTTCTTCAATGCATCTTTTAACGTTTCGAAGGTGCCGGCGGTTTCTTCGACAAGGACAACTTTTAGCTCTGCCATATTCTCAAGAGATTAACTAGGTGTCTGACCCCAAATGCTGAGCAAAACCGCTTGCGGCTCCTCAGTCATTGGAGCATTTTACACGCATTTCAGTTCGTGTACTGTTATGATCTTTTGCCGTAATGGTGCTGCGGAGCGGTGATTCAACCAGCCCGGACGCAGCTTTCCGGAGTCTCCTCATGGCCACAGCTACTGCTCTCAAAGACAAGCCTCTCGGTTTTAAACTGACAGAAGACCAAGAGCTTATAAAGGAAACTATCAAAGAGATCGCGCGGAAAGAGTTCGCCCCGCGCGCGGCTGAGATCGACAGAGATCACAGGTTTCCCCGAGACAACTGGGAAGTGCTGGCTGCTTCCGATATCACCGGATTGCCGTTTCCCGCCGAGTACGGCGGAGCCGGTATGGACCATGTTTCCTACGCCATCGTAGTGGAGGAGATCGCCAAAGCGTGCGCTACTACTTCGGTGATGTACTCCGCGCATGTCTCGCTATGCGCCACGCCCGTATACATCTTCGGCACAGAGGAGCAACGTCATCGATTGCTCACCCCGATGGCTGCCGGCAAAAAAATGGGAGCATTCTGCCTGTCGGAGCCGGAATCCGGCTCCGACTCAGCGGCTGCTCGCTGCATGGCGGTGCGTGAGGGCGATCACTTCGTCCTTAACGGCTCGAAAAACTGGATTACCAACGGCGTCGAAGCCGATTATTATTTGGTCATCGCCCAAACCGACAAGGCCCTCAAACATCGGGGACTGGTGGCTTTGATTGTGGAGAAGGGGAGCCCCGGTTTTACCTTCGGAAAATTGGAAGACAAGCTGGGCATCAAAGGTTCTTCCACTTGCCAGGTCAATTTTGAGAACACGCCGGTACCGGTCGAGAACATGCTCGGACAGGTGGGTGAGGGCTTCAAGGTCGCCATGGTGACTCTCGATGGTGGCAGAATCGGTATTGCCTCGCAAGCGGTTGGCATAGCTCAAGGCGCCTGGGACCACGCTTTCCGGTACTCCAAAGAGCGAGTCGCCTTCGGCAAAAACATCGCACAGTTTCAAGCTATCCGTTTCATGTTTGCGGAAATGCAGACGGAGATTGATGCGGCCAGGCTGCTTACCTATCACGCCAGTCTGGCTCAGGACCGTGGCGAAAAGTTTACGCGCGAGGCAGCGCACGCCAAACTGTATGCGGCCGAAGTGGCGATGCGCAATACAGTGAAATGTGTGCAAATATTTGGCGGATACGGGTATGTTACTGATTATCCGGTCGAGCGTTATATGCGCGACGCCAAAATCACTGAGATCTACGAAGGGACCTCTGAGATTCAAAGACTTGTCATCGCAAGCAGCTTGTTAAAGGGGAAATGAAATTATGAACTGGCAACCACCACCCAGACCCGGCGGCAATTGGCCCGGCGGCGGAGGACAAGGACAGGGAGGAGGCGGAGGAGGCAACCCCTGGGGTGGCGGAGGCCAACAGCCTCCCGCTGGAGGAGGTGGCGGCGGAGCACAACAGCCATCTGGCGGCGGACAGCCCAGTGGTGGCGGGGGCGCCGCTACAGCCGCACCGCCGGCGCCAAAAGAGCTGACACTGTACGAACTTTTGCAAGTCGACCGCAACGCGCACGTGACGATCATCCGTTATGCATACCGTTTTCTTGCAGCTATGTATCACCCGGATAACAGCGAATCCGGCGACGCGGAAAAATTCCGCATCATCACTGAAGCGTGGAAGACGCTTTCTGATGATGCGAAGCGATCTGCTTACGATATGTCTTTGGGATTGCAAGACCAGCAGAAAGGCGGACCCGCAGGAGGTGCAGCGGCGGCGCCGAAGTCGAAAGAGTTCGGGCGCGAATCGTTGCCACATATTCCCAAGACCGGCGTCACCTGGAACGAGATCGAACTGCGTATCGCAGTGCTGCAGATCTTGTTGGCTGCGCGCAAACAGCGGCCAACCAGCGGCGGTTGTTCTATGAGAATGCTTCTGGACGTGTTGCACTTGGACAACAACGAAGGCCTGACGACCATCGAATTCGCTCTCTGGTATCTGCGCGAAAAAGGTTGTCTGGAGCAGGGCGAGAGAAGTTTCATGATCACAGCCAAAGGACTCGACTATCTCACCGATCAACTGAGCAAGACACAGATTCTCGACGGTGGCACGGAGACTGAGAAGAAGATCAATAAGGTCGTCTCTTCCGGCTTGCCTGCTCGCATCGAAAAATAGTTCGAAGAATCAGTTCACATAGGCGCGCAGCTCATCTGCGCGCTTTTTGTTGGCGCTGAAATTGATCAATCAGCATTGCTTCTTCGTCGTTTTACTGCTAAAACAGCAACCGCTATCTGCTTAAAACTAGCTCGTTTACCGATTCTTCGCACTCGTCGTCGTTCAGCTCTTTCATGTCTGTATAAGATGTGCCATTGAATAGATTGTCGCAAAAGACGCGGCGGTGCCATGGCGTCATGCCATGCTCTTTCAACGCCTCTCTGTGAGTGCGGGACCCGTATCCTTTATTCTTCTCCCAAGCGTAGACGGGATGCTGGGTTGCCAGATCTATCATCAGCCGATCGCGAAAAACTTTGGCGATAATCGATGCGGCAGCGATCGATGCGGAAGCAGAGTCGCCTCCGATCACCGTAGTTTGCAAATATCTGCACTCGACGCCGGCAATTGCCTTGTTGCCGTCGACCAGCACGAGAACCGGCATCGTATCAGGGATCTGAGCGCTCAGCTTTGCCAGCGCTCTGTTCATCGCCATCAAACTCGCGTGCAGAATATTGATCTCATTGATCTCCTCCACTGTCGCATGTGCGATCGCACAAACAGCTGTTCTATGAATGATGTCGGAAAGCTTTTCTCTTTGCGTCGGGGTCAGTTTTTTCGAGTCATTCAACTGGCACAGCGAGTGCGCCAATTCGGACTGCTCTTCGATTTCCGGCAGCATCACCGCGGCCGCCACCACTGGTCCGGCAAAACATCCGCGCCCGACTTCGTCGGTTCCGACAAGAAAACATTGCGGTGTGCGCGACCGACCTTTGAACCGTTGTCTGCGATCGAAAGCGAGCAGCTGCAACAGGTTGTCCATCTGCGCTGCAGTGGCGTCTGTTTTAGCTCGGGATGCGGCTTTCGGCATAAAGGTCCGGCAAGAAGTTTATGCAAAGATTATAGTCGCGATCACGGCCGATCGAGAGTAACTCTGCCTAACTTGCCGTTGCGAACGTCTGCGAGAAAAACATTTGCAGCCCGCACTCTGTCAAGCTTTCCGCCTGTCGTAAGAAAATTGCGCGCGCGCGCGATTTCATCGAGAGAGAGCGCGCACTGATCTTGCGATATATATGATTTGAGTAGATCTGGATATTGTGCTCTTAACTGCTCGAGACCGCGCTCGGCGATCTCTTCGCTGTCGTAGGCTGATTCCGGCAGAAGATTGAAGAACGCCAATTTATTGGATACTTCGTGCGAAAACGAGAACGCCGGCAGAATTCCTGGGGTGTCGAGCAGCTCGATCTGCGGATGCACCCTCACCCATTGCGCCCCTTTGGTCACTCCCGGACGGTTTCCTACCTTTGTCTTCTTCTGTCCGATAAGCCAGTTGATCAAACTCGATTTGCCGACGTTGGGCATCCCCACGACGCAAAGGCGCATTGAACGCGGCAGCAATCCTTTCGCTGCCAACTGCTCGCGCTTCTCTTTCGTCATCGCCAGAACGAGATTGAAGACTTTCTCTTTGTTTTTATCAGTCTTGAGGGATAGGGCAAGCGCTTTTCCGTCTTCGCCTTCTTCATTGAACTGTTTGACCCAGTGTCTGATTAACACCGGATCACCGAGGTCTTCTTTGGTAACGACCAAGATGCGTGGCTTGGCGCCAAAGATGTCCTTGCTGCGCGGGTGCCTGCTTGACAAAGGCGCGCGCGCATCAAGCACCTCGATAACTACGTCGACGTACTTAAGCTGCTCTTGCAGAATCTGAAAAGCCGTGCGCGATTGCCCCGGCGGATGCCCGGACGGTTTTGAGGGCATTACGCTGCCTGCTTGTTACTCTTGTTCTTCTTTCGGAGCTTGGTCGGCGGCTGGAGCTGCTGCTTGCGCGACAGCTTCTTTGCGGAAGCCGGCTTTCTCTTTAATACGCGTGGCCTTGCCGGTGCGTTGACGCAAGTAGTACAGCTTGGAACGGCGGACATGACCGCGTCTTTGCACTGTGATTTTTTCTACTCGCGGCGAATGCAGCAAGAAAACACGCTCGATGCCGATGCCCTGGAAGACACGACGCACGGTAATCGTGGCGCCCAATCCACTGCCGCGGCGTTTGATGATGACGCCTTCATAGCCCTGGGTGCGCTCTTTGCCGCCTTCGCGGATTTTGACGAATACTTTGACGGTGTCTCCGACGTTCAGTTCTGGCAACGACGTCTTAATGAGAGACTTCTCAAGTTCTTGAATAATCTGGTTCATGGCTCTACGCTTGGTTTTTCAGACAGAATTAGAATTAGACATTCTAGCATGGCGCTCCGCGGGTGATTGCCGCGATGAAACGCCGGCATTTACTTATGGTGGGGTAAATGCTGCTCCGACTATTCTACGGCATACTTCGGCATATACCGTGCGCAGCAACCGTTTGACTCACTTAACTACATATATTGTTGCGGCGATGCCGGGCGCCATCAGGGCAAACAAAAAGATAAGATTTCAGTCACCAGACTGGCTGGCGCTCAGCACGTGCGGGCGCGACTTTTCCTGTGGCTGGCTGGACAAGAGTGCTGCTGCGTCTTTCAGCGTGTTGAGCTCGGCGATGAAGTCTTCCACCGAGCGAAACTGCCTGTAAACAGAGGCGAAGCGAACATAAGCCACTTGATCCAGCGAGCGCAGTCGGGCTAGAGCCAGCTCTCCCATCATAGTAGTCGCTACTTCTCTCTTGCCTAAGGCTGCCAGCTCGTTCTCTACGGCATCGACCAGGTCATCGACCTGCTCGGCGGTCACCATGGTTTTGGCGCATGCACGCGCCACGCCCCCCCGTAGCTTCTCTCTGGCATACGGCTCTCGGCTGCCAGAACGCTTGATCACGAGCAGCTGCATCACTTCGACGCGTTCGTAAGTGGTAAAGCGCTTATCGCACTGCTCACACTGACGCCTCCGCCGCACGGAGTTTTCGCCCGTCAGGCGGGATTCGAGAACGCGACTGTCTTTATGCTGGCAAAATGGGCAAAACATATCATCCAATTATAAATCAGGCGGACCGGCATCGCGGCTTAAAAGCCGGTGTTTGACATGATTCTGTCGGCTGCCAGCGCTCGAATGGTGCATGCGTGCCGTTTTCTATTAGGGCATAATGATGTAGAAGTTTGTCTTTCGCGGAAATGCATGGTCAGGAAAACGACAGCTGCAAGCAATTTTTACCAGTTGCTCGGAGTGCAACCGGAAGTCACGACCACGGAAATCAAAAAGGCGTACCGTCAACTGGCTAAGAGCCACCATCCCGATACGCAGTATCACAATAAGACTGCCCGACAGCGCGATGCGGCCAATCAGTATATGGCCCAACTAAATGAGGCTTACGAGACGCTCATCGACAAACGCCGGCGCGCTGAATATGACACTAAAATCGGTGCCAATGGACAGAATCGTGGACTGAAAGGGAAAGGTCCCACCGTCACCATTGACGAAGGGGAAATGCGCGAGCGCTATTTGCGACAACAGTTCAACCCGGCACGAGCTGCCATTTCCAAGGTGCTGGGAAAGTACAAGCAGAAGCTCAGTGACTTGTCGCAAGATATTTACGACGAAGAGCTCGTAATGGCTTTTGCGGTCTATGTCGATGAGGTGGAGAATGTGCTGCGCCAGGCTGCTAACGATCTTTCCAGCCGGGAAGTGCCGCGCAGTCTCAAGGCGGGCGTGCAAATGATGCGTTATTCGATTGCCCAGGCGGTCGACGGTCTGGAGGAGCTTCGCTTCTTCTGCCAGAACTATGATTACGCCCAATTGCACATGGCTGGGAATCTGTTCAGAGAGGCACTGGACCTATCGCGAAAAGCGGCTCAGCTTACCAAGCAGTAAATTAGTAACATTTGTTTGCCGGACGAGCATGAGCCGAATTGTTGCGGCTCGGACCCGAACATGACCTCCATAGGCGCAACCCAATCAGAGCCGAGCTTTTGCCTAACTTGGCGTGCCTTTGCCTGATTTTCAGCTATCTAAACGTTGGCGTAACGTAGACTATGCGTAACAAGTAGACCGCAAAAAGCTCAGCCGTAGACCATTGAAGAATCAGATAGACAGCGGGAGTTGTTATAATGGCTTATGAGTGGAAACATCGGGTGGTGAAACGGGGCCGTTGAAAGAAGTGGTTTCCTTGAAAATGATAGGTGCAGCCGTTGCCGCAAGGCGACGCGCTATGCGGCGTTCTCAATCAGATCTCGCTGATCAGGTCCAACTGAACAGAACCTACCTCAGCGACATTGAGCGCGGCGAAGCCAATGTCAGTTTTGCCGTGGTGGGAAGGTTGGCAGCTGCGCTCGGCGTGCAGATGTCGGAGCTGATACGCGATGCGGAGTCTTTCGAAAGCGAAGACTCGATGAATACTGCCACGACTGAAGGACTCTAATTGACAGCGGCTCTGTCGGGACTGAGCCCTTCGTCTGACATCCAACCTCGAGCGACGATGGCCTCTCTCAAAGTCATCTTCTTCAGGAGCCGGTCGCTTAACGCGACGTTCAACTGTTCTTGTGTCAGCAGCCCGTCATCGACCAGCTTCCGCCCCCAGCGCTCGTGATGATCGGATGGCAGCCGCAGCATTTTCTGCAGGCTGAGATAATGGCGCAACTCGGGCGCGGTGAGAAGTCCGGATATGACCAGCAGTTTGCCCACCGGCAGCTTGCGCAACTCCTCGGAGTCGTGCACTGTCAAAATAGAATCAAGGTCGCCCGCTGAAAGCCGCCCATCAGCAATGAGCAGCTGCCCCAATTTAGGGCGAAATCGGTGCTCCATGCATAAACAGTACGCTTGGTCCAAGTTGCTGCTGCTAAGACAGCTCATCACCTGTTTGAACGGCAGCCGAGCAGCTGGTTGTTTGGGAGAATTTTCGAAGGTTACCATATCGCTATTCCAATTCAATCGTAGAGTTGTATGGCGATGGCGGCACATCGCCTTTGGCATGTAAAAGAATTGCCCCCGAAAAATTGCACGGTAACGGTAGCTTAGTCTTGAATTGATTAATGTGGTGGAGCCAGAACGACTTAAACCAGAGCAGCTGTTTTCGGCAGGGAACCTTCAAGCTTGGGCGATGGTACGCTTACACCGAAGAGATCGTATGTCTGCGCGCTCTCCACGCGAACTCTCACTATGTCGCCCATAATCACTTCGGTTTCATCCGACTCGCGCACGTAGACCTGGTTGTCGATCGATGGTGCGTCCCACTGTGATCGGCCACAGTAAAGCTGGCGTTTTTCGTCATAACTTTCTATCAGAACATCGATCTCTTTTCCGACGAGGCTTTCGTTGAGCTCGCCCGAGATCTTGTGTTGAATGGTCATAATGCGCTTGCGACGAGCTTTCTTGACGCGTTCTGGAATTTGATCCGGCATGTGCCCACTAGGAACTTCCATCTGCTTGGAGTATGTGAAGACGCCGAGGCGATCGAAACGATGCTCTTCAATAAACTGTGCCAGATGTTCGAACTGCTCTTCCGTCTCTCCGGGAAAGCCGACGATGAACGTAGAACGGACACGAACATCAGGTATAGCGGCGCGGACGCGTTTGACCACTTCGCCCGGATTCTTCGGACGCGCCATGGCGGAGAGAACATCAGGATGCGAATGCTGCAGCGGAATATCGACGTACTTAACTACTTTCGGCAGGCGCGCGATCGTTTCCAGCAGATTGTCCTGCGCTTCTGTCGGATACCAGTACATGATGCGAATCCAGTCCAGTCCTTCAATCTCGTGCAGTTGTTCGAGCAGCTCTGCCAGCGCCATGCGTTTGTAAATATCTAGTCCATAATAGGTCGAATCTTGAGAGACGAGAATGAGCTCCGTCACTCCGGACGCTACGAGCATGCGTGCTTCTTTTACCAGTGACTCGATTGTGCGTGATCTGAAATCTCCGCGCAGTTGAGGAATGATGCAGAAAGTGCAGCGATGGTCGCAACCTTCTGCGATTTTCAAATAAGCAGATGCGCCGACGCCGGTCTGCATTCTAGGTAAGACTTCTTCATGGTAGTCGTTGGGAATGTCGCTGACTTGCACCACCCGTAGTGACGAGTCTTCGGCGATGCGTTTGACGACATCAGCAATCGATGCAATATCGCCTGTGCCGACAAGTGCACGAGCCTCTGGGATCTCTTGCATGAGCTCTTCTTTGAAGTGCTGCGCCAGACAACCGGCGATGATCAACTGTTTGCCTTGATCTGCCAGCTCGACCAATGTGCGCACCGACTCGCGCCTGGCATCGCCGATAAATGAGCAGGTATTCACGAGACACAGTTCTGCTTCGTCGTTATCGAAGGTGATTGGAAAACCTGCCTCTTTCAGCAGTCCAAGCATCACTTCCGTGTCGGTCGTATTTTTAGGACAACCGAGAGAGACGACACCGATTGTGGGATTGCGCATACTTCACTCCGCACTTTGAGCGACTGTTCTAACCGCACGAGACGAGCGTTTTCGGACGCGCGAGCAAACTCTCGTGTCTCACTCTTCATCGCCATGCAAATGGTTTTTTCGAAGAAGAGTAAGAAACTGGCATCGGAAAGTGAACCGTTACTGCGTAAACAGTCTACTGATCCGTGTCCATGCGTCCTTCAGTATACCTGTAAGGGACGTCAGTAGATCTCGAGCCACCCATTTCGCCGGGCAGCCCGCGCGAAGGAGCTTCGTCGATTGAGCGATACTTGTGACGTCCGGCACCGTCGGACGCACTACTGGGCTTACGTGGAGGTTTCTTCACAATCGGTTTGGTGCTGGTGGATGAACCGAGGACGCTGCCGGTACCGTTGGCAGTCTTGCTGGCGTCACCGGTCGCACCGGCAGCCGGCGTGGCGGAGGCGCCTTTTGCCACATAAGTCTTTTCCGAGATTTTGCCGGGCAGACCCAGAGGAGCACTCTTGCCGTCTGCTACCACAGTCAAGCTGCCGCCGTTGCCGGCGTGCACTCGCACACCTTGAGGATCTTTATAGTCTCGGCGGTCGCCGCTTTCAAGAAAACCTGTGTAGACTGATTCGCCCGTACTGAGCGCCTTCACGTCGACCCAAACGTGCTTGTTGGCAGTGATCGAGACAGAGCATTCACTGTTAGCCGGCGATGTCGCTTGAAGCGCCGTTCCGGTCTGAGTTGGGTTGGTGGCAGGTGGTGCCACGGTAGGCGCTGCCGCCTGCGTGTTGTTGAAACTGCGCGCGGCGTCGCCCAGGTTGAGGGTGGAAGGATCTGACTGGTTGGGGTTGTAGGAGTGATACTGCAGGAGAATCGCCAGCAGTCCCACGACCATCACGGCCATGAGCGCCGGAAAAAAGATCATTTTCATCAGACTGGGCGCGCCGGCGTCGGCTCGTGATCTGCCACCACCCGTATAAGAAGTAGGAATCATCACCGCTTGTGCGACATTGGCTTTGACGGGGCGCATGAAATGCCCGTTGCCGTTGCTGCTTTTTGCTTCGCCTGCGTCCTGGCGATATTCATCGGATAACGCCTGACCGTTGAGGCCCACTACATCGGCGTATCGTTTGATAAAACCGGCAACATAGACCGGCTCCGGCAGGTCGTCGACGTTGCCTGTGTCGATCGATTGCAGATGATGCAGCGGAATTTTGGTTCGCTCATAAATCTGAACGAGAGTTAGTCCCTGACCCTCACGGGCGCTTTTTAGTTTTTGTCCGATATCGTCCAGTGACATTTATTTCGCTCTCAGTGATTGCAATTCTTCAGCCGTCAAACGCCGCCATTCTCCAGGCTTCAATTGCCTCAATTGTAACGCACCTATGGCAACTCTGACCAAACGCACGACCGGATATCCAAGTGCGGCGCACATTCGCCGAATCTGTCTGTTGCGCCCTTCTCTGATCGAAATCTCGAACCTCGAGTTCCGTCCGGCTTTCTTGATTAAACGGACTTTCGCAGGCAGCGTCTTGCCTTCCTCAAGCTCAATCCCCGACGCCATCCGGGCTAGAGCCGCTGAGGTTATATCGCCCGAGACCGTTACTTCATAACGCTTAAACACGTGATTGGACGGATGCGCCAACCCCTGTGCCAGCTCACCATCATTGGTGAGAATGAGAAGCCCTTCCGAGTCCAAGTCCAGCCGCCCTACCGGGCGGACATGGCGGACTTCGACAGGCAAGAGGTCGATTACATTTCGGCGACCGTACTCATCTTCGCAGGTCGTCACTATGCCTGGCGGCTTGTACATGAGGATGTACTCAAATTTTTTAACGCTTATATTTTGGCCATCAACCTGCAGATCGTCTAAGTCGGGGTCGACTTCGAAGCTGAAGTCGGTTGTAAGTTTGTCGTTAACTTTTACGCGACCTTGAGCAATCAGCTCATCAGCTTTTCGCCGTGAGCAATATCCGGTGGCAGCGATAGCGCGATTGAGACGATACTTCATTGAACGTTAGCACCAAATATGGTATCGGATGCTTTGCCAATAGCTGCACCATATATGGTGCACACGCTTGGCACTCGTTTTGCTCTCCCGGCGTCGGCTGCCCGGGACTGTTGTAATCGCCGTCTAGCGATGCCTAAAAAGACCGCCGGGGCGACTTTCGACCGCACGCACCTGGGACAAGCGTCCAAACCTAGTTGAACTCTTAGCGATTGCATGACTACCCTCTGTGCGGAATTATCCGCCCGCGGGCTGCTAACCTGAAGTGGCCGATTCGGGATCGTCGACGAGCACTTGAGTGCTCTGTCCGGCCATCTCCTGCAATCTGCTGGCAATCGTATCTTTGGTGCCTTGCACCGAGTCCGAAGCTTTCTTGATGACGTCGCCGCTTTTCGTTTGAATATCGGTGATTGCTTGTCCGGCGCGTTTGTTCAAATCGCCGAGCGAATCGCTTGCTTGTTTGTAGAGGTCTTCCGAGCCATCGGCGAGTTGCCGGCGCAGTTCGGCACCGGATTTGGGCGCCGAGAGCATGCCGAACAGGAAGCCGAGAACGCCGCCAACAACAAGCCCTTCAAAAAATCTACCTGTGGAATCCGCCATTTTTATTCACCTCGGTTCGCATTATCTGCTCGTGTTTGAAACCTGCTTTCTACCCTGTTCGCTCTTTTGGTCGGTCGAGGACGGCTTGGCTTCCAGATAGGCACGTGCGCCCGCCAGAAAGCCGGTTCCCCAGACGCTCGAGTGCTTTTTCGCCGATTCCGCTGCTTTCGAAAGATTGCCGGTCACGTCTTCAACCTTGGTTGTCACTTCACTTACGTTCTTTACTGCCACCGTTTTTAGTTCTGTAATCCCAGTAACTACTTTATTTACTTCACGCAAGGTAGGAGTAAGCTCGTCCTCGAGCGTACCTGCCAATCGCTCGTAGGCACCCAGAGTCTTGTTGATCTGAGGCACGAGCGAGCCTAGCGCCCAGAGTAGACCGCCGAGGGCGGCGGCAAAGGCCACGAGCGAAGCCACGACAATGTCGTTGAGGACGTTAGCGTCCAAGGTAGATACCTCTTAAGAGCGGCGGGGCTTTATCTGTGTTGAAAGGGCAGGACGGAGCTCTGCCCGTACTCCAGCTCTTCGCGCTTCTTGGCAGCGGCAAGCTTTCCGGCAGCTACTGCGCGTTTGAGCCGCATTGTTTGTTCTTCAATGACGAGCTGGCAGTAGTTGAGGGCGGAAGCGTACAGATCTAATGAGTCATCTACCAATTCGCTCACTCGCTCTGGCATGTCAGTCGCAGTCTGCTTGATGGCGCCGCGCATCTCGCTGCCCGGCTTGGGAGCGGTTAGCAGTGCCAGTGCTGCGCCGCCGGCGGCGCCTATCATCAATCCGACGAGCCAAAAACCTGTTCCTGACCCTCTATCATCCGACTTATTACCCATGAAACAGTCTCCTACGACTAATCACGCGCTGGGCGTGCCAGCGGTAACCGCCACTGAGCATGCACCTTATGTCACCATTGTGGAGTATAGCATTAGAGACAGCCAAGCAAGGTCTTTTTCGGTATCCAAGCCCTTTCATGAACGCCTCACCCCCGCCGCTTTCGCTAAGGATGAGTCTCTCCTACAAGCAAACCTGACCGCATGGGCTGTCGCTTTAGATGAAGTGAAACCGCACAGACGGGCGCACGGACTGAGAGACCGTGAAGCCGTCAAGTGGCAGCGTGTCCTGTGCCGCTATTTGATGGTAGATGGATCTTTGCTTTCGATTTGCACGAACTTCTGCGCCAAAAGGTCGGCAAGATGCTCAGCGATGGCGCGTTTGGGCATGCGCTGTAAGTTTTCGCGCGAACCGTCGGCGCCTAGAATGATGACGGCGTTGTCGTCGCTGCCGAAGCCGATGTCGGGTACGGTGATATCGTTGGCGACAATGACGTCGAGGTTTTTGCGCTTGAGCTTCTGGGCGGCATTGGTGAGCAACTCTTCCGACTCAGCGGCAAATCCGATGATCACCTGATCTTTGCGTTTTACTCGGCCGAGCAGATCGATGATGTCGGGATTTTTTGTCAGTTCGAGTTGAAGGTCTTCCGATTCCGATTTCTTGATTTTGTGATTCGAAACCGCCATGGGGCGGTAATCTGCTACGGCTGCAGTCATAACCAGCGCGTCGCAACCATCAAACTCGCCCTCGACTGTCTCTTGCATCTCGTGTGCGGTTTCGACCAACAAAACCGGGTAGGCGCGATCGACCTCGACAGTGCTGACCAGGGTCACTTCCGCCCCGCGAGCGTGAGCCGCATCAGCCATGGCGATACCCATTTTGCCGGAAGAACGGTTGCCGATAAAGCGCACCGGATCGATTGGCTCCCTGGTGCCACCGGCGGTGACAAGTATTTGCTTGCCGGATAAAGTAGCATGAGTTAAAAGCCTGGCCGCAACCGCCGCCAGAATGCTTTCCACCGCTGCCATTTTGCCTGAGCCGATGTCACCGCAAGCGACCTCGCCAAACTCAGGTGGAATGATTTCGTAGCGATAGTGATTTTGCAAGATCTCCATGTTGCGCTGGGTGGCAGGGTGTTCGAGCATGCGCGGATTCATCGCCGGCGCGATCATAACTTTGGCTCGAGAAGCCAAAACCATTGTGGTGAGCAGGTCGTCGCACAATCCATTTGCCAGTTTGGCAATCATGTCCGCCGTCGCCGGTGCGATCAAGATGAGGTCCGCTCGCTTAGCCAGGTCGATATGTTCGGGACGCCAGCCGCCGGCGCTGACAAACTGCTCGCAATGAGCGGGATTTCTCGTAATCGTTTGTAAACTGAGCTCGGTGATGAACTCTTTTGCGTTGGGAGTGAGCACCGCGTGCACATCAGCCCCGGACCGCCTCAACAAAGAGGCGATGTCGCACGACTTATAAGCGGCAATGCCTCCGCTGACGCCAAGGAGTATCGTTTTCTTGGAGAGGGGATTGAACTCCAGCCCGCCCTCCTGCTTTGTTTTCTTTTTCATGACCTGCTCTCCCTGCGTTTTAGTCCGCGACCTGCGCTTTGTATTATTATGAGATGATTGCGAAAACTTAGCTAGCCGCTTGAATTCTTTAGCAAGTTTTTTTGATGTTCAGTCATTGTTTCTTCGGGATGGCGCCAGTCTCATCGGTGCCTCCCAGCCGGAGTCATCATGGGCAAGTACTACATCACTACGGCGATTGACTATGTCAACGCGTCGCCACATATCGGGCATGCGTACGAAAAGATAGCTGCAGATATTTTAGCTCGTTACCATCGCATGCAAGGCGACGACGTCTTCTTTCTCACGGGCGTTGACGAGCACGGTTCTAAGGTAGAGAAATCCGCCGCTCAAGCAGGAAAGAGCCCGGAGCAGTTTTGCGATGAGATGGCGGCCCTGTTCGAGGCGGCGTGGCGCAAGCTCAACCTCTCGTACGATTATTTTATTCGCACCACCGAAGAGCGTCATGCCAAAGTGGTGCAAGAGGTCTTCCGCCGAGCGCTGGCGAAAGGCGATATATACAAATCGAAGTATTCGGGGTTGTACTGCGAGGGTTGCGAAGACTTCGTGCGTGATCGCGATCTTGATGCGGACGGCAATTGCCCCAACCACAAGCGCAAGCCGATCACGCTGGAAGAGGAGAACTATTTCTTCAAGCTCTCTAAATACAAACCGATATTGAAAAAACTGCTGACGGAAAAGCCCGATATGGTTCTGCCTGAGGGGCGCCGTCGTGAAGTGCTCAACAATCTCGATGATGAAGAACTTGGCGATTTCAGTGTTTCACGCTCGCGCCGGTCGCTTAATTGGGGCATACCGGTACCGGATGATCCGGATCAAGTGATCTACGTCTGGATCGACGCGCTGACAAACTACATAACTGGCGTCGGGTTTCAAACTGATGAGGCGCAGTTCAAACGCTACTGGCCAGCCGATCTGCATCTGATCGGAAAAGACATCACCAAATTCCACTCGATTTATTGGCCGGCATTTTTGATGTCCGCGGATGTAGAAGTTCCACAACATATTTACGCGCACGGTTTTATCACGGTGGAAGGTCAGAAGCTGAGCAAATCGCTCGGCAATGTCATCGATCCGAACGCTCTGGTAGATCAATATGGCGCTGATGCTGTGCGTTTCTTCCTCTTTGCCCAAACTCCATTTGACCAGGACGGTGATTTCTCGCGCGAGCTTTTCCGCAAAACGGTGAACGCGCAGTTGGCGAATAATTTAGGCAACCTTCTCAATCGCACGCTCAACCTGCTCGACAAGAATTGTCACAGCACCGTGCCAAAGGCGGAGATGGAGCATGTTTTGAATGAAGCTTGTAATTCAATCCATGGCAAATACATCGAATTGATGAACGAATTCGAATTCGCTAAAGCGATCAACGCGGTATTCACTGTCGTCGATCAAGCGAACAAGTACTATGCTGACGAAGCGCCCTGGACCTTGTTCAAACAAGGGAAACAGGCGGAAGCAGAGAAGATCCTTTATACAGGCGTCGAGGTCTTGCGCCGCGCGGCGATGTATTTGTATCCTTTCATCCCGACACTGGCATCGGGTATTTGGCGACAGCTAGGCTTCGCCGGCGATATCACCGATTACGGCAAGGAGAGCGACTCGCATGGATTCTTCGATCACATCGCAGCCGGTCAGAGAGTGAATAACGAAGGTCCGCTCTTCAAACGCATCGAAGAAGAAGTGGAAGCAAAAAAGTGACTAAGCGGACTGTGGGTTGCTGTCTCGGTGATAGGCGACGACTCGCATGTAGTCTGGGCGCTTGAACGTGTCGACGCTCGTGATCTGAATCACCTTGTGGGCGCTGCTGTTGGCTGCTATCTTGCCGTCGCCGATGTAAATGGCGGCATGTCCGGGTAGTCCCGGCGCCCGTTCGGCGATGATCGGATCGCCTGGCTGAGGATGCGTGGTCGGATGATATCCAGCCTTCAACAAATCTTGCCTCAGTTGAGCCGTGCTTTCAGCGCGGGTTTGCACGCCTGCGCCTCGGCGCAGGGCGGTGCTGACGAACAATGCACAACCTAAGTTTGGATCGATGGATGAGTCGTACTCACGCACGCTGTGTCCGATCATTCCTTGAATAGTCATGGATAGCTGGGACCAATGCGGGTCTACTTGATTGGGACCTGACATTTCGTATTGGTTCCAAACTTGATTATTGACTGGCGGTTGTTCGACGCCGCCGCTCCAGCTGTTGATTTCAGCGTCCCACCGAGGGTCCCAGCCACCGTTCCAATTGCCCGTCCCGTAGTTGCCCAATTGATCCAACGCTGCTTGCGGGTTGGTGATCCACGGGCTTTGCATTGGGTTGCCCCACTGCTGCGCCCACTGGGGCACTTGCCATGGAACACGACCGTTGAACTGTTGTGGAAGGTATGAGGAGTTGAAATCTTGCGGCAGATACGGCATGGAAGAAGCATCGTTGCCCCATTGCGGTATGCCACTGTAGTTGTTGAATTGAGAGCCGTTCCACTGCGGAACGCCGCTAAATTGGGAGTAGTAGTTAGGTGCGCCGCCTGCGTAGTTGTTGTCCCACTGCGACATGGGGCTGTAATTCCATGGCGCAACGGCTCCCCCGTAGCCGCTATCGCCCCATTGCGGCATGTAGCTCGTCCCGTAGTCATAGGCTGGTCCATAATTATTCCAGCCGTTGCCGATGTTGATATTGAGGCTGAATGAATTGTGCGCATGTCCGCGCCACTGATTGGCGTTGTTCGACTGACCGTACTGCGCGTTGCTCCATTGCCCGTAGCCGCTGCTGGAGTAAGTGTTATAGCGCTGAGTGGTCTGGTTGGACGAACTCTGCATGTGGGAGTAGTAATTTTGCTGGGTCACCTGCGGCGTGTACGCCTCTGCCGCCGCATGCGAGGCGAAAACCTGATGCGATTGCATCGCGTGACTCTGGGCACCTTCGAACCCGTGTCTTCCCATATATTTGTGGTCCTGCGGATAGAGGGGACAAGTCCCCGAAATGTAGGCTAGGAAGACTATAGTCAAGAGGTGCCCTCGTGGCAAGCGTTTTCTGCCCGATTTTCCCCATTAAACGGATGAATTAAGGTGCCAAAGGGCGAGTCGGCGCTGAGTCAGTCGATATCGGTTGGTTCAGCCAAGGTTGGGAACTGAGTCAGTCGATATCGGTTGGTTCAGCCAAGGTTGGGATCTGAGTCAGTCGATATCGGTTGGTTCAGCGCTGAGGGAGCGGGCAGGCGGGGGTGGGGTTTTTGGGTACATACACTGTGGGGGGCACGCCTGACTCTGCCAGAATGGACGAGAAGGAACAAATCATCCCGTATAGGTCCGTGCCGCGATGGGTTGCTCCGGTAGCGGGCGGATCTTGCCTGGTTGCGGCGGTGGCGATCGTCTTTATGACGACGTCTCTGGCGGCGCTGATCCAGCCGGGGTTGCCGCATGCCACCTTAATCGTGGTGGAGACTTTTCTGCGAGCTGTCGGTGTTTTGCTTTGCCTGGTTTTTGCCTTTCTCAGCTACGAGCTTGCCCGCAACGACCATCTTTCCATCGGTAAGAACTCAATCAATTTGCCGCTGTTCATGGCGCCGGCGATGCTGTTTCGCCTTAGACGTTCTTGGGGCGACGTCGCCAACGTCTGCATTGGAGCGATGTTGCGCCAGGACAAGAAGGGTTACTACGAGTACGAGCTTGAATCGACCTCGCATAAGAGAATGTTGTTCATCTACTTCAAATCAGGTGGCCATGCGGCGATTGACCTGACGAAAATTCCCCGCAAGACGGAAGAGATAATTTTCAAAGCAATTGAACCATACTGTCTGACGACCTCCCGGACTCCCTCTGGCAAGCTGGCGCGATCAAAACGAAAACAAGGAGCCAATCAGGAGGCGGCTCCGCCAGCGACTTACACGCAACTCTGGGAAGACGAGTTGCAAGCGCACTTCTCTGCCACAAATTTCGTGCCGCTGGAAAAGGGTGACAAACTGCAGTCAGGAAAAATCGAAGTGCTGATGCAGTTGGCCTCAGGCGGTTTATCAGCGGTCTATTTGGGCGAAACCCCGAACGATGAGCTAATCATCGTCAAGGAGTGTGTGTTGCCTCCCGGGTTATCGGAGCAGACCGCGCAAAAAGCGCGCGAAATGTTTCGCCGCGAGTCCGCTATTCTGCGACAACTCGACCATCCACGCATTGCCAAAGTGCTCGACTTCTTCAATGAGCGCGGCAGAGATTATCTGTCGATCGAGTTCGTGCCCGGCGATAATCTTCGCCAAATCGTGAAAAAGCGAGGTGTCCAGTCGGAGCGAGTAGTGCTGAGCATCGCCAAACTGGTGGCGGAGATTCTCGATTATCTGCACGCTCAGACACCGCCTGTGGTGCATCGCGACATTACTCCCGATAATCTGCTCTTGAAGGAGAGTGGTAACGTAGTGTTGATCGATTTCGGCGCCGCCAATCAGTTTGTCGGCACCGCCACCGGCACCCTCGTGGGCAAGCAGTGTTACATCGCTCCCGAGCAGTTTCGCGGCAAGTCCACAATACAAACCGATTTTTATGGACTCGGTTGTACCCTCTACTTTCTCCTTACGGGCTGCGATCCAGAAGCGCTCTCGACCTCACGCCCACGCGAAAAGCGTGCTGATGTCTCGGAGGAGCTCGATTCGCTCGTGCGCGACTTGACTGCGACTATGTTGGAAAATCGTGTCAGCAGTACTGAAGAACTCCTGCGAAGAATCGCACGAACGATGCCAGATACGGTGCTTCCTTTGCCGGCATCCGAGGTGTGCTGATGGATCCGCCTGCTAAGTCTAGGTTGGCCGATCGCTACTATTTCGAAAGCGTCAAGCCGTCTGACGACTATGACCAGTTCTGGATCAGGTACAAACCTGAACGTGTCGAGAGCATACGATGGCAGCGCTTAAAACCGCCGCAACGGTGGCTGATCTTCTTATGTGTATTCGCTGCTCTCGCCTGCAGCTTCGCTTGTTCTCTGGCTTTCTGGGCTGTTGCGGCATGTGCGGCTGCGATATATTTTGGGCGCAAGTTGCAGTTTGTCACCTACCCGACTCACATCTCCTTTACCGACTCAGGCATCCAGTTGCACTGGCTGCGATCCTACTGCAACCTCTCAAGCGCGGTCATCCGATGGGATAGGTTGACGCATGTTAGTGTGAGAAAGCAGCATTATGCCAGCGCAGACGAGTCTATTCTCGAATTCAATCTGGTTGCTGCCGATATGGCGGAAAAGCAACGTCTCGCTTATCAGTTGATTGCGCCGGAGCTGACGGCGGGCTGGTTTCGCGGAGATCGCTGCAAGCTCATGGTGCGGCTCGACGCCATTGCTTCCAGCGATGATCGCAAACGGTTGCAACTGGCGTTGAAAAAGTTTCTTCCCTCCTTCCGTATTGAGCCGAGCGTTTCTGACGAGCTGTCCATGGGATTGCGGGTGCAAAACTATACTGATCTTTGGATGGACGCTCTTAACTCCAATGCTCGCCGCTTGCGAGAAGATCCGCTCGAACCGGGCGTTCACGTGCTGGAGGGCGCTTACGAAATCGTAAAGCAGATTGGCGCCGGCGGGCAAGCGCTGGTTTACGAAGCCACGAAAGCGCGCCTGCCGATCCTTGCCGATGCTGATTCCTCCAGACCTGAACAGGTAGTGCTGAAGGAGTTCGTTTTGCCTGCGCATGCGGGAGCCGCAGTTCGCAAGCGCGTTTTAGAACACATTCAGCGCGAAGCAGAACTGCTCAAAATATTGAAACATCCCAACGTGGTCAAACTGCAAGAATTTTTCGTCGAGGATCAGCGGGCATATCTCGTGCTCGAGCGCATCAACGGAACTTCATTGAAAGAGATAGTGGAGAAGAAAGGAGCACTGAGTGAAAGCGAATGTGTCCTTTTCGGTTTGCAGATGTGCGAGATCCTCGGCTATCTGCATTCGCAATCGGTCGTGCACCGAGATTTTACGCCGGACAATCTTATCCTCGCCTATGGAGATATCGTCAAGTTGATCGATTTCAACGTCGCCATGCAATTAGAGGCTGACGGGCGCAACTCTGTTGTCGGAAAACACGCATTCATCCCACCTGAACAATTTCGCGGCAAAGCGACCTTCCAAAGCGATATATACGCCGTCGGCGGCACTCTTCACTTCCTCAGCACGGGAGTCGATCCGGAGCCTATTTCATGCTCCCACCCGCGCGAAATTCGCAGCGACCTGAGCGCTGCCTTCGACGCCATTGTGGCGCGGGCGACGAGCATCGAATTAGCTAGTCGCTATGCGGATTGTGTCCAATTGCGTGAAGATTTGCAGCAATTGAAGCAGCTTTACGCTTGTTGAACATTCCGATCAAAAGAGCAGTCAAGCGATAGAATGGACTGGAGTCGCAATGTAATACACGGTTGCCTGTCTGTTAAAGATGGGGAGCGGCCGGTCTTGACGGCGAAAGAGAGTACGCATGAGCAGCCAAATTACGGTTTCATTTCCGGAAAAGCGTTCGCTTGGCAGTCTGTATACGGCGGAAGAACAGTTTCCCCATCAGCGCAAGTGGATCGGTGAAGCTCGGGGCAAATTGGCACTGGCATGTCCTGAAGGAAAGATGATCGGAGTGGCGCTGGGCGGCTTTGGCTGGGAGGCGCTCTCTGAGGCCGACGCATCGCAGCTCTCGTTTTTGCGATCGATCGATCTTTCTACGGCGCAGTTCAACGACAAAACTTTGCGCTCTTCTACATCTGCGCTTTCGGGTTTGTCCGAGATTCGCCTGGATTTCCTCAAGATTGGCGACGCTGAACTGAATGCGCTGAAAGACTTTCCCTCTCTGCGCACCGTCTGGCTTACCGGCACGCAAGTCTCCGACAAAGGAATGGAAGCGCTGTCGCAGCTGCCTTTGTTGACCAATCTCGTGTTGAAAAGCACGATGATTACTGATGAAGGTTTGAAATCTCTGCGTGCACTCAATCTGAGAAGTTTGACCTTGCCGGCACAGATCACGGACAACGGAGTGCGTGCGTTAAGCGGATTGAAAAACCTGCGCCGATTGGATCTCTCTTTCACATCCATTACTGATGCTTGCATGGCAGATCTTGTTGCCATGCCGAGCCTGGAGGAGTTGTACCTCAACGATACTGCCGTGACCGATCATGCCATCCCTGTCCTGGCAGGACTATCAACCTTGAAGACCTTATTTTTGAGTGGAACCAAAGTAAGCGATGGCTCTATACCAAGTTTTGAAAAAATGAATTCGCTCGAGCACCTGGAGTTGCGCGACACCGGAGTGACTGAGATCGCTATAGCGCGCCTGCGGACTAAACTTCCCAACTGCGCTGTTTTTGGCGGCTGAAGAAGCCAAGTAGGCTGTCAGCAGACTTTCCGCAGCTGGACGTCGTAACGAACTCTGATCGGAGCATACTCAACGCAAATCGAGATCATATTGTCAGTGGCAAAACCTAACCGGACTCTCCCAAGGCTGCTGTTTGCGTACTCCTTCCAATGTTCAGGGACCAGCACGATAACGTTTTCCGGACCAAACTCTTCGACATATGCCTTGAGCACATGGCATAACCTCTCTTCGTCTTGCGGATTTTCAAACATACTCATATGCATGATTTATCATCCGCCACGTTGTCGAATGCGAATTTCGCGATGAGCTTGTAAATTTCCGGCAAGAAGATGTCGCTATGATGTCCTTTGAGTGGGCTTGAAGGAAAATTGCTGACACGATGAATTGGCGTCAGGTCGCAAACAAGCATGCGGCTTTCTGAATCGAGGATGAAACTTTGTGTGGGAGTGTATCCTGGGAGCAGAGATAGTTCGCAGGCATTCCACTCGCTGCGCGACTCAGCGCTCGGCCCTGCCCAGCCAATGGCCCGTCGGCTCCCCGGTCTCAAACTGAGAAAGTTGATATGCTCGGCCAATGGAAATAGATTCTTCAGCGCGAGATCGAGATCAGATCGAGTGACGAGCATTCTAAGTTGTGGAAGTTTGATAATGTCGCCGTAGTTTTCGTCGCGCTGCAAATCCGTATCTGCGAATGCTGCCTGCAAGAGCACGACATTGATTGGTGTGCTTGCGACGAAGTCGCGAAAATCCATGTTGGTTGTCGGCTTCATCAACTCACGGAAAAGTCTTTGCACTGCTTTGCAGACCACCCGACAGCCAAAGCTATGACCTAGCAGCGTCAGGCGAAAGTTGCGCATTTGTGTTGCGTTTTGCCGCGTCTGGTACATAAGCATGAGCAGTGCGAACACTGCGTTGAAGCCTACATCGTCACTTCTTTTTTCCATTTGGTAAAACGTAAGAGGTTCGAATAGATTGAGGATTTCGTGCGTGTTCTCAGATAGCGTCGAAGGCCAGTGGACGCCGATGCCGAACGAAGACTTCGGTCCTGCCGTAATGACCGTGGGCGAAATTGATGACACTGTCTTCAAAAATTCGACGGAAAAACGGCTGTAATCCGCCATTGCGTCAGTAGCCGTTGTCCACCAACCATGAGAGTAGATGAAAATATCCGTAAATTCAAACGGAGCAGACATTGCTTCTGTAACGATGGCGGCGAGTCGCGGATCAGGAATAAGCCCCGAATGGTCGACCGGAATGTTAATGAAGTGATCCATGCGCTCATCCTCTGCGCCGACATCGACGGCCTTTGAGCGATGAGGCATCGGAAGTAATTGAGCGCCGGTGAGAAAATGCAGTCATTACTAAATTTGCGCCTCGATTATGTGGGAGTGGAAAAAAGTTGCAACAGATTTATGCCGTCAGGTGATCCCCAACCGGTAACTGCATTCCAACCCGTTCCAGCCGTATATCCGGTCACCCCATCAACGGAATTGTTGCCGGTAACTATGTTGTGAAACTTATCGTCACTAGCCGCTGCATACAAGGGCAGATTGATGGAGCCGCATCGCCGTGAGAGCTGATCATCGATCAAAGCCGCTAGACCGGAAAATAGTGGCGCTACGGCGCTTGTTCCACCGATAACCGTCCATGAACCATCGACGAAGACAGCATATCCCGTGTATGGATCGGCAACCGCCGCTACGTCCGGCAGACCACGGCCTTGAACGTCTCCGGATTGATTGACCGGCATCTTCGTGTTTTGCTGATAACTCGGTCGAGCAAAGACATCACTGATGCCTCCGCCGGTGGCGCCGCCTCCCAAAGTGCTGGAATTCCACGTTGTCTCCAATCTTACGCCGTTAACGACCGTCATGGTTGTGCCACCGCATGCAGTGACCCACGAGCTGGAAGCAGGAAAGTCGACATGAGCTTTGCCGTCACCAACATTGTCATTGGCGCCATCGTCGCCCGCGGCGACAAAGACGGATATACCAAGGGAAGACGCCGATTCAAATAGGCTATCCATTGCAGAAAGCATCTGTCCGGTCCAATCAATTTCGGCGGCGCCCCAACTGATCGAAATAACATCGGGATGGTTAGCATCGTCGTGAATGGCAGCCGAAATGGCCTCTAAGAAGCCTTGATCAGTATTAGGTGCGAGGTAAACTACGATCGTCGCTGAGGGCGCCACCGCTCCTGCGACCTCGATGTCCAGAGCGACCTCGGTGTCAGCGTCTTGATCCTGTCCGGGACTGTTCGCGCCGCCAAGGACAGAAACAAATTTGACGCTGGGGCTAGACAAACCCAGCGACGAAAAGAACGTGTCAAGATCTGACTGCTGAAATCCTCCACCCAGCTCGATCAAGCCAATAGTGCGACCGGCTCCCTGACCTGGCGGAAAGTTGTAGATCTTGCTGAGTTGTTGCCCATCGAACGCTTGCGGCTTCACGCTTTTGGAAGTGCCTCCCGGCGCAAGACGTATATGCGGACTTGCCTGCTTGCGGTTATCGAGACCGAAAACTCCCAGCACGATACGATCCAATTCCTGCGGCAGCAATATATGACCGGACCTGACCCTATACACAGATCGTCCGTCAGTAACGTACGCGAGTGATACACCAAATGCTTTTTCCATTGCATCTCGCGCACCAGCCAACCTGACAATGCGCTGCATTGCGTCGCTCCTGGTGACCTTCAGCCCGTGATGAGCAGCGAACTCCCACACGATCTCTACGTCTGATTCGCTTGCTTTTGAAAGTCTAGGCTCTTTAGCCATCTCAGTGGTGCTGGCGCTGATAGTGGCATTTGCACGATCTGCGCTACGGAGAAGCAAGCTTACATTAATGATGTCAGAACTTTGAGTCTCGACCCATGCCTTACTGAAGGGCGCTTTATGGCTACCTCTTAATCGTACTGATGGGTGAAATCTGAACATCTGTCTGTCCGCTCGTGCAAGAATCGCGTTTATGGAGAGAGATTCCTAGTTGCCCTAGGAGGCTCTCTGTGACGGGGCTGTGCTGGTGTTGCTTGGGCAGTACTCTCATACTCGCGCCACCGCATTTGATGCTTTTATTACAGCACAGATCCGCGTCGCCGTCAAGGAGAGGCGCGAAATAGGCTGTTCTTCACCTATGGTTGGTGTCATTTGGTGTGCTGTCAATCGACACCTCACTGAGATTGCCAAGTCGATGCAATGACTGGAGACCGACAGTCTATGGGCTTTTAGCTGATTTATAGAACCTGCCCATAGCGTGAGCGGTGCGGCAACGTCGCCGCTATATCAATAAACTCGCATCTTGCCTGTTCGAACATGCGCAGTCTTCGAACTCGGCACCTGGAAGCTTGTTCTTTGGAGGCGCGCTGCCCACCTTCTTTTTTCCTGGACATAGGTCACATGTTGCGGTGGAAGTCCGAATTTTTTTGTTGATGCTATCCCCGGATCAGCCGGACGTTCGTTTTCGTCGCTCCATCGTCAAAAGGGCCACGCGATTTCCACAATTGGTGGCGATTCGTTCCGGGCGCAAATTGGAAGCATCCAGAGGGACCTGTAAGCAACATAAAGCAAGAAGCTGCGCTGCTCTTGCGAAAAATGAAAACCTGGATCCATGAAAAAATTGTGACCGCGCTGCCGGCAAGTTCATTTGGAAAAGCCCTAGCCTACTCGTTAAACAACTGGGACTCTCTGAATAACTACCTTCTTGATGGCGGTCTTCGCATCGACAACAATTTAGCCGAACAACAAATGAAATTCTTCGCTACAGGTCGCAAGAACTGGTATTTCTTCGGTAGCGATGAGGCAGCGGAACGTGGCAACAACTTTGAGACGATTTTTTGTTTGAGTTTAGTGTAAAACTTGGATTTTTCCATTTTTGCCGATTTCAGGACTTTAAGGCTACCCCAAAAGGGGGCTGCGCGTTCTTCGATTTCGAAAAGGTCGAGTGCATGGGCGTTTTCGAGATCGAAGCAGACAACATAATCAACCCTATCAGTCACCGCCGATAATTTAGCCACCGATGACGGTATCATCAAGCAAGGTGTCTTGGAAGCCGTCGAACGGACACCATTAGAAAAATTTGTCAGCCGCCACCCAATGCAGCCATGCCTGAAAACCAGCCGAAAGGGGTCCCGTGTCAAGACTTGCGACGCAGGAGCAAACCCGCAGGGCTTGGTCTTGAAGCGGGTTCCCGGCTGGTAGGCTTGTTGCCTGGCATGGGGATGAAGGTTGACACAACTACCATCTCGAACCTCATCATCGTCGTGAAGTAACTCTTTGTAGCGGCAAGTTTTCGTGGTTCATCCTCGGAAGTTTTGCGTGGTTCCTAACATTCTGCCACCAAGGCTTTGAAGTCGCTGCGCGCCTCGGCCGAGACCCCTGACAGTCCGAGATCGCCGTCCAAGACCTTGATCTCGTGACAGCTCGTCCCAACCGAGCCGACATGCTTTCTCCCGTAACGCATATTGGCGCTCCGTGCTCTCCTGATTGTGACGTACTTGACCCGGGCTTGATTGGCGGATGTAGATGTATGCTAGTTTGCTCGTGTGGGTTAAACCCATAGATTGCAACAGCAACGTTATGATTTCATCGCTCAGGCAGGGTCTGGTGTCGATGAATGATTAACGTGGCAAGTTTTTTGTCCGGCTTTGAGTACCAAAATGTGAGGTCCCAGTCCTCTAGGCTATATGACTCACTATTGTGATAGCTTTGAGTCCAGAGTCCGCTAGGATTAGTGACTTCATGCGGAGGACCGAGCGAGTCGTGCACATCGTTGATTTTGTAATCTGTCCTGAGTCCGAACGGTAACTCATTGCAGTATGGCAGGGTGGTTATGCCCTCGGTTGAAGTCGGTTCAATGTAGAAATGCGCACTGAATATTCTGGTGTCAAGCGAATAGATCGAGACACCAAGCTCTGGCAAAACATACTGTACTATTGAGCCTTCCTTGCCCACCTTCACCTTGTGAATTGGGGACTCAAGTAACTTCAATTCTTCGCAGAAGTTGACAAAGATTGGCTCCGTGTCGGAGTGATGGAGGAGTTCGAGTATTCTATCCGCAATGAATTTCATAGGGATGGTTCACAACCTTATTGGATGCCCACAATCTACTTTATTTCAGTGGTTAAGAAAGACTATACCCTCTAAATTTACTCCCAGGATCTACTCGAGCCGCTCGCAGAGCAAATGCTTATTGACACTTATGCCGCTACTAGTGCTCCACCCAAAAGAACAGGGATCAAGGGCAGGGGTCCTATCGGAGTCTGCACACCCGGCCAGGTCCAGCCTGGTGTTCCCGGTATTTGAATCGGCACAATCGGCGGCGCAAACGCATGACCAGGGGGACCCGGATTTATCCACGTACCCGGTCTGTTGATAGGATTCTGAATTGGAGGAGGAGGAAAGCGCCTCGTGCATCTTATCACGCAGCCAATGAAGAAACCGGCTTTCTGGGTCGGATTCTGAATCCCATTGCTGGCACCTTCGCACCATTTTATACAATCCGGGAAATTGTGAATACAAGGAGGTGCATTGGGGTCGAGACCATCGGTTCCAGAGGGATCCGTGAGTTCGGTCGGAGCGTTTCCAACATAGGCATAGAGGTTTACTCCACCCTTCTCACCAATGAGGTCTCTGTTTATAAATCTGCCCACGGAGCTTGAGTAAGCTCTCGAAGCAGCAAGCCCCAACCCGCTGGGTGAGTGGCAATAGTATCCCGCATACTGGAAGTCCGCAGCCATGCTGCCTTGAAGTACGGATGTACGGCCAAACGAATCGTAGCCGTACTGAGCCTCGACAGTGCCGGTAGAGTTGGTCATTTCCCGTGTAGAGCCTGCCTGAGCGACCGGATTGAACCCACCGGGATGCCCACTGAGCAGTCCTAGCTGAGAGAATCTCGAAGCCTTGACCATGGCGTCTGTCAATCCCAGGTGATCAGTCGTGTAGAAGTAATTTGTCCCCGAGATCGTCTCTCCGAGAGCGAAGTACTGAGCAGTCACAGTACCGGTGCTACTTCTAGCTTCCCTTGGAGTGTCTCCAAATGACCAAACGAACTGTTTCGTGCTCGTCACAGACCCGCTCACAGTCTCTACAATCTCGACGTTCCTACCGAAGCCATCGTAGGTAAACGTAGAGTAGTTGCCACTTCCCGGGTATACGATCTTGATTAATCTGTTTTCGCAGTCCCAAGAATAGCTGTTGGTGCCATCTGAGGTCATGTTGCCATTTAAATCGTAGCTAAGCGACGCAGACGTCCCAGTCGGCATATTTAGCTGGTACGCATTGGATTCATAACGTCGTGCACCAGTGCTTGATTGATCGTGAGAAAAGTCGGTGTAGACCCTGTTTGCCTACACCGAATGCGGTGGCATCAGGCAATGTGGCTCCCTGCTTGAGGGTTGCTCAATTTTGTAGGCC
>DATNPN010000027.1:0-103273 GCA_036703195.1 Planktothrix sp. | reverse complement strand
TCGAAGAAGTACTTTCGCAGTTTAGGATTACCGGAATTCAGGTCAATGATGGCTGCTTAACTCGCCGAACCGCCGTATGCGGACCCGCACGTACGGTGGTGACGCAGGAGGGAGCCCGCGAGGGCTCCCCCTATGCGAATTGTTTGAGCGGCAGCTCTGCAACTTTTAAAAATACAACAGGGAGCGGGCGAAGTTTAACCTCCGCCCATTCTCTGTTGGCATTCATCCATGTGGCGAGGATCGAGTCCCCACCTTGCCTAAACTTAATCGGGTCAGCAGGGCACCACATGCGATGCCTATCCGCTGCGTATGTAGCGCAGAAGGAAGCTATGCGGGTAGAACGAATTTCTCCGGTTGTTTCTCTCGCCCCACATTTATAACTTAGCTCGTTTTCGAAGAGCGCGTGTACATACTGACCAATAACTTAGTCAGGGCAAACCCATACTCCTTTTGTAAACGAGGGACTGCATGGGGCTTTCGCGCTTCGTAACAGAAGCGAGCAGCAGCAGCAAATGCATGAGTTCTCTGTTATGATCTGCTGCGATTTTCAGCCAGAGGCACGACGATGAGAAAACCTGCCGCGCTTTTCGTACTTACCATGTCCTTGATGTTAGGGTGGTCGAATCCCGCAAAGAGCGAGTCTGTGGCTTCTGCAGAGCCTTTGGAGAAGAACGCTTCTGTCAATCTTTTGCGTGACTGGACGGACGGGGCATCGAAACAACGCATCGTCGACTTTGTCACCAAAATCACTAATCAGTCAGATCCTAGTTATCTGCCGGTTGAGGACCGAATCGCAGTTTTCGATAATGACGGCACTCTGATCTGCGAAAAGCCTGCATTCTTCCAGATTCTCTTCGTGCACGATGCTGCTGTTCAGGACGCCGCTAAACATCCGGAATGGCAGAATGATCCGAAAATCAAATCGTTTCTCGATGCAAAAGGCGATCAAATTTTGAAGTTTCACGGCATGGAGTCGATGCGGCTGGGCGCTCAGTGTTGGAGCGGGCAGACAGTAGAAGAGTTCGAGCAAGAAGCGACTAAATGGTTGGAGACGGCGCGGCATCCGAAGTTCGACAAGCCGTACCAGGAGCTCATCTATAAGCCTGTCGTTGAATTGGTTGACTACCTTCGCGCCAACAAATTCAAAGTCTATATGTGCAGCGGCGGTACGACCTATTTCATCCGCTGTTATTCAAAACATGCGTACGGCATGGAGCGTGATGAGATCATCGGGAGCAATGTCAAACTGGAGTTCAAAGATGACGTCAAATCAAGCGTCTTGACGGGACTGCCCGACATCAGTTTGTACAATGTCGGCGCCGACAAACCGGTTTCGATTTACGACCATATCGGCAAAAGACCGGTAATTGCCGTGGGCAACTCCAACGGCGACATGGGGATGTTGGAGTTTACGACCGATACCAACCGTCCTTCCCTGGGCATCCTTATACATCACGATGATCCCGTCCGGGAGTATGCCTATGACAAAGGTGCCGAAGCCGCCTTGAAAGCTGTTGGCGACCATCACTGGCTCGTCGTCAGCATGAAGGACGACTTCAAGTCGGTATTTTCCTTTCAGTGAGCCGTAGGGTATACCCTGCGGAGAGCCTTAACTTGATATACTTCCGGCAACGAAACCAAAATTTCGCATGCCCGGGAGCGTCCCGGTTTGCGCTCTTATCCCTCGCTTGCAAAGGTAGATGCGATGAGTACTTCCACATCGAACGTGCGTTCTGTTGCCACTAAGCCTTACACAGACCAGCGCCCCGGGACGTCCGGCATTCGCAAAGCCGTAACGACGTTTGAGCAGCCAAACTATCTTGAGAACTTCATACAATCGACCTTCGACACCTACGGCAACTGCGAAGGCAAATCGCTCGTATTGGGCGGCGACGGAAGGTTTTACAACCGGCACTCGATTCAAGTCATTCTCCGCATGGCTGCGGCTAACGGGTTTAAGAGAGTGAAAGTGGGACACGCCGGCATACTCTCTACACCGGCTGTATCGGCTGTGATTCGCAAGTACAAATTCGACTGCGGCATCATTCTCACTGCCAGCCATAATCCTGGCGGCCCGACAGGCGACTTCGGCGTCAAGTTCAACATCGAAAACGGTGGACCCGCTCCCGAGAAAGTGACCGAAGCAATTTTCGCGCGCAGCAAAGAGATTAGCGAATATAAGATCATCGACGCGCCGGATGTAGACATCGACAAGATCGGGCAGACGCAGGTCGGTGCCATGACTGTCGAAGTGATCGACTCTGTGGCCGATCATCAGGAGTTGTTGGAAAAACTGTTCGATTTCGATCGTTTGCATGGGTTATTGACCTCGGGCAAATTCCGCATGTGTTTCGACGCACTGCATGCGGTGAAAGGTCCGTACGCTCTTTCAATCTACGAAAAGAGATTAGGTGCTCCGAAGGGAACCGTCAGGTCGGGAGTTCCACTCGAAGATTTCGGTGGTCACCACCCTGATCCGAACTTGGTTTATGCTCACGAACTGGTCGAGATTTTATTCGGCAAAGATGCGCCGGATTTTGGTGCTGCATCAGATGGCGATGGCGACCGCAACATGATCCTCGGTCGCAACTTCTTCGTTACGCCCAGCGATAGCCTGGCGCTCATGGTGGCGAACCACAAGCTGGTGCCCGCCTACAGCAAAGGCATCGCCGGTGTCGCTCGCTCGATGCCGACCAGCCGCGCTGCCGATCGCGTTGCTGAAAAACTTGGACTGGGACATTATGAAACTCCCACCGGATGGAAATTCTTCGGCAACTTGTTGGATGCCGGCAAAATCAATCTGTGTGGAGAAGAAAGCTTCGGCACAGGTGCCGATCACATTCGTGAGAAAGATGGCACATGGTCTGTGCTTTTCTGGTTGAGCATTCTCGCTGCGAAAAATAAATCAGTCGCAGAGATAGTCGAAGAACACTGGAGTGAATACGGACGCAACTACTATTCGCGCCATGATTATGAGGAGATTGAAACCGACAAAGCGAACACGCTGATGGACAATCTCCGCAAGCAGCTTGCCTCGCTCAAAGGCAAGAAGATGCTCAACTATGAGATCGGTCACTGCGATGATTTCAGTTATACCGATCCGATCGACAACAGCGTTTCCGAACATCAGGGAATTCGCATCCACATGGAAGACGGTTCGCGCATCGTCTACCGTCTCTCCGGCACAGGCACACACGGAGCCACTCTGCGTGTGTATCTGGAACAGTTGGAGCTGGACAGGAGCAAACAGAAAAACGACACGCAACAATCGCTCGCCGGTCTCATTCAGATCGCCGACGAACTCGCCCAAATCAAATCCCTAACCGGCCGCGACAAGCCGACGGTTATTACATAACCGGCGCTATCGAAGTAGGTTCCAAGAGTGTCACACAGCAGCATGCCTAGGACTTGCATTGGTGGCAAAATTCCCGAATTGTAGGCTGCATATGCCACTCGCGGTGTCTGTCCATGCCCACGGTCGGGGATGTATGTCACACTGAACTAGTGGTCGAGGAGCGCGACGTGAAAAAGCCACCCGGCAGTTGGACAAAAGTACTCCTCGTGACCGCGGTACTTTGTTCTTTAGCCGGACTGGGTTATGGAATATGTCAGTTTGCCTTTCCGCCCCGCCCGAGCGCAGATGTGGTTTCTCAGATGGACAAGGCAATGAAGGAATATGCGAACCAATCATCTGTCCATTCAATGCGACACTGGTGAAAGCCCTCTTAAGCGATTCATGTGAGGATCATGCTGTGTCTTCGATTGCCTCATTTTACTTGATGCACAAGGACAAGTTTGACGAATACTGCAAGATGGCGCATCTGGTGCCGTCTTCGCTCATTCCAAAGCAACCGGCGTCAGACAAAGTGTTCGTGAGGGTAGTGACGCGAGCGGAAATGAAAAGTCCAGAATTCCTGAAGAAACAAGAATACTATAAGACCGTGTTCGACTACCTTCAGAAAATTTCGAAGCAGCCGTTTGAATTCCACTGGTCAGGCTACGTGATGTTTGATCTCTTGGCTGTTCTCAAAGAGGAGAGGAAGATCGACCTGATGGAATTTAGTCTGCGCGATACCACGGAAAAATATGGCTCGGAGTGCTGGGTCTTCAATAAGGAGCTCAAGGATAAGTATCTCCTTCAACTGAATCCGTCGAAGTTTCGCGAAGACGAACTGAAGTACTGGTATGTGTACAATCAATAAAGGCAGCAGGACGCGGCCCTAAAGAGGATCGCGTCAAAACCTAGCAAGGAGCAATTTAAGAAATTTACAGAGATGTCGTCTCCTCCTGAGGATTTCCCCGAGCGTGGGAAGGCAATGTTGGACGGCATTCTCGTTATCCATCAGTATCTAGAACTGGTGGATGACAAAACCGTCGTCTTGCTCGACATTGGCTGAGCTGCTGGAGAGCTAAAGTTGGTAATGCCAAAGCGGTTGATTACAAACGTTTTTACTATTGGACTGGAGAGTTCTGGAACAGCAAGAGTGCTTTTCAGCGCGGGAATGACCTATGACGATCGCTCAGTTTCTTTCAATTTACGCAGCAAATCAATCGGTAAAGCATCGTCAGCGATTAACTCAATTCCAAGAAGGCGGCCGTCTTTATCAAAATCCAAATTGATCATGTGTCCATGCTCGCCCGAGTCCATTTTCGGTCTCACCGTCTGCGTTGACGCCACTCCGCCTTTTCCAATTTCAGTTAGATAGAGGTAAGAGCATCCCCCACTGTATGTCATTTTTAGTTTGATCTCTTTGTGCAACATTAAGACCTCATTGGCTGATACGCAGGAAGTTCAATACGCTCTAAAAACTCGCGCTCTATTGTGAAGCACTCGGAATCGGTGGTGGTTGCGCTAGGTCGACATTGAACGACGAGCGCTGGCGGCCGAGACAGTTAGCAGTGCAAGCAAAGCCGCAGCCATTGCTGATTGCCCAGCTGTTGCACCCCTTCCTTGCAACCAATCCAACAACATAAGTTGGCACCACAGTTGTTGCCAGTGCAGCTTTTGATTGGCGGAAACACGAAACTCTTTGCTCTCAGGCACACTTGGAAGAACCGGCTTGTTGTCCTCCCTGGAGACATACGGACTTGAGAATTCGCGTCCGTCGGGAGTGAAAACAAGGTAGAAGGGCGGGCCGTCTGCGTAAAGCGGCGCGACCTCGCTCCGAACGAAGACAGCGCTGGGCCCTGTCTTCCAACAAAAGTGTCTCAGGTCCACCAGGTCCCAAACGAACTGTCCTGCGAAAACTAGAAGTGCGCCAAGCAGTCCAGCGGTAATGTACTTCCGGAGCATATGAATGAGCGCCTCTCACGAAACTGTAGGCTCCTGCCGCGCTTTTCGAGACTTTCTTTGATCTGCAATAAGCACGACGGTTGAACCAAGTAAGGCTCCGCCCGCAGCTAAAAATCGAAACGCCACGTCGTCACTATGTAACCAAAATCTCGCCCAACTTAAAACGTATTTTTCGAACAATACAATCTGTCCCTGGGCCTGAAGCTTTGGCGGATACTCGATACGCGAAACTCCCTCGGCCGTTTCCCACTGATTGCTTAGCAGCAAACTCAAATAAGGAACTGCGAGGAATGCGTATCCCAGCAGTCCTCCAATCAATGTGGCTTTCAGATAGCGCCAAAGCACGAGTAGTCAGCCTCAATCGTTTGCACGGGTCTCTTCCATTCTATACCAGAGCTGCACCGTAACCGGTGCTACACCTTAATTACGATTTTGCCGAAGTGGGCGCCCGCTTCCATGTGTTTGAGCGCTTCTTTGACTTGATCAAATGCGAACGTGCCATCGATGACTGGTTTGATCTTGTGCAAAGTCATCGCTGCGAGCATTTCTTCGAACATGTGGCGTGAACCAACCATGATGCCTTGCACGCGAATGTTTTTCATGAGCACTGGCGTCAGATTCAGCGACCCGGCGCCGCCCGACAGCACGCCGATCATACTGACATAACCTCCGAGCTTCACGGCTTTTAGCGATTTCTCAAATGTTCCTGCCCCACCTAACTCGACTACCTGATCGGCGCCGACACCGCCCGTCAGTTTAATCACTTCCTTCTCCCAATCGGGATTCGTCTTGTAATTGATTACATCTGTCGCGCCAAGCTCCTTAGCGCGCTGCAGCTTCTCATCGCTGCTCGATGTGATAATCACGCGCGCGCCGTTCGCTTTGGCAAACTGCAGAGCGAAGAGTGAAACACCGCCTGTGCCAAGAGTGACCAGTGTTTCGCCGGCTTTGATCTGTCCAGTCGCTACGACTGCATTCCACGCCGTCACCGCTGCGCATGGCAGTGTCGCTGCTTCTTCGAAGGAAAGGTAGTCGGGAATCTGCACCACTCCCTCGCCCTGCAAGACGATTTGATCGGCAAGCACTCCGTCAAGAGCTGCTCCGAGCGCAGATTTCGCTTTCGCCGCATCGAGCGGTCCTGCGATCCAATTTTGCATAAACGCGCCGACTACTCTGTCGCCGACTTTGACACGCTTGACGAGAGCGCCGACCTCTAGTACTTCTCCGGCGCAATCCGACAGTGGTGTAAGCGGCTTCGGAAGATTTTTGCTGTAGAGTCCTTTGATTACCATCAGGTCGCGGTAGTTCAGCGACGTCGCCTTGACGCGGACGCGCACTTGATCTGGCTGCAATTGTTGTGCCGCGCGTTCACGAACTGTCAACGCGTCAATGCCGAACTCGCCGTCAAGCTCATACGCCTTCACCTTGGATGCTGTCGCCG
This sequence comes from Planktothrix sp., assembly GCA_036703195.1. Lineage (GTDB taxonomy): Bacteria > Cyanobacteriota > Vampirovibrionia > Obscuribacterales > Obscuribacteraceae > DATNPN01. The sequence continues at coordinate 96,539 of DATNPN010000027.1, read as the reverse complement.
TGCTCATCTCCGCTCCTTATAAATGATGTGACGTATTGCCTCGAGACAATTAATCAGTTTGTCCCGATACTGTCCCGAACCTGCCCACGAGTTGCCCCGATAAAAGGTAATTATATAAGCGAATCGCAGCATCTATCTTTAGTACTAACGCATGGCTTCTTCGGAAACCATTGAGGGTTCTCATGCAGAAAATATTGCTTTCATTACCATCCGCCTTATTGTTGTGTATCGCGCAAAGTTCATGCGCATTAGCGGATCAATACAACTCCGCCGGTAATCCCGGTGACTATCAGCACACAACCAACCTGACTTCCCAACAGACCAATAGCAACGGTCGAACAATTCTTACCAACACGCAGACTGGCGTCAACAATCCAACAACGACAACTCAGTTGGGTGGCATCTTCGGCGGCGTTACCCGCAACGGTCTGCCGGAAACAACGATGGACAGCTTTGTTTACGAGGCTGGCGGCGATGCCGATCTGATCTATGGTGACGAAGGTACCGACGACATTCCACCTTATTTCGAGTTCGACAAATCGCACCGCATCGAGCGAGGCATCACCGGCCTGCGCGAACAGGCGTTGACCACCGGGCACTCCGAATTTCTGCCGGACGCATGGGGCGGAGATGAGTGGACCGGCAACGAGTGGGACACCTCAGGCAACGGTGTTGCTTATGTTCCGCCCTACGGCGGCGGTCTCAACTTCGGCGGACAGGGGATGAAGCCGGAAGTTCCAAACTTGATTACGAGCAACGAGCCGATTAGCGGCGCGCCAGGCAGCGACGACGCGGCAGAAAACGGCGGCATAAATGCCACGCAGGGCTTGCAGATTTCGGTCGGCAACTCCGGTTTTTGATCGCGCTATCGTCGAGCCTGTGCCTTTTTATGAGGAACCAACAGCGTATAAATCCCCTTGATTTCTAACGGTTTGGGCCGTACTCTCGGCGCATCGGTCTAACCAGGAATCCCGGCTCCGAACCAGGAGGATGAAGAATTGCGCGCCGTGTCTAAATTAGCGACTTTGGCAATTGTTGGCGCATATTTAGGCTCCATTGGGCTCCCTGCATGGTCCCAAAAGCAAACGGGCTGGCTGAAGCCAGGAACCACAGAATACGCGGCTTCGCAGCACCTCGAGAATGTCGACATCGTCAATGACGGCGGTGCGCTGCAAGCATCAGCAACGTATAACGCCGGGATGAACGGCATGAACATGAACGCCGGAATGAACGGCATGGGCATGAACACCGGGATGAACGGCATGAACATGAACTCCGGGATGAACGGCATGGGCATGAACGCCGGAATGAACGGCATGGGCATGAACGCCGGGATGAACGGCATGAACATGAATTCCGGGATGAACGGGGTGGGCGCAAACGGTTTCAACACCGTCATGAACTGCCTCAGTGTCGGCGCGGGCAATTCAACGGGCTCAGTCAGTGACCCACAAGCCGAAGAGCGCGCAATCGGGATGGCAGGCGCCAGCATGCTTCTCGGTCAGTTTTTCGCCAACGGCGGTATTGGCGGCACGCTGCGGTCAGTCGGCTGGGGCAACTCGAACCATATCCGCCTCGCGCCATAACTAGAGACTCTACAATTCGCTCGAGCTAAACGGTCTTCTCGCGCCGCCGATCAGCAACATTCGATTGCCGGACACTGTCGGACCCGCCTGTACCTGCACTTCCGCACCTTCGCCTTGCGTGTGCTGCTTGGTTGCTATTGCGTGCGTACGGTTTTTTGCGTGTTTGTGATTATGGTGCAATCCTTCCAACCCAAATGGTGCGCCGAAATCGAAATCCTGCGCCTCGAACTGCTTGCGCTTCGACTGCGTGACGTCAAATGACTTACTGACAAGCTTCACCTGGGGCTCGCTGCTAACGACCACGGACTGCCGCTCTTTGGCATGGATTTTTGCACCGGCGAGCTGTCCGGTAACTAAACTCGCCAACGCGATGACGAGGGCAGCAATGCCCACGCGCTTGCCAAGTGCCAGATTTAGCCGTTCGCTCAAAGAAGCATCCTCGGGTGACATTCTCTATAATGCATGGATGCTGTGGGGGAATTGTGTATTAAGGGCGGATACTGTATGCCGAGAAGAGTTAGAACTTTCGCAATATCAGTGGCAATCAGCCTTCTAACCGTTTTGCCCGTTGTGGCTGCTGACTACAATCAAGCCGTACGCGACTATGCCAGCGGCAACTATGAAAAGGCACTAGGCGAGTTTTCCGAGCTTAAAGAGCGCTATCCCAACAATGCGATGGTGCATTATTACAAGGCGCTTTGCGAGCAGAGTTCGGGACACTACGATCAAGCGAAAACAGAATTTGCCTGGGTCGTTCGGTTTGGCGACCATCGCCTTCAACAGTTGGCCCAAAGTGGACTGACTCAACTTGATGGCGCGCACAGCGATGTTGCCTTTAGCTCATCGCCAGCAAGGGCTAATAGAGCCAAGGTGCGAAAAATAGTCGAGCTGTACGCGGATTGGTGAGGGACGTGCAAAGTGTTTGCGCCCGTGTTTGACGCAACCAAATCCAAATTCCCCGACGTACAGTTCGAGCGCATGAACTTGGACGACCCCGCCACTCAACCCTTTGCTGACAAATGGGGACGCAGTATCCCACGAGTGGTCTTCTTGGATAGCTCATCAAACGTTCTTTTTAACAGTAATCCGCCGCTCAACCGTGGTCGATTCGAAAAGCTCGTTCAGCAGTTTCACTAACTCCTTCACCGCGTTTTTAGCGCCTCTGCCGCCTGTCCGGGACAGGCGCTATAATGCAGTAACGTCGGCGGCATTGTTTTGTCACGTCGCGCTCCCGTAGCCGCCGGGTGGAAACCTATGTTGAAGAGACCAATACCAAGAGGGATCGTGATTGCAGTTGCATCCGCCTCTTGTGGTTTTGCGATCTTAGGCGGGCTTTTATTTCAGATTTATTCGCCGAGTGGCCCAGTCATTACGGCGCGCACCTTTCTCAACCTGACGAACACCTCGAAGGTGAAGAAGGTGATTGACTTCTATGCCGACTGGTGAATGTCCTGTAAATTCTTTGCGCCCGTGTTTGACGCAACCGCCAATAAGCATCCGGAAATCGAATTCGAACGACTTCAACTCGACGATCCAGCAAACGCTGAGATTGTTCGCAAATTCGACGTCACTACGATCCCACGCGTCGTCATGCTCGATGATAAAGGCGAGCCGCTGTACAACGGCAGCCCGTTAGGAACTGAATCCGGTTTTGAGATGCAATTGGACCGATATCGGCAATAGCACTGCACCGATAATCGCCTGATTCGGACGCACCGTTGCCTTAATACGTAATTGTCCCACTAAAAACGGCGTAAGTGCCGCCGCTGCCTATTCCAGCCATACTGCCGCCTTCGCCTCGTAAAGTTCGTATTAAGATCTAGTAATTCACCAAATGCGGTGGTATCTTATCGGTGTCAACAGCAGTGAAGAACAGCTGTTCCATAATTCAAAATCAGTCAATTAAATAAACGCAGTCACGGAGGTTGCGGCGATGTTTCCTTGCATCGTTGTGGCGCTTGAGCTGGCTTTGCTCGCCCTAGCATATTGGTACGTCTTTGTTAAAGAAGAAAAACCGTACAAGATTCTTGGTGATCCTTGGGGAAATTATGACGGCATTCATGATCCCACCATTGGAAAAGTTTCTGGTGAGATTGCCAGTGGCAAACTCATAATCCGAACCACGTTGCTGCCCGATGAACCCGGCTGCGACACTGTCATCCGCACAAAAAGCGCATAACTTAGTGTGATTCGGACTTGAATCGATAGCCGACGCGAGTTTCTGTATGAACAAAACGCGGGCGTTCAGGATGCTCTTCGATTTTGTTGCGCAGATTCGCGATGTGCACACGCAACGTGTGTGAGTCATTGGCATACTCAGGTCCCCAGACCTTGGTGAGCAGTTGCCTGTGGGTTAAAACACGATCGGCATTTTGTGCCATGTAGCAGAGTAAGTCGTACTCCTTCGGAGTGAGATGGACCTCTTCTGTGTTGAGCAGGACACGTCGTTTAGCATAATCAATGTTCAGTCCAGCGCACGCAAAAGAGGGTTCATCATCGTACCCACCGGTTCGACGAAGAACCGCACGCACCCTTGCGAACAGCTCGCGCACCCCGAATGGTTTCGTCAGATAATCATCGGCGCCTAAATCGAGTGCTTGAATTTTGTCATCTTCACTATCGCGCACCGAAAGCACGATGATCGGTGTTTTGCTCCACGTGCGAATCTGCTTGCAGACCTGATACCCGTCCATTCCCGGCATAGCCAGATCGAGAATCACGACATCGGGACTGCTCGTTGCTGCGATATTAAGCCCCTCATCTCCATTTGCAGCCAACATCACTTCGCAGTTGGCGCGCTCTAGACCAGCACGCAATGCCCGCCTGATCTGCGGTTCGTCATCTATAACTAAAACTTTCATTGGCCTTCTCTTGATACTTCATGGACACATCTAATTACTACCATGCAAAAATCGCTTTAGCATCAAGATCGTGTCAATATCGGTTTTGCCCGCCCCAAGCGGTGATACGATCGGCGATATAGAAGTTTTTTCGTGAAGCATTCTGCAATGTGGGATGAAATGAAAGTCAAATATTGGTGGGAGTCCCACCAAGTAGCACCGGCGCGTCGTATTGAGCGCCATCCAGCGTTTGCACACATTTTTGAAAGCGAGAGCAATAATGATAATCAAACTTGTACAACCACCAACGAGCAACTGGCTTTTGATCGCCGATCAGTTAAATGACCCAGAATCGTGGAGCAGATTTGTTCCTTGCCATTCCAGCGAATCTGAACGCTATCTCTTCGAATCAACAGTGCGCGGCGCCGGCGAATCGCTGCTGAAAGCCCGCAAAGAATTGATGTCGCGCGGGCGCAGTGTCTATGAATTCGATTGGCAAATGAGTGAGACTGATATTCTTACGTACGCCACAGAACTTGCCGAACGGCTCGCAGCCGAACTCGTCATTGGCGATGCCGACACGCGCGCGGCCTAGACTTATTTGGTGAGCAGGGCGGCTGCTTTGACTGTCGAGCCGGCGCCGCCCATCTCCTCCCAGACGACAAAAGTTTTGCCGCCTGATACGGCGACGTCAGGATGCTTTGACTTCGCTGTTGTGTTGGAAACGTTCAATTGTCCGTCAAATTGCGTCGCGCTGTCTTGCGACGTGCGCACGCAGATATCGCGGCGGGTCGACCCGGAAGTGCTGTCGGACCAGGCAATCGCGACGTGTCCTGCGTCGTCCGCGGCGATGCATGGCTCGCTGGATAATCCGGGCATGGAAATGTTGGTTTGGTTTTCCCAAGCACCTTTCGGCGGCGCGGACAGGCACCATATATCAGCGGCGCCCAGCTTTTTCGATGCGTCTTGCCAGGCGAGATAGACCCGCCCTTGAGGTCCGGTCGCCAGGCATGGATGTGCCGAAACACGCGTGCCGTGACTGACATCGGCGGGCTCGCTCCAAGTTGCATTGTGCTCGAGTCGGCTGTAGTAAATGTCGGGATGAATAGGACCGGAGGTGGTGTCGGACCAGGCGACATGGGCTGTTCCATCGACACCCACACTGACGTCAGGCTCGCGAGAGAGTCCCGGTGTTTTACTGATGTTCTCAGGTTTTGACCAGCTTTCGCCCGAGTTGGTTGAAACAGCGTAATAGATGTCGGGATTTGTTGGGCTCGCCGAAGTATCTACCCAAACTATATGTATGGAGTTGTCACTGCCGCAGCAGATCGCAGGTTCTGTCGAGGCGCCCGAGGTATTACTGACGTCTGCCGCGTAGCCCCACGTTTTGCCGTTGTCGTCCGAACGCGAGAAAAACACGTCCGGACTTTGCTCGCCGGGACTCGTGTCTTTCCATGCAACATCGATGGCGCCGTTGCTCTCGACTGAAACGTCAGGGTCGGAGGACGCGCCGGGCGTGTGGGAGATGTCGATACCAGCCGACCATGTAACACCGCCATCGGTGCTTTGAGAGTAAAACACGTCGGTCATTTTGTCTGCATCGGGCAAGCCTTCATATACGACATGCAGCACGCCGTTTTTGTCGGCTGCGATGCGAGGCTTGTGCCCGGCACCAATCTGATGCCTGGACGGCGGCTCTTTCGCCAATGCAAATCCCATCAAACATGAAGAAGCTAAGAGAAGCAGCGCGACACGCTTCATCGACTGTGGGAAACCTCTTGACACTGGCGGGGTGGGCTTTCCTATATTGTCGTACGTATGGTCGCAAACCGCAATTTGTCAGAGTTCCTCTGTCCAGACGTCCGTACGAAGAAGCTCAGCTGTTTGGTTAAGCGTAATCACTCAGAGTGGTATTGAATCCGGTGCGCATGCCTGGCGCATGCTCTACGTTGCTTCGGTCTGACGTGCTTTACGGCGTTCTTCTCGCCACACTGAGAATGACGGCTCGATTACTTTTCCTTCCTTGTCGATCGCCAATCCGATCAACGCAGATGCCGGTAATCGCGTCAGGAAATCGTGCTCAAATCGCGTCAACACAGTGTTGAAATTCTCGTTACCTAATGCGGTTCCTACAGAGATACACTCTTTGGTCTCTCCGAGAACAGTTTTGATGGCATCGACCCGCTTCGCCACGTCTGGATTTGTTTTATCGTTGCCTTTCGGTAGCTCTACATCATATGAATGCCCGACGAAGAAGTATTCAGCGCCCGGATAAGCATTGGCCTTTTTATAAGCGGCAAAGTCCGGTTGAAACAGTGTCGCGCGTCTGCGCTCGATTACTTCCACCAGCGGCAGCTCAGTTTGCGATTGAGTTTGTTGTTTTTCTGTGTTTTCAGTTGACATTGAAGCAGTGCCCCTTGAGCCCCGACCCGCCGAATCCCTGCACGGCGTCCCCATATTATACGCCCGGCGCCCAGAGAGCGAATTACGGGCTGCTAAGCCTCGCAGACGTGCTGCTGGACCGCGTTTGGGTCGCTGCAGCCTTCTAGACGGAATCTTGACCTACTACGGGCGAATCGTGACGTGCGGTTGACTTGGGCAGGGGTAAAACTGAGTCATTGCCGATGGGCCAAGACCATTTAAGGAGGTCTGAGAAATGAAGCAGAACAAGATGAAACGTCTGTACAAGTCGAGCAGCGATCTCGGCGAAAGCGATCTTACAGCCGCCCTCGATGAGAGTGTTCGGGCGGCTGTTGTTTTGGGTGTAAGCGAACGAGTTTTAGTTACCCGGATGCTTTGTTCTTTAAGAGCTGCATTGCGCACCAAGATTGTTCAGCTGCCGACGAAAACGATGTACGACTCGTCAGCCGGTCCATAGCATTTTGCCCAGGCGAGTTCTGAAGGACAATCCATTTTTAACTCTACTTCGCAGCGACGAAAAGAAGCAGCGCCGTACATCCGTAGATGATGAGCATGACCAATGCATCGGCTGCTATCACCAACTTTTTTTCGGTCTTGTAGGTTAGTCCGATTATGATTATCGCGGATGAAATGATGGCCGAAATTCCGGGCAGTGCGTTTATCGGAGAGACATGACGCAGGAGCGGCTCCTTTATGTAGCAGAAATCCGTGATTGCAACGATAACTAGATAGCAGAGGTTGCTTCCCAGAAGGCTGGCGACAGCGATGTCGAAAGCTCCCCGCCGGGCAGCAGATGTGGCGACACTAAACTCGGGTAGACAAGTCGCAATGGCGATGAAAAAACTGCCCATGAAGCTATAACTCCATCCTGACTGCCGTGCTATTTCGTTCACCAATTCCGGCAGAAGATAAGATGCTCCGATTATCACCGCTGCGGCGACTGCAAAGATCGATATGAGCTTAAACCATGAATTTCGTGCCAACTCATCGGAGTGTTCGACTGCTGCGGTCTCTAGTCTGGTCTTTTCGAATTGAAATGTGATTCGCATGGCAACGAGATAGAGAGGAATGATCATTATCGTAATTGGATCCATGCTATGCATGAAAGTCAAAACCGGAAGATGTGAGCCGAATAGTATGTCGACAACAACCAGCCCGGTTAAAGCAATGCCAAAACTTGCGGACAAGATATGTCCTTCGTGCACAATATACGACATCGGCTTTTGCCTCGATACCAGATCGAGCAATCCGATCAACATCATGTTGAACATCAAGCTTCCCAACAATGCGCTAACCGACATGTCCGGGAGGTCATACACGACTGCGCATGACAAACTGGCGACTAGTTGAGAAAGGGATGTGACGACGGCTAACAGTACGAGCCCCGCGACGCTTTTACTCAGTCCCGATTTTTCCGCTATCAGCTCGGCATTTTTGCTCAGCATAGAGCCTGCGATCAGGATCGCGACGGCGCAAGCAGCAAGCTGCAGCCAGATCATCAATGGTGTACGCTCCTAACTTCGGGTATACGCAGGTATCAAGGAAATATTGGGATTATCTGATGCGGGATTCGGCGGCGCCAGCTTTCCGCTACAGGCTTGCAGTCTACTCCTTTTGCAACGCACACATGCATGAGCGGTGTTAGGACGACTCAGCTATTCTCGGTTTGGGCATAAGACCGATGAGCTAGTACTGCCTAATGCTCAACTGGCGGGCGTTTTGAGACTCTTTGCGCCGTCTTTAGGGAACTTAATTCCCCAGCCTAAGTCATCGCATCGTACGATTGGTATTCGGAGGTGTGGGTTGTGTTTGGCTGCATGTTGCTCGCGTTTGAGCTTGTATTTTTAGCAGCGGCTTTTTGGTATGTCTTCGTCAGAGAAGAAAAGCCTTATGAAATTGTTGGCGATCCATGGGGGCTGTACCCAGACGCCAGCAAACGGCTGAACGGGCAAGTGTGTGGTGAAATCTCCCCCAAAGGCAAAGTCTATATTAATCGTGCAGTGTTCAAGAAGCAGGCTCAGACGGGCGGTGTGGCCTGCGTTTCGGGCAATGAAACGTACGTTGCGCATCACGGATTCGTCAAGCCGCAGAGTATACAATTAGATGCGAGTGCGAGTGAAACGGCGTTGGAGACCAGCAATGTGACGCTAATTACCGAAGGCAAGCGCATCAAGAGCAGAAAAAGAGTCGCTTGATCGCCTTCTCCATAATTTGACGGTAAGAGCCATCTGTTGAGGGCTGCTTTACCTGGTCGCGCGCATAACGCGGATGTCAATAAACCTGTTTTCAATCGAGTCCAAGGAAACGGAAACGAAATGAATACTAAAAAGTACAAGATCTGTGGTGATCTGAAAGCTTTCATGACTGAAGAAGAGTTGTACGGCGAAGAGTTTGATTTCAAACCGACGTATCTTAAGAAGCCGACTGCAACCGCAGTCATCGAAGCTATCGTAGAGTCTCGCCCGGCTCCAGTTTGTTGCGGAAAAGCAGAGAAGCTCGCGACCTCTGCTGCGTAAGTTCGCCCTGATTACTTCAAAATTGCAGAGCTGGTGACGCGACCGAAGCGGCCGCTTACAGGGCCGAGATCGTGCGCGACTTCTTGAGATTGCGCTTGCATAGATGTGTCTTCTCGACTGTGCCGTTGGTCGCCCAGGAAATATCCGAGTCCGAACGCCATCAGGACGACCAGACAGATAAGCGAACTCGTGGACGCATCGAAGGCGCTGTTGTGTTCTCGACTTAAGTTTGCCGTAGACATGTTGTCGATCTGATTTGAAACTGAGCTAAACATTTTTCTTTCCCCGAACTGTGTCGCATAGGACTTCTTACGCGCACTCTATGAGCTTAACTCACAACATCGAGGTGAAGTTTCAATTTGACCGCGTCTTGACAGAACGAGCAAATTCTTGATTCTTTCTTGACGGCAAAGATTCAATAAACGTGTTCTGCGCTGGTCGAAAGTTCTAGACTGTATTTGGTATACGCGGAATGTTCTATGAATACTCTTTTGCAAAATTTGTCGCGAACTCCAGGCGCGGACCTTATGGTTAAGCGGCGCTGGCAGCGGCCTCCGTACTCATATTTTATAGCTGTTGCCGCTGTGGCCGTCATGACTGGTTTTATCTCTATCACGCATGCAGATATGAGTTTGGCCAGTATTCCAATGCTTTACCTTCTCGTCGTGACAGCGTGCGCTCTTTTCTTCGGCAGCGCACCAGCGGTATTCGCCTCTATCGTGGCGTTTCTCGCTTTTGACTTTTTTTTCGTCGAACCTCGCTTGCAATTTTCAGTGCAGAACCCAGCCGAATGGTTGGCTCTGTCAGTGTTTCTTCTAACTTCAACAGTAACCGGACAGCTGACCGCACTCCTGCGGGCACAGGTAGAGGAAGCGCAACGCCGCAGGCTGGAAACAATAGCTCTGGCGGAGGCGAGTTGGGCAGTGGCGTCAGAGCTTGATACGACGCGAGCAATGACAAGGATCGTCTCTCAAATCGCTCAGATAGTCAGACCCACAAGCGTAGCCGTGCTGATGCCGTCGATGCAGGAGTCGTATCGCACAACGACCGTATACGGTGATCCGCTGCAGCACGTAAGTGAAACCACTCCCAAAATCGACAAGGATAATGTGGCACAGGTCATGTCGAGCGGGCGCCCAATCGGTTGGGATAATCCCGCCAGCGAAGGCGGTAGCGTATATCTGCCGGTCTCTCTCGACAATCAGATCTTGTGCGTTGTCTTTATTAGATGGCGGCCCGATTCCCAAGTCTCCAGTTTCCAGAAAGAGATTATCAGCTCGCTTCTCAACCATATGGCTGTGGTTGTTGAACGCGAACGGTTGACTCAAGCTGAGGCTCGTGCACAGGCCCTGCATGAGGCCGACAAGCTAAAAACCGCATTGCTATCGATGGTCTCGCACGATTTTCGCAGCCCTCTTACTGCCATTCGCGCCTCGGTCAGTTCACTTCTAGAAGAAGGTGAACCGCCTGACCTCGAGACTCAACGAACGTTATTGCAGGGAGTCGAGAACGAGTCAGAGCGATTGAACAAAATGGTGGGCAATATCTTGGACCTGTCGAGATTGGAGGCAGGAGCGTGGCGCCCTCGCACGGAGTCGGTCGAAGCGAGCGAGCTGATCGGAAGTGCGTTAGATTCGTTCTCAGAAGATGACAATGAGCGCATAAATGTTCATATCACGCCCGGCATTGCGGAGTTGCTGGTCGATTCCGTTCAAATCGTCCAGGTCGTTCGCAATCTGATTGAGAATGCATTGAAATACTCCGATATAAATTCGATCGTTGATCTGAATGCTTCAAGCAATGACAAAGCTGTTGTCATCGAAGTGATGGATCATGGCCCGGGGTTGCCGAAAGGCGATGAGAAGCAGATCTTCGAGCCTTTCTATCGAGCTCCAGGCTTAAAAGAAACTTCCGTACCGGGCGTCGGCATCGGTTTGGCGCTCTGTCGAGGATTGGTGGAAGCGAACGCGGGGACATTGTTTGCAGAAAATCGCGAAGGTGGCGGCGCTGTTTTTCGCGTCACACTTCCTGCCAATCCTGCGAGCTTGAAAGTAGCGCTAGAACAGCCTCCGCTGGTTGATCTCGAACTACCGAGCGAACTGAGCGCGGAGATAGTTCTTAATGAACGTAATGACATTATTGATGTTTTCTTGATGCTCTGAACGTTCTGCAAATGTATTGTTTAGTCATGAGTGATATTGTTCTTACTGACTATGCTTGATGCCGCCTACATTGTATTGACCGTTGTTTGCTTCGCGCTAGGCGCTGCCTATGTCTATGGCTGCGACAGGCTTTGAGCCGAAGGAGGCAGTGGTGCTCTTTGATTATGTCGTCGCCGGAGTGGCCAGCATTGGCATTCTGATCTATCTGTTTTTTGCTCTACTCTTTCCTGAGCGTTTTTGAAAAATGACTGTCATCGGTTGGCTGCAATTAGTTTTATTCGCTCTGCTCATTTTGATCTGCACTAAGCCGCTGGGCGCCTTTATTTGGAAGGTCGTCGAGGGCGAGCGCAATGTGCTCAGCCCGATGCTGCGACCGGTAGAAAATATTCTATTTAAACTTTGTGGTATCAGCGAAGATGCCGAAATGGACTGGAAAGAGTATTCGTATTCCATCCTCGCCCTCTCGGCTGTTTCGGCCATCGGCACCTATCTGCTTTTACGGTCGCAGGGTTTGCTGCCGCTCAATCCGATGGGCTTTTCCACTGCCAGCGCTCCATCGTGGGCGACAACGGTGACCCCCGATCTGGCGTTTAACACGGCCATCTCTTTTACGACCAACACCAACTGGCAAGCTTATGCCGGCGAAAGCACACTCTCATATCTTTCACAAATGCTGGCGCTGGCGACACATAACTGGTTTTCGGCTGCCGTTGGTATAGCCGCCGCAATCGCCTTGATTCGTGGATTTGCGCGAGTCAATACGAAAACGCTCGGCAATTTCTGGATGGATCTGATCCGTATACATCTCTATATCCTCTTTCCTCTGTGCTTTGTCGGAGCACTGCTGATGGTGTCAGAGGGATGTGTGCAGAATTTCAATGCCTACACGACCTTCGTCGGATTGGAAGGTACGAAGCTGATCTTGCCTCAAGGGCCGGTAGCCTCGCAAGAGATAATCAAGATGCTGGGCACTAACGGCGGTGGACTATTCAACGCAAACAGCGCTCATCCTTTCGAAAATCCTACGCCGCTGACCAATCTGTTTCAAGTGCTCTTGATCTTTCTCATTCCTGCCGCGCTCACGTACACCTTCGGCAAAGCTGTCAAAGACACTCGACAAGGATGGGCATTATTGATCGCTATGTCCATTCTCTGTTTTACCGGATTCGGCGTTCTGTATTACTTCGAAGCCGAGGGCAACCCCAACATTGCCGGTCAGGGTGTTGAAACATCGACGGCCAAGCTTGCTGATCTGGGTGGCAACATGGAGGGCAAAGAAGTTCGCTTCGGAATTGCCGATTCAGCCTTGTTCGCCACTGTCACCACTGATGCAAGCTGCGGTGCCGTTAACTGTATGCACGATTCGCTTACCCCGCTTGGCGGTCTGGTGCCGATGGTGAATATTCAGCTCGGTGAGCTTATATTCGGAGGTGTCGGGTCCGGACTGTACGGAATGCTTATCTTCGGCATCCTCACGGTATTCATAGCCGGTTTGATGGTCGGTCGCACCCCGGAATACTTGGGCAAGAAGATCGAGCAGAAAGAGGTGAAGCTGGCTATGCTGTTCGTCCTGGCTGCCGCTTTTTCCGTTCTCACTTTTACGGCGATGTCGTCGATCATGGATCTGCCTGCACAGGCTCAGATCAATGCGCCCGGCTCGCCTTGTAATAACGTCAATAATGGAGCGGCGCACGGCTTCTCCGAACTGCTCTACACTTTCACCTCCGCCACAGGCAATAACGGATCTGCGTTCGCCGGCATCAACGTCAACACCCCCTACTACAATATCCTGACTGCAATTGCCATGCTTATCGGGCGTTTCGCCATGATGATTCCTGCCATCGCTATCGCGGGTACGCTCTGCCAGAAAAAATTCGTTCCGGCTTCGAGTGGAACTTTTCCAACCTATGGCGCCATGTTCATTATTCTGTTGATCAGCGTGATTATCATTGTCGGCGCGCTGACTTTCTTCCCTGCTTTGACGCTTGGACCGATCGTGGAGCATTTCCTCATGCACGACGGGCGGCTATTCTAACGGAGTCTAATATGCCGGACGATACGATATCGCTTGTTCCTGTCTCAGCGCGAAAGAAAGTGCCGCTCTTTCAACCGAACATCGTGCAGCGCGCTGTGAAAGAGTCCATCCTCAAGCTCAATCCTGTCAATCAAGCCAAGAATCCGGTTATGTTCGTGGTAGAGATCGGCAGTCTCGTCACTACGATCCTCTTCGTCCGTGATATCGTCCGCGGTGGCGCCTTCGAAGAGTTGCTGTTTCAGGGGCAGATCACCTTGTGGCTCTGGTTTACTGTCATCTTCGCCAATTTCGCCGAAGCAATGGCTGAAGGTCGTGGCAAGGCTCAAGCCGATACGCTCAGGCGCAACAGAAAAGAAGCGATGGCTCGGCTTGAAGATGGTAAAGGCGGACACGAAACCGTGCCGGGCACGCAACTGCGCAAAGGCGATGTCGTTCTTGTCAAAGCCGGAGAGGTCATTCCCAGCGACGGGGAAGTGATCGAAGGTGTGGCGACAGTCGATGAAAGCGCTATCACCGGTGAGTCGGCTCCGGTGATTAGAGAAAGCGGCGGCGACCGCAGTGCCGTCACTGGCGGTACCACCGTTTTGTCTGACTGGCTGCGGGTTCAGATCACGGTACAACCGGGTGAAACATTCATGGATCGGATGATCGCTCTGGTCGAGGGTGCACAACGGCAGAAGACGCCTAATGAGATCGCGCTCGACATTTTGCTCGCTGGTTTAACTATCATATTTCTCTTCGCCGTCGTTACGCTGTTGCCGTTCGCCCTCTATTCGGTCAAACAAGGTGGGGGAAACGCCCCGGATGTGTACTCCCTGGTCTCTCTGCTCGTCTGCCTGATACCGACGACCATCGGTGGACTGCTCTCTGCCATCGGTATCGCCGGTATGGACCGCGTCATGCAACACAATATCCTGGCGATGAGCGGCAAAGCTGTCGAGGCAGCCGGAGATGTGGATACATTGCTTTTAGACAAGACAGGAACGATCACCCTTGGTAATCGCCAGGCTGTCGAATTCATTCCCGCTCCCGGCATCTCGGTGCGAGACCTTGCTGATGCTGCGCAGCTCTCGTCTCTGGCTGATGAAACGCCGGAAGGCCGCTCCATCGTTACTCTGGCAAAAGAGCAGGGGCTGCGAGAACGACAGCTCAGTTCGATCGAAGCTGAGTTTATCTCCTTCAGCGCCCACACGCGCATGAGCGGAGTCAATTTAAATGGTTCTATCATTCGTAAAGGCGCTGCTGATGCGATCTATAAATTCGTCAAAGAGATGGGCAAAGTAGTACCACCGGAAGTGGAAAATGAAGTGACACGCATCGCCAATAGTGGTGGCACACCGCTGGCGGTGGCTGACAATACGAGAGGCACTCTCGGTGTCATCTACCTTAAGGACGTGGTCAAAGGAGGCATGCGCGAACGGTTCGATCAGCTGCGCAAGATGGGCATCCGCACGGTGATGATCACCGGCGACAATCCGCTTACCGCGGCCGCGATCGCCGGCGAAGCCGGTGTCGATGATTTCCTCGCGGAAGCGACACCGGAGACGAAGATGCAGTTGATCCGAAAAGAACAAACGGGCGGACGCCTGGTGGCGATGACCGGAGATGGAACAAACGATGCTCCCGCTCTCGCCGCTGCCGACGTCGGACTGGCGATGAACACCGGCACCCAGGCCGCTAAAGAAGCGGGCAATATGGTCGATCTTGATTCCAATCCCACCAAGCTGATCGAAGTGGTTCAGATCGGCAAACAGCTTCTGATGACGCGTGGTGCTCTGACAACGTTCTCTATCGCTAATGACGTGGCCAAATACTTCGCCATTCTCCCGGCCATGTTCGGTACCCTGTATGCCTTGCAGGCTGGTAAACACGGTCCGTTATGGGCGCTCAATATCATGGCGTTGCACTCGCCTCATTCGGCGATTCTTTCAGCAGTCATTTTCAATGCGCTGATTATCATCGTTCTCATCCCTCTTGCTCTCAGAGGTGTTCGCTATACACCGATGAGCGCTGACGCCATGCTTCGAAAAAACTTGCTCGTTTATGGTTTAGGCGGATTGATTGTTCCGTTCCCAGGTATCTGGGCGATTGATTGGGTGCTTGTCTTGCTCCATCTGTCGCCGGCTTATTAGGAGAAAATCGTGTTAGTAAAAAACACCGTTATTGCAGTCAGGACAACGCTCGTGCTCGCGATTGCCGTCGGAGTCATTTTCCCTCTCGCAGTCACCGGCGTCTCTCAAGCGCTTTTTCCTCACGCCTCGAACGGCTCTTTGCTAACAAAAGACGGTAAAGTTATCGGTTCTCGTTTAGTGGGACAGCCGTTCATTAAGCCGGAGTATTTTCATCCACGCCCATCAGCAGCCGGTTCTGGCTACGCCGGAGAAGCTTCCGGCGGTACCAACCTCGGTCCCACTTCCAAGAAGCTGATTGAAGGCGTCACCGACGATCCCGCCACTAAAAATACCGACGAATCATTTAGCGGTGTCAAACAGTTGGCGGAAAAATATCGTGATGAAAACGGTTTGACCCCGGGTGAGCTCGTTCCGGTCGACGCCGTAACCCGCTCCGCATCCGGGCTAGATCCGGATATCTCGCTCGACAACGCCAGTTTGCAGGCGCCGCGTGTGGCGAAGGCTCGCAATCTGCCGGTCGATCAAGTGATGGAATTGATTGCTAAACAGAAGGAGCCTCGTCAGCTTAACGTGTTGGGCGAGCCGCGAGTCAACGTGCTCATGCTCAACCTTGCTCTGGACGAATTAAAGCGATAATGATTCAGGTGGCGGGAGGTTGCCGTAATGCCCGATCGCAGACCTAATCCCGAAGAGATTCTGGCACGGGTCAAAGAAGAAGAAGCCTGGGCCGGCAAGGGCAAGCTGAAGATTTTTCTCGGTATGGCTGCCGGCGTCGGCAAAACCTACAAAATGTTGGAGCACGCTCGCGCCCTCAAAAAGGAAGGCGTGGATGTGGTGGCCGGATGTGTCGTTACGCATGGACGGAAAGAGACAGAACAGCTGCTGGACGGTGTGGACGTCATGCCGCTTGTTGGTATCGAGTATAAGGGCGCTACACTGGAGGAGTTCGATCTCGATGCGGCGTTAAAACGCAAATCGGCGGTTTTACTGGTCGACGAATTGGCGCATACCAATGCGCCCGGCTGCAGGCATGAAAAGCGCTGGCAGGACATTGAGGAGCTGCTTGATGCCGGCATTGATGTATACACGACACTCAACATTCAGCATCTCGAAAGTGCCAACGATATCGTGGCGCAGATCACGCATGTAAAAGTTCGCGAGACGATTCCCGATTCATTTTTCGATCGCGCCTACGAAATAGAACTTGTCGACTTGCCGCCCGATGAGCTGATACAGCGGCTTAAAGAAGGTAAAGTTTACGTGCCCGATCGCAGCAACTTCGCGCTGCAAAACTTTTTTCGCAAAGGCAATTTGATCGCGCTAAGAGAGTTGGCTCTGCGATCGACGGCAGAACGCGTCGATCGCCAAATGCAAAAATATCGAGAGCATGAATCGATCAAAACTGTCTGGCCGGCATCAGAGCGAGTACTTGTCTGCGTTGGACCAAGCCCGCTGTCTATTCGCGTTGTTCGGGCCGCGCGGCGCATCGCCTCGAGTTTGCATGCTGAGTGGTTGGCTGTCTATGTAGAGACTCCAGCATATGCGCGCATGAGAAAATCCGATCGATTGCGTTTGACTCGCACGCTGCGGTTGGCACAACAGCTCGGCGCTGAAATCACAGTCTTGCAAGGCACCAACGTCAGCGAAGAGCTCGTGTCGTACGCCCAGCATCGCAACGTTTCAAAAATACTCATCGGCAAACCGGCGCGCCCGCGATGGAAGGAGATTCTTTTCGGCTCCGTCGTCGACGAATTGATTCGCCGCAGCGGCGACATTGAAATCGACGTCATCACCGGTGACGGTTCTGACATCAGTGTAGATGTCGATCCGCGTGAGATACCGACGACACAGACTCGCTACGCAGATTATATGAAAGCGCTCGCCATTGTTGTTTGTGCCACCATAATCGCAAACAGCCTCTCGCATATGTTTTCATTAGTAAATCTCGTGATGATTTATCAGCTGGCGGTGGTTTTGATCGCCGTGCGCTATGGGCGCGGCCCGTCGATTATCTCTTCCGTACTCAGCGTTTTACTCTGTGACTTCTTTTTCGTGCCGCCGTATCTCTCTTTCGCCGTCAGCGATACTCAGTATTTAGTGACACTAGCGGTGATGCTAATCACAGCACTCACTTTGAGCCATTTGACCTACAACGTCAAGCATCAAGCCGAGCAGTCGCGGCTGCGCGAAAGACGTACGGCTGCCCTTTATCGCATGACTCGTGGACAGGCATTTGCCGCTACTAAGGACGAAGTTATTAAGACCTCGGTCGAACACTTGCATGAGGTTTTCGAAAGTGAAATAGCGGTATTTTTGACTGACGAGCACGGACAGTTTTGCGTCGTGCAAAATCTCGAACACTCTTTTCCGGTCGACAATCATGAATTCGGGGTGGCCCATTGGGCTTTCACGAACGGTCTTATGTCCGGTGCTGCAACGTCGACACTTCCGGGTGCGCGCGGACTTTATGTTCCCTTGCGCGGCTCCAGCAAGGTCATCGGCGTAGTTGGCATAAAAGCGCAGGACTCGGCTCGGTTTCTCCATCCTGAAGAGATGCATCTGCTGGACATTTTCGTCAATCAAATTGCGCCTGCAATCGAACGCGCGGCGCTGAGCGAGCAGCACCCGCCGGCCGCCTCTCGAACGGAAGCTGAAAGTAATGCGACGCCGCAGCCTCACGTTGATGCAGCAGCGGAAGCACCGCAAACGACCGGATCTCATTAACAGCAAAACATCATTGAGGAAGTCTTGTCAGCGGAGGACTGACCTTTCAGAATGGTATATATAAAGTGCTAGAGCCCACGGTAGATGTTTGAAACCAGCGGAAATTGGCGCTCGCGCAGGAAATTGAGTAGGCTTCCGCGAAGGTCGACAGCAGGAGAAATTATGGCAAAGAGAGGCAAGGGCAATCAGTTTAATCTTCAAAACGCCGCGCGTTCGAAGGTTCAGCAAACTAGGATGCCCATCAACACTGCCCCGACTGATAAAAAGGGCGACCAGTACGCCTATCTGATCATGTTCGCCATGCTTACTCTCTCTGTTCTGCTGCTCGTAGGCGGGCTCTACTGGAGCGTTTCGCAAATTATGACAGCGACTGCCGCGTCGCCGGTCAACTGGATCGGATTTGTGGTGGGGGCAGTGACGTTTGTCCTCACCCTGCTGGCTGTTCGAGCTCTGGCGTGGATGAGTGTCTTCGCCAGCGTTTTGACCGCCACGCGTATGCTGGGCTGGAAGTCGCTGGAAACGATCTGCTATAAGTGGCTGCCCATCACGAGATCGGTGAAAATTTTTCCGGGGGGCAGCGTTTGGCTGGCAACTGCGCTGACGCAGAGCCTGGTTGCTCGTGGTCAATACGACAAAGTTCTCACTATCGCAGACGAAGAGTGGACGCATACAGGAGCCAAGCCGGCTGAGGCGCAAAACTTAGGCACGCTCTGCTTCACCGCCAGCATCGCCGATCAAGCGAAAGGCGATCTGAAGACGGCTCTGGTGTGGAACGAGCGCTCCTTGAAGGTTTTGAATTTGATGCTCGAGCAAATGCAAAACCCCAAGAAAGGCATCATGGCTAAAGTGGCAGCGACTCAGTACGACAAAGCCGAAGGGCAACTGCGCATGCAACTTGCCGGCGCCTATTTCAACAACGCCACTATGCTCTTCAATAAGATGGAGCACCGCAAGGCAAGAGAGAGCTACAAGCTGGCAGTGGAAAACGCCGCCAAGGCGCCCGATTTCCCAGAGAAATCAGACATCATCAAGGCAGGCAACGAGCAACTCGGTCGCTTGAAGCACGCCTAGCGCGGATCAAACCAGTATCGGTATTGAGGGAAGCCGAATTTCCCCGGCTTGTTTGTAAACTGGAGCCAGCCTTTGGGACCGCCCGGATAGGCGCTGAAGAAGACGAAATTGCCCGGATGCTCGGCATCGGGAACACTCTTAACCCAGTACGGGTCTTCCTTGTAGCCTTTCCAGAAGCGCACGACCGATGGGCTAAGCTTCATCCACTGCGGCTTTGGCGGGATCGGACGCTTGTCCATCCAGAGAGTATCCATATTGTGGTACTCGGAAACCATCGCCGAATTGGAGTAAGCAAAACCAGGAATGTAGCTCGGCCGGTCCACATTGCCGTCTTCTTCAACCGCGCCTTGCATCGGCGCCCGCGGCATAGCGGCAGTCAAGGCTTGAGCGTAAGCAGGAAGCCATGCCGGCATGAATGGATTGTTCTGCAGCGCATTACCCTGGAGCATGTTGGGTGGCGGCATCGGCACTCCGAGCTGCGGAATTTGCATGCCGCCCATCGGCTGAGCATAGTCATTGCGCTGCACTTGCCCCTGATACGGCAGTGTAGCCGGCATCTGACCAAGCTGGGGCTGCATATACCCCAATGGGGGCTGCTGAACGGACTGCGGGCTGTAATACTGTTGTGTTGCTCTCTGCTCGACCGAGCCCTGAATCATCGTGCCGGCGGGAGCTGACGGCTGTGGAGGCATGTCCGGAGTGCCCGGATCGGTAGACTGTCCATGGGCTGCCGAGGCAAGATACAGCATTAGAGCCGCTCCGGTCATTGCCGACGCAACTCTTCGCCCCAAAAGGCCAGTCAGTACTGCTTTGTCGCTCAGGAAGATCATGGTTGGTAAGAGTGAAAAATCGAAGTGCTTCGATTATAAGCCTGAAATCCGAGATGTAAAGTGGCAGTCCGATTACCTGAAGTTGCGGTTGGGCATCTAAGAAGCATGCTCTTTTACAAACTAACTCCGGAATGTTGTGGAGATTTCGGTCGGCGCACCTTATACGCCGGCGAGCTGGCAACCAGACCGCCCACTATTCATCGACTGGAATACGAGTTCAAAAGCTGGCCCACAGACCATCTTGTCGAAGTCAACTGTCAGTTCATCGGCACTAAAGAGTTGGTTCTGGCACTGGCGCAGCTTCAACCACGTCCGACGGGGCTGCACTACGACCCCGTTGGCACGGTCAACACGCTCGAAATGCGGCGTGAACAGCCGGGGCGAGAGTTGCCTGAATATAAGTGGTTCAGAATAACCGGTAGACCCGGCAAAGATGATTTCGGAATGTCGCCTGATCATTCCCTCGTCATTTCAGAACGCGTATTGAATGCAATACAACCGATGATGGAAAAATGTCACGTCGCGATTTACGTAGAGCCCGCTCCGGCTGGGTAGCCGGTAGAACAGGAGTATTGCTCTGGGAATGCTCCCATTGTGACGGGCGCGCAGGCGTAGTAGTTTTTTGATGCAAGAAACTACGAAACACTTCGATGAACCCAGAGTTAGAATTAAAGGCAATTGCAGAACTGGGACAGCCGGCGTCAGAGGCTTGTTCTGGTCTTGCGCATGAAGCAGCTGCGCTGCTCAGCGGCGGAAAAGCCGCCACTGCGCTGGAAGACTTGAGTCAAATTTCGAAGAGCCGTTGGCTTAACTTTCGCGGCTGCGGTTATACGTTGAAAGTGGCGGAGGCTGCTGACGGCAGTCCCACACTGCGTGTTCTGGGCAGCAGTAAAGATTACGGCGGTGCACAGTTTTCGCTCGGCAGCAACAGCTGGCTCAAATCGTGGGCACCCGACTCAGTCACGGCAAGCGGCGACGCCATGTTTCCTCAAGAGATCAAAAGTCAGGCGTGGCACACTTTGACTGGCAGCAACTATCAACTTCAACTGACACAGTTCTCCAATAAGGGACCACTGTTCATCATCAACGATCTGTCCGGCAACGAAAAAGCGCGCGGCTGGGCCGACCTCCTGACGGGAAGCTGGAAATTGACGACATAGACGGACAGCTTGCTGCATAAGCCCCCTCGGGCGCCGCGCTCCGTTTTCTGACTGATCTCGCCATCATCGGCGCGCTCCGCTTCGCTGATTTAGGCACCTTCGAATTCTCGCTCACACTGCGATCGGCATGGATAGTGCAGGGCGCAGTTGCCACTGAGAGTCGCCGTGGATTTCCAGGATGTTGGTGTGATATTGAGTCAGCGATGTGCGGTGTCCGACGCTGATGTATGTGGTGCCCAGTTCACGCAATTGCCTGTACAGATTTGCTTCGTTTGCTTGATCCAGTGCGCTCGTGGCTTCGTCCAATATCGCGTATCGCGGTTTTGCCAAAAGCAGCCGCGCGAATGCGAGGCGCTGTTGTTCACCCAGTGAGAGGACATCGGTCCAGTTGAGGACAGTTTCAAAACCTCCGACGCGCTTACTCAAATCGGTTAGATTAACTGCTGCCAGCAACCTCTGCAATTCTTCATCGCTGACGTCAGAGCTGGACTTCGGATAGAGCAGTTGCTCTCGCAACGTGCCCAACGGCATGTACGGACGCTGCGGGAGAAACAGCATGTTCTCCAGATCGGGACGAGCAATTTGCCCTTCTCCTTGCGTCCACAGTCCGCCGATTGCTCGCAGCAAAGAGCTTTTGCCGGCGCCGCTGGGACCCATGATTAGCAGATCTTGACCAGGCAAGACATTCACGCAGAGATCTTTTACCAGTGTGTGCGCACCGTTTGGAGTAATGACACTGACGTCATTCAATTTGATTCCTTCAGACGCTCGTTGTTCGATGCCATCAGGCGCGGTGTCCATACCATCCAGGGCATCGTTGAACGCACCGAGACGTTTTACCTGTGCGACGAGTGCTGTAATGTCGTCGAAAGAACTGACGATCAGCGAAAGAGCAGAGAGAACCTGCGCAAAAGCCATGTCCGCCTGTGTCTGCGCTCCGAACTCGACCTTGCCCGCGAAAAACAACGGCGCGATGATCAGCGATGGAATCACTGCTACAAGATAGTTGTATCCCGTCGTCAGAAAGCCGACATTTCTCTGCCAACCAATGAGAAGGTTGAAGTTTTTGAACACTTCGGCAAAGCGTTCTTTTATCTGGCGCGACTCGCGATCTTCGCCCTGGTAGAAAGCAATCGATTCGACATTGTTGCGCACATGAATCAGGTTGTAGCGGAAGTTAGCTTCTTTTCTTAACTGGTCGAATTTCAGTCCGACCAATCTTCTGCCCATCCAAACAGTGGCGACTGTGCCCACGGCAGCATAAATGAATACGATGCTGACCAGTTTGTGCGAGATTGACCAGAGAATAACGATGAACGAGATGAGAGTAACAACCGAACTGAGCACATTCAACAGTATCGAGAGCGCACCACGGGTGAAGTCACGCACATCCTGTGCCAGTCGTTCGTCGGGGTTATCGATCGATTGCTCGTTATTGATCCTATAATATGCGCGGTTTCTCAGATATTTCGCTAAGAGGTGCTCGGTGAGCCATGCTCGCCAATGCAGCCCCAGTTTATCGGCAACCCATGAGTAGAGCACTACTATCGGAGTGCCAACGACGAACACGCTGAAATACATCCAGAGCATTTTATAGAACTCCGGTTGATTTTTGCTCGACAGCGCGGTCATAAATTTGCCGCTGACAAAGTTAATTGCCACATTCAGTCCGTTAACCGCGAAGAGGAGCACCAACAGCACCCCGAGTAAGCCGAATGCGGCCCATCTCACCTCGGATTTCCAGTATGGTTTAGTAATTGCGATTAACTGTCTGACTATCTCTCTAATTGGACCGCTCTTCTGATTTTCCGCGCGCATCGATCTCTCCTGGCACCGTATTTGGTGCAGAAAGCGGGTAAACGACTGTGACGGCAGAGGATGCCTGGTCTGCGCCCCTCACCGTTGACTATTGGGTTGTATATAAAAGGTAGACGTCGGGATCTCGACAATGATTCCGGTCAATTGTCAGGGTTTGATCAAAAGCCGGCAAAACCCTGTAAATGCCGCGGGCGTGGGGTTGTAAAATTGGGAACTGAATCACGAGTGTCACGTCCTCCAGTTCGAACAGAGGGAGGAAGCTTATGGTTTGCCGTGGATTATTACAACGTTCATTACTAGCAGCATCGCTGGTCCTTAGTACCGGTGCCGTGTGCCACGCGTCCGGTCTAACTCAGCAGCAACAGAACGACAAATCCAGCGCCAAGGAGTCAAACGTCGCTGCCGCCAAACAGCTGAACGGCGACACTGATGTCGACAAAAAGAAAGCCCAGGACGAGAAGAAGGGGCAAGAGAAGTTAGGCGGTCCGAGCGCTCTCTCGGATCAGAAGAACAAGGAAGACGCCAAGAAAACGGCTGATGTTGTTAATCAGGTGCCCGGCGTTAAGGTCAGTCAGCAAGATATGCAGCCGCCTGCGGACAAACCTATCAAAGGTTTCCATCCGATCAAGAAATTGCTGCGCCCGGTGGAAAATCTGGAAGGAATGTCAATTAAGCTCGAACAGCAGATCATGAAGCTCGAGGGTCCGATTGCGGGGCTTCAACCTCCGATGATTAACCTACAGAAGAAGATGGTTACCGTCGACGATCATATAGGACAGATGGGCAACCAGCTGACCACTATGCAGGGTCAGGTGACGGGCGTCCGTCAGGACATTGCTAATATGCGCAAAGATATTGAAGCCTTGAAAGAGCCGATCGTAGCCTTGAAGGCGCCTATCGGTACTGTGGCTAAACCGCTGGAAACACTGCAAACACAGCTCAACTTCATTCTGATGGCGATTCTTGTCGCAGCTTTTGCGATTGCGATCGGTACGCCGATTGCGGCTGTAGTGATGTATCGCAACAGACATAAGCTGTTTCCCGATATGAAAGAACATGATCTGCCGAAAGTGGAGACGCCGCCGGCAACATCGAGTAGACGATAAACAAAGTTTTTCTGCGTTGGGGAGTTCAGTGGGGGGCGATGGTTTACCATCGCCTTCGCTGCATTCTAACTAACTACCGGCGCGGAAGGATTGGCCGAGCGAATCAATGTATATGTTCCATCAGCGCGCATGAGCCACGCATTGCCGCGTTCGTGCAGATAGCTTTCCAGAATATCCTCTCTCAGATGACGCGCCAATTTCGCGTCTTCCACCGGAAAGAGCACTTCGACACGACGGTCCAAATTTCTTGGCATGAAATCGGCGCTGCCGCAATAGATTTCCGGCTTGCCATTATTGGCAAAGAAGAACATGCGACTATGTTCGAGGAAACGCCCAAGAATGCTGATGACGCGAATGTTTTCGCTGATGCCTTCAATGCCTGGGCGCAAGCAACAAATTCCGCGCACGAGCAGGTCGATTTTCACACCTTGTTGAGATGCCTCATACAAATGCTGAATGATCTGCTCATCGACTAGCGCGTTCATTTTCAGGATTATGTGTCCTCTGCCTCCGGACAGCTGGTGCTCGATTTCGCGGCGAATGAGGCGGCGCATACTATCTCTCAAATTGATCGGCGCGACGATCAGCTTGCGATAGTTTCTCTTGGCGGAATAGCCGGTGAGATAGTTGAACAGATCGGTGACGTCGGCGCCGATCCGTTCGTCGCAAGTGAACAGTCCCAGATCTGTGTAGAGGTGCGCGGTGGTTGGGTTGTAGTTGCCCGTGCCCAGATGGAGATAGCGGCGAATTTTGTCCCCTTCGCGTCGCACCACCAGTGCTACTTTGGCGTGAATCTTCAAGCCGAGCAAACCGTACACGACGTGTGCGCCTTCACGTTCTAAGGCCCTGGCCCATTCGATGTTGCTCTCTTCGTCAAAACGAGCTTTCAGCTCTACCAGTACGGCCACCTGTTTTCCTTTTTCAATCGCATTCAACAAAGCTTCGACGACAGGGGAGTTTTTGCCGACGCGGTACAGCGTCATCTTGATGGCGAGAACGTTCGGATCTTTCGCCGCTTGATTGAGGAAATTGACCACCGGCGCAAACGAGTCGATTGGATGGTACAACATCAGATCGCGCCTGGAAATCGCCGAGAAAATGTCGTGATCTTGCGCGTCCGGATTCAGCTCCGGCGGAATTGCCGGCACGAAAGGCGGATATTTGAGATCGTGGCGATCGATGGCGGCAATATGTTTTAGATGACTGAGCGGTCTTTGTCCCTCGACGAGATAGACGTCGTACGCTTCGACTTGCAAATTACTCATCAAGATCTCGAGAATATTGGCCGGCATGTCGTTGTTGACCTGCAATCGGACGACATCGCCAAAACGCCTGAGGCGCAGACCTTCTTCAGTTGCTTCCAAAAGATCGTCGGCTTCCCACTCTTGAATTTCGACGTCGGCGTCGCGCGTCACGTGAAATGTGTGGGCATCGACAATTGTCATGCCGGGGAAGAGAACTTCCAGGTTGGCGCGGACGAGCTCATCGAGCCAGATATAGCAGAACGAGCGTTTACCGCTCACTGTCGGTTCTCCGGGCGGTGAGGCGCTGATCAGTATGAGCTGAGGCAAACTGTCAGGTATCTTGATGCGAGCAAATCGCTCCTCCTCGTCCTGGTCGCGGATCAAGACCGCCAGGTTGAGGCTGAGGTTGGAAATGTGCGGAAACGGATGTCCCGGATCGAATGCCAGTGGCGTCAGAACCGGAAAGATTGTCTGGAGGAAATACTCATCGACTTCGAGCTTCTGCTCGGCCCTCAACTCCGCGTAGTCGAATATATGAATGTCAGAAGCCTTGAGGGCTGGCAAGAGCGAATCGCGAAGCTCATCTTGAGCGCTAGACAAAAGTCTGATCACTTCCGAGTTTATAGCGTCGAGCTGCTCGCTCGGCGTCAACCCATCTGCTCCGGCAATGAGCGAATTAGATTCGATCTGGCGTTTAAGACCCGCCACTCGAACCATGAAAAACTCTTCCAGGTTCGAGCCGACAATAGAGAGGAATTTGAAGCGCTCCAGGAGCGGGTTGCTTTCGTCGCAGGCTTCCTGAAGCACGCGGCATTGAAACGCTAGCTGGCTCAACTCGCGGTTGATATAGAGGCTGGAGTCGGTCAGAGAGATAGGCTCTGGCTGCTGACCGGGGGCCGCGCTTTGCTGAAGGGGCAGATTTGCGGCTGCCTCTAGCGAAATCTCGGTAGTCTTCCGCTTATTGGAAACATCTGGTGACTGCATATAGTGATTGTAAGCCCAACCACGGCTGCTCTGTGCAGTTCAGTTGCACATAATGGGGTTAAGATTAACCGGGAATTAGCACCTGGCAGCCGTGAAGCCTGATTGTTGCCTGAATCAGGCGATTTTTAGTGGATTGAGCTGGTGTTGCATTTTTGCTCTGGCGCGGGCGATGCGCGACTTCACCGTGCCGACTTCGGTCTTGGTGAGAGCAGCGATCTCTTCATACGGCAATCCGTGCAATTCACGCAAAATAATTACATTTTTGAACTGCTCAGGCAGGGTATCGATCGCTTCATTGACTTTGGTCATGATCTCTTTGCGATGCGCAAGTTCGTCCGGCGTGTTGCTGTGGTCGGCGATATCTCGCGTTCCGCCCTGCTCATCATCGTTTGCGTACGGCTCGTCCATCGAGACGATACCAAAACGCGGACGTTTGCGCAGCTCGTCGTAGAACAAGTTGGTAATCAATTGATTGAGCCAACCTTTAAATGCATTCGGATTGCGCAGGGTGGAGATCGATCGCCAGACGCGGATAAATACTTCCTGAGCCAGGTCTTCGCGGCTGTTCGTCCAATCGGGCGCCATCTGGAAGATCAATCCGTGCACGTAGCGTTCATATCGTTTGAAGAGAACATTGAATGCCGCAGGATCTTTTCTCTGACATGCCATCACCAGATTTACGTCGCTCAGATCATTATAAGTGGCATTATCACTGGCTATGCTCAACGCAGGTTTTGTGCGTTTGATTTCAGCGGTCATCTGTCTCCTCCCACGTGCTTTCAATTCGCACGCTTGTTGCGATTGGTCATGTATATCATTGTCTACAACGTGGCATCTAATTGATAGCCTGGAAAACCCAGCAAACTCCGATCGGCTGTATGAGTCACGGGGCTGGCGTTACACCTGCCTGGCAACCGCGAGTCAATACAGGAAAACCTATAAATCCGATACAGATGAGCAGATCTACATGATGGCACTTAACATCATGTAACTCATAGTCGACGTCGGCGAATTTCCAAAAATGCGAAGAAGCGCTTATTTCTTCCGGTCTAGCCCAAACAGGTAGTCTTCGACTACCCAACCGAACTTCATGTTAGCGATTCCTAGATCTGTAACTCGATCCATATCACTGTTAGGCGCGGCTCGATCATCGATACCGGCTATGGGGTCAATGATAGCCCTCTCCGGTGAATGTGGAAAGGGCAGTCGCCAGAAAGGATAACGGTCATCTCCAGCGCTTGAAAACGCTTCCGAACCACCGGCATTGAATCCGCCGCCAACTTGCCCAATCGGGCCGCCGGTGCGTGGTATCGCACGTGGTACTGGGCGAGGGACGGGACGGGGCTGATTGTACCAAAAGCCCTTGTTTGTCACTGGTGGAACCGTCATGGCAAGACGGTTTTGAGAGGCGGGGTTGTCGCGGTCCGCGTAGAATAAGAAAGTTTTCGGACCGTCTTTTTCTTCTAGAACCAAAACCTGATCGATAGGCAACCCGACGTCCTGAGATTTCACCAGGCCGCCCGGCGGCTTGACCGAGACAGTTCCGCCTTTCGAAAAGCTTGCCTGCACGCCGTCTTCAGTTTGGAACGTCTGTCCATTGTTATCAAAGAGATGCACTTTGGCATCGCCACGCAGTTTTGCCGACACAAAGTGCGCCTGGTTGTTGACGACGATATCTCTTTGGTTAGTTCCGTTCAGTCGATATTCCGTGACACCGTCCGCTCCTTCAATCAGGTGCACTGTTGATACGGGGCGTTTTAAGTTGACGTTGCGCAGTTTTCCGTCTTTGAAGAGAACATCGAACTGTCCCGTGCTGCGAAGCCAGCTCTTGCCGCCGTAAGAGTGCTCGAACGGATTCATGTCGTCGACGTCGAAGTGGTGCTCGACGCCCCTGCTCGTTTTGGCCGAGACAAAGTGACCGTCTGGTCTGACCACCATATCTGCCGTGTTGCTGCCGTTAAAGCGAAACTCCTTCGTGCCCGACGCGTGCTCGATAATCTGTACTTTGCCGATCTTCGAACCTGTAGCTAGCACCCTGGCACTGCCGTCCGTGAACTTCACCTGCACATTGCCGCCCTGACCCAAGGTGGTGACGACTGAGTCACTGTGCCTGATATTGTTAGCCGTTTTGCCTGCCGTCGTGACATTGTTGAATTCATGAACCGTCGCGGTTCCCTGTTGCCAGGTTCTGTAGTTCATCTCGCCGCTACCGCCACCGCCGCCGGTGCCGGACGCCGCCATCATCATCGGGCGCGACAGGTCGATTGTCTCTGGCCGAAAGTTCTCCGGCATGGACACTTCGAAGCCGCGATACCCGCCGCCGCCGTTTGTGGCATAGGCAAATTCAGGACCCGAGCCGATGCCGAGACCGTTAGCCATTGAGTCCGAAAGACTGCCGAGCTTCAGACTGAAGGCGCGCCGGGCTCCTGCCGCGCTGTTGGGAATCTTGCCGACAACTTTGGCGGTGCCCCAACCTGCCGCAGCCATGACGGCTCCATCGAATGCCAGGGAGCCCACCGACCTGTCGGCGATGGCGAAATTCTTGTCCATCTCTTTGCCTGATTGCCAGGTACTGGCGAAGGCGGGCGCCGCTGTCCTGAGGCAGTCAAAAGCATGCAGAGCAAACAGACCATTGCCGGCTACAGAAAGTCCTATCGCTGGCGCTTTCATCCAGACCGGACCTTTCATTGCCGCCGCTATTGCCGCAGCTCCGACTAATCCGCCGACAAACTCGATAGGATGGTCGCCTATCTGGCTGGCGCCCTCTTTCACCCCGCCCACGAAGATGCCGTGGCCTAGCAACTCGACTTCACGCAGGCATTTCCAGCCGACGCTTTCGCCCTGGTCGGTGTTGTGATCCACGCCCGAGGGGGCGTGCAAGGTAGCATCCAATTGCGTCACGAAGTAATCCGCTCAGTATGCCAGCCTCAATAGTCGGCAAAACCGCGAATAAGGTCAATCGTAATCTCACTCCTTCTGTCCCGTTCTAATATATGGCGACCTGAACGCTCGGGCCGCACGGCTGCATAGCCGCGCGCAGTGAAGCGTTGCGGCGCTGAGGTGCCAGGGTACCGCCCGAGGGGGGCTTAGGCAGCAAGCTGCTCAGCTCCAGCGACGGAGCAAACTACCGAAGGCCGCCAAGTCAGCGAAGCGAAGCGCGCCGAGCGAGGCGTGCTGAGCGCAGCGCTTAGATAGCGGAGGAGCGAGGGGTACCGAGCGACGGAGCGTATAAATAAGATTAAACAGGAAACGCTGTTTTGATTCTCGGGAAGTCGACTTCGGTTTTCGCCAGGAGATTGAAATAGTTTGTGAAAGTGTTGAGTGCGACGTTGGCGATCACTTCAGCGATTTCGCCGTCGGTCAGACCAGACGTGCGCACTTCCGCCAATATGGCATCCGAGATGTCGCCTTTGTGCGTGATCAGCATGCGCGTGAGAGAGAGCGCGGCGTCGCTCTTCGGATCGGCTGCGCGCTCGGAGCGGGCTTCTTCCAGCTCTTGATCGGTCATGCCGATCGACTTGCCGATGGCGTAGTGAGCAGAAAGGCAGTATTCGCAGATGTGCACTTCAGCGCAAGTAATGGCGATTTGCTCGCGCAGTTTTGGCGAGAGGAGTCCGCCCGCAAGAGCGCCCGAGAATGCCAAATAGCCTTCGACGGCTGCCGGCGAGTTAGCCATGAGTTGGAAAACATTGGGTACCTTGCCCATCTTCTGCTTGACGGTATCTAGTACTTCTTTAGTTTTGCCGGTCGCGGCGTCAGGGTTAACTGCTTGCAGTCTGCTAGTCATCTTTGTTCTCCGATGGCGGTTAGACGCTAGATATTAGCAGGTTTATATCTTCTCCCCGGATTCTCAAGGTTTCCCTCATCCTTTTAAGTAGAGTTGGCAACGTTGAAATCACGGTCGAATTTTTCCAATTGAAACCCCTGAGATGGGTACCCTGCCTGGGATTTCGCAAGTCCCCATCTTTTTAGACTGCAGTACAAAATTAATGGCATCTACGTAGTTTTCCCATATCGAGTCTCCGGCAATAAAACTACGATTACGCCGCTACGAAAAAGCCGAACACACCCCTTCGACTCCAGCCTAATCCATACATACCCGGCACTGTTAAAGCAGTAGTGTTGACGCGCGCTGCCGGAACAGCGACTGATACCCAAGAGGTGAGGTCATGACACACGAACAGCATTCATTTTCGATGCACGGCGAAGGTTTTGGACGTGGTGCCTCCATGCCCGAAGGACACAACGAGCGTATGTTCGAAGGCGGCTATGGCGGCACCGGCGCTGATTTCTCCTTTTCGGTAGGCGGCGGCGGCCAGGGGCAGTACAACGAGCAGTTTCTCGATTGCAATGAAGACATGGGTGCCGGTTTTGGAGAACGCGGCAGCCGAGGTCGCATGCGCTTCGCCGGTCGGGGCCGTGAGCACGAGATGCGTGAGATGCAACACCTCCGTCATAAAATGATGCGCCTCAAAGAAGAGATTGCATTAGATGGTGGAGCTAACGGAATGCCTGCGGCGTACAGCAACTTCAACGGCAATCCTGAGACATTCACTGATAACTCCTCAGCGTATCCGCAAACGATGCCTGCAGATTACGTGCCACCAACAGGGCCGCAAGTCGCTCCCACAGGTGATAACCAGGCGTATGTGCCAAGTCAGGTGGACCCTTCGCAAGAAGTGGCGGCGCAAAATTACGCCAATCAAAGTCCGTCGCAGACCAATGACGGTTCAACAGTAGCTCAACCTCAGATTGATGCATCAGCGCAAACTAACAGCGATGCAAGCGCAGTTGATCCCAATCAAGTTCTGGATCAAATTATTCAAAATGCGCAGAGCAGTATGACGCCGGAAGGATTCCAGGCGTTTATGCAAGCTCTGCAGACCGAGGTACAAAGCGGACAGCAGACAGATCTGGGTGGTTTGTTGCAGGCAACGATGAACGATATTTCCGGTCCCAACAGCCATATGCAACAAGCTGACATGGACGCGTTGAACGGCGCTATCACTAATGCTGCTCAAGCCGCCTCTCAAGGAGCCACTCCTACTTATGCCGCCAACACCGATAACAGTGCTGATGCAGGACCGAGTACGACTGACCCGGCTTTGAATGCGGATCTGACGCCATTCACTCCGAGCGCGGCGCAGAACAACACCGTCGCTGACAACGGCACCGGAGCGACAGGGCAAGATAACCCCAGCCTGGCAAGCAACCCAACCGGGCAGGACAATTCGTCTGATTCTGGTCCGACAGTCGACGCCACCGTCGCCGGTATCGTCAACGACCTTTCAACGAGCGGTTCAGCTAACGCGATGTCTAGTGATGGTCTCGACAAGTTTGTCGCACAACTCGGCAACGACCTGACCACAGGCGGTGCGCAGTCGCTCGACGACGGTGCCTTGATGCAGCGCGTTTACGGTGAACTAAAAGCCAATGGGATGTCTGCGGATGATCTGAGCAAGCTTGCGGCTGCGTCGAACCAGGAGCTCACTGCTGCGCAAACACCACAGACTAATAACGGCTCGAGCACAGCAAACGGTTAGTGCTCTGAATTAGAGGAGCAGTGCGGCGCCAGATCGCGGTAGCCTTTTTCGGCTACGCCTTCCATAAGCACGTGCACCCAGCGGTGCACCTTGTCCACCAATGACGATGACCGGTCGCCTGAAAGCCAGGCGCCCTGGGCATGGAGGAAGCAGGCGACAATCATGCCTGTCACTTCCTGTGGTGTCAGATCCGCACGGATCTGTCCGAGCTTCTGCGCTTCGCAGATGAGCTCGTATATTGCACGACGAAAGAGCCGCTTCGGCTGACCGTCCGGTTGTTCGGTCTGGATGTCGTTCTCTTCCCGGAAGAGAATCTGCTGGATGCGCTGCGCGAAAAATACTCGTGCCAGCTCCGGCTGTTTCTCCGTAAAAGAAGCGC
This sequence comes from Planktothrix sp., assembly GCA_036703195.1. GTDB lineage: Bacteria > Cyanobacteriota > Vampirovibrionia > Obscuribacterales > Obscuribacteraceae > DATNPN01. Next base: position 63,988 of record DATNPN010000027.1, on the reverse strand, counting down.
GATCAAGAAGCAACCGCTCGAGAGCGACGAGCGGGGCGACGCCGGAACGCAACGCTTCGAATGCCTTGTTGGTCGTGTCGGAAAGCGCCCAACGGCGCAGTTCGACTACGAGCTCTTCTTTGGATTGGAAGTGATAGTAAAAAGTGCCCTTGGAGACATCGGCGCGATCTGTCACCTGCTCGATGCTGGTCTCCTCGTAGCCGTTCTCTGTGAAGAGAGCAGCAGCCGCGGTCAGCATCTGCGTCCGAGTAATCTCACGTTTTTCTTCGCGTCTGCCCATATATTCACCACGGGCTGGTAAGAGATGAACTTATTATACCCGAGTACAAATTTGTATAACGGTCTAAACATAAAGTCAGTTGGCTCGGCAGGGTGCTGGGGCGTATGGTTTTGCAAAAATGGCGCCAGCGGGGCTCCTCGCGCCCGCGCCGCAGTCTCGAGCACCTGCGCTTTTGCAAGGGTCAGCCTGCCTGGCACTGATCTGTACAAACGCCGCCATCGTGCCGGCTCTGCAGCGCGACGTCCGCGATCTGCCATGGCCGGGTTGGGCACCCACAGGTGATGCCTCTATTGGCGAGCACCTTCGGCACCGCAGGCGACGCAACGTTTCTCAGAGGGATCGGCTACACTTATTTTTGGAAGTCGGGGCGCGTTGTATGGCAAAGAACGAATCGGTGTTTCAAGCGGCGACCACGTCGGTCAGTCAGGACGATGCGGTTGCGTGCCACGGGGAGGTCGTGGAATCGAGCGGCATAGAGCCGATTCCAGCCGGCACCACCAACGGTGACACCAACTCGGTACAAGTTAACTTGCAGACCTCCGGACTGGCGTTTCAAGTTCACACCCAGATGCCGGTCAGCAGCCAAATTATCGATCTTGCTGCTCGGGTTGAGCTTCTTACCGCTCAGTTGGAGCAAGCTCAATCACAGCTGCAAAAGTCAATGCACAGAATCGGCTATCTTGAAGCTCAGCTCGAGCAACAAAAGCAACTTGTCGATCATTTGTGCAAGCAGCAAGAAGCCTGAATTTCCCTTGCATTTAGGCGATTTTCGCGGCCAAGCTGAGCCTGGACGGAGAGACAATGTTGGCCGAAAAACCCCAGCGGGTTCGTTGGAACATATCAGCAGCTCCTGGCGTCACGACGTGCTGCAGAACGTCACTTCAAGTCTGCAATGGAAACTATTTTGGGTGATGCATTATGGGGTTTCCCGATCGCATGTAAACGTTTAAACCCCGCATCGACACACGGTCTTGATTAGAAGCCAAAATTAGCGTGGTATAACGGATTTAGAGCGCATGACAATCATGCCTTAGTAGGGGGTCACATGGAATACGCCAACGACGTTACCAATGGTTCAGACACACTCGATGCGTACATGTATTTGTCGCAGTGGGAGTGGCCGGAGCACATTGAATCAGTCTTGCGCAAAGTAGTGCATACGCGACTGACCGAGATCGGCGAATCGGATCTCGAAGACGGGCATGAGTTGCAAGCCTCTGACTACCTCGGCGCTCGCTTGATCTGGTTGATCACGGTTTATCCGAAGAGCAATCCGACCGTGCTGCACTCTCTGGCGCAGCAGCAACAATCAGCTGCATACCTGGAGAGGATCGCGGAAAACCCGAACACTTTGCCGGAGACTTTGGACATTCTCGCGCAGAATCGCTCCAGCAATGTGCGCGTTGCGGTGGCAGAAAACCACAACACATCGGCAAGCACGTTGCAGCAATTGGCGCACGACGAGTCAGTCGATGTTCGTTATGCGATGGCGGAAAACGTCGCGTTAACTGAAGAGATTTTGGATCAGCTTTTGCAAGATGACAACGCCTACGTGGCTGCTCGCGCACGGCGCTCAGTCAACAAGCTGGCGCCCTCTCAGCCGGCGATCATGCCGTTGCGTTTCAATCGACCGGAGAGCGTCAGCCGACGCCGCCGAACCGGACAAGCGTAGAATTTTTCGATTGGGTTCCATCTGGCAAACTTCTTCAAGTTTGCCAGATGCCTTTTGTGGTTAACGGTACTCCAGCTTACGGGCCCTCGCCCCGGCGCAACATCCATATATCACTGGTGATATATTTCGCGTCGATTTTATGCGCCCCACTATACGGCTGAATTTCAGGGAGCGTGGGCGTTCCTTTCGCCTGTGGAGCGCCGAGCGCTGAGGAGCGCGGAGCTCCAGCTCCGCATTTAGCAAGTGGTCGATTCGAAGTTGCTCTCTGACGCCTTCCGTTTAAGAAGCGATGCAACAGAGTCGAGCGCCTTTTGCGCGCCTCCAGACGCGCGTACCTTAAGGCTGCGCAGGGCGTGTTTCTCGCAATCGCCTCAATTAAGCGGCGCCGACGTATGGCTGCAGAGCGTGCTGGATCTTGGCTCTGGCTCTGGCGATTCTTGATTTTACCGTGCCGCGTTCAGCGTGCGTGATCGTGGCGATTTCATCGTAGGAGAGACCTTGCATCTCTCTCAACACTATTGTGGTGCGGAATTGCTGCGGTAGCTGCAGAATGGCGAGATCGATTGCTTCCGACAGCTCATGGCGCTCTACCACTTCATCGGGGACTCTTGATGTATCCGGCAATTCGCGCGTGACACCGTCCTCAGAACCGTCGCTCGTCATTGGCTCGTCGATCGAGAGCGTCATCTGTTTAGGACGTTTGCGCAGCTCATCGTAGAAGAGGTTGGTGATGATGTGAGTGAGCCAGGTCTTGAATGAGTGCGGATTGCGCAGTGTCGGTACGGACCGCCAGACGCGGATGAGCACTTCTTGAGCCAGATCATTGATGTCGCGCCAATCGGGCGCGATCTGATGCAGCATACCGTATATGGCTTTATGGTTGCGTTTGATCAGCTCTTCAAAAGCCAACTTGTTATGAGCCTGACATGCCACCACTAGTTCGTAGTCAGTCATCTGAATATAGGCTCTTCTATTGTCGACGACTTGCAGAGCGGGTTTTGCTGAAGTTGAATTGTGAGCAGTCATGATCGTATCCTCGAGCAGTGGCGCACTGCCGTGCGAGCAGCGGTGGCAAATTATTGGCGGCTAGGGAGTCATCTACTTCGATTGTGTCACGTCGATCCGGGTTTAACCAGCGAGGAAAACCCGATGTGACAGAGTGGTCAATCCCACCTCTGCATGCGGCGAAAACAGGCATGAACGCCGAGTCCTGGCGCCGCTGTCAAATGTTTTTGGGGCACCATTAGGGGTTTGTCCTGTGGTGCTGCCACTATATCGTAAACTGTCCTTATCAGGCCGCTCCGCGCTTTCTTGCGGCGCCCTTTGTTCTCGCACGTGCCACTTCTTTGCCTTCGCTCTGGGTGGCTCTCTTTCTGCTCGTTGCTCGTGAACCTCGAGCGCTTTCGCTCTTTGCTGATGGTTTTTTCTCCGCCTTCGGCTTCGATTTCTTCCCTCCGCTGCCGCGCGCTTGCTCCACGCTCGCGCGCAGTGCATCCATCAGATCAACAACCTTTGCCGGTCCGGAAGGAGCTGCTTCGACAACTTCTTTACCTTCCAGTTTTGAGTTGATCATCTCCGACAAGGCTTCACGGTAGTGATCTTCGTATTCCGCAGGGTCGAACTTTTGCGTCATCAGATCAACCAGACTGTGAGCCATCTGCAGCTCTTGTTTGGTTAGTTTGGTCTTCGGTTTTGCCGCCTCCAGATCCATACGAATCTCATCAGGGTAAAGGAGCATCTCGATTACGAGAGTGCCACCGAGCACGCGCAGGGCGCACAGTCTCTCTTTGTTGCGCAACGCCAGCGTGGCAATGCCGATCATGTTCTTGTCGGAGAGCGCCTCCATCAACAGTGCGAATGGACGGGCGGCGGTTTTATCTGCTTCTACGTAATAGCTGCTCTGAAAATAGATCGGATCGATCTCTTCTGTTTTTACGAATGCAGTTACGTTGATGATGTTCTTGCTCGGCAACGGCAGATTTTCTAAATCCTCATCGGAAACCTCTACGTAATGCCCCTTCGAGTATTCGTATCCTCTTACCGTGTGCTCATACGCCACCTCAACGTCACAATGAGGACACCAGCGAACCTCTTTTATGCGCGTTTTGCATTTATCGTGTAGAAGGTGAAACGAGATGCTCTTGCTGCCGGTGGCAGTGTAGAGCTTGACCGGAATGCTCACCATGCCGAACCCGATTACACCGCTCCAAATTGCTCTCGCCATAACGTCACCACTCGCCACCACCAGTAAGCGTATGACGGGCGCCGAAAGTGTTAGTTCCGTTCGAGGTGGCGGGAGCAAAATGACAGAATCTCCGTCCACGAACGTATTCGAAATCGAATTTGCTTTCTATATAAGGAAGAAAGGAAACGATATGACAGACCCAGCTAAATCTGACCTCGATGTATTGGCACGCCGGCTTAGCGCCGTGGCTGCCGAACTGACCGAAGTCAACGAGCGACTCGAAGATGTCGAGTCTGACCTGCATGAAGAGATGCACAGATCAACAGTGTTCTTAGCGCACAGGAAAAGGGATGCATCCAAAGCTCAACCAGAGCACAAAATGTACAACCCGTTAGCAGGTCCCTAAATCAGCGGAATGCAACTAAGTCAGTGCGGGCGCCAGCGATGGCGCCCGCTTTAGTATGTGACGCAGCAACATGACGCCACGCGGCTGTTAATGCGCTGCGTGTTTGCCCGGCTCCGGCACCCAGCGCAATACCATCTCGCGAAACTCTTCGGCCGTAAACGGCTTACTCATATAATCGTCCATCCCGGCGCCCAGGCAGCGGCTCTTGTCGCCTTCCAGCGCGCGACCGGTGATGGCGATGATCGGCGTGTGATATCCGCGCTCTCGTTCGAGCTCGCGAATTTTTTTAGTGCATGTCAGACCGTCGGTTCCGGGAAGTTTCCAATCCATGAGAATGAGCGAATACAGGCGCCCGCTCTCGAGCTCGCAGAGAGCCTCTTCCGAGCTGGAGACAATCTGTACGTCAAAACCGTATTTCTTCGCCAGCAATGCTAACAGCTTCTGTTCTATAACATGATCTTCTACTACGAGAATCGCTGGCTTTTGCATCAACTGCTCCCATCACAGCCGCTCCTACTTATTGTAGGGCTAAAGTCGACAGCGAAGCCCAAGAATCGCCGTCTTGTTCGCAAAATGCAAAGTGAATACTACTTTAACCATCTGCTGACGACGGATTCCAGGTCCTCGCGAGTGTACGGCTTGGGCAGATAGTCGTTCATACCTGCCCAGATACACTTCTCCAGGTCTCCATCCATTGCTTGCGCTGTCACCGCAACGATGGGAACGTCCTTGCCGTTGCGCGTGCAGTTTCTAATTGTCTGTGTCGCCTTGTAGCCATCGAGCGTGGGCATTTTAATATCCATCAATATCAGGGCGTAATCGGTCTTGCGCGTACGCGCCACTGCTTCCATGCCGTCGTTGGCGAAATCATGGGCTATGCCCATCCTCTCCAGCAAAACGGAGAGCACCCTGCGATTGGTTTCATCATCTTCGACGATGAGGACGAGCTTGCCGTCATAGTTGCCGCGCTTGAGCCAACGGTCCAGCGTGGCGCGTAATTTGTCCAGAACGACTGGCTTCTCCAGGTAGTCGTCTATTCCGGCTTCCAGACACTCGTTGCGATTGGATCTGCTGGTAGTGGCGACAATCGGTATACGCCGCTGCTTGGCGATGGTTTCTACCTTACGGATCTGCTTGGCGGCCGTCAGTCCGTCCATTTCGGGCAGTCCGATATCCATCAGTATCAAATCGAAAGTTTGTTGCAACAACCGTTGTACTGCCTCGACGCCGTTGCACACAGACTCCGCTGTGTAGCCGAGCGCGTTCAGCTGCTGCATTGTCAAAATGCGCAGAACCTCGTGATCTTCTACAACTAAGATTCGCACACTCGTACACCCTTCCCTGTGACCAGTATAGGACTAAAACGAAAATCCGGCCCTCTGGCAGGTTCAGAGGTGAAACCAGGAGAGGGCGGTGGCGGCAGAGATGAGAAGGTGGGCTCGGCCGTGGAACCTTCGCGGCGAAAAAGCCGTCCGCCACCCGGAGGTGTCCAGCTATGAACGAAAAAATTGAAGACGAACAAGAGAACACAGATATTGATTACCTTCATCCTGAAGGTAAACCTGTGAAAAAAGTTGACCCCAAAGAAGAGACAAAATTCGATGGGCGTGAGCTGGAAGCGGCTTCCCGACGGGAAAAGAGCACGATGATCGATGTCGACGGACATCACATCTGTTCTGCCGAGTGCCAGAAGCATCATAAAGTCAAACTAGATTAAATAGAGAGCTCGACTGCTGATTTTGTTAATAGCAGATCGTCGAAAAACCACAATATCAGCCGTTTTTCAACAAAACGGCTGATATTTTTTCGATCGGGTTTAAACACTTACCGGACGGGCATAATAGACTTGTCAAGCCATGGAATCCACTGGTAACCCACTTCTCCCATCCAATTCCCACGTCCGTAGTTCAATCCCACGCCGCTCCTACCCTCAGTCCTGTCCGCCCCTGAAATCAATCCCACCCGCCCACCCTGCCCCCTCCCCGCGCTAAAAAAATCGAATCCCACTCCGCTCCGCTGCCCTCGCATCGCAAGATTGCTGCCTTCTCTTCCCCTTCCTTGACCTTGCTGCCCTCTCTCCTCCCCTGCCATTCGCTGCCCTCCTGTCCGCCCCTGAACGAAACGAGCTAGCCCCGCCAAGATGCGCGGCGAGCTCGTATAGCTTTTTGCGGTTTTTTTCTGCACCACTTTGATGCCAATCTCAGGGTTCGGCATGATCTGTCGGTTTTGACCAACTGATGCGGCGATGCTTCTCTTGCAAGTGATATCGCCTGCGGTGCACATGCCAATTTCGCTGCCGGGCGTTCGTCACCGTTCTGTTACAGGTAAAATTCCGCATAGGAAGCGAAGATTGCCGTCCACTGCGACTTGACTGGTATTGGCGTGATGATGCGTTCGAGATTCATGCAAAATAGCTGGGCATATACCTTCAGTCGGCTGACTTGGAGTGCCAAAATTTTGCTTCGATTTAAGCGTCTTTCTGCGAACTGCTCTCTGGTGTTGGCCCTGGTGGCTGCCTCAGCAATGGTGTCGCCTATCTCCATTGGTATAGCGGCGACGGCGGGCGCTGCTGATGCCATTCCGTCTGACGAGGTGTACAAGCGCCTTCAAGAAAGCGTGCAGCGATTCTACCCCAAGGCTAAAGTTACTAAAAACGGCAACACTCTTCACTTCGAATACAAGTTGAAGAAGGAAGTATCATTCTATGTCGACTCTAAGGAGAGCCTTCAACCGCAGGAAGGCGGTATTCTTGGTGATGTCACTCTCGAGCCGGGCGAGTACAGCGGCGACCGCAAACCAGGCGTAGAAGCGCAGGGGTTTCACTCTTGTCTGACTTTGATACCGTTTAGCAAAGCGAGTAAGCAGCACCTGCTGGCAATCCTGGTTTATCCAAGTGACACAGGTGAAGAGTTCACTACTTCTTTCAGAAACATTGTAGACAGCTTCAGTGACCATGCCGGCTCCGTGCCTGTTCAAGCTGAGCATCACGAGGCACGCGCCACTGCCGAGACAACCGCCAAGGAGGCGACCGGCAAGCTGGAGACAAAACCGAAGACTTGGGAAATCATTCTTGGCACCGCAAATGGTGGCGGCGCGGCAAAGCTTCCCAGCGATCCCGTGGAGTTGCCGGCCTATCGTTATCTGCCTGGCTACCCGGGGCGGGTGAAAATTCTCTCCGCCAAGCAAGCGACGATCAAAAGTGCTGCCGGTAAAAGGTTGCATGTTGTCGATGTCAGTTTTTCGGTCGGCGACAATGTCGATGCAGTTTATGAACTTTGGAAAAGCCGTCTGGAGCACGAAAGCTGGCGGCTAGATCCGAGTCAACCGCGCGGCACTATTCACGGATATGTCAATTTTAAAGTTTCTGACGAATCAATAGACGGCTCCGGCAAATGGACCGCTACGAGTGCCCGTGCACACGATGCTGACGTCAGTATCGTCTGCGCACCGAGCATTGCCGCCACTCAGGTGAAGTTGCATTATAGTGAGCCGGAGCAGTAGGAAAGCGCCAACCTAGCTCTGCCAATAAGTGTCAGTCTGTTCGATTAATTAAATAAGCGACGAGACGACATTTTTAAGTCGCAATAGGAGATTTTGCTTGGCATAATGGACCATGCATTTGGGGAAATCATGCCACCGAAATCCAAGCGCCCGAAAAAAGAGATATCCGACGAGCAGTTTCTCCTCAATCTAGGCGAAACCATCCGTTTGCGCAGACAGGCGCTAGGGCTTTCCCAGGAAGATACTGCCTCGCGTGCTGGCGTGCATCGCACCTATCTCAGCGATATCGAGCGCGGTACGCGCAACATCACTGTGGGCATGTTGGCACAGGTCGCTGCAGCCCTGGAAGTAACGCTGGCTTACTTAACCAAAGCGGCCGAACCGGACGATTAGACTTCCAATTCTGCTGTTGCCTTGACCGGCTGCGCATCGAATTGGCGCAGGCGACTGTCGAGAAGACGCCGCAGTGTGCCGAGGAATTCTGGTTCGGTCATGTAAAGATTGCCGACGTGTCGAGCAAACGCCAGAGTCAATTTGTCAATGTCTTCCGCTGCCAGCTTGCTCTCGGCGTAGATTATCAGAGGTATTGGACGAACGTGCTCCTGCCTCAGCAGTTGAAGAACGTCCAAGCTCAATTGCTGGGTGGCGCTTGTCTCGAGAATGATCATATCCGGACCGAGTGAGTGGATTATCTGAGCGCTAACCTCATCGTCATGCTGGTTGAGGCACTGCATGTTCAAGTCCACCAGTTTTGTTGCCAGCGCTTGGTGCCCTTCTTTCGTGCCGGTAAAAAGCACGAATTTGGCGCCTGCAACAGTTGGCCGGCTCAATGCTAACTCGAGCGATCGGCGCAGATAATCCTCGTCGAATGGCTGTATCAGCCAGTCCAGCAAGACCGGATTGCCGAGCGTATGCAACTTGAGATCACGCTCCGGCAGAACGATAAACGGCAGACTGCTTTCGTTTTTTGCCGAGACGAGCGTGCCTACAAGATCGAACCCGTTGCCGTCCGGCAGCCGCAGATCGAGTAAAACTATGTCTGGTCGGCCATCATTGATGTAGCGCCGTGCTTCGGCGATGGACGATGCGCGCATAAACTCGTAAGAGCCGTAAGAGAGAAGACCGTTGAGTAGATCTGCCACTTCATCGTCGTCATCAATGACGAGAATTCGCCGTCCCGTGCTCACCGGCTTGCTGCTTTCGTTAGGCATTTCCGAGATGTGCGTTGGCAATTCGAACCAAAATTTGCATCCTTGATTGGCTTTGCTTTGTACGCCAACGGTTCCACCATGCTGCCCGACAATCGCTTTACTGATCGCCAGACCCAATCCGCTGCCTCCTTCCGGCTTGGCTTGCGGGCCCTCCAGCTGTAAAAAACGATCCCACACTTTTGGCAGTTGATCTTCGGGTATACCCGATCCCTCATCAATTACCCAACAGCGGATGTACTCTTTTCCATCGTTGGATCGTGGCTCGACGCGCACCAACACAGTGCTGTCGCCAGGGGCGAAGCGGATAGCGTTGGAGACTAAATTGGTCAAAACCTGCACGATGCGATCGACGTCGCACAGCATTTCGTCAGAGCAGTTGATCTCGCTGTCTAGCTTGACCCCCGACTGCTTGGCAGTATTGCGTAAGCTGTTGAAGGTGATGTTGATGATACTGGCAGGCTGAGTGTTTTGCAGTTTGAGTGCCAGCTTGCCAGCTTCGATCTTGCGGATATCGAGAATGTCATTGATCAATCTGATCAAGCGATCGCACTCGCTGCGACCAATGCGTACGAGCTGCTTGCCCTTGCTGGAGAATTTACCCACCGCCGAGGTTTCGAGAAGCCCAAAGGCGGTGCGAATCGATGTCAGCGGCGTGCGCAGCTCGTGCGATACCGTGGCATAGAATTCACTTACTCTCGCTTCGGCTTCCTTGCGGTCGGTGATATCGCGGACGATGGCAGTAAGAATGCGGCGATCGCCCAAGCTGAGCAAACTGGCCGCCAGCTCGATCGGGACCGAATCTCCGCCTTTGCGTCTGCCGGTCAGTTCGCGATCCTTGAAGAGAATCTTGCTCTCGATGGCCGTTAAGTCGCTGGCAAAGATCTCTGCTGCGGCTTTCTCGAAGAAGCCATCGATAATTGTCTCGACCGGCTTGCCCAACAATTCCTCCGGCAAGTAATCGAATATCGATTGCACAGCCGAGTTGGCTGACTCGATTTTCCCCCCCTGCCCAATCGTGATGATGCCGTCTGGCGCAGTGTCAACGATGGCGTGAATACTGCGCAACAGGTCCTCAGAACGTTGTTTTTCCGCCACGTACTTGACGGCAAAACTGGATTCGGAGACGAGAAGAAGAAAGACGAGCAAGACCAGAAAATGAGTGAACGTTATGTTGCCCCTGATATTCTGCTCGATCTCGATGATGCTGTTCGAAGCTAAATCACGCTCGTACGCTTTGAGGATATCGAGACTGTGGCGAACAGCTGAAAACTGAGCCCGCGACTCGCGAGCATAGGTCTCTTGCTCCGACTGAAAATTGACGCTGCTACGGTCTGATGCCAGCAGAGCTTTCCCCAGATTGAGTCGTTGTAAAACTTTGTCGCAGAGCGCGTCGCGCTCAGTAGTAAGGACAGGTGCCATGTGCGACTGGCGAATCAGATAAATGTCGCTTTGCACACGCTCAGCGTCGAGTTTATACTGATCTCGCAGAGAGGGGTTGCTCTTCTGCATGAAATACGCGCTCTCTGTGTTGACCAACTGTCCCAGGTCTTCCCAGAGATTGTCCAGGGTCTGCACAATCATCTGTACATTGTTGACGACTTTGCTGGCGCTCATTTGCAAGTCGGCTTCGTGCTCGATCATGCCGGCGATGACAATCAATGCCACCGTGCTGAGCACGACTGCCGCTGATGTGCGGTGGGCGAAGGAGATCTTCATCGTTCGACCGACTCTCTGCTACGCGCGGATCGACTACTGGTATAACTTGCCCCGATTACCGCCAGGACCAAACCGCGCGCACTGTTCAGGGGGTAATGCCGTCTTTCTCCGCTTTTGAGTCGACCAGCCGATAACCCTGGCCGCGCTTCGTCTGAATCAAACTGCCTTCATCGCTGTCACCGATTTTTTTGCGCAACGTCTTCATATGGGTGCGCACAGTGTCGATAGATGCGTACGAATCGGAATGCCAGAGCCGGTCGAGAATTGACTCGAGAGTAAACCATTGATTGGGATACCGCATCAGCAACTCGAGCAGAGCAAACTCTTTGGAGGTCAGTTGAATCTCCCTGCCGGCCCGCTTGAGACTGCATTCGCTCGTGTCCATCTCCAGCTCTTGCACTTTAAGAACTTTGCCGGTGATTGCGCTTGGCCTGCGCAAAAGCGCACGCACTCGGGCTGAGAGCTCCGTCGGATGAAACGGTTTTACCAGATAATCATCAGCACCAGCGTCCAGTCCGGCTGCGCGATCCTCTACTGCTCCTCGGGCGGTGAGAATGAGCACGGGCACTTTGCCGCCGGACCGGCGAAACTGGCTGCACACCTCCACTCCAGTGATATCGGGCAGCATCCAATCGAGAATGACCAGATCGTAGGTGTGCGATTTCAGCTGGGCCAGCGCGTCCCCGCCGCGAGCGACGTGATCGACCATGTGGCGGTCGTGTTCAAGGTGCATCTGCAGCACGACCGAGAGATTTTGGTCATCTTCGACCAGTAAAACTTTGGCCATTCGTTATCGCGCCTGTTTCCCGCACATATTCACCGCCGCCTCATGACAGACCATCGAGCAACGGTGTCACTTTCTTTCATGATGATCTTACCCGGACTGTTGTGTTCGAGCGTGAACTCCGGCTATAAGCTTGAGATTTGCCGCCCTCTGCTTAAAGTGACGCACTCTCTTCCGGCATATCGTGCCTTGACAATGAGATTTTGCGCCATTTTGCAATCTCAGCAACGCATTTGCGCAATATTCTAGCGAAAGTCCCCGCCACGTCCTAAAATATTGGACTGCCCGGCTGACAAACCGCCAATTTTGTCGGGAATATTACCTTTTGAGAGCTCACTACTTGGATTGGCATGTACAAACCGAAGAATACGTCCGGCACCACTAATCGCCTCAGACTCGATATCGAGCCTAAAATACCGTCGATTTATCGGATCGAAGAGCAGTTTCAAGAAGCAAAGGGCCGTCGCGGCTGCTTGATCGAGCTGCCCTGGAAGACTGATAAAGCGGCGCAGATGTTCATACTGGGCGTGCAGTGGGACACCAACTCGGACCTGCCGATTTGGACTCTGTACGAGCAGAACAACATGGAATCTAAGATGCATTGGAGCGAGCAGTATCCTCCAAACGATCTGCAGATCATGTTCGACGTGGTGGTGATGTCAGTCAGTTCGAGCGAACAACAGGCGAAAATCCCGGACAGTCTGCGGCCGCCGGAGCAATCGGGTGCTTCCGCTCAGCCGGCGCTTGGCACCAACGTGCCGCCGCCGCCTGCACCCTCGCCCCCGCCAGGTTTGGCCGGTCCCGGATTAGCCCCGCCACCCCAGCAGATGCAGTATCCGCCTCCTGGTTACGGAATGCCTCAGATGCCGTATCCGATGGATCCAAACATGCAGCCGCCGCCCGGCTATCCGCCTTATCCTTATTACGGCGCCCCCGGCGGTTATCCCGGTGCCCCTCCGGGTTGGCCTTATGCGCCGCCTCCCATGCCGCAGGTTCCACCTCAGGCTCCCGCCGGGCAGCCGGCGCCCGCTCCCGAAGCTCCGCCATCTCAAAGTCAGTCACAAGCGCCTGTCGACTATACATTGATCTCCAAGCGTGCCAAAGTGCAGCTGGGCAAGCTTCTGGTGGAATCAAAAATTATCAGTCAGTCCACGCTCGACGCTGCTTTGAAGTTGCAAGAGTTGGTCGAAGACGAGCAACTCACCCTGGAAGCGGCGCCGAACGCACTGATGCGATATCACACCAAAGGTGCCGCCATCGGCGAATACATCAACATGCCAGAGCCTGAGGTCGAGCAGCCTGAGGAGAAGAAACGGACAAAGATCGGCGAGGTGCCGGAGACTGCGAAGTTGCCTATCACGCCGCCCAAGTCAGCGGCCGAGGCTAAAGCTGCCTTCGATCTGCTGCAGAAAGCAGGCATTGTCACCGAGCTGGACATTCGCAATGCCTCTGACGTGCGCAAAAAGCACGGCGGCGACATTATTACTATTTTGCAGTCTGCCGGCAAAATCGACAAATTTACTTTCGAATCTTCCGTCGTTTGCTTGCCCCTGATCGAGCTTGGATTGATGAAGCTCGAACAAGCGGTGATTGCGTTGCAGTATTGCAATCGCATGCGTGTAGACTTCGATACGGCGCTGGAAGAGTTAGGCTGGCAAAATCCTCGCAAGATGCGTAAAGACCTGCAGTTGTAGAAAGGGCCGTATGCCGAGACTTCTCGTAGTTGAAGATGATCCGGCGTTGTGCGAGATGGTTTGTCTCAGCGTGCGTGCTCAGTCGTTCGACGTGGACAATTGCAATAACGGTGAAGACGCGCTCGATTTCATCGCGCTCAATCCGTACGCATTGCTCATTCTCGATTGGAACCTGCCAGGAATAAGTGGGCTGGATATTCTCAAGCGATATCGCAAAAATGGCGGTGATGCGCCCGTTTTATTCCTTACTGCTCGCGAAGACATCATGGATAAGGAAGAAGGCTTCGCCGCGGGAGCAGACGACTACCTGACAAAACCGTTTCTTGTGCGCGAGCTCCTGGCGAGGGTACGAGCCTTATTGCGCAGGCATAAAGCAGTGACGCAAGAGCTGCTCCGCCATCTCGACCTGACGCTCGATCCGAAGACTTACTCTTTGAAGCGGAAGGAAGAGTCGATTTCACTTTCACGAAAAGAGTTCGAGCTGCTCTTCTTCTTTATGACTCATCCCAACGAAGTGTTCAGCGCTCAGCACCTGGCGAGCGAACTGGCTGATGATGACGCGGAAGGCGGAGACCAGTACGCGCGCATCATGATCAAACGGCTGCGCGAAGCGATAGATGTGGTTGGCGAAGAATCGTATATAAAGAACGTTCGCGGTCACGGTTATGGCTTGCGGGAAAAAATCTAAAACATGCGGGATTTTTGTCGGAGCTCCGTCGCTTCGGTCTCTCGCTCCTATCCTGGCCAGATAAGTTCAATGTTATGGAGTTGATACGTATGCTCGAGCATAATGATGTCACAAGTTTGAAGTACCCCCTCAAACAGATGAGACCAGCGTTCCAGTGCTAGGTTGAGGGCTTTCAACTTGACTCCTTCCTGGAGAAAGAAGTCCGAAAACTCGAGCGTGAGCGGTTGTGACGTACGCGGGTTGTCACACCGCTTGCTCTCCGGTTAGAAAATAACTGCACCATATACGGTGCTAGAGAAAGTTTTGAAGAGAGAGACAGAGGTCAGAAAAACTAGAGGGTGAGCGGTAGCAACGTATGCGGTTGTGGCACCGCTTGCACTCCGGTTGAGAAAGCACTGCACCATATACGGTGCTGAAGAAAATTTTGGAGAGAGACAGAGGTCAAGAACTTGAGAGCGAACGGCGAAAGCCGGGAGCACTCGAGCTCTTGGTTTTCTGTATTTTTTTTTCTTGCAGGTGAGTTCAGTGCTGCCGCTTCGTCGGACTGGATCGTCGTCGGCGTGGACTCTTTGATCGAGTCTCTCTCAATTACATCCGTTGCCTGAACGTGATCTCGGCGGCTGTGCTGGTTGGAGATTGGTAGGTCGGCCTGACGGCGCCGCCACCGGGACCGAGGGGAAAGAGGTCGAACGCTGCCGGCGCTTCGTCCATTGGTCCCACCGGCGGTGGTGCCGGGGTGGTAGAGATAGATGAGCCGAACGGCTCGCCCGCGTGTTTACCTCCTGACGTACGTCCAGGAAGATAGGTGAAGTCTTTGATTATCACGTCGAAGGCAAAAGCCGTTCCGTCAGTGTTGCTTTTCCCGAGCATGTCGCTGCGCAGCGCTTCTCCGCTGATGATGCGGTATTGATTCTGGCTGGTGGGCAGCGATACTGTCGGCGTAGCAGCAATGGCCGTGTCTGTTACCGTTCCGTTGGAGCTAACCGTGAACATCATCTTGGTGGGCTGTCCGATGGTAGACGGGATCGACTGATTGAACACACTCATCAGTGACGACAGATCGGGCGCCGTACCAGCTCGCCTCATCCAATCGTAGAGCGCCAGCGACATGACATCAGCCACTGGAGGGTGCGCGCTCGTATACAGCGGCAACGTGACGTTGGAAAGCGCTGTGCCGGGATAATCTCCGTTCAGTGGCGTCTGCATCCAATCTACTGGGGCGGAGACCAGTTGCGAGTTGAGCAAAAGGTCGCCCAGTTTGCCGATCTCGGGCATGCGGCCGTTAGGAAAATTCAGACAGAGCGCGCCCGGCTGTGGGCGCTTGTCGATCAAGCAAGCCGGCTGAGCGCAGGCGATGTTGTGCATAGTGGCGGTCTTGCTTTGCGCGTGTTCGTCTTTGTACGTTACGCTCTCGTCCGCTTCGCATTTTACAATGTCGAGAATCGAGTACGGCAAGCCCGGATCGTTGCTGCTGAATTGGCGAAAATCAGCGAGGCTGACGTCATCACCGGTAGCAGTGAAGACAAAGTTATAGCCATCGTATGGGATGTTGACAAAGGCGCGATAATAGCCGTTGTCTTGCTGGTCCGCCGTGAGCGAACCGGCATTGCTTGGGTGCGGAATAGTCGTATTTGAATCGAGCTTTTGCTCCCAGCCTAGTGTCAGTTTTAAGCTCGGCTCGCTAAGTGATCCTTGCTTCTCGGTCATGCGCACGACACTTTTTTCATACTCGGTGATGGCGTCGTCAACGGGATGAATTATGGTGCCGTTGATGTCTGTGCCACTGCCTCCTTTTGCTATTGCCTGATTCAACGCCGTCACCAGTTCGTCTTTAGCACTGAGTGCGTTTTGATAATCACGCTGGGCACAAGCCTTCATGATCTTATTGTTGAGCAAATCCGCGATGATCATATCCAGACGAATGGTGGCAAAGATTGTGTTGATGCCCTGCGAGTGCACATAGTAATTGTCACCGCATTCGGTGGCAGTACCAATGGGCGGACTGTCTGAGAGAGAGACAAATCCGAAGTATGGATCTTCGACGACGATGCGGCTCAAATCGCGCGCCGCTACCAGCGCCGCCGCTTCGATAGCCGTGCGCTGCTCGTGATGGGAGCCTACGAATCTGTTCAGGCTGAGAGCGAACAAAATGAACACCATTACTACGCCGAGCAGAATCGAAATGGCAAGAACCAGAGTACTGCCGCGCCTGCTGCGAAAAAAACGGTTGGGCATCTTTTTTGCCCCTTCTACTGCGTCACGATGATGCGCACGAATTGATAGCCGATGTTGTCGGTATAGCCGGCCCAGCCGGCGTAGTCATCCATGATTAACGACACTGGCCCGGTCGCTCCCGGGGCGTAGTTCAAAAGATCGGTGCCGACGACAAACGGCGCCGAGTTGCCCACTTTACCGATGAGCGATGCCGGCTGTGCGTTTATGTCCGGTGGGTTGCCTGACGGAATTGAGAATGAATAACTGTTGGTGCCGTTAGCGTTCGTAAATGGTTGAACGATCGAGGTGGTCCACAATCCATCAGCTCTCAAATCGATCCAGCACTTTTGTCCGGGGGCGACCGTGACGCTGGTGCTGGTCCACTCGTTAGCCAGAGGCTGTGGCGGCACGGGGAGGTTTGCTGGCACCGCTATCACTTCCGAAGTGACCACGGTCTGGCCTGCTGCGGCAATCATGGCGTAGATATTCGGATAGTTCCAGCCGGAGCCCGAGGAGCCTAGCTCGCTCGCCGGTATCGTGTTTGGTGAAGGAGTTGTATCGAACGTTGAAACCGAGCCGGTATTCCCCATGGTGCCGCCGGTCCCTTCCAATCCGTCCGGAAATTCGGCCGCTCTGCTGGCACGAAATTCGAGGCGGTACGGCTTGCCAATGCCGGGAACGGAGCCGATGAACGGCACGCCCGCCAGATTGACGAACGGCTGAAACTGGCAAGTAACTTTGACAGAGCATTCATAGACATAGGTCGACATGTCCACCGGCGGAGGCACTGGGCTATCAGCGGCGAACGTTTGCACCTGACCCACAGTACGGTAGTTGGATGCGTCGATATATAGATCCGCCCCGCTGTTCTGATATCCGCCAATCGGTTGGATCCTTAAAAACTTGGCAAAATTCGAGTTCATGAAGGTGTTCGACTCTTGCACCATCGTCTGCAGGCAATCGTCGAACCGCCGTTGGCTAGATGCAACCGTGGCAGCCTGATGTGCCAGCAGCGATGTCGACGCAGCGCCCATTGCCACTGCAGTCAAATTAATCAAGGGAAAAATTCCCATGAGCAATAGAACTGTAAGGACGAGGGGAAATTCTGTCAGCGAGCCGCGGCTTTTCCTGATCGTTCGATAGCGAAACATAGCACTCCCTTCGGTCTGTGCGTCATGTGCGAATATGGAACATTCAGGGTGGTAATGCCTATATTATACCCGCTTAAGCTGGCGGCTAGTAGTTGTATCACTACATTTTCGAGCGGTCTCAGGGATTTTTCTTCAAAAAGGCCCGCTGATTTCCGCAGCTATTCCACCTGCTCATGGGAGCAAGGCAGTCTAAACCAGAACGTGCTGCCTTTGCCTTCTTCGCTCGTCACTCCCATGGTGCCGTCGTGTTGTTGCACAATCGCCTTGCAGATCGCCAGTCCTAATCCAAGTCCCAACCCGCCTTTCAATTTAGCGTCGGACTGCGAGACTTGTTGAAATCGCTCGAAGATGCGGTCGATGTCCGCTGCCGGAATGCCGCGTCCCTGGTCAGAAACTTTGAACATCACGGTTTCGCCTTCATTCTCGATGCTCATCGTGATGCGGCTGCCGCCGGGGGAAAACTTAAGCGCGTTGCCGGTCAAATTGACGAGAACTTGCACGATGCGAATCGGATCGACTTCCAGCCACAAGTCTTCTCCGGCACTGGCAATCTCGATTTTGCGCTCCTCCGCTTGTTGTATCACAGCGTCGCGAGCCTGTTGCACGAGAGAAGACCAGAGCACGTCTCTTTTTTCCAGGCTGAACGTGCTTGACTCGATGTGCGCTACGTCGGTCAGGTCGCCAACCAGTCGGCTCAAGCGTTTTAGTTGTGTCGATGCCAGTTCGACCATCTTCTTGCCGTAATTGTTGAGCGGTCCGAGAGTATCACTGGAGAGAAGTTCGCACAGGTTTTCGATGACGGTGAGAGGACTCTTAAGATCGTGACCGACCATGCCAACGAACTCTTGCTTTAATCGCTCAGCCTCATAGCGATCGCGCAAATCCTGCATAGTGACGAGCATCATCTCGTTGCCGCCGAAGCGGTACTGCGAAACGCTCATCTCAATCGGTCGTTTTTCTTCTGACTTTAAGTTGATGAACAACTCGACCGGTTTTTTCATCGCGTGCTCGAAAGTTTCTCTAAACTGCAGCGCACCCAAATTGAGAAGATCCTTCAGGGGAGCATTCAGCAACTCATCTCGATTGCTTTCGAGCAGTTGCGCTGCTGCCGGATTGGCAGACTGCACGACAAACGTCTTATCGATGCCGAGCAAAGCTGATGGAACATTCTCGACCAGCAAGCGCATTCTCTCTTCGCTCTCGCTCAGGGCATCTTGCGCTGCTTTTACTTGCATGGCCATGGAGTGAAACGTGGAGTCGAGTTCGCCCAATTCGTCGCTGCCTCCGAACGATGGACGCAGTTCGCGCCCTTTGGCGAAGAGAAGAGTGTTCTCCATCAAGATTGCTAATCTGGTGGCAATGTGACGGTTGAATAGAATCAACAAAACGATGCCGGCTGCCAGGTCGATGGCAGCGAGAATTGTGATTGCTGTATGTATAATCGCGCGTACGTCAGGTTTTTCCGGCACCGCCAGTAGAGGCAGCATGTGCAGCTGATACAGCTTGCGATCATCTAGCACCAGCTTTTTGCGGGCCGCGCTAAGTTCTGTCCAAATTGGCTTGAGCCTCTCCGGGTTGAGCTGTGATACATCTTTTGTGTTGATGGCTGCGTTTAAAACAGTGAACAGATGTTGCGTGCTTTTGCGCAATGCCCACACCGAATCGTATGCCGCTTCTCCCGGCACATATAAAGTTGCCAGTTGATCGCATTCTTTGAGAGCGTCACTTTGAGCATCTTTGCACGTCTTGAGAAAGAAATTGTCGTTGTCGACGACATATGCCCAAGCCGAAAGATTGGCAGTCAGATAAGTTACCGTAAGCCAGTTGGAGTGTCCGATAACTTCTTTGCTTCGGTATTCGTCAGCTGCCTGCTGCTCTGAAATATCGAGTACGAAGCCCAAGACAAGCAAGAAGCAGATCTGCAAGGCCAGCGGAATGACGACGGTGAGATACGCTCTTTGAGATAGTTTCAGTTTCAATGGTCAACTGCCCGAATAACACTTGCTTCTGACCCAGAATATCAGCTTGCAAATGGAATTGCGGGTGCGGACTAGACGAAGTCTTGTCCCAATCAATTCGTTCTCTGTGATTTGGTGCGGCGGCGTTCCGACTTACCACCCTGGCGAGATGGCTGCAGTCAGAGTCTGGCTGGCAGAGGTCTCGCTTCGGAATCGGACCACCACCGCATCACAGCCAGAGATTCTTTTGTTCGCTAAGAACAAAGAGAAACGTTTTGAACGGGGCCAATGGATAGGACGATCCAACTTTTTATTGGATGCCTGATTATCATCGGTCTCAACATATCAAATCCATTACAACGCCAAAATCAGTACCAGCCTTCGCTGGTGTGGATAGCCACCCGGATTGAACCTTTGATTAAGTCGCTAAGATTTTGCTTCAGGAAATGAGCCGCGTGATCAGATGCTCGGCTTCGCTTTGAATCAACTGCCGTTTGAACAGCTCGATGTTAGCGATTCGCTGAGGCAGTTTTTGTTCTGTAGCTCCGGCAATGAGGGCATTCATCGTCTCAGAGACGCTTTCGTCCGTTGGCTGCGCCTGCATCTGTTGCAGTATTTGTGGATCGTTACCGGTGAGCATGAAGTGCAGCGTGGCACCGAGTGCGTAAATGTCAGACTGTTTGCAAGGTGAGCCGCGCAGTTGCTCAGGAGCCATGTATGCCGGACGTCCGCTCGGACCACCCACTTGCTTGCTGATCGAAGTGAACAGCCTTGGGCTGCCCACCAGTTTTAACTCACCTGTATCAGTGATGACAAAGGAGTCGGGATTGAGGTTGCCGTGTGTGATTGGCACGGTTGAACCGTGCAGGTAGCTGACGATATCTGCCATCTGCAACGCCAGGCTGACCGTGCGCTTTTCCGAAAGAGGACCGTTCTTGCCCACGTAATTCCGCACTGTGGTACCGGAGCATTTCTCGGAGACGATGTATCCATGACCGTCCGTTACGAAGAAATCCAACCAACGGGCGATGCGTTTGTTGTCGAGCCGCGCTCGCTGGTTGGCCTGGTCCGACAGCCGGTTGAATCCATCGTCGCAGTCAAGGAAAAAACCGGAGCACGGCAATAAGGAATACTCTTCGATCTGCACAATCTGTGTCTCGATGGCGCTGTTTTCGCCAAAGGTGCTCACCACCCGATTGCCTCTATTCGGGTCCACCGCTTCCGCCAGGTAAGTGATGCAATCAAAAGAACGGTGCGCAATCTCGATGATTTTGTAACGACCGTCTTGCAAAACGCTGCCGGCACCAAGCCGACTCGATTGAGCCTTAATCAAGTCAGCTGCCATTTCATCGACTGATTTGCATGCTTGATCGTTTTTTGTTTTCGGCTCGATCAAGTTTGCAATCGTTGCAATCAAGCTCTTTGACTGCGAGATCTTTTGCGAATTTGCCAGCTTCCTCAGTGCGCCGGTGCAAGTGAAACGCAGCCAGCGCAGGCGCAAATTCAGTGAACTGGTTCGCTCCGGTTGAACCGATAAATAGCGAGGCGGCTCTTTGCACGCTTGTGGCGCATGTTCTAAAAGTAGAGAGAGAAACATCTCTTCTTCGGCTTTGCACGCGAACCCGGCGCTGTGAAAACGCAAAAGGCCGCCAAAACTTGAACGGATGCAGATAAAATAACCGTCTTCTCCTTCATCTTTTTCCAGATAGACGAGACGCAGCTTCGACCAACGCAGACAGTTGGAAGTGAAGAATCTATGTGGCGTGCTCCAGCCCAACTGTATTCCGTCACTTGTCAGGGCAATTCGGTCGGGTATCTTTGCGAAAAGTCGACTTTTCTGGCTTCTATTGGCGCTAATGCGAGCTACTTGCCAACGCCATGCCAGGTACCAGGAGCCGGCCAGCCCTGCCACCAGGAGCAGAGGCGGATACAACGCTCCGTGCAGCGTATGAAGAGAGAGCGTTTCCAGAGGAAACATGCTCACCATTATGGCCAGGAGCGAAGGAAGAATGTTGGCGGCCAAATAAAGTTGGTCGCTCTGATTGGTAATTAAAAGAGGAGCGTATTTTTCCGGCGGACTGTAGGACAGACTGAGGTAAGGAAGCTGCGCCATGGAGTAGCAGTCCATGCGGGAGTACATTTGAGCGGCGGCAGTCGAGTTGGTTTTGCTTGAGTAGTTGTACAGATTGGTGGACGACTCGGGCGCCTCCAACAACGGCGCGGCCAGTTGCAAAAGCTTGTTCTCGTTGTTGCTCTTGCTCGAGTTCATTGCGATTTGCCTCTGCCGCTGAAGGCTAATTTCTTCTCAGTTGGAGAACTTTCGATCATTTGCAAAAGCTCCACCACATCGGCTATTGCTTTTGGACGATCGCTGGCACTGTAGGCGGTGCACTGCTCGATCAGCACATCGAGTCGAGGGTCTTTATTGACGCCGTGCGCAGAGAGGGAAGATGGGCACAGTGGCGGAGGAGCCTTTTGCGCGTGCAGATAGAAAATAGATGCTGCCAATCCGTATATGTCGGCGGACTGGCTCGCCTCTCCGCCTAACTGCTCCGGCGCGGCATAGGAGATGTCGCCGTTAAAAACGCCCGACGACTGCGTAATCAAATTGTGAGCAAAACCGTAATCGGCCAGGTATATACTGCCATTGTCGTCGAGACGAAAGACACCGGGATAGACGTGCCCGTGTATATTGCCGCTGTCGCTCTCATGCAACGCCTGAATCAGCTCAGCCATTTTCAAGGCAATAGAACTGCGGTGCGCCAAGCTCTTCACCGCTGCGCGATCGAATAGCTCAGGCAGCGTTGCACCGCCCTTCATTTCTAGCGCATAGTAAAACTTGCCGTCGTGGACGAATGAATCGATCATCCTGCAAATGTTTGCATGGTCGATACGGCGCAGCCAGTCCCCGCCTTCAATCAGGCGCTCCAGGAGCCTTTGCCTGTCGCATTCATCGGGAATGGCAAACTCTCTCAGCCGCACACGAGTGCCAAACGCGTTATCAGCTTCGTAGATCGTCGAAATGTGTCCGGCGGCCAGCGCCCGAAGTATTCGATAATCCGCAATCTCATCACCTTCGCGAGCGCGCTCGTAGGCGCCGATGGCGAACGAGCAGTTGATATTGCTGAATTGCGCGCGCGAAAACTCCGTGCAGTTTTCCATCTCGTACTGCTGTATGGCTGCCAGATCGTTGATGCGCGGATGTGACACGGGCGACCAGCGCAAAACAGCATTACGAAAAGAGTCGATGTCTTGTTGTCTCAATCGCATCAGGTTGATTGGCAGAACTCGACGGTCCGCCAGCTGAAATATCAACTTAGTATGCGACGCCTGGCTGAACGGCGCCTTTTCAGTATCAACGTCGATTGCTTTGATCTCCTGCCACCGTCGCCGAAGCTTGCCGCCTGAACGGAAAAACAAGATGCTCGGAAAGGTTATACCTTGTTCGTCCAGGGTTAGCATGCCGTTGCGCAGAGAGAGCAATGTCACGCAGACGGTGGCTGTCACTATCACTGCCAGAGTCGACTGAAGCTGCCCCGTTAGACAGAGAATTCCGCCCAGAGCGAAGATTACCAGTTCAAACACTATTATCGGTAAGGCGAAATGGAAGCTGGCAAACAGAGCGCGCCGACTGGGCACGAAGTACGCGCCCACACCCGCTTCTGGGTTGATTCGCAATCCTTCGTAGCGAAACACCTCGCGAGCGGCTTCATCAGATCTGATCAATTCTTCGCTCATACCTTCGCTTCCTGCTCACGCAATGCACGAAGATCTTCGCTGATCTCGCGCACGTTTTGATATCGGTCTGTCAGTTCGAGCGCCGTCGCCCTGGCGACAATGCGGTCCATCTCGACGCTTACTGGCTGTCGTTCTATGGGATGGCAGCAGGTGAGCGGCTCAGGTTCGACACCCGTCAGCATCAGGTACAAAGTCGCTCCCATCGCATAGATGTCGCTTTGCGGGCAGGCTTTGCCGCGAAACTGTTCTGGTGGCATGTAGGCATGCTTGCCCACGACCAAGGATGTCTTGGAGTTCTGTTTTTCCTTGGCCACGTTAAAATCGACAAGCTTGAGAACGTGGCTTTCGGTCAAAAGCAGATTGTCGGGCGTGAAGTCCTGGTGCACCATCGGCGGTGACTGCTCGTGCAGATATTCTAAAACATTGCACATCTGAGATGCCAGGTCGATAACTTCCATTTCGGTCATGGCGCCGCGTTCGGCGACGAGGCTCTTGATAGGCGGTCCGTCAATATGTTCGAGCATCAAGTAGGCACGGTGATCTTCCAGGAAAATGTCCAGCGCCTTGACGATCTGCTCGTGCTGCAGCCTGCTTAAAAGATGCGCCTCATCTTCCAGTCTGGTGATGGCGCGCCGGCAATCGTGCACGTTGCGGCTATCTGGCAAAATGTACTCCTTGAGGACGATCAACTTGCTTTCCACCAGGTCTTCCGTCAGGTACGCAGTACCTTGACCTCCGGAGCCGAGCTGATCGACTATGCGAAATCTGCCGTTCTGCAGGGACGTATCAGGCGGCAATGCCGACAACCGCAGGCGCTCAGTGTCGTGCAACAGCGATTTTGACCAGAGCTCGGTGTAGGTTTTGCCTGATTCCGGCAAAAGCGCTTTCTCCAGCTCTGCCACTTGTTCGCATAGGTCCGGACGGTATGCTTTGACAGCGCAGAGAAGTACTTGCGTCTCGCGATCGGATGTGAATTTGTGCAGATTGATATCGATTGGCAATCCCCTGCTGAATTCCAGTCGAATCAGTGATGGACTGCGCTTATTGGACGGTTTGACGTGTTTGATGCAGCGCAACGTGTTCCACGGGCGCGCGGGATGCTTGAAAGAGAACATTGCCATGCGCAAGGTGCTGACTCCGGCATCGCTGATACACAGATGCGTGTTCTTGCAAAAGCTGCCGGCATTACCGGACACACTGTTGACTGTAATCATCCAGGTCATCGGCACGATGAAAACAATAGAGTAGAGGAGAAAGAGCAGCCCGCGCAGGTCGCTCAATGCGTCCGCATCGCTCATCCCCGGCACGTTATACATGGAGCGGACGAAGTCAGCCATCGCGTGTGCTTGAGTAGCTTCCGCGCAGTGCTGCACGATCTGCAAGCACATGATGGCGACGATGAACGTCGACATCATGGCGAAGACTACATCTTGGGCGTGATCCAGTTTGCGCAACGCATGAACGAGACGATAGTACTCCTGGGTCTGGTGCACCATGCGCAAATAGATGTTGGGCAGCCGCCACTGGCATCGTTCGCCGGCACCAGACTCTGGTTTGTGCGTCGATGTCACTGCTGCCGCCATCGTAAGATCGGTCGACACGTCCTCAGTGCACTCTACAGGCAGTGCGGGCGCCTGGCTCTGTGACGCCACTACCAGCACCGTCTCGTCTGCCGGCTGGGACGGTAAACATTCGATCGTGCTTGCTCTGGTGATGCGCTCCTCAGACACGGTGCACTTCCCTGCCCGCGTGCGCGAGCTTGTCCAGGAGTTCTGCAGCTGAACCGAGGCGTTGTGACAGGTCGAGCTTAGTGCACAACGTCACCAGGCTGTCCAGTTGCGGCGAGACGGCTGCACCACCAGCTTGCGGGCTGCAACTGCTGAGAGGCTCCGGATCATTTCCCGTCAGAGCGAAGAAAATGGTGGCGCCCAGCGAGTACAGATCGCTTTGTGGACAAGCCCGTCCTCGTATCTGCTCGGGCGAGACATACGATTGTTTTCCCACCAGCGTTCCTGTTGCCTGTCCGATGAATTCGTTGGCGGCGCCGAAATCGATAACGACAAGGTGGCCCTCGGCAGTAACAATGAGATTCTCCGGCGAGATATCGCGGTGCAAAATCGGTGGCTCTTGCTTGTGCAAATAGTCGAGCACATGTGCCAACTCCTCGAACCAGGCAGCCACTGTCGCCTCGGACTGCGGTCCATGTTGGCGAACGTATGCGCGCAAGTCGGGGCCCTGTATGTATTCGATCAAGAGGTAGCTTCTGCCTGCTTCGACGAAATGGTCGTAGACCTGAGCGATGGCATCATGATGCAACCTGACCAAGAGAGCGGCTTCACGTTTGAACTGCTCTCTGATTTTCTCTTTGGCCGCGTCGTCCAACGTGCCGGGAGTGACTGATTCTTTCGCCACCATGCGCTTTCCGTCGGCAGATTTGACGAGATAGATAGCGGAAAAACCACCGGAGGCGATCTGCGAAAGAACAGTCAATGTTTCATTGCGCAGGCGGTGCCCGATCTGCAACGGCACGAACGCCGTAAAGGTGTAGGTATTGGCCAGCTGCTCTTCCCAAAACTGGGTGTAACTGATCGACTTAAAACCGCCGGTTTCATACTCATAGAGCTTAGGCAGCTGCTCGAACTGTTCGTCGAATTTGCAGCGCGAAGCCCATTCCGCTGCCGCACCGACGAAGAGATTGATGCCTTCCTGGTTGAAATTGCAGAGCGGCAGAACCGCTTCTTCGCCGGTGCGGAAAATCAGCTTAATGGCACAGCCCTTCATCAAAGACGAGTTGGCAGCGTTGGCATCGGACAAAACCTCAATCTTTTCCACTTCTGTCCACAGGCGCGTGGGACGGTAAGAGAGCGAGAACATAAATGGCAGCGGAAACGAGAGCCCATGCTCGCCGATGAAAATCTGGTCGCGGGTAATCATCAGCGCCAGCCCACCCAGCCCTGCCAGGGCAATGCTAAACAATGCGATCGTGCTGAGAATGCCCCCGGGATTGGAGAGCCCCCCCACGATGGCGGCGAAGATCAGCCCAGCGAGGATAAGGATGCGCCAGACGGGGTCGAGCTTTTGCAGTCGTTTGCGCAGGGCGGCACCCGGCAAAGCGCGATACTCAATGGCAACGAGCTTGTCGGCGGAGATTTCAGCCATTCTCTTCCACGCAAAAGTGCAGACATAATAGTTATGCCCTGGCTCGTTCTCGGCTATTTCCGAAGATAGATTAAATACGGCGCCCTGCCGTAGAGTTCTACATCTGCTGCTCGGTCGGTCGAATCATCAGTTCATTGACGCTCACGTTCCACGGCTGCGCCAGAGCGTAGACAACTGCGTTGGCGATGTCGGCACTCTGCAATGCAGTCATGCCTGCCACCCAACTCTTGACTGTTTCTTTCAGCTTGGGGTCAGGAATGTGATTGGTCAGTTCAGTGGCGACGGCTCCGGGCTCGATAACGATGACGCGGATGCGGTCTTTGTAGAGCTCTTGTCTCAAGCCTTCGGAAAAAGCATTGACCGCGAATTTCGTTGCGCTATAGACCGCACTGCGCGCGCTGACAATTCTTCCGGAAACAGAGGAGACATTGACTATGTCGCCGGCGCCATGCTTTTTCATGATCGGCAAGACCGCCTGTGTGCAATACATCAATCCCATCAAGTTGATGTCGACCATGGTGCGCCACTCTTCCGGCTTCGCCTCCGCCACTGATCCTAGATACATGACGCCGGCATTGTTGACGAGAATGTCGATACGCTGAAACTTTTTCTCCACCTTCTCGATCGCTTTCGTGACTGATTTCTGGTCGCTGACGTCGGTGACGATCATCAGAGGTTCTCTACCAGAACGCAGCGTCACGTCGTGGCAGACCTCCTTCAATTTGTCTTGGCGGCGCGCCAAAAGAGCGATCTCCGCTCCTTCCACTGCCAGGGCATGCGCTATCGCTTCGCCGATACCTGACGACGCACCCGTTATCACTGCCACTTTATCTTTCAGCTTCATTTCTTCTCTCCCATCTCCTTGCGTATTGCTTGCACTTCCTCGAGCAGCGCTGTCAAAAATATTTCCAGGCTCTTGCTCGGATCAGGCGTCTGCGCGGCGATGCTGATGATGCCGCGCGAATTGAGGATGCGCTCCTGCACCACATTCGGTTTGGCCATGAAGAAATAAGAATTGGGGCGATTCTGCGAATATTCAGCCATATTCCAAAGTTTTGCCAATTTATAAAGGAGAAAGCGCAGATTTATATCGGTCAGGCTGGAACCTAAGAAGAGGAGCGATTTGCCCAGGATGTCGGCGCGCAGCTTGATGTCCAGCGGGCTCTCCAACTCCAGCCGCTCGAGATATGTGCTCTCTGCGAAGACCAGCGAATTGACGTCGTCGAAATCACCGTGAAACTTGATGATTTGAGTTGCCTGCGGCTTTATATTGATCATATCGCGCACGTGCGTGATTTTAGTGTAGGGGACTTGACGCGCCTCAAATGCTCGTTCCAGCCAGCGATCGTAGTTGGTCGTGTAGATAATGGGAAAATCGAGATCGAGCAGGAGGTTGTGAATCGGCGATTTGGAGATATCGATGTCGGAGCTGTGCCACTCCACGTCGAGCCAACCGCGCAAGGGCGCCAACGAGCCTTTTTCAAGAGTGTAATACTCGGCCAGCTCCCGCAATTCGCCCATGGTGACGAACTCGCCGGGATCAAGTCCCAGTTCGACTGCTAATCTTTTCAGCAATTGCTGAGAGGTGGGCAGCCCAATCGAGGTCGAGACTCCACTGCCCGCAAACAGTATTACTTTTTTCTTGGCAACAGCTTCAGCGAGAGTACGCATGCCGCTCCTTTCCGAGGCTGAAAGCGTAACATATCAGTTCATTCTGCACGGAATTTTTGATATATTAATCGCTCCGTCGCTGGAGCTGGGCAGCTTGCTGCATAAGCCCCTCATCGCCACGCTGCGCTGCGCTGACTAGTTTGGTATAGTTGTCGCCATTCCAGCTTTAAAACACGGCTCAATGCGTATCGCCATGCTCGTCCGAGTCACATATAATCGCTCCGTCGGCTTCGTCCCTCGCCTCCTCCGCTATGCAAGCGCTTCGCTCCGCACGGCTCATCGCCGCGCTGCGCTGCGCTGACTAGTTTGGTATAGTTGTCGCCATTCCAGCTTTAAAACACGGCTCAATGCGTATCGCCATGCTCGTCCGTTCATTTTCTCAAAATGGCGGACTGGAACTTTACACCTACAAAGTCGTAACCGGGATTCTTCTTCGCGGGCACGACGTTACGGTGATTTGCGAAGAGAACGATACGCAACTGGCGCACCCGCAGTTGACGGTGCGGAAATTCCCCCCGGCTCCGCGCGGCATCGGCAAATCGTTGCGCCTTCTGCATTACGTCAAATATGCCAGCGATGCCGTGAAAGAGTCAGGACCATACGATATCGTTCACTCGCAACATCTCCCTTGCACTGTTGCCAATGTAGTAACGTTTCACAACCACACAGCAGCGCGCCTGTCCCAGGTGGGACTGGGTTGGGAACAAGCGTTGTCGCGAGTTAAGATGATGTTCGTACCTGCCTATCAATTGCGAGACAGATTCGATCGCATGCTGTGTTCGACGGCGTCCTGTCTGATATTCCCTGCGAAAATATGCATGGACGATTTCGTCAATACCTACAAGGTGCGTGAGATAAATCCGCACGCTCTGTTGGCGATCGTGGCACCAGGAGCGAATCTTGAAAAGGCGCCGCTGGTCGATAGGCAGCCGACTGCGCCGTTTACATTCCTTTTCGTCGGCAAAGGATTTCGTAAAAAGGGACTGGATGTACTTTTGCAGGCATGTGCCATCCTGCGCAAGAGCGGCGTCAAGTTTCAGCTGCTCATAGCGGGTTTGCGGGAAAAACCTATCGATCGGTTGCGCTTGCAATGGATGGGGTTGCAGGGCTGCATTCAGTATCTCGGCTTTTGCAAAAATATGAACGAGGTTTACGCTCGCGCTTCCGCCATAGTCCTGCCTTCGCGTATTGAACCGTTCGGCATGGCGCCGATCGAAGGCGCCGCTAATGGATTGGTGCCAATTGTCAGCAGCATGTGTGGCGCTGCCGAAGCGATTGAAGACGGTGTCAGTGGCTATATCTTGAAAAACTGCCTGGACGCAGCTGAACTCGCCAGGTTGATGCGCTCGTTAATTGAGGATCCGACGCTGACAGCAACCATGGCATCGCACGCACATTGCGCCGCTTGGGAGTTTCCCTGGGACCGGGCCGCCAGCGAGACTCTGGCTGCCTACGAGAAGACGCTCTCTATAATTAAGTCTTGAGGGCCATTTTCAGGTTCGCATTTCTGCGTGAAGTACCCTCACAGTTGCTGTGCCACCAGGCGGGACCGGAGGGAAAACTGTGACGAGCACTCAAGCTGGACAGAAGAGCAAGGAGCAAGGCAAACCAAATCGTCTCATCAATGAGACGAGCACATACTTGCTGCAACACGCATACAATCCGGTCGATTGGTATCCATGGGGACCGGAGGCGCTAGAGCGTGCGCGCCAGGAAGATAAACCGATTTTGCTGTCCATCGGTTATTCCGCCTGTCACTGGTGTCACGTCATGGAGCACGAGTCGTTCGAGAATGAAGAGACGGCTCTTTTGATGAACGAAAAATTCATCAACATCAAAGTCGATCGCGAAGAGCGCACCGACCTGGATGAAATCTATATGAAAGCGGTGCAGATGATGACCGGGCATGGCGGCTGGCCTATGACTGTATTTCTCACGCCTGAGTTAAAGCCGTTTTACGGCGGCACTTACTTTCCGCCAGTCGATCGCCACGGTCTGCCTGGTTTTCAGCGCCTGCTCGCCGCACTGAGTTTGACGTTTAAGGAGAAGCGCGAAGAAGTCGATGCCAGCTCGGAGGACATCACAGAACATCTGCGCATGCTCGACAACATCGGCACTACCCTTGGTGAGGCATCGATCGATCACAGTTTGATCGATCAGGCGCTCGACAAACTGATCCAGCACTTCGACGATCGCTGGGGCGGCTTCGGCAGTGCGCCGAAGTTTCCCCACTCCTTCAGCATCGACCTGGCGATGCGGTGCTCATCGAAGTCATATAAAGGCGATCAGCGATCAGATGATTGCGAGGAAGTCGTTCGCACAACACTCGATCGCATGGCATATGGTGGCATTCACGATCAGATCGGCGGCGGGTTTGCTCGCTATTCGGTTGACGGGCAGTGGCTCATCCCTCACTTCGAGAAGATGTTGTACGACAACGCCTTGTTGTGCCAAACCTACCTGAATGGTTATGTCGCGTTTAAACGTCCGTACTGGGCGACCGTGGCGCGCGGCATTATGGACTTCGTTCTGCGCGAGCTGCGCACCGAGCAGGGTGGCTTCTTCTCGAGCCTCGATGCCGACAGCGAAGGTGAAGAAGGCAAGTTCTACGTCTGGACTCATGACGAAATTCTCGATACCCTCGGACGCGAGGACGGCAACTTCTTTTGCACCGTATTTGGTGTGACCGAGCGCGGCAACTTCGAGCACGGCTGCAGTGCTCTCTACTGGGTGAGGTCGCCGGAAGAGACTGCCGAACAGTTCGGGGTTTCCGTTGAAGAGCTGTGGACCAGGCTCGAGGTATTGAAAGAGAAGCTGATGGTTGAGCGCTCGGCGCGTGTCCGTCCTGGCCGAGACGAGAAAGTTTTGACGAGCTGGAACAGCTTGATGATCTCTGCCCTGGTGGATGGCTATCGCATTTTGAAAGATGAAAAATATCTGCGCGCAGCCAAAGATGCTGCTAACTTCATTCTCAAAGAGTTAACTGCGAAAGACAAGCTCTTGCGCACATGGGGTCAGGGCAGGGCCAAGCTCGATGGCTACCTCGATGATTACGCATTCTTTTCCCAAGCTCTGCTCGATCTGGCAGCCGTGGATTTCGAGAGCAAGTGGATCGAGCGTGCCATGCATTTCACAAAAGAGATGTTGGCGTTATTCTGGGATGATGCAGCCGGTGATCTGTATTACACGAGCAAAGATCATGAAGCACTAGTGACACGGCCGCGCAGCCAATATGACGGCTCCATTCCTTCCGGCACCTCGGTCGCCACCTTCGTGCTTGTCCGTCTCAGCCGGCTGACTGCCGATCCGCTCTGGGAAAAGAGAGCAAAACAGCTGATGAAGAAATGCGCACCGCTGGTGGTGCGGGTACCCGACCAGTTCGCTAATTTGCTTGGCGCTATGGATTACTGGCTGACACCTTCGACGGAAGTGGTTATTCTCGGCTCGCAGTCAGCACAAGAGAACGCTGAGATGGTCTTCGCCTCGGCTATTAATTACGCTCCCAACAAGACGGTTCTCTGTTGGCCCGAAAAACAGCCCGCCGATGCGCAGCCGGAGTTGAAAAATCTTTTGACAGGAAGGACGCTTCTGCAAGAAAAGCCTACCGCATATCTCTGTCATAACTTCGCTTGCGACAAGCCCACCAGCAAACCAGCCGAGTTGGCTGCGCGCATTGAAAATGTCTGATGTGATCTCCGGCAGCGAACTCGCTGCCGGCACAGAACAGAGCAACGCTGCCTGGCTTCCGGCCATTGCGGCTGTGGCGGTGATAGTAGGATCAGCACTGCGGCTCGCCTATCATTCTGATTTCGAGTTCAAAGCCGATGAATTCTGGATGCTGTCGCACGCTCTCCTGGCCGGTGTCAACGGCGATTTCCCTCTTTTGGGCTGCCAGTCATCTACTTCTATATACAACCCAGGTATGAGCCTCTGGCTTTTCATAGCGCTCTTGCGAATTTTTCACCTGACTGACGCCACCTCACTGACAAGAGGGGTGGAATGTCTGAACATCGCGGCCTTGCTACTTCTCTTGCTCTGTGTTTACCGATGTCTGCCCTCCAGTGAGTGGAAGACGCCCTGGTGGTGGACGATCGTTCTGGCGTCGCTAAACCCGTTTGCAGTTCTGTTTAGCCGTAAGATCTGGGCGCAAGATACAGAGCCGCTATTTTGCCTAATTTTGCTCTTCGCCTGGTTTTACCGCCACACTTTTGCCGGTGCCCTAACCTGGGGATTTTTCGGTTTGTTGCTGGGACAGATTCATATGAGCGGCTTCTTTTTCGCAGCTGCACTGTTTGTTGCCACCACACTTCTTGGTACCACATTCGCTGCCAGTAAAAAAATCAACTGGGTCGGTTGGTTGACCGGAACGATTTTGGGCACCATACCGTTGATTCCGTGGCTCCAGTATCTGGCCGGGGCTCATTCAACGGTGGCAGGGTATGATTGGCACAATACTTTCTCGCTGCGCTTCTGGTGGGTGTTTCTTGCCAACGCATTTGGATATGGGCTGAAATATTCGATCGGCAGCCATCACTCTGCATTTGTCAGTCAGCCAACTGTCATGGTTGTTTATGCCATCGAAGCGGTAGTAGCCATTGCCGGTCTAGTAATTTTGTACCGCAAGTTGCGGACAAGGGCTCTCGCCTGGCGCAGCGATAGCGTTCTTGCTTTGCTTTCTGCATCAGTAGCATACGGTCTCGTGATGAATCTGGCTGGAGTAAAAACGACGCCATTTTATTTGATAGTTACTTTCCCGTTTCAGTTTTACGCGCTGGCGTTTCTCTTCAGTCAGGATGGAAAGAGAGGCAATGCGCTGCTCGGCGTGCTAGCAGCTTGCCAGCTCGTCCTTTCCCTTGCATTCTTGCAGTTCATACACGCCAATCACGGTGCTGCCGGCGCTGATTACGGCAGAGCGTATCAATGGATCGATCACGGTGCGGAGAAGCAGCTGCAAATCGACGCCATACCATTAGCGCCACCACCATTCTCGGTTGAAAAAGAACCGTTGCCACCCCTGCCTCAGTTGCCGCCGGAGACAAAGTAGCTTAATGACCGGTGCTGGTAGAGGTCGTGGTACTGGATTTGGTATCAGCTGGTTTTGCGGTGGCCGCCGGCTGCTGTGCCGGGCGAAGCTCCGGAATCACACCGGGCGAGGGAGGTGCCATGCCCGGTTGCATGCGTGATTTGCCGTCAGGAGCGGACTTGGCCGGGCTCTTCAGCTTTTTGATCACGACTTTCTCTGCGATTTTCGGATCGAGTTTAAGTGCCAACTCTTTTTCCTCCTGCGCCTGCTCTGAGTGCTTTATGCCTTCGAGCGCCAGAGCTTTCAAGTAATCAGCCTCGGCATCTTTATCATTGGCTAGTTTGACGATTGGCTCGATCGCTTCCAGTGCCTGCAGCGGTTCATTCATGCCGAGCAGGCATTTGGTGAGAAATATGCGCGAATCGCGTCCCGGACTGAGCTTCGTATACTGCAGTGCAGCCAGAAGCCCTTGTTCCATCCAACGTGCCACGCCAGAGTTTAATCCCGCCTCTGCCAGGGCTCTCATATAGTCAGGATCTTTGCCGAGCGCCGGATTTTCAGTCAAGTTCGGCGCCAGGGTGGTAAAAGCAAGAATGTAGTTTTTCCTCGCTATCAATGCCTGAGCGACCACTATGTTCATACCGGTATCTTCGGGCAAAACTCTAAGCACTTCTTTGGCAAGCGCGTCCGCCTTGTCCAGCTTGTTCTCTTTCACGTAGCACTTCGCCAGCCTTTCTTGCAAATTGGCCAAGTCTACGGCAGACACGTTCTCTCTCAGCGAAATGCTGATGGCGGTTTGCAGTGCATCTTCGGTTTCTGCATATTTTTCTCTGGACAGATCGTAGTCGGCTACCGACTGAAGAGCTATGACGTTTTTAGGATCCAACTCCAGTGCTCTTTTCGCTTCCTTGTACGCGTCTTCCGGTTTTTTCAGCGATTTCGCGTACAGTGCATGCGCTCTGGCACTATCCGGATTCAGTTTAATTGCCTGTTGCCAGAGGAGCTCGTCTGTCGCCCACTGACGATTGCGCAAAACGGTCAATGCTCCCCAACCAAGAAGGAGAATGAGCCCCACAGCCCCAGCCGCGCGTTTGTTGCGGGTATAGAATTCGGCTAATCCCCAGCCGCCGGCAAGGCAAAGTCCCGCCAGGGAGAGATAAAAACGCTGATCCGCGACCAGCTCCGCCTGCACCAGAAGGTTAGCGGGAAACAGCCCCAGGAGAAAGAGCGCCAATCCCAAAACCAAGAATGTCTGTTGACGCCAGATCCATGCCGCGGCGGCCGCGCCTGCCATGACTGCCAGTCCTAATAGCGCCAGTGGATCGGATAACCCAGATGCCACCACATTGGCTGGATCTGTGGTGAGCCCGTAGGGGATGAGAAAGCAGCGTAAGTAGTAAGTGACAAGCAGTTTGAACTGGCTGGCCACATAGCTGGCAGCCGGAAGTACGTGCAGACCGAGACCGTTATCAGTGAGCTTAGGCACGCCCAAAAGAAGCAAGAACGGCTCTCCGATGGCGGCAAGAAAGAAAAAGATCAACTCATAGCCGCGACTGTCACGCCACTCCTTCCACGCCTGTTTAGGATCTTTGAGCAACAGTCCGATTAGCACCGCAGACAGTGGCAGTGTCACAGCCTGGACGTTGCAGAAGAGCGCCACGACATTGAAGGTAAAAAACAGCATGTAGGCGATGAGAGCGAAGTTGATCACTTCAGACAGATAGCCGATGACAAACAGGTTGAGTGCGAGAAAATAGTTAACGGCCAGCAAAGGACCCGTGCGTCCCGAAATATAGGCGATACTGCCGGTGGCAAGCGGGTGCACTGCAAACAAGGCTGCCGCCGCGAAAGCTATGATGTACGGAGATGGTGTCAATCGCCCTTCCAACTTGAGACGGCGCGCAATCATGAAAACAAGCGTATAAAGGTAAAGAGACGCTGTTAAGTGCAAAACTACGTTAACGGTGTGCGACCATCCCGCGTTCCAATTGAAAGACGTCAAATCCCAGCCGTATGTCGCCTGTACCCACGGCTGTGAGAACGGCTGTCTGAACGCATCGACCCAGTGTTGAAACCAGTAGGTCTGCTGTTCCATCGCAGCAGCAATGAAGTTGAAGTTGAACTGATCGTTGAATACTGCTGATCCATAAATTGAGTTGGCATAAACGGCGCCGATGATGCACGTTACCGCAGCCACTGCCGCTGCCATCCACTTCCAGTTCGGGCGTGGTCGCTTCGGTTGTTCGAGCTCTTCTTTCTCTTTGGCCGTGCGCGGAACCTTCGTCGGCCGCGCTCCGGACAGTTTGCTTATGTCGGGCAGCTCTTTGCTCTTGGGCGCCGGTTTTTCTTTCCGAGGCTCTTTTGCTTTCAGCTCGAGCTTCTCTTGATCTCGCTTTTTGATTTTAGGAGCCGATTTCTCTTTACCGATCTCTTTGCTTTTCGGCGCCGATATATCCTGTCCGCCCATGCCTTTGCCGTTGCTTCCCGGCTGCGATTTAAGCGCCTCTTTTTCCGGCGCCTTCTCACTATCGTCGGGTGGGAGCGAGCTATCGTCTCCCGTGCCTTCGACATTGTCCATACAGCTTCATTCCTTTACGCTGAAAAGCCACGCAACGCTCCAAGCTTAGTTTGCCACAGTTCGGTTTTATTAACCGATGCGAGCGTAAATTAGAACTTCGGACGTCCGGCGCCCACCCATTCGCTTATGGAAGGCGGCTCTTTGCCTGCCGCCTTGCTGGATGCGAAATACACCGCCAAAAGCTCGTTATAACGAGCTACGTCGGCGTGACTGTACTTCGGCAGGGCGGCAAGACTCATCGTATTGTTGTTGTCAGCGGAGGACTCTGCCACCTTCGGTTTAGGCGCGGCAGACGTTATCGCTTCTGTCGTCGGCGCTAGAGTGGGCTTGGCAGCCGCGTCGGTTTTCTCTTCTGCCGCCGCAGTGGCAGTCGGGCTTGATGCCTCTGATTTACTCGCAACAGCGCCGGATGCCGCCACTTTAACAATATGCGGTTTAGAGTGCAGGCGCGGCTTGCTGGCAGTGGCTGTCTTTGCCGTCACCGGCTGTTGCCCGCTGTACTCCTGACAGACTTGCATGCGCTCCTTCACTTGATCGGACTGGGCAAAGTCCGATGTAATACGGGAAAGGTGAATGAACGCCTCGCCGTATTTGCTGGTGGCAATCAACTGATCTGCCAACTTGAAGCGAGCGTTATTGAGCAGTTGCTGTTGCGAATCGGTAAGCTTGCGAGTGAGCTTGATGCGATCGCAGATAGCGACGGCTTGGTCCGGATGACCGTTTGCCAGTTGCTGTGCCGCTTCGTGCTCGAGAAAGCCGGACGAGATCGCCTGGTAAGAGTTGTTGATTGTGTATCCCAACAGAGGAATGACGATGAGCAGTATGATGATACCCGCCACCACAGGCAGTTGCACCACCGGCTTGGCCGCGCCCGGGCTCAAGCGCGTGAGAAACTCTGCTGCTGCGCTCGTGGCGCCACCATCGGTGATGCGGCGAGAAAGGTCGTCGAGAAATGCGCCGCACTCCTGACAATAACGATCGTCGAGTTGTGTGTTCGAGCCGCAACCTCTGCACTGGCAGACTTCAACGATCATCCCGTTTTCCAAATTTAGTTTCGCTAATTTAGCCGCTGACAAGTCGTTTGACAGTTTAGCACTTGCAAAGAAAGCTGAGAATTGCCGCCCGGCGTTGTAATATGGTTGTCCTCATGTCCACTGGAGCCAGAAATGAACAAAGAAGCGCAGGAAGCTGAAAAGGCTGAGTTTATTCAGTCGGTTAAGGCTTTGCTCATCCCGCTGTCACTCTTTCTCGCCTGCGTGATCATGGCTGCCGGCACCTTCTTGATCTACAACGGCGAGTCATGTGGCTGGGGCTTCGTGGCCGTAGCCGGCACCACAGTCATCATCGCCTTCGTGGCCCTTATCCGCTTCCAGAACAAGTACCGCGCCCGTGGCATCATCAAGGCGGAGCCGGACGACGAGGTGGTTGTGGCACAGCCTGCCCGCGCCGTGCGCTTGAATGCAGCGCCCACCTCTGCGGTTTCCCCCGCAGAACAGGCAGAAGCACCCGCGACAAGGTCCGCTCAACCTGTCGCCTCAGTGATCGGTCCGGCTCCGCAGCCGACTGTCACGGCTGTCGAATAACTACTGGCACTGAATCAGCTTTGACGCAGCCTCAATTCGGGCGCAACGGATCCTGGACGGCCATAGCGCGCTGCCGGCGAGGGGCGAAGCCGAGAGAACGCCTCTAATTAACTAACTGTTGTTGGGCATAACTATTGCCCGGCTGCAATTTCAGAGCGAACGCAAAAGCCTCTTTCGCCGCTTTGCGGTCGCCGTCTTGCAAATATGCCATGCCCAGATTGTTGTAAGCGGCCACGAATTCGGGATTTACTTCCACTGCTTTTTCGAAGGCGAGCACCGCATTGTGACTATCTTTGCGAGAAAGATAGTCGACACCGGCTGAATTGAACAGCTCCGCTTTCACCTCGGCGGTGGCACCCATGGTGGCAATGCCATTCAATGTCGCCTGCAGTGAAGGCATTTGTTTGTACTGAATTGCTGCACCGGTGGCAATACCACTATCGGAAGCATTCGACTCCGGTATCAACGGCAAAACGCCTGCCACGCCAGCCATCGAAAGGAGCAAGATGGTGAGGGCGACTACTACGAATTCAAATTTGTGACAGGAGAGTTGAGTTTGGCTCGCTGCTTGAATCTGCTCGGTCACTGCTGGCCGTCGAGACGGTTGGCAACCAGGGGCTCTTTGCCACTGCCGGTCGATTCTGTGCGGCGTCGCCAGCGTGCGTGGTGCCACCAGCGAGTTGGCCCGTTTAGCGTCTCGGTGCGGTTGGGCTAAGCCAGTTAGCGCTGCCAACAGTGGTCCGCGTTGCTTCCCATCGGGGGAGGGCGAGAAGGGAAAGGCGGTGGCCAGTCGATGGCTGTGAAATTTGCTGCTCATAAAAATGGTCCAGCGGTTTGCTGGACCAGAAGGTTTCCTTAGCGTTTGCTGAACTGGAAGCGTTTTCTCGCGCGTTTTCTTCCGTATTTTTTGCGCTCTTTGACGCGGGGGTCGCGGGTCAAAAGGCCGTCGGTGCGGAGCACCGGGCGGTTTTGCGGAGCTGCCTCTGCCAGCGCTCTGGCGATACCGTGTCTGATGGCACCGACCTGGCCGATGATGCCGCCGCCCAGGACCGAGACGAGAACGTCGAAGCGTCCCATCGCATCAGCCGCCTGGAAAGGCATGAAGATGTACTTTTCCATGCCGGCGCGTCCACCGATGTAGTCTTCCATGGTGCGTCCGTTGATGGAGACTTTGCCTGTGCCGGGTATGAGACGGACACGCGCAGTGGCGCTCTTTCTTCTTCCGGTACCGTAATACTGAATAACGCTTGTCATGTAGGTCTCTTTCCCCTTCAGTCTTTTATTGCATCATCTCTTGTCGGTTTGTTGCGGCGAAGGCTCGCAGCAATTCCGTTATCCGACCAGCTCGTACGGCTTCGGCTGTTGCGCCTGGTGCGGATGATCTTTTCCTGCGTAAACGTTCAATTTGGTGAATTGGTGATCGCCCAGTCTGGTGTGGGGCAGCATGCCTCGTACAGCGCGCTCGATAATCACCGTCGGTCGGCGTTGGCGCAACGATTGCAGGCTCTCTTCTTTGAACCCACCCGGGAAGCCGGAGTGGCGGCGATACAGTTTTTGTGTCTCTTTTTTGCCGCTGACGCCAATCTTTTCGGCGTTGACTATGATGACAAAGTCGCCGCAATCGACATGAGGCGTGAACTCAGGCTTATTTTTACCGCGCAGGATATTGGCGACTTCGGTCGCCAGTCTGCCCAGCGTCTTTCCTTCCGCGTCAACGACGAACCAGCTTTTGGCAACGTCTGCGGCTTTCGGGCTTACAGTCTTCACGTCTTCTCTCCTGGACAGCTCGCCAGTCGCGAGCTCTGTTCAAATAGTTT
Source organism: Planktothrix sp. (assembly GCA_036703195.1). Taxonomy (GTDB): domain Bacteria; phylum Cyanobacteriota; class Vampirovibrionia; order Obscuribacterales; family Obscuribacteraceae; genus DATNPN01. The sequence goes on along the minus strand of DATNPN010000027.1, from coordinate 24,959 downwards.
GTAGGATTCCGGATATTGTACCGCGTTCAATGTCAGCCCCCAGGGGGGCGCAGTTGGACCGGACAAATTTCGATCGCCTTCTGAGAGCGCGCTACGCAGGCTCTCGGGCGCCCGTTTGCCGAGCCCTATTTCAATCAGGGTCCCGACAATTATGCGTACCATATTGTACACGAAGTGATCCGCTGTAATCCAATACTCGACCTGTCCTTCAGCTATTTTCAACAATTCGGAACGGCTGACGGTGCAGTTGGTATTAGAGCGATCGGAGTTGGTCGAGCGAAAAGCCGCGAAATCATGGTGTCCGCAGAGCCACGTGGCTGCTTCCGCCATCAATTCGAGGTCGAGTTTTTGGGGAATAAAATAATATGTATCTCGTAACAGAGCGCTACGTTGAGGACGAGCGAGCAGCCTGTAGACGTAATGTCGAGAACGGGCGGAGAAGCGCGCGTGAAAATCATCAGGCACGACCTGCGCCGCCACCACACTGAGATCGTCTGGCAAAATTCCGTTCATGCCCCAGCAAAACCGCCAGGTATCGAACTCTTGCGGCTGCATCTCCAAGTTGAAATGCACCACTTGTCCGCGCGCATTTACACCGGTATCGGTGCGCCCGGAAAAAACGGCTCTTACGGGCTGCCTCAAAAAGACGGAAAGAGCTCTTTCGAGCTCTGATTGAACCGTTCTTACGCCCGCTTGATACTGCGATCCGTGAAAGCGTTTGCCTGCGTATTCGATCAGCAGGGCGACGCGCACAACGAATTAGACGAGCTGAATAATCGCCATCGGCGTCGCATCGCCTCTGCGGAAGCCCGCTTTGAGAATGCGAGTATAGCCGCCTTTGCGATCGGCGTAGCGTGGAGGAATTTCGTTGAAGAGGCGATGCACCACATCTTTGTCGTAAAGAAATGCTGCTGCCTGGCGGCGCAGATGCACTGCACGAGCCAGCTTCTTCGCTGCTTCGCCGTCACCTTTCTTTGCTTTTTCGCCCAGCGCACTGGTGTCGGCGATAAAGCCTTTCTTGCCCAGAGTGATCAACTTCTCCGCTTCCGGCTGCAGGGCTTTCGCCTTCGCCAGAGTGGTGATGATCTCATCGTGGCGGAGAAGCTCCGTCGACAGTGAACGCAAAAGTGCTTTGCGCTGGTCCGCCGGGCGGCCTACTCGATGTCCTTTAACTCGGTGACGCATGATATTGGTGTCCTTATTCCTGCGTTATTGCTTGTCTTTGGGGGTGTCGGCCAGAGTCAGTCCGAACTGGCGCAGTCTTTCAATCACTTCGTCAGCAGATTTCTTACCGAAGTTTTTGATATTCATCAGATCGTCGTAGGTGAGCTTGAGCAGCTCGCCCAGAGAGTTGATGTTGGCACGCTTCAAGCAGTTGTATGCGCGGACTGACAGTTCCAGCTCTTCAATCGAGATCGATGAGTGTTTGCCGTCGGTCTGTTGCGGCTGCGTGGCGGCCGGCACCATCGGTTTGCCGGAGAGCTCGGCTATCGGAAGCAGATGCTCGATGATCTGGCGAGCGGCCTGGCTTACGGCTTCGGTCGCGTCGATGGATCCGTTGGACCAGATTTCGATGGTCAGTTTGTCGAAGTCAGTCGATTCACCGACACGAGTCGGTTCGACGTTGTAGCTAACTTTGCGAACGGGCATGAATACCGCATCGATCGGCAAAACGTCGATCGCTTGCTTGTAGTGGCTGTGCGAGTCAGCCGGGACATAACCGCGACCGCGCTCAACTGTGATTTCGGCGCGAATGCGTCCGCCTTCGGCCAATGTGCACAGCTGCCAGTCCGGGTTGATGATGGTGGCATCAGCCGGGCAGAGAATGTCGCGGCCGGTGACAGGACCGGGACGTTCGACATCGAGGTGCAAATATTGCGGATCGTTGCTGAAGGTCTTAACGACAAGACCTTTCAGGTTGAGCATGATATCGATCACATCTTCGACCACACCAGGGATGGTGGTGAACTCGTGAGTGATACCGTCGATTCTCACAGCCGATACGGCAGAACCGTCTAGAGCAGAAAGGAGAACTCGGCGCAGCGCGTTGCCCAAAGTGGTGCCATAACCGCGCTCTAGTGGCTCAATCACGAACTTTCCGTAGATCGAGCCGTCGGCCCCTGTCTTGTTTTCGAGACATTTGATCTTTAGAGGTTCCATCGTTCTCTCCGTCATCATATTCATCATTGTGCGTACTTACTCTTTATAGGTTGCCCCCGCGCCTGGGGCTGCAAGGTTATCTCGAGTAGTACTCGACGATTAGCGCTTCTTTGATTGTTTGGTCGAGATCTTCTCTCTGCGGCGGATTGATCATCGAGGCTTTGAGATTCTCCATGTCCACCTGCATCCAGTTCGGATTGGGCGGTGATGGGTTGTGCTCGATCACTTCTTTGATCAATTTCTTGCTGGCGTCGCGTACGCTGATGACTTGACCCGGCAATACGAGGAACGAGGGAACGGTCACTTTTTTACCGTTAACGGTGATGTGTCCGTGAAGAATCAATTGACGTGCTTGTTTGCGCGACGGCACCATGCCGGAGCGGTGCAGCAAGTTGTCCAGACGGGACTCGAGCAACTGCAAGAGGCGCAAGCCTGTCGGTACTTTCTTCTGAGCGTTTGCTTGCTCGAAGTATGCCGAGAACTGCTTCTCGAGCACGAGGTACATGCGGCGCACCTTCTGCTTTTCGCGCAACTGCAAGGCATATTCGGACTGCTTCTTGCGATCTTGTCCGTGTTGTCCCGGGCCGTAGCGTTTACGCTCGATGGCGCATTTTGTCGTGTAGCAACGCGAGCCTTTCAAGAAAAGCTTGACGCCCTCACTGCGGCAGAGCCCGCAAACCGAATCTGTGTATCTAGCCAACTTTCGCTCTCCTCAAACTTATACGCGACGGCGCTTCGGCGGCCGGCAGCCATTGTGGGGGATTGGGGTGACATCTTTGATCAATGTGATTTCTAGACCGGCCGCTTGCAACGCGCGGATGGCGGTCTCACGTCCGGCTCCCGGACCTTTGACCAACACTTCTACTTGCCGCATGCCCTGGTCCATAGAACGGCGTGCCACCGATTCAGCTGCTTGCTGAGCGGCGAACGGCGTTCCTTTTTTGGCGCCCTTGAAGCCGACGGTGCCCGCCGACGCCCAGGCGATTACCTGGCCCTGAGGGTCTGTCGAAGAGACGATCGTGTTGTTGAACGTGCTTTGAATGTGCACCACGCCCTGCAGCACATAGCGCCGCTCTTTCTTCTTGGTTCTAGCCTTGGGAGACTTTGCCATTATTCCGTATGTCCTTTGTTATCTGACTGTCGTTCTTATGTGTATCGCCGTAAAGGCGGCTGTTAAGCCGCCCTGTCAAGAATTTGATTAACCTTTGGTGGGGGCAATCTTCTTGCCGGCCACGGTCAAGCGCTTACGTCCGCGGCGCGTACGCGCGTTGGTTTTGGTGCGCTGTCCTCTGGTGGGCAGACCGCGACGATGACGCTGTCCGCGGTAGCAGTTGATTTCGATCAACCGTTTGACGTTGAGACCTTCGACACGGCGCAAATCGCCTTCCACCGAGAGCCCGCTCTTTTCAATTTCTTCGCGCAAGCGGCTGATTTCGTCTTCGGTCAAGTCCTGCACGCGGCGCTCTTCAGGGATGCCCAGCTTCTGGCAAACCTTGGTAGCGGTGCTGCGGCCAATACCGTGGACGTAAGTCAACGCAATGTTTGTGCGTTTGTTTCTGGGCAGATCCACTCCGGCTATTCGGGCCATTTCCTTTCCCACTCCTCTTCAAACGTGCTGATCTTGGCGCTTGCTTCACGCTCTAGAGCGAAGCAGCGCCGTGGCAATGCCTACTAACCCTGGCGTTGCTTATGCTTGGGGTTTTCGCAAATGATGGCGACACGCCCTTTACGGCGAATAACCTTGCATTTGTCGCAGATTTTCTTTACCGATGCTCTGACTTTCATACTTCCTGCTCGACCGCGTATAAACGCGCTCTCATGTGCGTAAGAGAAACTTCATTAGCCGTCGATTCTGACTCATTGAGGAGGCAAATTCGACAGCCACGGACAAACAACTTATTGTACATCAATCTTTGATTCTATAAGTTATTCTTCCGCGTGTCAGATCGTACGGCGTAAGCTCCACTCTGACGCGATCTCCAGGGAGAATCTTAATAAAGTTTTTTCTGATTTTGCCGGAGATGTGGGCCAGCACCTTATGGCCATTGTCCAGCTCGACGCGAAACATAGCGTTGGGAAGGCTCTCCCGGATCGTTCCTTCGAACTCGATTACACCCTGTTTCGTCATCCAATTACCTCTGAGGGGCGCTTAGTCAGAATTTCCGGCACCCCGTCGGTGACAAGAAGCGAATGTTCAAAATGCGCAGAAGGTCTGTTATCTCTCGTTACAACAGTCCAGCCGTCCGGCTTGGTGCGCACGTGATCGCCGCCCTGATTGAACATTGGCTCAATCGCTATAACCATACCAGGTTTGAACTGCTCACGCCTACCGGTGCGGTAGTTGAAAATGAACGGGTCTTCATGATAGTTAGGCCCGATGCCGTGTCCGCCGTAGTCACGTACGAGTCCGTAGCCGTTGATTTTGGCCACATCTTCCACGGCGCCGCCCACGTCGTCCAGTGTGGAGCCGCCTTTGCAGGCAGCAATAGCGGCATAGAGTGCTGCTTTCGTATCGTCAAGAAGCTTTTGAATTCTGGGCGAGACTTTACCGACCGGGACTGTTAATGCGGTATCACCGATGAAGTCGAACTTCTTGCCGTCGCGCGTGCCGGGCACGGTGGCGCCGATGTCGATTGAGATGACGTCACCGTCTTTGAGGATCTTTTTGGGGTTGGGAATGCCGTGCACGACTTCTTCGTTGACAGAGGCGCAGATCGTGCAAGGAAATCCGCGATAGCCCTTAAAAGTTGGTAGCAATCCCGCTTCGCGGATCGTTTTCTCGGCGAACTGATCCAACTCCCAGGTGGAGATGCCGGGTTTGACCATCAAAGAGAGTGCTTCCAGCACCTCACCGGCGACTTGGCCGGCCCGGCGAATCAATTCGATGTCTTCGTCTTTTGTCAGAATCATGCCTTCACCGATACAGAGCTGAGAGTTTTGATCAAGTCGGCGAAGATGTCGTTTTCATTGCCGTTGGCGTCGACAGTGCGCAAGATGAGCGCATCATCGTAGTAGCGAATTAAAGGGGCCGTATTGTCGTTGTAGACTTTCAATCTCTCCTTGACAAGCTCCTCTTTGTCGTCGGAGCGCTGCACTAACTCAGTGCCGCATTTGTCGCAATGCTTGCCGTCTTTGGCCGGGTGAAAGGTGATGTGATAAACCTCGTTGCACGATTTGTTCGGGCAGGTGCGGCGACCGGTGATGCGCTCCGTCAACAGGTGATCCGGCAACTGCAGGTTGATGACGACATCAAGCGGTGCTTTGATCTCCTTCAACATACTGTCGAGAGCCTCAGCCTGGGCCAGGTTGCGGGGAAAGCCGTCCAGGATGAATCCCTGCGAGCACGCTTTGCCTGACAGCCTCTCTTTGAACATGTCGATGAGGACGTGATCAGGTACGAGCTGTCCTTTCTCCATGTAGCCTTTTGCCGCCTGACCGACTGGAGAGCCGGACGCCACTGCATCACGCAACAGGTCTCCCGAGGAGAGGTGCGGCAGATGCTTCTCTTGCGCCAGCTTCTTGCACTGTGTGCCTTTTCCGGCTCCCGGCGGTCCTAAAAACAGAATGCGCATCTTAAAAATCCTTCTTCTCTGATGTCTTGAACAAACCGCGTGCTTGATACTTCGCCGACAGAGCATGGGTGACAATCTGTCTTTGCGTGTCGATAGCCACGCCCACCAGGATGATCAACGAAGTGGAGCCCAGTCCTTGCAGAGTCTGCACTTCGAATAGCTGCTCGGCGTGAATGGGCAGGATGGCGATGATAGCAACTGCCACGCCGCCGATCACGATCAACTTGTTAAGCGTCCTTTCGAGAAACTCAGCCGTTGGCCGACCCGGACGCACCCCTTGAATAGCTCGCCCGCTGCGTCTCAAGTTTTCAGCCATATCGCGCACCGGCAAGATGATCGACGCATAGAAGAAGGCGAAGAAGAGAATCAAAAGGAAGTAGAGAACCGAGTGCTCCCAGTGGTAGTAGGAAAAGCAGTTGGAGAAGAACTCCTGCACCGACAGCCATATGTCTTTCACCGCCGGCTGGGCGCTAAAACTGGCAAACCACGGTCCGAATCCGTTAATCGACGTGAGCGATTTGTACATCACGTCATCTACCTTGAGCCCCTTCTGCATGGCGAACTGGGTGATCGTCGTGGGGAACATCAGAAGCGATGAGGCGAAGATGATGGCCATGACGCCTGACGGGTTGACCGGCAGATAGAGATAATCGTCCGGAGCGGCGAAGACTTGCCGTCCGAGATTGCGTCGCGCCCCCATCACCATCAATTTGCGCACGCCTTGCTGCAAGGCGACAATGAGAACGACCAGTGAGAGGAAGACGAGCGTCAGTCCGGCTACGCCCCACTGGGGTGTGGTGCCGGTCTGCACTGCGTCGTACGTATTACGGATCATGACCGGCAGTCTGGCGGCGATACCTAAGAAGATGAGGAGCGAGGCGCCGTTGCCTACACCGCGTTCGCTGATCACTTCACCGAGCCACATGACGAACATGGCAGAGGCTGTGAGGATGATGCAAGTGTTGATCAAGAACGGCAAGCCCGGGGTAAGCACCACTGCCGGGTTTTGAATATTGACCAACAACCGAGCCAGCATAAAACTTTGGAATACAGCCAGAGCGACGGTGGCATAACGCGTGTACTGCTGCAGCTGTTTGCGCCCCTGCTCGCCCTGATTCTTCTGCAGGTCTTCGAACTTGGGCACCACCACGCCCATGAGCTGCATGATGATGGAAGCGGTGATGTAGGGACCGATACCCATCGAGAAGATGGAGAGCTTGTTCAAGGCGCCCCCTGTGAACAAGTCGATCATGCCGAGCAAGCTTTGCGCCAATTCGGGATGTTTGGTAAATGCAGTCGGGTCGACGCCGGGAATGGGAATGTGAACGCCGATACGGTAAATGGCGATCATGCCCAGTGTGAAGAAAATGCGCTCTTTCAGACCGGCAGCGCCGAGCATGCTGAAAAAACTCTCCGGACCACCAATCTTGCCGCCGCGTCGCGCTGCGCTATCAACCATCTTGTTATCAAGCTCCCCAGAAAAAAGCGTCACAGCAAAAGCCGTCTAAAAATGATGGTAAACCAAACCGAGACACATCGCCGGCAACATAAGAAAAGTCGTTATGTTTGGCGGGTTTTAGATGTCTAACCTCGCCGCTTTCGACCTCTCCATGCGGGCCCAGTATCGGCTCAAAGTTGAAGAAATAATAAAGCCCGCAGCGGGACGCTGCGGGCTTTGTCAGAACTGCAGTCAAGAAGGTCGACTATTTCTTGTCGCCTTTTTTCTTGTCGCCCTGTTTGGACTTGTCGCCTTGTTTGGCTTTGTCGCCCTGCTTGGCACCGCCGCCGCCACCACCACCCTTCTGTTGGGCAGGAGCTTTCTTCTCGGCGCCTTTCTCCGACTTCTCCGCTTTGGCTTGAACAGCGTTGGCTTTTTCGGTTTCGACGCCTTTGCGCTCGGCGTCTTTCTTGGCCAGAGATCTAGGTATGCGTTTGTCGCGCTTGCCCGCTTTTTCTTCCACTTCAACCACTGTCACCGTGCCGCCGGCGGCTTCGATTTTTTTCTTGGCGCCTTCAGTGACATGATGAGCAGTCACTTTGAGAGCGACTTTGAGCTCGCCGTTGCCGAGAATGCGGAGGCTGTCGGTGGGCTTGCGCAGAATGTTGTGCTCGACTAATGATTCGCCTGTCACTTCAGTGTTGGCAGCCAACGAATTGAGCGTGCCCACGTTCACTTCCACCCAGGTGCGCGTCACTACTTGATCGAAGTTGTGAAGCTTGGGCAAGCGACGAAACAGTGGCGTCTGTCCGCCTTCAAAACCAAAGCGCTTGCTTTCGCCGGAGCGCTGACCCTGACCGTTGTGTCCTCTGGTCGATGTCTTGCCGTGACCGGATGCTCTGCCGCGTCCGACACGCTTCCTGTTTCGGCGCGAACCTTCATTCGGTTTCAAATCTGTCAGCAACATTTTTCCTCCTTCGCCTTGCGCCGCGCTCTCTAAGCTCGACTCGGCGGAATCATTTGTCAGTTATGCACCAGCTTTGCTGCTGGATTTCTTGCTTGTCGCTTTCGCTTCCGGCTTTTGAGCCTTGGCTTTGGCGGGAGCTTTAGCGGCTTTGGGCGCCTCTTTCTTTACCTTTTTGGCTTTGGTGACCACTCCGCCTTCCACCGAGACCAGGTGGCTGATCTTATTGATCATGCCGCGAATGGTGGGAGAGTCTGCATGCTCGACAGACGAGCCGAACTTGCGCAGACCGAGAGCGCGCACCACTTTCTTTTGTGTCTCTGTCTTGGCGACGAGACCTCGTGTCAACGTAATCTTGAGCATGGTCCTAATCTCCTGCCTGCTTTATGAAAGCATTTGCTTGAGGCTGATGCCTCTCAAACGCGATGCTTCTTCGAAAGTTCTCAAACCTTTCAAGCCATCGATGGTGGCGCGAGCAACGTTGAGCGGAGCGCGCGATCCCAGCGATTTGGAAAGTACGTCGCCGACGCCTGCCAGTTCGAGAATGGCGCGAGCGGCACCACCGGCGATGACGCCGGTACCTTTGGCGGCGGGCTTGAGAAGAATGCGGCTTGAGCCCTGTTTGCCGGTGATCTGGTGAGGAATCGAGCTGCCCACCAGGGGCACTTTCACTAACTGTTTGCGGGCATCGACAACACCTTTTTGAATGGCGCTGATCACTTCGGCGGCTTTGCCGACGCCGATGCCGACTTGACCCTTGCTGTTGCCCACTGCGACAACGGCACGAAAACTCAGTTTTTTACCGCCTTTAACCACTTTGGTGACGCGGCGCACTTGAATGATTTTCTCTTCCCATTCGGATTGCTCGCGTTGGCGACCGTCGTCCGGTCCACGGCGATTCGGGTCGCGCGACGAGTTGCGGCGACCTTTTCGCGCGTTATCCGGTGTCGCTTCCTCAGCGCCTGGGGTAACTATTTTGTCTTCCTTGTCCATTGAAGGCTAGCCCTCTCCTAATTGGTGGTTAGAAATTCAAACCCGCTTCGCGAGCCGCGTCTGCGACGGCAGCGATGCGTCCGTGATAGATGTATCCGCCGCGATCGAAGACGACCGCATTGATGCCCTTCTCTTTGGCCCGCTTGGCGATGAGCTGACCGATTGTCTTCGCAGCTTCGCGATCCCAGGTCTTAGGCAGTTTGCCTTTCAACTCGGGGTCGAGCGTGCCGGCGAAAACGAGAGTTTTCGCTTCTTTGTCGTCGACTATCTGAGCATAGATGTGTTTGTTGGAACGGTACACGCAGAGGCGCGGACGTTCAGAGGCGCCGACGACGCGACTGCGTATGCGCCAATGGCGCTTGATGCGTGTCAATTTTCTGTTTGGCTTGGTGATCATCTCGAGAGTCCTCTGCGCAATTCCTATTTCTTCTTACCGGCAGCCTTACCAGCTTTGCGGCGAATGATCTCGCCTTGATATCTGATTCCTTTGCCTTTATAAACTTCCGGCTCTCTGCGGCTGCGGATATCGGCGGCCACGTCTCCGACAGCTTGTTTGTCGATACCGGATACGGTGATGACGTTACCTTTTCCCACGGCGATGTCGATGCCGGTGGGCGGATCTATTTCGATATTGTGGGAGTAGCCGAGCTGCAAAACCAGCTTCTTTCCTTCCATGGTGGCGCGATAGCCGACGCCTGTCATTTCCAGGGTGCGGGTGAAACCGTCGGTGACACCTTTCACCATATTGGCGACGAGAGTGCGCGAGAGACCATGCAGGCTGCGCACCATGCGATCTTCGGATTTGCGGGTGACGACGAGTTTGCCGTCTTCCTGCTTGATCGCGACTTCGCTGCGCAACGTCAACTTCAACTGACCTTTCGGTCCTTTGACGCCGACATCGTTGCCCTTCAGGTCGATGGTGACGCCTGAAGGCACTACGATTGGTGATTTACCGATACGAGACATCTTCGTTTCCTCTATCTTTTTTATAAGCGCTTCGCTGCGCCCGGCTCAATTGCCGCGCCTGGCTGCGTTTTCTTACCAGATGTAACCTACAACTTCGCCGCCCATGTTGGTTTTACGGGCTTGGCGATCGGTCATGAGACCGCGGCTGGTCGACACGATAGCGATACCGAGTCCGCCGTAGACTCTGGGCACCTTCTTGGCGGGACGATGAACGCGCAAACCGGGACGGCTAATGCGTTTTAATCCCTGGATGACTTGCTCACCCTTTTGACCGTACTTTAAATTGATGCGCATTTTCTGTTCGGGACCGCCCAGGTCTTTCGTCTCGAATGAGGAGATGAAGCCTTCGTTGCGCAACAGTTCGGCCAACGCGACCTTTTGCTTCGAGGCAGGCATCTCTACCGACGGCGCCTGTACGCGAGCCGCGTTGCGAATGCGACTGAACATATCAGAAATCGGATCTGTAACCGGCATTTAAACTCTCTCCTACCAACTAGACTTGGTGACACCAGGGATCAAACCGTCGTGGGCCATTTTGCGCAGGCAGCAGCGGCAGAGCCCAAAGTCGCGGTAAAAGCCCCGAGGCCTGCCGCAAAGTCGACAACGATTGTGTAGGCGCACTGCTGGGTATTTGCCTTTAGCAGACGCAACCCTGCGCTTATGCTCTTTGTCAATGATTGATGTTTTGGCCAAGTTCTTGTTCCTCTTCTTTTTAGCCTGCGGCTTTCATTGGACAGCCGCCCGTTATTACTTACTTTTTGAACGGCATTCCTAAAGCTTGCAACAGAGCCAACGCTTCCTGGTCCGTTCGGGCGGTGGTGACGATGGCGATATCCATGCCCCGGATCGCGTCTACGTTTTCGTAGTTGATCTCAGGGAAGATCAATTGCTCTTTCACGCCCAGGGAGTAGTTGCCGCGTCCGTCGAACGATTTGTTGGACAGTCCGCGAAAATCTCTGATGCGGGGCAAAGCAATGTGAATGAGTTTGGCCAGGAAGTCGTGCATGCGACGTCCGCGCAACGTGACTGAAGCGCCGACCGGCATGCCTTTTCTCACTTTGAACGTGGCGATCGACTTGCGGGCGCGATTGACGATCGGCTTTTGACCGGTGATGGTCACCAGATCTTTGACGCCGCTTTCAATCGCTTTGGCGTTGGCCGTCGCTTCGCCCAAACCCATATTGACGACAACCTTCTCCAGGCGTGGGACCTGCAGGTGGTTGGTATAACCGAACTGCTTGCGCAATGCGGGCACAACTTCTTTTTCGTACTGCTCTTTGATGTTTGTCGATGTCGCCACAGGCGTATCCTCTTCGATTTTTCGGACGGTCTTTGTCGTCCGGATTTTTGTACTAGGCGTCTAATGCTTCGTTGCAGTGTTGGCAGGCGCGGCTTGTTTTGCCGGAGTCCAACGCTTTGTGCTTGATGCGGGTCGCTTTCTTGCAGCCTGTGCAATAGAGCATCACCTTGGAGGCATAGATTTTGCCTTCTTTGGTTATGTGTCCGCTTTTCGCCATCTGATTGCGGCTCTTCACCGCTTTCGTAATCATATTGATGCCTTCAACGACGATTTTTCCTTCTTGGGGAAAGACGTTGAGGACTTTGCCGGTCTGACCTTTGCCGTTCTCTTTCGAGCCCGAGGTGACGATCACCATGTCGCCCGAACGGACATGCAGTTTGGGCTTCAGGTTGGTGGACGACTCTTTCACGAGTGCGCGCGAAACAACACGCGTGCCGCCAAATTTGATCTTCTTTTTGATGGGCGAGTTGCTGTACTTAACTGTTATTTTTTTCTCGGTGCAAGCCATGACTTACAGCACCTCCGGGGCCAAAGAGATGATTTTGGTGAAGTTCTTGTCCCTCAATTCGCGAGCGATGGGACCGAACACACGAGTGCCTTTCGGGTTGCCATCCTTCTGGATGATCACCGCGGCGTTGTCGTCGAAGCGGATGGTAGAGCCATCGCCGCGGCGAACGTGATTGCGTGTGCGCACGATGACGCAACGAACCACTTCTGATTTTTTCACGGGCATATTAGGGAGCGCGTCTTTGACGACGCCGACGATGACATCGCCGACCGACGCATAGCGGCGGTTGGAGCCACCGAGGACGCGAATGCACATGAGCTCGCGAGCGCCGGTGTTGTCGGCACAAGTCAATCTCGTTTGCTGCTGAATCATATCGCTGCCTCCTCAGTTGCTTTGGTGGCGATGCTGTGTCCGGTGATCTCCGTCACCAGCCAGCGCTTTTCCCGCGAGAGAGGGCGGCACTCTTGAATGCGAACACGGTCGCCTAGCTGACACTTGTTCTCGGCATCATGAGCTTTGAACTTGCGCGTCTCGACGATCTGCTTTTCGTATTTCGGGTGCGGAAAACGGCTCTCAACGGCGACAACAACCGTCTTATCCATTTTGTTGGATACGACCTTTCCGACTAATTCCTTCCTGGGCATATTGCGGTTCCTTCTTATTCTCTGCGCTTATTTGGATGACGGGGCGCTTGCTTTGCTTTCGTTATTTTTTTCTGTCTGGATCGTCAGAAGTCTGGCCAGGGTTTTCTTGGAGTTGCTCAATTTGGCCGGCGACTCCAATTTGCGCATGGCAAATGTGAAGCGCAGCTCGACGATCTCTTTGCGAGTGTCATCGATTTTCGTTTTCAACTCTTCTGAGTTCAACTCTCTCATCTCACGCAGTTTCATTAGGAGCCTCCTGTGTGGCGAGAGACCACGCGGCATTTGATCGGCAGCTTCTGTGCAGCCAACCGCAATGCTTCTTGTGCGTCTTTCTCCGGTACGCCGGCCATCTCGAACATGACACGACCGGTTTTGACTACGGCTACCCAAAACTCGGGATTGCCTTTGCCGGATCCCATACGGGTTTCGGCTGCTTTCTTCGAGACTGATTTGTCTGGGAAAACACGGATCCACAACTGTCCGCCACGGCGGACAGATCTCGTCATCGCTTTTCGAGCAGCTTCGATCTGACGGGAGGTGATCCACGCCGGCTCGAGCACTTGCAGCCCGTACTCGCCAAATTGCACTTCTACGCCGCGGCTTTCACAGCCATTCATGCGGCCGCGATGATGCTTGCGGAATTTGGTTCGCTTCGGCATCAACATTGTCGTTACCCTGCCTTCCTGGGTTTGCGCCCAGACTTCTGACCTCTGTCACCTTTATCGCCACGGTCGCCGCGATCTCCACGGTCGCCACGTTGACCTTGCTCGCGCTCGGCCTGGGTTTTGATGTTGGGCGGTGACCATTGACCCGGCTCCAGTTCGCCTCGGAAAATCCAGACTTTGATGCCGATCAATCCCATCATCGTGTGAGCTTCGGTAAATCCGTAATCGATGTCGGCGCGCAAGGTCTGCAACGGAATACGGCCTTCTTTCGCCCACTCCGTACGAGCGATTTCAGCACCGCCCAACCGTCCTGCCACCATCACTTTGACGCCGACGGCGCCGGCGCGCATGCAGCGTTGCATTGCTTGCTTCATGGCACGGCGGAAGGCGACGCGCTTCTCGAGCTGCTGCGCGATCGATTCGGCAACCAGCTGTGATTCGAGATCGACGCGGTTGATCTCCAATATGTTGATTCTGATGTCGAGTCCGGTGCGGGCGAGCAGCTCTTTCACTTTGCCGTGCAGAGTCTCGATGCCCTGCCCGCCTTTGCCGACGACGACGCCGGGGCGAGCGGTGTAAATCTCGATCTGAATTTGATCGGCTTTACGCGAAATGTCTATATGCGAGACGCCTGCATTGTGCAGCTCTTTCTTGAGGAAGCGCCGGATATGCTGGTCTTCTTGCACGAGAGCGGCCACATCGCGCTTCTGCACGAACCAGTTGGAGTGCCAGCCTCTGTGGATACCGAGGCGGAAACCATTAGGACTAACTTTCTGACCCAATTTCCTAGCTCCTTCTTCTTATACGTCCGAAAGGACGACGGTGATGTGGCTCGATTTCTTCAAGATCGGATAAGCGCGACCGCGAGCGCGAGGCTGAATGCGCTTCAAGGTCGGTCCCTGGTCGGCGTACGCTTCGACCACTGTCAGGTCATTGGCGTCGCTTTCGGAAATTGGCGCCTTCTCGGCATGTATTAATTGATACATGGCCGACTTGAGCACCTTCTCCACTTCGCGCGCGGCTGTAAACGGCATGAATCGGAGAATGGTCACTGCTTCGGCAGCTTTTTTGCCCCGAATCTCATTGACGACACGGCGCACTTTGCGCGGTGACATCCTTACCCATTTGGCTTGTGCTTTGCTCTGCATGATTACGCCCTCTTCGCGGTTTTGTCGCCGCCGGCATGTCCTTTGAACAGACGTGTCGGTGCGAACTCACCCAGTCTGTGACCAATCATCTGCTCGGTCACGTATACCGGCACATGTTTGCGTCCGTTGTAAATAGCGATTGTATGACCGATCATCTCGGGCACGATCATCGAAGCGCGAGACCAGGATTTGATAACGCGTTTGTCTCCGCGCTTGTTCATATCCTCGATTCGCTTGGCGAGCGAGTGATGAACGAAGGGTCCTTTCTTTAGCGATCTGGACACGTTTGTCTCTCCTTACCCTTACTTAGTGCGACGCTTGACGATGTACTTCGACGAAGTCTTATGTTTGCCGCGACGAGTCTTGTAGCCCATCGCCGGTTTGCCCCACGGGGTCTGCGGCTTGCCGCCGATAGGCGACTTGCCTTCGCCACCGCCATGCGGGTGGTCGACTGCGTTCATGACCACACCGCGGTTGGTGGGCTTGATGCCCATCCAGCGGCTGCGTCCGGCTTTACCCAGACGAACGTTCTTCGAATCAGGATTGCCGAGCTGACCGATTGTGGCCATGCAATCGACGTGCACCATGCGCATTTCGCCGGAGGGCAGGCGCAGGGTAGCCATCTTTCCTTCTTTAGCCAAAACTTGGATCTGCACGCCGGCAGCGCGACCGAGCTGTCCGCCCTTGCCCAGCGTCAGTTCGACGTTGTGCACCATCGTACCTAGTGGTATCGAGCGCAGTGGCATGGCGTTGCCGTTCTTCACTTCGGCAGCGGGGCCGCTCATCAGCGTTTCGCCCACTTTGATGCCGAGAGGCGCCAGAATGTAGCGCTTTTCGCCATCGGCATACTGCAATAAGCAGATGCGTGTGTTGCGGTTGGGGTCGTATTCGACTGTCTTCACCACGGCCGGTACGTTGAACTTGTCGCGTTTGAAGTCGACGATGCGATAAGCGCGCTTGTGACCGCCGCCTTTGTGGCGCACTGTCAGGCGACCCTGGTTGTTGCGGCCGGCCGACTGCTTGAGCGGGCGCAGAAGTGATTTTTCGGGCGTCTTCGTGGTGATATCCGAAAAATCATGCGTCGTCATGTTGCGACGACCAGCAGATGTTGGATTTACTTTCCGGGGAGGCATGTTTCGTATCCTTCTCTTAGGTACATATTGCTTCTACCGATTAGGCAGTGTAGAAATCGAGGCCGTCGCCTTCGATCGTCACGATTGCCTTTTTGCTGTCTTTAGGAGTGCGAACGCGGCTCTTGAAGCGGCGCGTCGAATCGCGCACAGTGATGGTGTTGACCGCCACTACTTGCGACTTGTTTTTTGGGTACAGCTCTTTGATGAGCTGTTCTACCGCACTGGCTATCTCGATCTTATTGGCGTCACGCGCCACTTCGAACGTGTATTTGTTGAGCGCCGACAACGAGGCAGCTTTCTCGTTGAGCAGTGGGCGGATGATGATTTGTGATTGACGGCTGTTCATGGCGTAATCCTTGAGGTCCTTCTAACTATTCCGCTTTTTTCGCTTTAGGCGCTTTGGGCGCGGCCTTCTTCTCCGCGGCTTTAGCTCCTTTTCCTTCAGCGGCAGCCTTTTTAGGGGCGGCTTTAGCTTTCGGTTTTTCTGTTTTGGAGCCGGCTTCTGCCGACTTCTTCGTCTTCTTGGCGCCCTTTTCGGCGTCCTTTTCAGACTTTTCCGCTGGTTTAAAACGGTTGGAGATTGCTTCCAACACCGGCTCCGCGGTGAGCACCGCGTGGCAGTTGAGCAGATCCTTGACGTTCAAGTTGCCGACAGAGACGACCGTCAAGCCCCAGATATTGCGGGCCGCGCGTTCGACTTTCTCGGAATTCTGTTGCTCGAGCACCAGCAAAACTTTCTTCTCTTCCAGTCCGGCGCCTTTGAGGAAAGCGGCAAACTCTTTGGTTTTGCCGTCTTTGACCAGAGCGTCGAACGATTCGACCACGACGAAGTCTTCACGACGAGCCGACAGCGCCGACTTGATCGCGAGCAAACGTTGCTTCTTCGGCATTGTGATCGAATAGTCACGTGGTTTGGGTCCGAAGATGACGCCGCCGCCTTCCCAGAGTGGCGAACGGATGGAGCCGGCGCGGGCACGACCGGTGCCTTTTTGCCGCCAAGGCTTTTTGCCGCCGCCGGAGACTTCTGCGCGCGTCTTGGTGTTAGCACTGCCGCGTCTGGCGTTGGCCAGTTGACGGATCAATGCCGAGTGCAAGAGCCCTTCGTTGGGCGTCAGACCGAAGACGCTCTCATCGAGCCCGACTTCGCGAACCTTCTTGCCTTTGGAATCTATTACTTGAGCGGATGTCATCTCTTTATCTCTCTTTTGCTTCCGTAAGCTCGGCTTCTAGCCTTGCTTTCGGTAATTAGCCATTCCACTTACTCTTGGACGGGGTGATAGTCAAAAGCCCGCCTTCTACGCCAGGGACAGCGCCCCGGACCAAAAGCAGACTCTTTGATGTATCGACTTTGACTACTTTGAGGTGGCGAACGCAGGCATTGACGTTGCCCATCTGTCCCGGCATGTGCAGTCCGCGGAAGACGCGACCGGGGGTGGTGCCGGCGCCGATCGAACCCATCGAGCGGTGAAACTTGGAGCCATGGCTCATCGGTCCGCGTCCGTGGTTGTATCGCTTGATCGTGCCCTGGAAGCCTTTGCCGATAGAGCGTCCGCGCACATCGACCAGCATGCCCTCTTGAAGAATCTCTTCTACTTTGAGAGCGTCGCCGACATTGTAGGAGGAAGCGTCATCGACTCTGAACTCTTTTAACGGCTTCATCGGCTCCAATTTGTGCTTGGTGAAGGAGCCGAGAGCAGGCTTGTTGAGCTTGCGCTCTTTTACTTTAAAGCCCCCCACTTGCACGGCATGATAGCCGCTGCTCTCTTTGGTGCGTTTTTCCGTGACGATATTTTCGCCTAGCTGCACCACGGTGACAGGAACGGCCAAGCCCTGTTCATCGAAGATCTGGGTCATTCCTAGTTTTTTACCGATCACGCCTAATGTCATGATTGAGTTCCTCGAAATTTCGCTGCGTCAGGCGCAACTTATATATAGGTTTCTCTTTAGAGTTTGACTTCGATATCGACGCCAGCCGGCAGATCGAGGCGCATGAGCGCATCGGCGGTGGTAGGTGTCGGGTCGTTGATGTCGATCAGTCTCTTGTGAATGCGGATCTCGAAGTGCTCGCGCGATTTTTTGTCGACGTGAGGAGAGCGCAATACGCAGTAGACGCGCTTTCTGGTCGGCAGCGGCACGGGGCCGCAAACCGTAGCGCCAGTGCGCTTGGCGGTCTCGACGATCTGGTCCGCCGACTTGTCCAAAAGGCGGTGATCGTAGGATTTGAGGCGGATGCGAATACGCTGCACTTTAGAGCCTGCAGCAGCTTCGGTCTTTTGTGTTTTAGTGGCGCGTGCCATCAGCGCAATCTCTCCTAGCTTCGGTTTTGACGATGCGACATCGACCTGCTCACAGCGAAATCATTCGCTGACGGAAACGACGCTTCACCCCTCTCGTATCGGCGCCTGAGAACAGACGCGCAACGATCGCTCGGCGGTGGTGGGCTTCAAGAGCTTGGATTAACTGGCTCTTATGTTGGAAGCCGCCACGGGCTGACCGTTTCCAGCGGTCGAACTAGGTATTGTACAAATAACTGTGTGGGGTTCGCTAAAAATTTATTTCACAATAAGGATCTAGAGCCGGATAACATGCGTCTCATCGACGCCCGAAAGGGCGAAAATGGCGGCTGTCAATGCTGCTTCCTGACTTCTACCGTGCGCATAGAAACAAGCATGGGCGCCTTTTGAGCCATCGGCGTCAGCCAGACTCCGACCGAATAAAGCACTCCTTTTCCGACATCTCTGGGCAACGGAATGTCCGCAGAAAATTCATCGCCTTGTTGCGTTCTCGTAATATTGATCACTGACTGACGTCCGTACATCGGCGGCCAAAACAGATCGACCTTCTCGGGGAAGTCATACGAGTAGGTCTTGTTGACCTCTTCAACCGTCATCGGCTTCGGCAGCGGCTCTTGATACAAGGTTATGTTGTAGAAAGCAAACCCGGGTGCGGTCTTGCCCGCCACGTGCACGGTGGCGCCGGGCGCCGCCGCGGGCGCCATCTCCTGCATCTCCGCATAGTGGTCGACGAACTCCTCGGTCATCGCCACTCGGTACTCCTGTCCCGTCAGATTGGCGCGGCTGAGGCAGATGCCGACGCGATTGTGCGTGGGGTTGAGAATGTTCTTGCGGTGCCCGTCCATGGGCGGCTTCTCGTCCATAAACTCTTCTTCCGCGTGCGCCAGAACTGCTTTGGCAAAGCGCGGCTCCTCTTCCAGCTTGTAGTCGCCTCGATCGGAGAAGCCGAAAAAGTATGCGTTCTCCGCCACGTAATCTCTGCCACCACCCTCGGTGTAGCGTTGATTCGGTTTCTTGCCGTCCAGCCCCCAGTGCCCGTGATAGCCGTTCACCACCATCTCGTCCGTGTGCCCTTGCCCTGCCCTGGAGGCGATCTCGTCCAGCACCACAGGCGGCAGATTCTGCGATTGGCGATCTTTATTTATGAGAGAAACCATGAAGTCGCGCGCGGCATTCAAGGTGAGGAGGTTGGCGTCATCGCTCTCACTCTCGTTGGTGACTGCCGGCGGCGTCTCTGCCTGTCGCTTTGGCACCGTGCCCGGGCGCGGCAAGCGGAAGACCTCCGGCATCTCGAGATTGTCGTCGTCGTCCATCGACCAGACGCACGGGCTGGCTGTGGCGAAGGCGGTCAACAGTACGGCGGTAATCGCTTTGAGCTTGCGCATCTTCTTCATCTTCTCATTCGACTAAAGACATTTATATCAGGATGCAAGTGGAGTCGGAATGGCTATGCTGTGTGAAAGAGTGAGGAACCGCTCGACTCTGACTGGCCGTGGATGAACGGGCGAGTCGAGCTGACGCCGCCGTTAAAGGCTCTCCGGTCCGAAAGAGTGCGGCAGAAGGTCTGCCAGACTCAATCTCTGTACGGAGCGTGTGACGTCGCAAACTGACAACACCGGGAACTCTTGCCCGAACTCACGCATGTACTGCCGGCAAACACCGCACGGCCAACCGCCAGGCTTGTTCACCGTATAAAGAGAGATCGCTTTGAACTCGAGATAACCCTCTGAGACTGCCTTGGTGACTGCCACGCGCTCGGCGCAAATGGTCGCCCAGGCCGCATTTTCGATATTGCAGCCGGTAAAGATCTTTCCCTCTCTGGTGAGGAGCGCGGCGCCTACCGCAAATTTCGAGTAAGGGCAGTACGATTTCTCCGACGCCTCAATGGCCGCATCGACGAGTCGCTGCTCATCGGCGCTCAACTCAGCGTAAGTGTAAATTGGCAGACTCATTCCTTGCTTGGTTGTCGTCATCTCGCCAGCTCCATGAAGTAGTGTGCCACGGCTTCAATGCCGCGATGGAAGTTGGATAAGTTCAGCTTCTCGTTGGGTGCGTGGCAGTTGTCGTCGGGCAATCCGAATCCAGCCATGACCACTGGAATCTTGAGCCGGTCGGAAAGCGCCGCCGCCAGAGGGATTGATCCACCGCAACGCACATACACCGTCGGTTTGCCGAATACCTGCTCCATCGCCTCGGCCATCGTTTTCACGAACTTATTCTCTGTGCTTACTACCATGGCGCTGGATGCGCTGAGAATGGTAACCTCGGTCTGTGCGCCTTTGGGCGTCAGCTCTGCCACGCGTTTTTTGAACGCTTCGATGATCTCTTGTGGTTCCATATTCGGTACCAGCCTCATGCTGATCTTGGCCCGGGCGCTCGCTGGAATTACCGTCTTGGCGCCCTCACCGGCGAATCCTCCCGGCATGCCGTGCACATCCAGACTCGGTCTGGCGTAGATGCGATGCAGCACGTCGTATCCGGGCTCTCCCACGATAGCGGTGCCGCCAATCTGGTCGCGCAAAAACTCCGCCTCGTCAAAAGGCAGCGCCTTCCAGGCGCTCAGCTCAGTGGCGCTCGGCGCTGCCACTTTGTCATAGAAGCCGTCGATATGAATTCTTCCTTGCGCGTCCTTCAGCCCCGTGATGATTTCGGCAAGCGCTTGAAACGGGTTATGGGCGGCGCCGCCGTAGCCGCCCGAGTGCAGGTCCTGACGGGCCACGCGGCATTCGATCTCGGTATAGAGAAGACCGCGCAGTCCGGTGATGATCGTGGGCAGATCCGGGGCAAACATCTCCGTGTCGCAGATCAATGCCGCGTCTGACTTGACCAGCTCTCGATTCTCAGTGACAAACTGTTGAATATAAGTGGAGCCGATCTCCTCTTCCCCTTCAATGAGAAACTTGATGTTGATTGGCAGGCGTCCATCCGTTTTGAGAAAGCCTTCGACTGCTTTCAAAAGGAGCCATGTCTGCCCCTTGTCGTCGGCGGCGCCGCGAGCGTAGATGTTGCCGTTGCGCACTCCGGCTTCAAACGGTGGCGTCGTCCACTCCTGCAAAGGGTCTGCCGGCTGCACGTCGTAGTGCCCGTAGATAAGCAGTGTCGGTTTGTTCGGGGCGCCCAGCCATTCGCCGTAGACGAGCGCATTGTGACTATCCGCTTCGATGATGCGCACCGCGTCCATCTTTATGGCGCGCAGCTCATTGGCGACAAACTCTGCCGCCTCGCGCACCGACTGCTTATATTGAGGCAGCGTGCTTATGCTCTGAATGCTGAGAAACCGTTTCAGCCCCTCAACGAACTGATCAGCATTAGTCTGGTAGTAGCGTAAAACCGGTTCCAGCTTCTCGACGGCGGTAGGCATTGCACTCCTTCGATTTACTCGAAAGAAGTTTAGCTTATATTATTCGCTCCGTCGCTCGGTACCCCTCGCTCCTCCGCTATGGAAGCGCTGCGCTCAGCACGCCTCACTCGGCGCGCTTCGCTTCGCTGACTTAGCAGCCTCCGGTAATTCGCTCCGTCGCTGGAGCTGGGCAGCTTGCTGCATAAGCCCCCTCGGGCGGTACCCCTCGCTCCTCCGCTATGAAAGCGCTGCGCTCAGCACGCCTCACTGGAGCTGGGCAGCTTGCTGAGCCCCGCTCGGGCGGCTGATGCCTAGCGAATCGGGGGCACCGACATCATCTCTTCACGGCTGAGCAACGTGGGCTGCGCTTTTGATTGGTCGGCCGAGGCTGGTTCGGCTTGAGCAGCCACCAACTTATCGCTGTGCGAAGCTTTCCAGAACTCGACGAAGTCATGTGAGGCTTGCTCGCCTACGAGTGCGACGAGCTGTTTTTGCGCTTCCGGACAGGTCATCTTGGAAAACTCGAGATGGTAGAGCAGCTCGTTCACTTCCTTGCAGATGACTACCTGGCGGGAGCGATACTGTTTGCGCAGTTTGTGGTTGACGATGGCGCGTAGATCGAACGCGGTTGATGTGCCCCCGTCCAGACCGATGCCGATGGAGCCCGGAACGTATGAGTCTTGTGAGCCTGGCGGCGGATTGAGCACGGCCATGCTGACGATATTTTGTGCCAGGGTGGCGGAAGCGATTAATCCGATTACGGTTGACGTGGCCGCGGACGAAATCTTCATTCTCTTCGTCATTGCCGCCAGTTCAGGATCTCGCTGGTAAGCCAATTTCAAAAGCATGTTGCCGATGATGCTGTCGGTTCGAGTGGGGGCGTTGCGGCGATCGCCGTTCATCGTCGAGTCAGTTTCCATCATGGCGATCGGGCAGATCTCAGAGCAGCCGCAGGTCGAGCAGGCGATCGCCGGAATCGCTAAGACGAAAATCAGAATGAGCGCAGGCAGGGCGCGCATCACTGGCAAAAGACGATTGCCCCCAATCATTGCGGAAAACATCTCTTGCTCTCCCTTAATGAACCATCTCAGGAACCGCATCATCAGCACTCTTCACAGTACTGCTTTGGCCGTTCGCATTTACTTGCTGCGCGTGCAACGGACCGACCGGTGCGCTCGCTAGACGCGCTTTCTCGGTCATCATCACGTATGCGGTCGCCTTCTGCGCCAGATTGAGTCCCGGCTCTCCGCGTTGGGCGGCGTCCGAAAGCATTTGCGAGAGGTCCGGTGCTTGCGGCACGAGGTTGCTTATCTGGGGCTGTTTTGCCGATGCCAGCGTATGGCTCGACTTCCACAGTTGCAGCCACTCTTCACAGGCTCGCTCACCGATCAAACTGCGCAGCTGATCTTTTGCTTGCGGGCAGGTGCCATTCGAGTGCTCCAGGTGCGCGAGCACCGCTTCGGTCTCGTCCCTCAATTGCATCTGGCGATCGTGAATGTGTTTTTGGAATTGATGTCCATAATAAGTGCGTGCGCCAAAAGTGGCTATGGTGGCACAACTGAACGCGATACCCAGAGAACCCGGCACATAACTGTCCGGCAGCCCATCAGGAGGATTGAGGGTGGCTATTGACGTAATGCCCTGAGCCAACGTGCCTGCCGCTATCGCTCCGATCGAGACAAGCGTGGCGTTGTTCAAGATATTCATTTTGTGCATGATGGCCGACAACTCTGTGTCGCGCTGATAGGCCATCTCCAGGATGAGGTTGCCCCAGAGGCTGTCAGTGAGCAGCGTGGTGTCTTTTCGTTTGCCGAGCGCGAGCGAGCCGACGGCTGCAGCCGACGAGATGTCCGCACCGCATGTGGTGCAGGCTTGAGCAATCAATATCGGTTGGTCTTGCGATGACGGTGCCGATGAGCTCTCTGATGTCGCCGCTTCCGCTAGTAGCGGTTGATAAGTTGTCAGCGACAGTATTGCAATGGTGGTGAGTAAGTTTTTCATGCGAAGAGTTGCAGTTGCTGGTAGGAGGTCAGCATAAAACAGCTGATGCCGGGGTTCAAGCTATCCATGAGGGAAGGATAGGAATTTAACCGCCAAATGAAACCGGAGAGATGGGCGCCGGCTCCGCGTTTTGTCGAGCCTGCAAAGCAAACTGCGCCGGACGCGATGTCCGGCGCAGATTACATTTTTGTGCAGTCGCTTGTCTTAGACGAGGATGTTGGAGACAACACCAGCGCCGACGGTTCTGCCGCCTTCGCGAATGGCGAATCTCATACCTTCTTCAACTGCGACCGGTTGGATCAGTTCGACTTCCATGGCGATGTTATCGCCAGGCATGACCATTTCAACGCCAGCCGGCAACTGGATGGAGCCGGTCACGTCGGTTGTTCTGATGTAGAACTGCGGTCTGTAGCCAGGGAAGAACGGGGTATGTCTGCCGCCTTCTTCTTTGCTCAACACGTACACTTCAGCTTTGAACTTGGTGTGCGGTTTGATAGAACCAGGCTTGGCGATGACTTGACCGCGTTCGATCATGGTCTTGTCGATGCCTCTGAGCAGCACGCCGACGTTGTCGCCAGCGATACCGGAGTCGAGGGTCTTCTGATACATTTCGATGCCGGTGACTGTCGTTTTGCGAGTGTCTTGCAATCCGACGATTTCCACTTCATCACCGATTTTGATCTGACCGCGTTCGATACGACCGGTGGCGACGGTGCCGCGACCGGTAATGGAGAACACGTCTTCAACTGCGAGCAAGAACGGTTTGTCCACATCGCGTTGTGGCGTCGGGATGTACTCGTCCACTGCTTTCATGAGCTCGTGAATCTTAGCTTCTTGCTCGGCATCGCCTTCCAGGCATTTGAGAGCGGAGCCACGGATGAACGGAATCTCGTCACCGGGGAACTGATACTTGGTGAGCAGTTCACGAGCTTCCAGTTCGACGAGATCGAGCAGTTCGGAGTCGTCGACCATGTCGCATTTGTTGAGGAATACGACGACGAACGGCACGCCCACCTGACGGGCGAGCAAGATGTGCTCACGGGTCTGGGGCATCGGTCCGTCGGAAGCCGAGATGACGAGGATTGCTCCGTCCATCTGAGCGGCGCCGGTGATCATGTTTTTGATGTAATCGGCGTGTCCCGGGCAGTCTACGTGACTGTAGTGACGATTATCTGTTTCGTATTCGACGTGGGCTGTATTGATCGTGATACCACGAGCTTTTTCTTCCGGAGCAGCGTCGATTTCATCGTATTTTTTGAATTTGGCCTTACCTTGCTTCGACAGTACGAGTGTAATCGCTGCTGTCAGCGAGGTTTTGCCGTGATCGACGTGCCCAATAGTGCCAATGTTGACATTGGGCTTGTTTCTTTCAAACTTCTGGCGGGCCATCCTCTTCTATCTCCTTCGCTAATTGCTTATATCCGCAGTATCACCTTGTACCGAGTACCCTTCAATCGTGCCTGGTGGTAAATGGAGCCCATGACCAGAATCGAACTGGTGACCTCCCCCTTACCAAGGGGGTGCTCTACCGCTAAGCTACATGGGCAGATTGCCCATTATTATCTCCCAGTCAGGCGGGATTTATCGATCCTCCTAATGATTTGACAACAAATCGCGTTCCATCGTGGAGGAACGCTTGCGTCATTTTTCGGAAGGTTTCCTAATCCGAAAAGATTGGGCGGAACTGGATTCGAACCAGTGTAGGCTTACGCCAACGAGTTTACAGCCCGTCTCCTTTAGCCACTCGGACATCCGCCCATCAGCCGGTGATGGGATTCGAACCCGCAACCTACGGTTTACAAAACCGTTGCTCTGCCGTTGAGCTACACCGGC
>DATNPN010000041.1:0-87230 GCA_036703195.1 Planktothrix sp. | reverse complement strand
CGTCCAAACTGCCAGGCTTCGTGTCAACTCTGGCGGAGCCACCGCGTGAGCGGCGTGGAGTTGACACAGTCTTTCTGGCAGTAACATTTCGCGGTTCCCCGGGCCAGTAGCGACCCCGCTGAGCCGCTTCCATATCATTTTATCGATTTCCTATCACAAGGCGTAGTACATAGTCGGGAGCGCGGCATTCTGGCGCAGACAACCTTGCGCGAGCAGCTCACGTAGCTCAAAGCTTGATTGGCTCATGGTTTTACGTCATGAGAGCCGGAGAGGTTGGCGCGACTGTTGCCAAATCGTAACCACAAAAGAGCGACCGAGACCCTGGGAGGGTGGCAATTTGCCGTGATATTGCTTGAACAGATTCCGCACGAAATGATAAGCCTTAAGCAGCTCTTTTCATCTCTGTTCAGAATCGGAAACCCAGTTCTAACCTCTATCTCATATTAGCCATGGTTTTTTAGATCTACCGAAAAGGTTCGGTGGTGCCAGGCTAGCTGTGTGGAGGCGCAGAGACGTAGTCGCACGAGAGCTTTGTTTAACGAGTGTCTAGGTCGCGTCAAGATGACGCGGCGCCTAACAACACGGAGAGTCGATGATACAAAAAAGAATCCTCATGCTCGCCTGGGAATACCCTCCCCACATCGTTGGCGGTCTCGCACGAGTGGTCTGGGCAATCTCGAGAGAGCTCGTTCGAAACGACTGTGAGGTCCACGTCATCACCGCCGATCACC
This sequence comes from Planktothrix sp., assembly GCA_036703195.1. Classification (GTDB taxonomy): domain Bacteria; phylum Cyanobacteriota; class Vampirovibrionia; order Obscuribacterales; family Obscuribacteraceae; genus DATNPN01. Next base: position 86,499 of record DATNPN010000041.1, on the reverse strand, counting down.
CCGGAACCCCCGAGTACGAGGTCGACGAAGCTGGTGTACACGTGCACAGGGTCAAATCGCAAACTGATTCTTCGGGTCAGAGTTGGCACATCCCCAATTTCGCCCTATGGGATGCGCGCCTCAACTTCGGCATGCTCCAGCACGCAATCCGCTTGCACCAGGAGAAGCCTTTCGACATCGTACACGCGCATGATTGGTTGGTGGCCGATGCTGCCTGGGTGCTGAAAAGCTTCGGGCTGCCCTTGGTTTCGACCATTCACGCCACCGAGTACGGGCGCAACAACGGCATTCACAATGCCGAGAGTCACTACATCGACCAGGTCGAGTGGCGGCTTATCTACGAGTCGGCGAAGGTGATCGTCAACAGTCAGCACATGCTGGTTGAACTGAACGAACACTTTCACGTTCCGACGGAGAAGGTGACGGTGATTCCGAACGGAATCGAGCCGGACAAGCTTCTCTCGACGGAAGAGCCGGCGGAGCTGCGGCGACAACACAGAATCGGCAGTGGTCCGGTCCTCTTGTTCGTCGGTCGACTCGTGTACGAGAAGGGCATCCAGGTGCTTTTGTCGGCGATGCCACGTATTCTCGAACGGTACCCTGATACCACCCTCATCATCGCGGGCGCTGGCGGATACGAGCAGCATCTGCGGGATCAGGCGCGGCAGGCGGGCATCGGCCAGCGCGTGCGCTTCTTCGGCAAGGCAAACGACGCCGACCTTCGTCAGCTCTACGCCATGGCCAATGCCGTGGTGGTGCCGAGCTTGTACGAGCCATTCGGTATCGTGGCACTGGAAGGCATGGCGGCCAAGGTGCCTGTGGTCGTCTCCGACGCGGGTGGGTTGCGAGACATTGTCCGGCACGAGCACAATGGCGTCACGACCTACGCCGGCAACAGCGACAGTCTCGCCTGGGGAGTTTTGCACTGCCTGAGCAATCCGGAATTGTCGGCACGACTGAAGGAGCAAGCCCGCCAGACCGTCTTGGAGCAGTTTACCTGGGAAGCAATCGCAGCCCGCACCCTGGACGTCTATGAAGAAGTCCTGGCTGCGCCAAGCACCAGCAATCTGCTGCAACTGCCCACAGCCGCAGAAGAAACCGCGGCCTGATTAGATCGAGCCAGATCGCCGGATAGCGACTATGACGGCGAAATAGAGAGCATCGCACAACCAGGCTGCTGACTTTTCAGATGACCAGGAGATAACTCGATCACTCCTGGTCATCTGCTTTTTTCACTCCTGGTCATCTGCTTTTTTGCTTTTTTTCGGCACCTCCTACTACATTTAGTATATAAAAGGGGCGGGCGGGAAGCCGTTTCCTGCCACTGCGATCAGCAGTTTCCCGGCGCCAACAGTACGGATACTGTTTTCTCACCGCCTCCCCTCTACTCGCCTGCGATTTATAGTGAAATCGTTCGGGATCAACGGTGGCGGCATCGCTTGAAGAGTGTGCTTAACCGTGAACGAGCGGGTAAGGAGTAATTGTGGCGAAGGTCGAACAACGATTGGCTAGTGTGCTAGACATCATGTATCAACGGGCGGGGCTCTTCAGCAGCCGCGCCGCCCTGACCACCTTTCGCGCCGGAGTCTGGCACGATCTGAGCTTCGAAGAACTACGCAATGCCGCCCGCCAACTATCCAATTATCTCATCGACTCTGGTATCGAATGTGGTGACAAGGTGGCCATCATTTCCGAGTCGGGCGCCGAGTTCGGCATCGTTTTTTTTGCCACGGTACGGGCAGGCGCCATTTTGGTCCCACTCGATCCCAAATTGAGCGTCGATGAGCTAGTGCCGATTTTGAATGATTGCAGTCCGCGTCTAATTTTCGCTTCGACGCTCAGCGCGCAGACCGCGTCGAAAGCAGCGCTCCTGTGCAGCTCGGCCATCGATATCATCGGCATCGGCTCTGATTCCGACCTGCCTAACATCAACTCCGTCTCTCTCGCTGACGACAAAATCGGTCATGAACGCCGATTGGATGAGACGGCTCTCGTCGTCTACACATCGGGTTCTTCCGGCGATGCAAAAGGTGTGATGATCACATTCGACAATCTCATTTTTCAGGCAGAACGGGCCGAGCATCTCTATCAATCATCGCAACAGGACGTGTTCCTCTCCATTCTGCCCATGAACCACTTGTTCGAGTTCGTAGTCGGCTTCTTAGGTGCTCTCTATGCAGGATCTCACATCTGCTACTTACCAAGTTTGTTTCCAGATGAGATCGTGCAAGCGATCAGAGCACAAAACGCCACTTACATGGTCGTCGTTCCGGCATTCCTGCGCCTTTTCAAAAACACTCTCGAACGACAGAGCAAAGGAGCTGCCATCGACTTGCAAACAATATTGGGCTCGCAGTTTCGCGGATTTATCTGTGGCGGCGCCCCGCTGAGCGCTTCGGTACAGGCTTTCTTCGAAGAGCGCCGAGTGCGCGTCTTTCTCGGATACGGCATGACAGAGGCAAGCCCGATTATCACCACCAACACCCACGATGAAGTACGCCAGGACTCCGTAGGCAAGCCTTTGCCAGGCGTCGAAGTGCGCATCGAGAGAGATGGCGAAATCTGCACGCGCGGCCGCCACGTCATGCAAGGCTATTACAATCAACCTCAGTGGACGAGCACGGCGATCGACAGCGATGGCTGGCTGCACACGGGCGACATCGGTCACTTCGACGGCGACGGCTTTCTCTACATCACAGGCAGAAAGAAGGATTTGATTGTGCTTCCGGGAGGCAAAAAAGTTCAACCCGAAGAAGTCGAGAGTATTCTTGCCACCTGCTCTTCAGTAAAGGAGGTTTGTGTTCTGGCATGCAGGAAAGCGGACACGGACGAAGAGGTGGTGGCAGTTGTCGTACCGTCTGGTGAAACCTTCAACGAGACGGAGTTGCAAACAGAGCTCTCGCAGATATGGCTAAAATTGGCTGCTTATAAGCGTCCAGCTCGCACAATAATCTGGCGCGCTCCCTTGCCGCGCACGCACACAATGAAGTTGAAACGGTCCGAGGTGCAGCGAATGCTCTCGAGTTGCGAGGTATTCACCTCATGAACAGCGGTGCATTCACAATTATCATTTTGGACTTTGTGTACATCGGGCTTCTGCCCAAGATTTTCTTCAAAACGGATGGCAGCTTCAACATAATGTGGTGGGCCACGGCGCTGCCGTTTCTTCTTTCATCGGGCTCTTGCATCGCTACGATGTGCGGCTATCTGCCACCCATGAGCGGCGTCGGCACAGAGGCGACATCAATCATGCAACTACTTTCCGTACTGTTCAGCGTCGCCTCCATAGCGCTCATCTCCTTCACGCTGGGGACACACCGGATACCGATCGCATTGTGGCATCAAAATAACGATGCCCCCAAGGGCATCGTCACCTGGGGAGCGTACGGACAGATCCGGCACCCGTTCTATGCCTCGTTCATTTTGGCATTTACCGGCGCTCTCTTATTCTCGTTGCAGATTTTTACTGTCATCGGACTGATTTACGGATTGATCATTCTCAACACGACCGCAGCGCGCGAAGAGAAGCGTCTCAGCCACTCGGAGTTCGGTCAGGAGTACATCGAGTACATAGCTAAAACCGGCAGATTTTTTCCACGGAGTTTAGGCAAAAACTGAATGGACGTTTTTGTAGATCATCTTTCCTACGCCCTCGGAGAAGACCAGCAATCGGTGGAAGAGGCAGTGGCGTCCGGGTTGACCGTGTCGGAGTTGACGGCATTGAAAGACGCCGGCTTTCAGAAGCACCATATGTGCCGCGCCGGAAGTACGGCTTATCAACTGGCTTTTCTGGCCGTAAATGCAATCAAGGATGAACTCTCAGACGTCGGAGCTATTATCTACAGCACATGCATCCCCTTGAACGGCAACATCGGAGACAGCAGCAAATTTTCCTCCACGCGTGACGTCAAACACTTGATGGACTTCCCGGCAAGCCACTTGCAGGCTGACTTCGGCTTGAACAATTCAACTGTGTTCGGACTCAATCAACAGGCATGCACCAGCATGCTCGGCTCTTTGAGAATGGCCGGCATGCTCATCAACAGCGAGCCGGAGATCAAGTCGGTTTTGTGCGTGACGGCGGATCGATTTCCGGAGACGGCCATTTACGAGCAAGCCTACAATCTTATCTCCGATGGCGCCGCAGCTTGCCTGGTTTCTACCGCGCCTCAGGGCTATCGGCTGCTCGCCTGGCATGGTATCACTAACGGTGCTCTGGCTTTCGCTTCCGATGACGAGACGGTGGGCAGCTTTTTCAATTACAGTTTTAACACCATCTCCAGAGCGCTTCAGAAAGCGAATTTGACGGCATCAGAGCTAAGCTGGATTGTGCCGCAAAATACCAATCGCAAAGCCTGGCAGATTTTGTCGAGCTTACTGCGTTTTGACTTCAATCGCGTCTATCTCGACAGTCTGGGAGAAGTTGGGCACGTAATAAGCGGCGACAACATCATCAATCTGAAGCATCTTGAACAAGAGAAGCAACTGACAAAAGGCGAGCGGGTGCTACTTTTCATGGCCGGATACGGACTCAATTGGCAATGCGTCATTTTGGAGAAAGCATGAGCGAGTGGGCCACTACAGTAGAAAAGCTCTGTCGCGCCTCCGAGCGCGAATACTACAATCCATCCCATTTCGAGTGGCCGCAGACAGTGGAGAAAGACGCCTGGCACATGAGTCCGGAGTTGATTTCGATATACGGCACCGCGGAGTGGAAGCAGCTTACTGAACAACGACGGCGCCTGCTCAGCTTTTATGAAGCAATAAACTTCTTCAGCCTTAACATTCACGGAGAGAAGTCGCTGGTAGAAGGGCTCGCCCACCGGCTCTATGCCAAAGGCAACCAGGACGTCTCACCGTATCTGCATCATTTTCTCGACGAAGAGAACAAACACATGATGTACTTCGGTGGCTTCTGCATGCGCTACGCCGGCAAAATATACCCTGACCGCAAGATGGCTTTCCCCCGCGACTATGCTCCCGGCGAAGAAGACTTCCTCTTCTTCGCCAAAGTGATGATCTTCGAGGAGATTGTCGATGCCTACAACGTAAAAATGGGGCTCGATGAACGCCTGCATACAGTGGCGAAGCAGATCAATCTGCTCCACCATAAAGACGAGGCCCGCCATTTGGTTTTCGGTCGCCAGATCGTGAAGGAGCTGTTTCGCCGGCATTCGCCGCAATGGCCAGAGGAATCGCTAAACTCCGTGCGAGAACAGATCGTCTCTTATCTGCGCACTACCTGGAGCGAGTATTACAATCCATCGGTCTACAAAGACGCGCAGTTGGCTCAACCGTACGAGCTGCAAAAAACAGCGATGGCGAATGACACTGCAGCGCAGCATCGCAAGACGGTCTCGCAAGCCTGCCTGCGATTCTTGTTGCAACACGAAATCTTGCAGGAGGAGCCTGAACTGTGAAAGCAGAGAGCGACGTAAAAAATCTATTGCGCCATTGGATTCACACTGCCAGCAAGAAAGCTGAGCTACCACCGATTGCGGATGATACAGCAATAATCGAGCAGCGAATAATTACGTCGCTTCAAGTAATGGATCTTCTTTTATATATCGAGCAGCTTACTAACGAGCCCCTCGATGCGGGCGATTTGAAGCCGGGTTCATTGAAAGATATCAACACGATTTATAAGAACTTCTTCGGAGGCAACAATGACAACTGAGCAGCTTGTCCCGTTGAAAGACCTGGACGGCTTCACTTGGAACGATAATGGGCAGGCAGTTCTGACCGGGCGGGCGCTCGAACTGTACTGGCAGTTAGAGCAGATGTTTCTCTCCTGGGCGGCCAACTATAGCGCACAACAGTGGAAGATGCCGACCTTTATTTCCGCTCGCCATCTGGCTAAGCTGGACTATTTTCACTCGTTTCCGCAGCTGATCACGATGCCGGTAACTCTCGACAGTGCTGAGGAAAATGTCGCCGCTTTCGCAGGTAGGACCCCGATAGATGAGCATGGTGAGCTACATCTGACGAAGCTGTCTGCGATCAAAGATGTTCTCACGCCGGCCACTTGTTACCATTTTTACGTCGGACATCAGGGGCAGAGACTCGACTCACCCCGGTATCTCACCGCCTGCGCCAACTGCTTCCGCCGCGAGAGCGAGTATTTGCCCTTGCAGCGGCAGTGGAGTTTTAACATGCGCGAAATTGTCTGTATTGGCAACGCCGATGAAGTTAAGTCGTTTCTCGCCTCCTGGAAAACGGCCTTGGAGCAGTTTTTCATAGACGCGCAGATGGACGTGAAATTCGCCAATGCCACCGATCCATTTTTCAAGCCATCGCGCAATCCCAAGTATCTGATGCAGAAATTGGATCCCGTAAAAGAGGAGATGATCTTTCGCAACCACCTGGCCATCGGCTCGATCAACTTCCACCGCAGCTATTTCGGGGAGGCATTCTCGATCACGCGAGCAGATGAAGAAGCTTCGTCCGGTTGTGTCGCCTTCGGCATGGAGCGTTGGCTCTTCGCTCTGGTTGCCACTTTTGGAACGGGCGAGATTAAGCTTCCGGAGCTGCGGTTAAAACGATGAGCAAAGCGATTCTGGTGACGGGTGCCGACGGATATCTCGGTATGCGTGTGACGCGAAAGCTGCTCGCCAGCGACGATGCACCGCTCATGCTCTGGGTGCGCTCGGCCGACGAGAACGAATTTCGCGCTAAAGTTTCGATAATGAAGGACGCGCTAGCAACGCCAGATAGCAGGGTTTCGTTTTACACAGGCGATCTTTCAGCCGACAACTGCTTCTCATCCGTCCAAGGTCGAGACGTCGCCCGAATCATTCATTGCGCCGCCGTCACTCGTTTTAACGTCGATGCGCAAACCGCTCAATCAGTCAACATCGACGGCACTCGACGATTGCTCGAACTGGCAGCGCAGTGCCCCGATCTCGAGTGCTTGTGCTATGTCAGTTCCATTTACGCTTCCGGCATGCAGCAAGGTACGATCGAAGAAGAGCCGATCGGCGAAGAAGCCGGCTTTGCCAACCATTACGAGCGCTCGAAATGGGCAGCCGAACGCGCATTGATCGACAGTGGCGGCGCCATTCCCTGGTCGATAGTGCGAGTAGCAACGGTTTTGGCGGACGACGAAAGTGGTCATGCCACTCAACAGAACGCCGTGCACAACACTCTAAAACTGTTGTTTTACGGGCTCATGTCGGTTGTTCCCGGACTCTCTTCCACACCGCTTTATCTGATCACAGGCGACTTTGCCACCGAAGCGCTAGTGGCAGCCGTAAGTCGCGGTGACAGGCAGAAGATTTACCATGCTTGCTACAGCAAGGATGAGTGCTTGACGTTGGGAGAGTTCGTCGATCTTACGCATGAAACCTTCGAGCGCGACGCATCTTTTCAGCGTCGACGGGTGCTAAAGCCGCTGTACACGGACCTGGACGCATTCAACCTCCTCTCTGACGCCTCCACGGGATTCGGTGATGGCATCATGAAGCAGGCGTTGTCCAGTGTCTCTCCGTTCGCAAGACAACTGTACATCGAGAAGGAGGTCGCCAACGAGCAAGTGAGGCACCTGCTGGGCGACGCTTATTCGGCGCCCGACGCAGCCAAATTCGTGCGCAAAACATGCGAATTTCTGGTGGCGTCAAAATGGGGGAGGGCGCCAGAAGTTGCGGTCAACTAAACAGCGGAAATGAGAAATTGAGATGGACCGGCGTTTCAATCCGGTATCAGATCTGGTGCAGACGAGGGCATGATGACACTTACAGAAAATGAGCTCTGGCTCCTCAGCTTCTATCGGTCTTCCGAAATCAGCGGCGCCCTCTTCTTTGGCCGGCTGGCACAGTCGATTAAATCAGGTCCAATCCAACGCGACATGACCAAGCACTTTGCGGATGAGTCGGCACACGCATGGTACTGGACCAGGGCCATCGAGCAGCTGGGCGGAAAACCGCTGCGGCTGCGGCAAGCCTATCAGGATCAGTATATCGAAGCGGCAGGAATGCCGGTGAACGTGATGGAAGTGCTGGCCATCACACAGGTGTTCGAACAGCGCGTCATCAGTCAATATTCAGTGCACAGCCAGGTGGCAGGACTGGACCCTGTTGTGAAAGAGACGCTGCGCACCATCATGGAAGACGAGAAATGGCACATCGAGTGGATACGTGACGCTCTGCGCCAGATGGAAAAAACGCATGGTGAGGATTTAGTCGAGAGGACCATGCGCAAATTCAAAGAAGCCGATTGCGAAGTCTATTCGCACACGATGACCGAGCACGGCGAACGAATTAGAGAGATTCTGCACGCAAACGAGAGGCTGCACAATGGAGCGAACTAAGTTCAAAGAGGCGATGAGCGCCATTATCAAACAGCCGGTAGAGAGGTTGAAAGATGATGCGGTGTTGACAGAACTGGTGAATGACTCATTTGCACTCGTAGACATGGTTATTGAGCTGCAGGACGATTTCGACGTCTTCCTCGTGCAGGACGACCTGAAAAGCGTAAAGACCGTCGGCGATCTAATCGCGGTCTTCCAGCAGAAATCGAGTTAAAAAGACGCGCGAGCTCAGTGAACGGCCTGCTTGACCGTACGGTTTTAGCGACCTATCAGATGCTGCGCGAACCTTAACCAGACTTTGCTCTCTGAACTAATTGGTATTTCTCCCACCTCTATCATCTTGGCAGTATATGATCCGCCCGAGATAGACGATAGTTTCCAGTCATGTCTACCCGTACTTATCGCGTCAGCGAGATTCCGCCACCTTAACCCAAACAACGCACCCGCGAACTCCCGTTTGAAGCAGCAGCTGCTGCCTTCAGCCGGCCCGACCATGTGAGACGAAAAAAAATTCGCCTCGATATCAAGAAACCATCAAGCAACCGCGCGGGCCATTTGGCTGAAGCGCGCTGCTGCAGAGCAATTGGAGCCTGCAGCGATGCTCATGTTTTTTTGGCATTGATATCAAGAAACTATCAAGCTCCTCGGTTGAGAGGCGCCTGACTGATTCTTTCATTGCCGACAACACAATCAGATTTTATTTCAAGGAAAAGAAGAAGGAGTCTGAAATTTATGTCTGCTACCGCTATTGAGCAGGGTCAGGTGCGCCAGAAAGTCGAGAATCATGAGGAGCATTCTTCGACAAGCTGGCTGCAAGCGATGTGTGTTACTGGAGTCGACTATTTCTCCAGCCTCGGTTATCAACCCTCGATTGCCTTCGCCGCCGCCAGCTTCGTTTCGCCGATCGCGACGCTGTTGCTGGTGCTTCTGACGATATTCGGCGCACTGCCGGTCTATCGCCGCGTCTCGCAAAAATCATTCAGTGGGCAAGGCAGCATCTCCATGCTGGAAAGCCTTCTGCCCGGCTGGTGGAGCAAAATTCTCGTGCTGGTACTGATCGGATTCGCGGCCACGGATTTCGTCATTACGATCACCCTGTCCGCGGCTGATGCCGGTGCACACCTGGTGGCAAACCCCCTGATCAAACCGTACTTCCACAACCAGATGGCGATGACGCTGTTTCTCCTAACCGCACTCGGAGCACTGTTCTACAAGGGCTTCAAGGAGGTGATCGGGGTGGCGGTAGCACTCGTGGCTGCCTACCTGAGTCTCAACGCGATCGTCATGGGCGTCGGTATCTACCACATCATCGTAGACCCGCAACTCGTCGGACATTGGTGGTCGGCTCTGCTCGTCACCAAAGGGTCTTTTACCAACGTGCTCATCGCAGCGGCGATTGTCTTCCCCTCTCTGGCACTCGGCTTGAGCGGCTTCGAGACAGGCGTCGCCGTCATGCCGATGATCAAAGGCAGCGCCACCGACACCCCGACAAATCCGGCGGGACGGATTGCCAACACCGGCAAGCTGCTCAAGACCTCTGCTTTCATCATGGCTGCGGCACTGATCACTTCCAGCTTCGTCACCACCCTGCTCATCCCCGCTAAGGAGTTTGCTCACGGAGGACAAGCTGATGGACGCGCCATTGCGTTCTTGGCACACAAACTCTTGGGCGACGGATTCGGCACAATCTACGATTTCTCCACCGTGGGAATTCTCTGGTTTGCCGGAGCCTCAGCACTTGCGGGTTTGATCAACCTGGTGCCGCGCTATCTGCCTCGATACGGCATGGCACCGGAATGGGCGCGCGCCACTCGTCCGCTGGTGCTCTTCTTCCTGGGAGTATCCTTTCTCGTCACCATCATCTTCCACGCTGATGTCGATGCGCAAGGCGGCGCTTATGCGACAGGAGTACTGGTGCTGATCGCCTCGGCGGCGTTCGCAGTCACGCTCAGTGTCAAAGGCAAGAAGGTCTTGCAGGCAGCCTTTGGCACCGTCACGCTCATCTTCATCTACACGCTCATCAGCAACATCAAGGATCGTCCCGACGGTCTCAAGGTTGCCAGCTGCTTCATCGGGCTGATTCTTCTCTCCTCGGCGATTTCGCGCGCACGGAGGTCTCTGGAGTTGCGTCACGAACATCTGATTTTGACCCCTGCGGCCAAACAGCTGATCGCAAGCAACCTCAACGACGGACGTCTCAAGATCGTCGCTCATCGCCCCAACATCAACGGCTACGTGCAAAAGCTGAAAGACCTGCGCGAACGGCACGGAATCCATACCGGCAACCTGCTCTTTCTCGAGGTGGAGGTAAAAGACCCTTCCGAATTTTTCGAGAACGAGCTCACCATCGACGCGAGGCCGGGCGAAAAGCCGGTGCTCCTTTGCAGAACCCACTCGGTGGCCCCGGCGATAGCAAAACTGCTGATCGGTGTGCAGAAGATGTACGGCTGCACGGCTCACTGCTACTTCGCCTGGAGTGAACGTCAACCGCTCGAGAACGCCGTTCGATATGTAGTGTTCGGAGAAGGCGAAATCGGAGCGGAGACTGAAGCCATCATCCGGCGTGAAGAACCGGCGATGGGAAAACGTCCCCTCGTTCACATCTGCTAGACATGAGCGGCTGGAGCGGGTTTACCCCGCTCCAGTTCATTTTTTCATTTCAATTTTTTTTCTGCATTTTCAGGTGTCTTTCGTCAATATGCCTGCCTATTGACGGCACCATGCGCGGTGCCACACCGCGCTCATTTCTTTTTTCGCTTCATAGCAGACCGGTCTACTCAAAACAATGTCAACCGTCGGCGCGCTGGCGCTTGGCGTCGGTATGCTGCTTCAGCTGCCTGTCGTTGCGGATTTTTCTGGCGCTTTCCACTTGACCTTCGAGCTCTCGTAAACATTGTTCGAGCTCTTCAATCACGCCTGCCAGTTCGCCTATTACCGGGGTAGTGTTTTTTCGCGAGATCGATGTCAACGCACCGCGAATGTCGGACAGCTTTTTCGAAATAGGCAGGTCAGTTTTCGCCATGCGTCCGCGCACGACCGCTGCTGCTCGGGCTCGGCGCGCAGCGGTCTTGCGCCGGCGCACCTCGGATTCTATTTCGGCAATGCTGATTTGATTGTGTTGCATCGGACCCAAACACGACTCTTTCCAAGAACCGCCTCGAATCGCGTGTCTGACGATGGCCTCGAAAACATGCCTGCGAATGGTGTTGTAAAACTGCTGTACTTGCCACCCACAAGCTGGACAGAAGTTCCAGGTCGCTTCTACGTCACATTGGCACTCGGGGCAACTGCTCGTCACCGTTTCCTCCTGGCGATCTGCCAAGCTCTGGCGCTATCTCCAGTCTACCTTAGTAAACAGGCAATCCGCTTTTACTACAAATCATCGTTGGTTGCGCCGGGAAGAGATGCGGTCGGCATTGACCGCGCTCTCTCTTGGGCTTTACGAAGCTGTGCGCAATTTCACAGAGCGTCTGCGCATTTGCACCATATACTCTGCATGTCTTTGTGGATCATTTTTGGCGTTCATTATGCGTCCGTTAAAACGGACGCACAAGTGGATTCGGTGACGCATGGCTGCAGCTATCAAAACCAGAGTGCGAAATCTGGACTGCCGGTAGAAGCACATTGCATCTCGTACTGTGTTGGCACTCAAGCCGCTCAGGGCACCAATATCAGCGAAGCGCCGCCGCCAGGCTGTGGCCGCGCTTCGCCCATTTCTATCAGCGTGCCATGGCAGCATTGCATGCAGGTGATTGAGCACCATAGCAATTTCGGCCGAGTTAGAAGATTGACATCGCATCCTTATTTTGGGCCAATTAGTCTCAGAGTCACAACAAGGAAGAGCAATCAACTCCAGCTCTCCGCCCAGTCGTTCAACGATGTGACGCGCTGCTGAAAGGCTTAAATTGATCGACTGTTTGCACCAGCCGTTCCAAATCAGTTGTTCGATCTGTGCGCGCTCTCTCATGCTTAGCGAGGCGATCTGCTGGGGCGTGCATTGACAAACCATACTCCAAAGTGCAAAAGAGAGCCTTCTGCTTTGCGCAGCGGCCTGAGAGTTGGCACAGTCGCGTACCTCTATATAAGTTGTTGGGGCAAAATGCGGATATCTAAAACACATATATTTCTCCTTAAATAAAACACGGGCTCAACCTGGGAACATCAATATCCGTGCGGCGTCTTTTAAATTAAGACCGCAAGGTTTGGCTGCTATCAGTAAAACGAAATGCCACTAATGGTGGTGGCACTCGTTTATCAAGGCGGACGGCGTTGCGATCGTATCCATTCCTCATAATGCGTTCGCAAAATCGGATAGGTTTGATCGAACGCAGCACTCGGAACAACTTGGTCGTTGAACAGAAGACGAACCGTTAAACGGTAGCCTTGGCTCGATGCCAGTTCGAAGAGCCTTTCAAAATGGAAATCCTGGACCAAATCATCTGCTTGCGTTATCACTAGTCTGGACAAGCCATTCTGCGGAAACGCTTCTGCCAACTGGGCAAGCAGCGTGCCTGATCTAACGATCAAACATTCACGAAACTGCCCATTCGGAAGGGTAGATTTCAAACTCACATCCGCTTTTAAATCGGAGGCAAGCCTAACCAAAATACTTAGAGTCAACTGCCGAGGAATCAATTTCCCATTGGCGCCGCAGCGAATCAGTCTCGCAAGAGCAGAACCGCTGGAGCAGATGGTGTACAGTTCACGGAGTATTTCAGTTTTGCGCTGACGGCTTGGGTCGCATTTAAACTTGTGTTCCAGATTGAGCCAGATTAAAGACCAAAACGCGAAAGACAATTTCTTGCATTCGATTATGCCTTGGTCGTACGGGGACTGAAAGTTTGCAAACATATTGTTCTCCTATCGTGCTGAAGTTAGAAATCCGGTCCCGTCACTGCAGAGAACGCGTAAGCGAGTCCAATTCCGTTCTGAGATCTTGGGAAGGGTCTCGCCAGAGCGGCTTGCGGACTCGCTTCGCGTTGGCTGCAAAAATTCACTCCCCAGCTATCTCCCGCTTGCACTTGCAAGTGGGAGGGTCTGCTTTGAGGAGGGAATTGCTTTGCTGTTGGGCGCTTCGTCGAGAGGGAAAACCGGATTGCCCTGAACTTAGGGCAGCGCTCGCGCCAAACCAAACCCGAGGGCGGCGCTAATTTGCCTCAATGAGTCAACCAGGAAAGCCGCATGAATAGCGGCTTTCGCCCTGCTCCACCAACCATTTCGTAGTATCTGCGAAGCGCGATAACCGTACGTAAATACCGCAAACCAGAGATCATGCAACCGTTATCAGCGCTGGCACGCCTTCTCTCAGAGACAAAACCAAGATCAGTCTGCCGGTGCGCCAGTCTTAGCTACTACTCTACATAGTCACAACAGCACCAAAAAGAAGAGCAGCAGAGATGTTGCCGGTTTAAGGCTTTTCTCTGCTGCTCTTACACAGTCAAATTCCCTCGTAGGAACTGTGCTTCCTCTTGCCCGAGAGAGAGTGGGGGTCAGAGCTTGCCACCGGCAAGTTGAACACCCCACCACGGTCTCGGCGAACAGTGAAAGTTACTTCTTCTTGTTCGCCGCTCTCGCAGACCGTTTGCGCGGGCTCGTCCGCTTCTTCGGCGCAGGCGCCTCGGAAGTGGCCGGCCGACTGGAAATCGCTTCGGGCGTACCGAGAACGGCCGGCTCACTGGTGTGAGCACAGCCGCAATCGGCAGCCTTGGCGTTCGCGACTGCAGCGGGGATGATCTCCTCGCCGCACCAGGTGCAACCGGGCTCAACCTCGGTGTACGCCTTGCCGTTGACGACGAACGAACGACGGCCATCCTCGCCCCGACGAAACGGGACAGAGCGACCCTCGATGTTGCCGAAACGGATACGACCCCACCAGAAGCCAGCGGCGCGCCGGTCGTAGTCCCGGAAGTGCGCGTTCTGAATCGGATCCCACATGTACCCGATCTCGTGGCCCTGCCAGAACTTCAGGCGCAGTCCGGGCAGAGAGTGATCCGCGGTGGTCATCCACCACGAAGCCACCTTACCGTCGAAGCTGCGCACAATCGAACGTCCGCGCTGTTCCCACTCGACCATCGACGCATCACCGGCGTTGCGGCGGCGGAAGTCGCCAATCATGAACAACAGTTTGTTGTTCACGTCGACGCCAGCGCCGTAACGCAGCACCTTGATGTGGGGGCGGCCGTCCTTGCCGTCCATGCCACGCAGACCGAAGAGCTGATCGAGCTCACGGGGAAGGTGGATGTTCGGGTCGGAGAGGATGTCCGAGGAGTCCGGATGGTTTTGAGTCCATCCGTCCAAGAACCGCTTGGTCGCCTGCACCCATTCGACGAGTCGCACTTCGTTGGCCATCGACAGGTGAGTCCAGGACGGATCCCAGATCACAGTCGCGCCTGACGCTTTGGCGATGCGCTCGAACAGTTCGGTGCGGACACGGTTGGCCAGCGTCGTCACCCGATCTTCGAAAAGACCGGCTGCCTTCGCTTCCAAAACCTCGGGCACTTCGGGGTAGTCGTGGAGGTAGTTATCCTCGTCTTCCCAAAGCGCTTTGAACGCGTCTTCCGAGACAATACCGCCGAGCAACAGCACGACGGCAGGCTTCTGCTCCTCGAGGAACTTCAGCCAGGTCTCGAACATAGAGCGGTCATGGTACGGGAAATACAGATGCGCAGCAGCCACGATCTTCTGACCGTGCTCGAGCCGCAAAGGATGAATCTTTGCTGCTCGCAGGCTGGTTTTCGCATCTTCCCTGACCACAACCTTTTTGAACTTCGTGCTCTTAGGCATGATAGAAAACCTCCTTAGAGCAAGAGCCCGGCTGCGTCGAGCTTCTGGTAGAAGCTGATGACGGTCTTAGCCAGGTCCTTGCGGTCGCGCAGAGGCAGCACGTTGGGAGCGATGAGCCCCGCGTTGGTCGCCTCCGGTACGAGAATAACGGCGTGTGCGGCACACATGCCAACGCCAACTGCAGTCTCGGGGTTGTCTTCGATGATGAGGGGAATGTGCTCCTCAGCCATCTTCCACTTCTTCGCCGCCGAGCCCATGAACTTAACGTCTTTCATCGGGTCAATGCCCAAATCCAACGCCTTGATCATCTCGAAACGAGCGCGCTGCGCCTGTCCCGAGTTAAACGACTTGGCACCGCCGGGGACCTTTTCGGTCGCACCAGGAACCCACGTGTAGATCTTGATACGGATGCCCGCATCGAGAATGGCACGGAAGGTATCGCGGATACCGTCGTAGGGCTTGAGCGCATCGAAGCCACCGCGTGACAGGCGCGAGAAGGCGATGAACGCTTCCTCGTGCTGCTCCGGGGTGAGCGGGATGCGGGGGTCAAACTGCATGTTGTAACAATCGATCTGCGTGTGATCGATGTTGTAGCCGTAGGTCAAGTTGATGAACTTGACGTACTGCTCGGTCCAGTTCGCAACCACCTGGTCGAAGTCGATTGCGACTTCACGCTTCCAGAGGAAGTTGGGACCCGGACTCAACACCGATTCAGGGGGCCATGCGTAGGGGTAGTCCATTTTGGCGACCTGCGCACGGCTCATCTTCTGTGACTTAGTCATAGGATTTATCTCCTTTTCGTAGAAGGTGTGGCGGCAAGCGGCACAGCGAGAGCATCTGGCGATGCTCCCGCCGTTCATTTGCCGCCGAGCCGATTACCGGTCAGAGGACACGTAGTCCTTCTCTTTGAAGGACAGTACGTACCGCAGCTGGCCATCAATTTCCACCTGATCGATAGGCAGAACTTCGCTGTGAACTTTGCCACCAACGATGGTGTCAAAGGTGACCGCCGGATGCCAGTTGTTGAGCAAGTTGGCATAGGCGAGGTAAGGATGCCGCGGGTCGACCAGATGGCCGGACTCGACAGCGACAACTTCGCCGGTGGTCGTTTCGCGAACAGTCATGCCTGCCCGGTGCGTGTGTCCGTGCGTGGTGGAGCGACCGGTACGGTCGGAATCCGCGCGCGGGCTGGCGCCAGGCTTGGGTCGGACGATGAAGCCGTGGTGGTATTCGGTATCGCCGTTGACGACGATGCCGCCACCAAAGCCGCCGCGTTCGGAGAGGTCGTAGAGGAAAGTCACGTGGTCATCCGGGCCATAACCCAGAAGATCGTGAATCGCCATCGCCTTCTCACGAGTGGTCGGATTGACAATGTTGGCCAACTGGGGCGCGACATTGGTCAAAAACCGCCACATGCGGTCTTCGTGGTTGCCCATAATCCAGAACAACCAGTAAGCGCCGGATACTTCCATGATCTCATCGGCGAGTTCGCGGGATTGCTCGAGCTCAGCCTGCACATTGCGCGTGACACCAGGGTCAGCGGGCCAGGCAGAGATGGCGAAGCAGTCCGCAACGTCACCGATAAGGATGACAATGTCCGGCTGGAAGTCTTTGAGAGCTCGGAGCACTGCCCACATGATCTGCTTGTGATGCGCAGGTACGTGGATATCGGGAAGCACCGCAATTTTGGTGCCGTCCGGCAAGTGCACTGGCAGGAGCCCAGCAAACGTCAAAAACTTGAACTCACCGTTCAAGTTGCCATGTTTCAGCGCGTCCTCAATCGCCCGGCGAACAACAGAAACTTTGTTTCCGGTGGCCTTGGCGATCTTCTTGAACGTGCGAGTGGCAGAACGAGAAGTCTTAGTACTCATCAGAGTTATCTCCTTCCCGCCTCAAGTGAGGCATGGGAAATTTTACGCCTCCGAGGAGGCGGGGAGCATCGCTACGTCTGGCGCAGCGACAACAACGTGTTGGTACGAAAACGGATATTCAGAACACCAAGCAAATGGTGAAAGCTGAGAGTCGCGTTTGCGTTCTAGGTACTTTGTTGGAGCTGTTTTGGACCTAGAGAAAAAGGGCAAGGAGGGAACGCCTAAGACTATGCGGATGTGGTTGATGACTGCAAACAAGCTTAGAGGCGGTAAATCTTCTGGTATCAAGCACGCCACCATTGACTAGACCCCGAAACAGGCACAGGCTGAGCGATGTGCCACTGTCACCACACTGTCCTTTTTTGCTTTGTTGTCAAGAAGTCGATTATAAGCGCGATCTAAGCGCACATGATGATTAGCGAAGCTGGTAAAGAATGATTGCAGAGCCGCAAACAGGGACGGATGTTGGCATTCGAGGAGCTGGTTGCAAAGAGGATTGATTTTGAGATATTTTGATCCAGGCGAATGCCGCATCATGTGTCAGTTTTAGCGCCCTGTCCTGGCGATTTTTCCAGCGCATCGACAATCATATGTGATGCAAAAACCAGATGCCAAGAGCGTGGAGATCGCCTCAACCGGTGGTTGCCAAGAACTCGTAATCATATTCGAGGACAGTGCGAAGCTTGTGTGCTCAGAATACCGATAGTTTCCAGCGTCAAGTCGAGGCAATACATCAGCTCGAACGCTTTACACAAACAAGACCGATCTTGCGAGAGCCGCACCAGTTGCTGCGACAGCTACCCAATTATGATACGCCTCCAATGTTGCTCACTTATCACACCGCATACGGTGGCGCACTACTGTCTGAACATCGACTCTCTGGGATTGGGCTCGCCAGATGCGGCAGACAGCTCTTTTAGCTTCTTGAAAAGATTTACCTGGTCGCCATGCAAGGACTGCGGCATGACGACATCGATAGAGACGAGCTGGTCAGCGCCTGCCAGACCGAGCCCTTTCAGCCGGTAAACGCGACCGGTCTGTGTCAAGGGCTGAATCTTCATTACCACTCGGCCAGTGGCACACGGCACCTCTATCTCAGCGCCCAGGACGGCTTCGTAGATGGTGACAGGCACATTGCAGGTAATGTCTCGCCCGAGCACACTGAGCACAGGATGCGGCCTCACCTTCACTTTGATAATCAGATCTCCCTGTCTGCCGGCGCGCAGATCAAAGCGTCCCTGATCTGGCAGACGAATCTCCATGCCGTCATAAAGAGCCGTAGGCAACTCGATCTCCTCAACACGCTCAACGTTGAAATAACCAAGTCCTCGACAGTTGGAGCATTGCATCCGACTGGTTGTTTTTTGGCCCTGACACGTCGCACACGGGCGCGGATCGCTAATCTTGATCTGTTTCTTTGCGCCTTTGACCGCTTCTTTCAGTGTTACTTCCAGCTCCATCTCCAGGGCGAGCGCTTGTACCTTTGGCGGTTCGGGCGCCGCGTGCGCACCGGCAGCAGTGGCAGAAGAAGATGGAGGCGGAGTGTTCGCACGCGTGGCCCAGAGCGCTCTCAACTCAGAGGTGCTCTGCCTGCTTTGCGCGGAGCTGCGGTCGTACTCCTTGCGCTTACCGGGGTCCATCAGGATTTCGTAAGCGTCAGAAATATCTTTGAACGTTTTGATCTGAATGTCCGGGTCGATGGATTGCGCGCTCACATGCGGACCGAACTTCTCGTACTGCTCCTGGTACGCCTCGCCGATCTCTTCGGAAGTGGCATCCGGCCTCACTCCCAGGATGTAATAGTAATCCTTGGAGGCTTGCACCTTAGCTCGCGTTTCTGCATCCACGTTTTTTACCGCAAAGTGATCCGGAGTAGGCTGCCCTGCTGCCGAAGTGTTTTCACGACCCTGCGAGTGTTTCCGCCGTCAAAGTGAGACGGCATTCATCATGATACACACCATTTCGGATGTGTGCACGACTTTTTGCTCAGTCACCTCGACCTGGCGCCGCTTCGCCATCTGTTGGCAAAAAGTTCCCAAACCCTTATCTCATGAGGTTCTTGTTGCACAAACAGTAAACCCCTTTGGTACTGATGGCTATAGATTTGGCAACAGAGCTAGGGAAGTAAACAGAATTTTTGATACTGATCGGTATCTTTCGCTTTTGATCAACAACTCACTCTCAAACCGGCATACGCATCAGCTACAACGGATCTCACTGTGCGCGTCCCAGCGCGTCTGAATTGTGCCGTACCGCTTTGCGCCGCCTAACTTCAAAACACAGATTCTCATCAAAAGGAGGCAGAATGCACATCCTAGAGGTGCTCTCTGTAATTCTCGCTGTCTGGTTCGTCTTCTTCGCCTTGCCGTGGATCCGCGAGGGTCACCGCTTGCGCACAACTCCCGGCTACGTCGTCCCCAAGGTCAGCCGCGCGGCTGCCTGGTTTCAGGGAGTGGTCTCTGCCGTCGCCTGTCGCATCATGATCGGCCCGGTCAAGTTTGTCCGCAGCCCGAAAATCGACGACTGGAACGGTCGCCTTGTCGCTGCCATCAATCACCAGGTGATGGGCGATATCCCTGTTCTGCTCAAGGTCGGACATAAGCGCACCTGGCGCTATATGTCTGCTGTCGAGCAAGTAAAACTGCTGCGAGCCTGGTATTTCGCCTGGACCGGCTGCGTTGCCGTCGTTCGGGACGATAAAGAGAAGGCTCAGCTGGCTCTTCAAGCGGCAGTCGACGGCATGGTGTTGGACCGCGAAGCAAACTTCGCCCTCTTTCCGCAGCGCCGTCTCGTTGCCGACAACAACCTCGACCCCGCAGGCATCCGTCCCGGAGCCGTGCGTATCGCGCATTTGGTGCAGCAGAAAACCGGCGAGAAGATTGCCATTCTGCCCGTCTACATCGGATACGACGAACGTCCGCGCGGTCTGTTCAGTCTGCCTCTGCTCCGCAATTTGCGCCGAGTGCGCGTGAAAATGAAGAACAAGGACCTGGTCGAAACCGCATGGGTCGAACGCAAGATTTACGGTGCGACGGTTGTCGCCGGCGATCCGATTGCTGCCGACGACCTGCCTGAGTCTCCCGCGGAAGTGGCGAAGCTGTTGTCCGATCGCTGGACGGCGATGAAACAACACTGCGCCGGCTGCGAACGCCTCAGCGTCGATTTCTAATCCTCTGGTCGATGAGTGTCAGCGACAACGCTTGCTGCCACTCATCGACCGGTGGTTCTTTCGCACAAGGCCGCACAGCCTCTATATCTTCAGCATTTTCGTTTTGTTTACTATAATATATAATATAAGGAAAGCATCATATATGGTGGCAAAATAAATTGCGCGCGCGTTCGAAAGAACCGGCAGGGCCAGTTCAATCGTCCGCGCGCGCAATAAAAACAGCCCTAGTAGCGGGACACTAGAAAACTTGCTGCGCCACCGCCATTGCCGTGAGGTTGTCGTACTTGCGATGCGGATCGATTTTCAGGCTGGCTTGAGCGAGATGAACCATCTCTGCAGCGGTCCACTGCGCTACGCGGCCGATCTGGTTCGAACCGGTGTAGATCTCCTCGGGAGGAACCTTCAGCAACGAGAGAAACAGTCCGACTGCATCCTCGACGCTGCCGTTTGGCCCCAGCGAAGCACCTTTGCTGACGCCGGCCAGAGCCCTCATCAGATCGAGCATGATCACCGGCTTGTAATGGCCGATCATGCCGAGGATGTCCATGTCGAATGCTTGGCGGCGTCCATTGAGGGCGATGAGAACGTCCGGCGTCTCGACGAAGTTTTTGCTGTACTCCGTCTGGTTTTTACAAACCACGATACTCATGCCCGTGTCTTTGACATAAAGCATGAACTCGGGGCAAGAAAAGCCCAGCAACGGAATGCTCTCCTCTTCTGCCAGCAGGTTGATGGCCATGTCGACGCCCAGGTCGGAAGAACCATTGGTGAGCCCGAACTGCAAGCCCCTGATGCGCGCTTTTAGACTGCGCACCATCTGCGAGAAGATGCCTTTGACGGCATATTCGTAGTCCAGGTTCTGCAGGTGGTGCAGAGCTGCTTTGGCATCGCTGTATCCCGTCGGACCTACGACCATGCAGTTGCGCTCGGCAAACTTGGCACGCACTGCTTCCTGCCGCTGTTCCTGCGTGTAGATCATGTTCTTGCGAAAACGGAATTCGATGATCTGCTCCTCGACAGCTTTCTCCGGGTTGAGACAGAGGACACGCTCGGGCATCTCCTTATCCTTGCCGAAGCGCCTGGACGCGTTCTGCAGCCTGAAAACCCACTCGCCGCCCTGACGGAAAAAAGTACCTTCCGGTCCAATCTTCTGCCCGTCGAAGTCGACGGTGTGGGGACCGTTGCCTTCCAGATTGTCGGCAGTCACCACCTCGATCTCGAGTCCGGGGATCTGCGCTTTGATTTCCTGAATCAAGTTCGCTTGCGCCGAACCCGGTTCAAGAACAACTCGAATTTTGCTCATCTTCTCTCCTTTTGGCAAACTGTTCGAAAAAACAGGAGGGCACAGTGCGACAGCCTCCTCGCCGTCACCACTGCGCCCAAACACGAGTAGCGCTTAAGCCAGCGCCGCCTTCTTTTCTCGCACCATTGGCTCTACAAGCGCGCCGATCCACACGGAGCGATGCTCTCCGTTGCCGTGGAAGCTCCACTTCTTCTCCTGGCTGTAGGAGCAGGCGCACTGGTCGCAATAGCCGCCCTGGTGCCCACGCAGTCCCTCTGCCGTCCAGCTCTTTGCGGTTGCTCCGACGGCAGCCAGAGCCTGGTTGATTGTCAGCGCGTCGATCGGCACGTTGGTCGTCTGCTCTTCGCGCCCTTTGCCGTTGGTGACTTCGAGCACGAACGGATGCGGCGTATTAAAACTGACTCCAGCAATTTCACCGATCTGCCGGTGCGTTTTCAGCAAGAACTTACGCCGCAAGCCTTGCTTGTTGCGAGGCAGCTTTCTGTCGAAGGCCAATGCCGTCGCGCCGACAATCCCCAGTCCGATACCGAGCGGTTTGAGAATGACGCACAACGTCTCGCTGCAGTTGTACCATTCCCTGA
The DNA here is from genome assembly GCA_036703195.1 of Planktothrix sp. Classification (GTDB taxonomy): domain Bacteria; phylum Cyanobacteriota; class Vampirovibrionia; order Obscuribacterales; family Obscuribacteraceae; genus DATNPN01. The sequence goes on along the minus strand of DATNPN010000041.1, from coordinate 64,487 downwards.
GCGCGAACACCTCGTTAAAACCGGCGAGGAGACAGCGCTTTCCGCTGTACCGGTAGTCGCGCTCGATCAGCCCCTTCATCTCGCCTTGAATGGCCAGTCCAGAACCCCCTGGGAGAGCGGTGGGCGTCCCGTGGCTCTGCGGATACGTAAGGGGGATGTGCACCTCCACATTGCCGGCGTAAAAGCCGCTCTCGATGATGCCACAGCGGCGAACGTCAAACACGGTTCTCTGATTGAAAGAAGAGACAGCTGCGTAGTTCATAAGTCATCCTTTCGCGTTCACTTACTTGTGCTTTGCGCACGTCTGCCTGGTCGTACCTCGAGAATGAGGGTGACAATCAAGCAATAACGGTTGCGGGTAACTGTAGGGAGTTATTTCTCGGGTGAGATCAAAACGAAGAACGAATTCCACCGTACCAGCCAGAATGAACTAGAAGCCACATTTTATCTGCGCCGCCAGTGGGACTTTTCCCGTGCTTAAGAGCTGTGACTGCAGAGTGATTTAACACTCCGCCTGTAACAAGCCTCATACCTGCGCTAGCTTCTGCAAGAAAGCTTTCGCGATTAATCTGCGCACTTTGCACACAAATGGTTGTTGTGCCGGAAATGGAGATGGCAGGTTGAAGTATCCAAAATCGCTTCGACTTCGAGCATAACCTACACCAAACCTGAATTTATCCGTACAACAAACCCACCGGGCAAGTTACCAGCTTGCGGGTAGATGAATGACGCCAAGGCGTCACAGTATGGTGTGGGCGCTCGAGTCGAAGCGGTGGAGGATACAAGTTTTCGCTGATAAACAACGCAGGAGAGAGCAACGCGACCATTGAGAAATCCTTTGTGTGCACACCACTGGAGCTGGTGACTGCCCACGATGGAGATTGAAATGGAAAGCGGAAAAATCAACTACTGCGCAATGAGCGACCTGATCGGCAAGAATGTGACGGCGCTTTTCCTCTCACCGGACCAGGCAACTTTGATCGTCACCCACGATCAGGGACAATCGGTTTACACGACGTTCGCGGACTGCTGCTCGGAGACCTGGATTGCCGACATCGTCGGAGTTCAGAATCTTCTCGGGCACACGGTCGTGGACGCGCGAGACATCGATGTAGAGGCTGTCGACGACGGCAGAAGCCGGCAGGAGTGCGATGAATTCTACGGAATCAAGATCGTTACTACCGGTGGATACGTCGACCTCATTTACCGCAACAGCTCGAACGGATACTACGGAGGCAACCTCTCTCGGGCGGTTGACTATCAGATAGATCCGGGCGATGACTGGCTGGATTTGAGGGACGACTACTCAGCGTAAACAACTGTCGGCGGCACTTGGGCTTCGGCCCAAGTGTTCGCCGATTTTTCTATCTGAATTTCGCCTTTCGCCTTTTGCAATTTTCCTCCGCCATACTATTCGATCTAGTTATTCCAGGGAATGACCAAGCCGAACATCGTGGCTTGTGGCGGCGAGACGTTCTTTATGTCTGATAGGCGCGGCGAGTGCCGACTTTTTCTAAGGGCTTGGAGTTCATTTGCGTCTGGTAGGCTCGTCGACCCGCGGAGGTTGGATAGGCATAGGCCTTATTGCGGCGAAACACGACGATGCACAGTCCTTGCCGCTGAGCTTCGAGAATGGAAGCTGCCTGGGAAGCAACTGATTGATAGCGTTTGCGAGTGTTATTGCCATATGCAGCAGTCTGGTATGCGTGGCGCGTTCCGTACTGCGACGTCAGTTCATCGGCAGAACAGGCGTTGGCCGCAAAAGTCAGGCACGACAAAGCGCCCAGCGCCGTCGCCAAACTCAAACCATTTGCTCGCATTGCCTATCACCCGATGTCGCAACCGACCGACAGGAGTATACCGTTAACAGTTTGGATACTCCACTACTTTATCTTAGCTGCCATTTGCCAAACAGCGGGTGTTTTTGCACGACATTCCCAGCCATCGTTAGCAAGCTCGTCACGTTACCGACACGCCGCCAACTTACTATTTGCCTGCGCGCTCACGCCAATAAACCCGATTCTAAAAGGAAGACGCTCATGGATGCACCGCACAATGCCGGGTCGGGCACCACAGAGCCAGCGGTCACGCATGCTAAGTTCATGGACGATTTGTACGGTAATCCTCAAGAGTTCAGCAATCTACTAAACAGCAATTTCAGTAAACTGGATCTCAATCGAGATGGCGTGATCACCAGAGCTGAACTGGATGCAGTGGCCTCAGCAGCGCCCGACACCGCCATCGGACACACTGCCAGCACTGCTTTAAAGCATTTCGATTTTCTCTCCAGACTCGATAATTCGCTTTCGCCGTCCGGCATTAATAGAGACGACGCGCAGATCTTGCAGAAGCGCAGCGATCCGGAGCAGTGCCAAGCGCCACCATCCTTTATCAGCACAGAAGTAGTGACTACCGCTGCCGGAGCAGCCGGCGGCGCGATCGGCTCCAAAGTTGCCGGAGGCAAGGCCAGCAGTGGCGCCGGCACTGGAGCTGCCATCGGAGTGGCGGCCGGAGCGCTCGATTGGGTAGCTCAGAAGTCAGCACACGATCAAGCAGTGCAAGATCGACAACCGTTAGAGGCTTGGAGTGAATTTGCTAATCCGGTGTGCAACGGAGACGCTCCCGCACAGGCGACACCTAAACAAGAGAAGTTGCCACAAGACTCTCCCCAGCGCCAACGCGTACAAGAGAACGTACTGGCAATGCATAATATGGCAACAACGCCGCAGTCGCGCCATTTAGACCATCCCGGCACGGACGAGCAAAGTCTGGAGCAGTTTCACAGATTGAAAAAAGACTTTGCGTCCATCGATACAAACCATGATGGCTACCTCAGTCTGAGTGAATTGGCTAACGCATCGGTTGCCGACAAACTACCCGCTGACGAGAGAAAATTCATTGCCGTTCTAGGCAACAATATCGGTCTGGTTTCACAGTTAGGCGCCCTGCATGCCGGAAGCAGCGTCAAGATCAGCATGTCTGATCTGAACGCGGCCGATCAACTTTACGCCAAGCCGACGAGTGAGCAAGTTTCACATCACTGGCATATGGTGGAAGGAGGCAGTGCCGTGGGCGCTGTTGTCGGCTGTGTCGTGGGCGGCTTGATCGGCTCCGCCGCCGCCTCGCCCGAAATAGGCTGCCCGATCGGAGCAGTAGTTCTCGGTGGCGCCGGCGGAGTAGGTACGCACAAAATCGCATCAATACCCGATCCTATCGGAGATCATTTGGGTAAAGAGAACGTCGATAACTTGAAATTCGACCTTCGCGCCTTCTATTAATTAGGAAGATTAGAGTGATGCACCGTTCGCAGGCTTTCGCAATCCCTTATATAGCGCCACTGTTAGTCGGTTTCACCGTTCGCACCACCTACATCATATATGGTGGCATCCATCGGAAAGGCGCATTGGCACGACCCGTCACATTGTCGCCACGTTCAAACCACGATACGGACATTTTCCGCAGGTAAGCTGCGCACACTTACTAAAGAACCTGCCGAATTGAGAGAGCCTAGTCCCCTTGCGGGATTCGAGGTGGGTCGTTGCTTCAGTACCGGAGGTACAGACCGTGGTAATGCAAATAGATAAAGCTTCAGAATCGCAAGCTTCACAAGCCCAAACATTTACTAAGTTTCAACCCGTAGATACGACGAGCCAAAAGACCCTCCAGGATCTCAGCACCCAGAAGGCGAACTCGGTGGATCTTTCCGATTTCGGCAACTTGCAGCTTTCATCAGCAAGTGCCAGCGCCACTGGCGACAATGTGACGGCCACTTCAACAGATGCTCAAGGTCAGACTACGAAATCGTCAGCGCAGGGTGACGGCGCTACCGCCTCTGCCGCAGCCACGTCGACCGATGCTTCAGCCACGGCCAGTGGACACGATGCTTCAGTCACCGCCAAAGGTGGCAATGGCGACGCAGCCAAATCCAGCGCCAAAAACGGAACGGCGTCTGGCGACGCAACCAACGACTCGGCCACTGCCAGCGCCGCAGGCAAGGACGCTCAAGCATCGTCGAAAGATGGCAGCGGCGACAGTGCCAAGTCCAGCGCTGCCAAAGGCTCAGCCGACGCAACGGCTAGCGGCAGCAGCACTGATGCCTCGGCTCAGGGCAAGGGCGCTCAAGCATCGTCGAAAGACAGCAATGGCGACAGTGCTCAATCCAGCGCTGCCAAAGGTTCTGCCGACGCATCGGCGAGCGGCAAGAGTGCTGATGCATCGGCGAGCGGCAAAGATGCCGAAGCCAGTGCGACATCTTCCAAAGGCGACGCGACAGCAGGCGCGCAAGGCAAGGGCTCACAAGCCTCAGCCTCGGATAACGGCGGCACCGACTCAGCGCAAGGCTCGGCCAAGACTGGCTCCGCCGAAGCGACAGCATCAAGCGCCCCCGATTGCCCGCCGACATCGACGACCCAACCGGTAGAAAGCACCGCGGGAAGTTCCACCGCCAGCGTAAAACCGCACCACGGTGGAGAGGTTCGTCCTCAGCCGGCAGATTCGTCAACTACTACCGCCACAGGCTCGAACAGCTCCGGCGATAGCGTTGGTACAACAGCCACCGGCGGCGAAGTAACTGCCACAGGCTCGAACGGCTCCGGTGAGAAAGTCACTACCACAGCCACGGGCGGCGAAGTAAGTTCCACGGCCACGAACGGCTCCGGAGACACCGTCACCACGACAGCGTCCAACGGAAGCGGAAGCGAGTCGTCTGCTGCCAGCGGTTCGCAGGACAGTGGACACCACCATCCTCATCATGACGGCAACAAGGGCAGCGACGGCAACGTCACCGTCAACGTTACTGACGGCACGGGAAGCAGTGGCAGCACTGCCGGCGGTGGCGGTGACGGCTCCAGCGTTACCGTGCAAGATAGCGGCAGCGGTCCTGTCACAGTCAACGTTAATGACGGCTCCAACAATCAAAGCGGCTCCAGCCAGAGCGGAGACAGCGGCCATCACGGCATGTGGAATCAGTTCAAAAACACAGTTACTAACGACCTCAACTCGATTGAGAATAGTGTCAGCGGCATCTATAGCAGTCTGACCGGCTCCGGCAGCAGCACTGATTCCACCGGCTCGACCACAGCGAGCGGCGGCGGCGACGGCACCACATCGTCATCATCGTCGAATTCGTCCGGCGGCGGTTTCTTCCAGACGGTAGAAAACGACCTGGGCAGCATTGCCAATACGACATCGCAAATCGCGTCGACAATCGGCAACGACCTCAGCTCGCTTCTCAGCGGTTCCTCGAGCAACTCTGGGGACAGCAGCAGCGGTGACACCAGCAGCGGTAGCGGCAGCAACCCCATCATGCAACTGTTGGAGGACATTGTCCAAGATTTAGAAGGCAACGGCTCCAACTCCAATGGCTCCACGAGCGATTCGACGAGCAGTTCGTCGAACCCGCTGCAAAACCTTACTAACAGCATCACCCAGAGTGTTAATAACGTTACCAGCAGCATCGGGAACGTCATCTCATCGATCTTCTAACGAAAATCGAACAGCTTTGAAGGGCGGAGTGGGTGGAGACGAAAGTTTCCACCTGCTTGTTTGTGGAGGTGGTTTCTACTCCGGCTTCAGCCGGTAGCCGACGCGACGGACGTTTTCGATGACGGAGGACGTCTCGTCTTCGCTCTCGTCCAGTTTTTTCCGCAGTCGCTTTACTGCAGTACGCACGGCGTCGGCGGAAGCTTCCTGGTCATACTCCCAGACGCGGCTGAGGAGCGCATCGGTGCTGAAGATTTCGCCTGGATGTCTCATGAGAAACTCCAACAACTCGAAATCCCGCTTCAGAAGAGTGATTGGTTTCCCATTTCTGGTCACTGTATGCTTGATTGGGTCCATGGCTAACGACCCAACTTCCAGCAAATGGCTGACCGGCACAGGCGGGCGGCGCAGCAGTGCCCGCACCCGAGCGGAAAGTTCACGCATGCTGAATGGCTTGGTGAGATAGTCGTCGGCGCCGGAGTCCAGTCCCGCTTCCTTGTCGGCGACCGAGCCCCGACCGGTAAGCATGAGAACCGGCGCTTTGCCCTGGCGGGCGCGATACTCCTGACAGATCTCCATACCGGTCTTGCCGGGCAGACTCCAGTCAAGAATCAAGAGGTCGTAGTCTTTCTGTTTCAAGTATTCAGTGCCTTCTTCACCGTCGTAGGCTATCTCGACACTGTAGTTCTCGGTTTTCAACCAATCGAGAACGAGTCCGGCTACGTCTCTGTCGTCCTCTATGATGAGGATTCTTGGCATGCAGTCCTCCCAGGGCAATCCAGAAACAGGGTATCTGATTTATGGGAGAACAGCCAGCTACTTGAGTCAAAAATGTGCTCAAGTATGACTATTGGATATTCAACGGACGCGAATGAAGAGACTCAGGCTATCACTAACTGGAAAAGTCTTGTTTTTGGTGGGTTCTCTCATCTTTTTCCAGCTCGGCTCCATCTTTTTCCTCATGTACCTGCAAGGTCAAGCTGAAGAAGAGGCGCAGCGGGCGCTAAAGGCTCATGACATATCCAACCGTATCAACCTCATCACCCAGGACGTCTACAGAATCTGGGAGTTGGTCGACAACGCCCCAACCGAAATTTTAAAACCATCATCGTTTTACACCTCGCAGTTCGCCCCCGTGATGTTCAAGCTGCGCAGAGAGTACTTCGAACTCGACAAGATCGCCGGCGATGACCCCGACTTGCATCGTTCGATGCAAGCATCGTCACAGTCTCTCAATGAGGCTCAGCTCGTCATCGAATCAGTGTTGAAGGATTTCGAGCTTCACAACATCAGCAACATTCTCAGTCATTACGAAGCCACTCGCGAGCATTTAAGAGACCTGTTCAAACGCACTTTGACTGGTGAATTCGCTCTGATCTCCGAGCACGAACGCAAATTCGTTGAATCAAGCGACATCAGGCAGGCTGCGAATAGGAAACAAGAGTCCGACGCCATCATCGCCATCTGTCTCGTCGATACACTGGGTGCCTTCGTCATAGCGTTTTTCCTGGTGAAAGACATCACCTTGCGCTTGAGTGTACTGAGCGACAACGCCAAACGCCTGGCGCGCCACGCTCCTTTGCACACGCGCATCAGCGGACACGACGAGATTTCAGAGTTGGACGGCTCGTTTCACCAGATGGCTCAGGATCTCGATGAAGCGGCGCAAGCGAAGCAAGAGCTGGTCAACATGATTACGCACGATCTGCGCTCTCCGCTCACCGCCATTCGAGGCACTCTGGAGCTGTTCAAAACCGCCAATGTCAGCACGGAGCAAGAGAAAGGCAAACGTCTGATCGATCTGGCGGACCGCAACAGTTTTCGCATGATGGGGCTGATCAACGACCTGCTCGATATCGAAAAAATCAATTCAGGCATGATGACAATCAACTGCGAAGAAGTCTGCCTGGCTGAGATCTTCGAAAACGTCAAACTGTCGGTGGATGCATGGATTAGCGAATCCGGCATCGACATCAAGATCCAGGACACTGATCTGTTCGTGCGCGGCGACCCGGACAAGCTCGAGCGCGTGCTGTTCAATCTGGTATCTAACTCCATCAAATTCTCGCCCCCCAAGAGCATCATCACTCTGTCTGCCGCCGAACACGAAGGGAAGAAAGTGCAGATCTCGGTCGCCGATGAAGGCAAAGGTATTGGCGCCGACCAACTGAGAGGCGTATTTGAGCGCTTCCGCCAGGCCCATGCGGGTGAAGCCAAAGGCGGATCAGGGCTCGGTCTGACCATCTGCAAATCAATCGTGGAGCTGCACGGCGGCAACATCTGGGCCACCAGCGAAGTGGGCAAAGGCACGACCTTTCACTTCACCATCCCCGCCTCCTAAATCCTGAAAAAAACGGTTCTCCAACCGCCGTAAATTTATTTTAGTTGACCACGATTCGGTCACATTGCAGCCTTACCTTGTAGCCATGGGACCCGCACTCCCGGCAGAAGGTAAGCCCATGGCTGACGGCGCACAAATTGAAGCGAGCTCCAATAGCGCCGCCACCACAAGCGAAACCATTCATCATGGCTTCGATTGGTTAAAAGAGAAAGCGACCACTGTCGGACACTCGGCGGTGAACGCTGCCAAAGTCGGGAAGGATGCCGCAGTACACGCTATTCACAGCCCTCAGGCTAAGCAAGCAGCACATGTAGCGTCTGAAATCGGCAAAGAAGCGACGAGCGACGAACGAGGAGAGATAAACGCAGCAATCAAGGCAGGACAGCATCACGACGTCGATGGAGTCATTCGTCACTCGATGCCAGTCGCTAAAGAGGCGGCAAAAATTGCAGTAGCACCGCACCTGGTCGTCATGCAGAAGGCAAAAGAACTGGCACTGAAACACGGCGAAGCGGCAGCCAGAGACGAAAGCTCCAAAGAAAGTCCGGCAGTGCGAAAAATGCTCAACAACGTGCACATCGATCACACAACCGAGAACCAGCGCCCCTCGGATAACCAAAAGCGCTAAAAGAATTAGGGAAGAGGAAGGAGAAGGGGTCTAAACCACCCCTTTTTCACCATTTCCGGGGTGGTCGCCAGAGGCACCACGGGCGATGCCGGCGATAATTGTTACTGGCTGGCGATCTGTGCCAGTCGCGCCAACGTCGAACGCACGGCTCTGGTGTCGGGAAGCTGCAGGTTGGAGCTAGTAGAGACTCCGCCAGAGCCTATTTTCACCGAAACACCCTGCCGGTCATTGACCCATTTGAAGGCTGGCTCGTCAGCAGCTGAATCACCAAAAAACGCGAACGAACTGAACTTCGTAGCGAGCGTTTCTGCGATTTGCCCCAGCGCCTTGCCCTTGTCCCACTCGAATGCAGGCAGCACCTCATAGCTGGTGCTGAGGGATTTGAACGTCAAATCTTTGTGTTCAGCTATCAATGCAGTAAGGCGATCGTGCACGAGCGCGCGTGAGTCTGCAGGCACTGAGTGCCAGTGCAGACAGATCGACAGGCCATGGTCCTCGAGAATGGCTCCGATACCGGGAGCTGTCAACGAAGCTAATTCATCCCGCACTAGTTTTAAGCGAGGCACTGCCTGCATGGCTTCCTTCTGCGTCAGCTGCGGTCTGCCAGGAAAGTCCATTTCCATGCCGTAGTTGCCCGCATAAATCAGATCGAGACCAGGGAAGTCTGCCATCAACTGCGCCTTGCTGCGCGCGCTGACGATAGCGACAGTCAGCCGAGAAGCTTGGCATAGTGAAGCTAAAAGGGCGCGGATTTCATCGTCGGCAATCGCCTCTTCCGGCCGTTCGGCGATGGGGATTAGCGTGCCATCTCGATCGAGCGCCAGAAGCATGCGACCGCCGCTACTGAGCTGCTGCGTCAGCGCCGTTACCGTTGCGTCGATCGGCTCTCTGGCACTGCTTGTAAAACTGGCCTCGCCCCGCATCACCCTACGCCTCGATCACTACTCTCACCTTTCCTGACTTATTCAGGACCTGGCAAGAGCTTACACCATCACGATTGCTCAGACTCAAACCGACGACCGCCGAACCGACGCGCAATCCGTGCACGCTGAAACGGTCCATCCACTCCGGAATACTGGGCTCGACGATGCGCAACATATTGTTGCAGGCGTCTGGTTGAAAGTTGACGCACGACTTGAGCAGCTGGAAGATGGCGCCTGCCGCCCATGCTTGTGGCGAGCAAGAGACCGGATAATCGATCGGTTTGTAGGATCCATTTCTTTCGAAGCCGCAGAACAGTTCTGGCAAGCGGAAATCAGGTTGAAACTGCGATGATTCCAGGAGTCCGAGCATCAGCTTTTGCGCATCCTGCACGCGTCCAATCTTGCGCATGCCTTCAGCGATGACAGTGTTATCATGCGGCCAGATAGAGCCGTTGTGATAACTCATGGGATTGTAAGCGCTCGTCGCTTTCGACAGTGTGCGAATCCCCCAGCCGGAGTGCATCTCCGGGCTCATCAACCGATCCGCCACAGCGTTGGCCTTTTCGTCGTCGAGTATTCCCGTGAAGAGCAGATGCCCGGGGTTGGAGCTGATCACTCCGCACTGGCGTCCATCGGCATCGAGCGCAAGAGCGCAGTAGTGCTCGTTCTCCATCCAATAGTCGCGGACAAAACGCTCTTTTAACTTCTCGGCGGAAGCTCGCAACTCTTTGGCGGTTGCACTTTGCCCCAGAAGATCTGCCATTTGCGCAATGGCAACCCAGGCGGCGTATAGATAGCCTTGCGGTTCACACAGAGCGATCGGTGCTCGCGCCAGCCGGCCATCGGTATGCATGACGGAGTCGCCGGAATCTTTCCAGCCCTGGTTTTCCAAACCTTTCTCGCTCTCGCGTATGTAGACGAGATAGCCTTCAGGAGTGAGGCTTTTATCGATCCACGACAAAGCCAATTTTACTGACGGCCACATGCGTTGAGCGAACTCGATATCAGCGGACCAACTGACGTACTCCGCCAAAACGATCAGCCACAGCTGCGTAGCATCGATCGTTCCGTAATACGGACTGTGCGGAACCTGCTTGGTGCGCGCCATTTCGCCAAAGCGAAGTTCGTGCAGTATTCTGCCCGGTGATTCTGCTCGATAGTGATCCTCGACTTGCCCCTGATATGCAGCGAGCACTTCTATGCATTCACGCGTCAAATCCGGAATGAACGGCAGTACTTGCCAGGCAGTAATGGCGCTATCTCGCCCGAAGAGAGCCGCATACCAGGGAATTCCCGCCGAGAGTCCCCAACCTTTCGGCGTCGGCTGGCGCAGTATGTACAGATCTCGGTACGCCCGCTCCACAGCCATGTCGAACAGCTCATGTCCGGTGCGCACGTTGGCCATGCGGTTGCACCAATCACGATACCGTTCGTCGGCTACACGGCGGGCGTCGTTATACCCAGTCTTACGAACATCAGGCGGCGCAGTGCTCTTTCCGTCCCATCGCGTGGAGACGCAGATCTGAATTTCACGCGGCGAATGCACAGCCAAAGTCATTTTGAAAACCACTTCGCCTTCGGCAGTTACCTCCGTCGGCTGCGCCCCGAAGAACTCGATCATAGTTTCTGATAGAGAGTTATCTAAACTGCGATAGGCCAGAAAGAGCGTGCGCCCGTTTTTGCCTGGCACGGGCAACATGCGTTTTCCGCGTTCGGGCATGTTAATTCCACGCACTTCAAACATATCAGCGAAATCCGAGCCGAACGCCATGCGAAGCTCTATCTCGAGAGGGCTGCTGTGAAAATTTTGCAAAGTCATCCGTTCCCACAACATGTCACCGAGCACTATCTCTCGTTGCACTGTTATTTTCTGTTGCGGCAGTAATTCAGTCTGCGGATTGGTATAGAGAAAGTTGCCGGCATAACCTTCAGTGACGGAGGCAGAGAGCAGCGAGAGGGGAGCGCCGTTCAACGACAGTTCCCACTGAGCCAGATGGCGCGTGTCGTATCGGTAGTACCCGTATCCCAGAGTGTTGCAATCAGGGATGGTGGCACTTTGATCCATCACCAGAAAATGACTGCCGTGCTTCAAGATCAAGCGCGGATGCGCGGCATCGGTGAGAACGAACGGCATCCCCTGACACAACGGCCGCGTATCGACCGTGTACTCTAACGGCGAAGTGACGTTATCGTCTGCTTCGGTTTGAGAAATCGGTTGTTGCTGTGCCGGCATGCTTTTTAGTTCTGAATCTCGTTTCTCTAAAGTGTATGCCATTATTTTACCCCTGCCGCTTGCTCCCCCGGGGAAGCTCGTGCAGACCACGGTCCCGAGCTTTCTTCAGGAATGCTCGAGCTACGCAATATCATTCGGTCATACAGCGCCTCTACCAGTTTCATGCCCTTATGCACATTCTCTTTGCACTCCCTGATTCCCCTGCATCAATCAGTTACAAACCCAGTCTAGCTCAGCCGTGACGCAAGATTGGTTCGGCAAGGTGCCGGTGAAATAGTGGCAGAGTTCTGCCGGACACCTTTTGCGATTATCCATAGTAGGTATCCGGTGCGAAAAAACCGCCCGGAGTTGCTGTGCTGCAAGCTCCGGGCGTATCAAAGAGTTTACTGAGCCGGCTGGGCGGCGTAGCGCTTCCACAGGTCGGCAAAGGCACCCTGACTGGCGAGCAGCTCAGCCAACGAGCCTTTCTCCACGATGCGTCCGTGGCTGAGAACGTAGATCTGGTCGAACATGTCGAGCAGATGCAGCTTGTGGATGGACGAGACGATGCACTTGTCGGGGCGAAACTCTTGCAAAAGTCCCGCGTAGATCAAGCGTTCGTTGAGCGGATCCACACTGCTTGTAGGCTCATCGAGAAGCAGAATCTGGCTGTCTTTCGCAAAGAAGATACCGCGCGACAGAGCCAATCGTTGTTTCTCACCACCACTGAGATTCAACCCTTTCTGGTTGATGTCCGTATCCAATCCTTGCGGCAGTTTGGCGAGAACTGCATCGAAGCGCGCCAACTTGATCGCCTTGTAGATCTGCTCGTCAGTAGCCTCCAGTCCGAAGGTGATGTTGAAGCGGATCGTATCGGCGAAGATCTCGGGATCTTGCGGCAACAACGTAGTCGTGCCGGCAAGATGGCGCAGACCGTCAGGCAAGAGCTTGCCGTCGCACTCGACTCGAACGGCCTGCGCGTTGTGCGTGCCACGCAACAAAGTCATCAGCGTGCTTTTACCACTGCCGCTTTCGCCGACGAGCGCAATCGCTTTGCCGCGCGTCAGGTCGAGCTCGATATCGTCGATGTGCTGACGACTGCCCTCGGCTCCATAACGGAAGTTGAGTTTTTCCACGGACACCGTTGACCAGACCGCCGGCAAAGGCTCCGCAGGCTTCTCGTGAGGCAGTTGGAGATAACTCTGCAAAAGCGAGTCAGCATTGGCCACGTCGGCAGTTTGCTGAAGCGTGTTGCCCAGGATGCCGGCGAAGTTGTAGAACGACTCGCCAATTCGGCGCAAGTAATCCAGCAGGGTGAAGAAGGTACCTGCCAAAATCACCTGCCCGAGCGGCAGCGATGAGAAGGCATGGTACGCGAGCACGAAAACAATCATCACCGTAATCAACGCCGTAACAGCAAACCACTTCAGCTCGTTGAGCATATTGGCTCGCCTGAACGTGTCGAGACCAGCCATCATGCGCCGCCGCACTTCAGTCACGACACGATTTTCCAACCTGAGCGTGATGACGCTGACAATGTTGGTGACGTAATCGTGCAACGCAGATGCAGTTTTGTTCTCGTATGCGTTGATCTCTTTGTACTTGCCGAAGAGCTTACGGTCGAAGCGAAAGATAATGGCGACGGCGATAAACGACGCGGCAGAAGCGACCCAGCCGGCGACAGGCAAGAAGAGAAACAGCATGATCAACGCACCGACGATGCGAAAGACCATGTTGAGCACTTCGAAGCTGGCGTCGAAGAAACGTCCTATCGAGTTGGCGGCTTTGTTGATTTTGTCGATGCTATCGCCGGAGTGATGATCTTTGTGCCACGACAAAGGCATCTCCGTCAGCATTTTGAACATACTCTCCTTGTACGCCGCTTTGATGTGAAACGCGACATAACGTTCCATCAAACGGGCGGGTCCGTGAAAAAGCCAGACGCCCATTTTCAAAGCGAAGTACAATCCGAGGTAGACGTAGACCCGGTGCAGCAGGACGGCAGGATCACCGGCATCAGTCTGAAAGCAGTTGAGCAAGTTGCCCAAAAGAATGGGCTCGTATAGAGCGATCGCCTGCGCAACCGCGAACATCGTGAGAAAGATTACGAAGAATTTTCGTTTAGTGGCGGCATGTTTCCAACCAGTGAGAATCAGCGCCACAACCGGGTTTTTACCCAAGTCCGGTAGTTTCATGGCAAGCAGTTCCTAGCGAATGCCAAAAGAGTTCAGAGCGCAAACCAGACAGTTTGCGGCGAGATAAATGCACAGCTCGTAAGAAGCTGTAAGACCAAGCAGATTTATCGAGAAGAACGGGTAGTTGGAAGAGAAGCGAGTTTCAGGTCGAGAGAAGAAATAACGTCGTGACGTTAGTAATAACAAGTCGCGCGGATCAACCGCGCGCTGGCGGGAGAGCTTGACAAAGATGGTTGAAACCGGCTCCAGCCGCCAATCTACTGACAATTAGATTCCAAGCGCCGCCAGATTTACAATCCGGTAAGCTCGCACAGCGGCGGTCACGGGTGCAATCAAATAACCCGGTGCCTTAAAGTGGCAAAAAGTGGCAAAAAGGACAAAAAGCGGTAGAGATTGAGAAAAGCAGCGGAGCATGGTACCACATTTGATACCATGCTCCCCGCTCGGTTAACTGCGACTTTTCACAACTGTGGGCGGCCAGGCATAACGCATGCTGACAGGGTCGAAGATGACCACATCAGACGCTTCCAGCTTACGATCAGCTTGGAACTTCTCAGAAAGCAGCGACGGACGCACACCCCAGTTGCCCTTGTGCAGCCCGATCACATCGAAGGGAAGCTGCACGAGCAACTCGGTGCAGGCAAGAGCGACGCCTTTGCCTTGCTCATACACGCTCTTGTAACCGCTGCGCGTCCAGCTTTCGCCATCCGCAGGCTGGGCATCGCGTGCGATGGCCCGGTAGGTTTTTTGCACGCAGTGACCGGTTGCGATCTCCATCTTCTCCATCACCAGCAGCGTGACGCCGTTGTCAGTGACAATGGTGAGCTCGCTGGGGATGCGCACGCCGAACTGCCGACGCAAACGCACCAGAGCCGACGCCTGATCGATGAGCGCTCCGCCATCATCCAGCTTGACCGCACGAGTCTGCGCTTCATCGAAGAAGACGCAGACATCGCTCGGTTTTTCGTTGACGTCGTAATGCTTGATCTCGTGGTAGATTTTCGTCCAACCACTCTCTCCCAGCACTGCAGCGGCAAATCCGGGGCGCTCTTCGTGAGGCACCAATCCGGAGGCGAGATCCTCTTCACGCCTGGCGTGAATCAAGGCCCACTTGTTCGGGCCCAAATCAGTTTGTGGCATAAGAATTCCTCTCCGACCAGAAGTCGGGTGTTGGCCGCCATGGTCAGGCGGTCAGTAGTGGTGCTCCGACGGAGGCAACCATCGCGAGCAGTTCGTCCGCTAAACGATTGCTCACGGCACGACGCTCCTCGCGATCGGCCTGCCAATCGTTGGTGCCGGACAAGGACAGCAGTGTCAGCGCAGAGGCAACCGCCTCACTCGCCTTCCTTGTTTGCTTGCGCGACCGCGCTTCCGCTGCGCCGACTGCGACGTCTGCGGCATGATATTCGGGCGAATCGATCTGCAGAGCGGCCACTGTCTCAGTCCAGCGGACATCGGTGGCAGCCGCGTTCTCCTGATACAGGCGAGAGACCGAATCGATGGCCGCTCGCAACGCCTCATCTTGCACTTTGGCGCTGACCTCGGTGAGGAGGCGCACGGCAAAGAGCGGCCAAACGGTATTCAGCTCAACGCCGACATTGACGGCGCCAGCGAACTCCAGCGGCCAGATTCGAGCGCGCTCTTCGCCAACGCCGTTCCAGAGCGCATCGTGCACATAGACGAGCTGTCCGGGAATGCCGATCGTCAGCGAGGTGTACTTGTCGTAGCTCGAGTTCCAGCCACCCAAACCCGGGCTGTCCAAGCAGAGCCCGCCAGGCATCTGATCGAGCATTTGCTGCAGCTCTTGCAGAAAACGCTCCTTGATTTGTGCTGAGTTCTTGTAACTGAGAAGCATTTGTTTGACTCCGAAGCCTGCTTCTAGCGCAACGGACAGTTGCGCAGTTGGGGTGTCGGTCGTCCAGAGGCGGCACGTTTTTATGCGTGCCGCCCCTGGCTTCCGAATCACGGTTGCGTCTTACTGCCCCAGTTGAACGGGTGCAGCACCAGGCACACGCACAACGCGCGGGACACGAATACCCGTCTTAGGAACGGGGATGTCCTCGGCGCCGGCGGTACGAATCGCCATGCGGATCGCCCAGTAAGCGAGATTGACTCCGGACGGAACTCCGTAGTGCAGCCCGCCCGCCATGCGACCGTTGATTTCGAGCAGATACTGCTTGCCTGCTCCCAGCTTGAACTGCACGTTATACAGTCCCTCCAGGGTGAGCAACGCCGTCAGTGAACGGCAGTACTCGATCAGGTCCGGAGCATCGGCGAGAAGCTCGTCCACTGCGTCGTACGCTTTCACACGCGCAATGGCTGCATGCAGCACACCGTTTGTGGCGAAGCAATCAACGCTGGTTTCTTGACCGTCGAGATACTGCATGACCATCACGTCAGGGAAGCCTTGCGGCTGCCCACAGAGCTCAGACAGCGCCCCTTCCAGAGAGATGCTGAGAAGCTCACCGTTCCACGGCGAGAAGTGCTGCTCGCCGTTTTTGCTGATGACGTGAAAGCCCTGACCACCGAGTCCCTGCGTCGGCTTGAAACAGACGAGATCTTCGGAGTTGGCGCTCGCCACAGCTTGAACGAAGCTGCCCGCATCGCGCACAGTGGTAAACCAGGGCATCGGCACCATACCTTCGGGTACAACGCCATACAGTTTGCCCTTGTCCTTGAGCAGCGCCTGGATTGAGTGGCCGCCGGCCGAAATCACGGCACAGCCGCGTCGCGCGAAGAGCAAGGCAGCTTCGTGAATATAGGGCGCATAGCTGCCGGCGAATAGCACCTTAACGTCGTGTCGCTCGACGACATCCAGACACCAGCTGATGTACTCGCCAACAGACTGGGGCTTGGGCTCGCGCTCGAAGACGTCCGCCACGTTTCTCACGCGAGTGTTTTCGTCAGGATGAGTGACGAGAAAGCGAAACGATTCGCCTTCCTGTTGCGAGGCACGAATGGTGGGGATGAGGTCCGCGAGGCTGGAGAGTCCCCGGTTAAACCAGATTGTTATTGGCTGGTTCATCGACCACCTCCGATGACGGCAAAGCGTGGATGCGACACGGTCTCCTCTCCGCGGATACCGTAAACCTGCGCCCGCTGGAGGATTTTCTGCGCCCACGGGGCATGAGTCGTCGGCTCACACATCTGCATGCGCGAGCACTTGAAGACGGCGGGTGCATCGGGAGCGACGATACGAGTTGCCTCCTCGTACTCCACCTCGGACACCTTCCAGGCATCCTCGATGACGGCAATCTGCGTCGGGTGAATGGCCGTCTTGCCGAACAGCCCGCACTGCAGATCTCGCTCGACCTCATCACGCAGCACACTGTAATGGGCCGGGTCGAACGACTCGAAGACGGGTCCGGTGAGTCCGAAGCCGTGCGGAGAGAACTCCATCACCAGCTGCGGAATGAGCACACCGAGAGGCGTGTCGTAGATGGTGCGCGAGCAGTCGCGACGAATGCCGAGGCAGCGCAGCAGGTCGTTGCCGCCGATGCGCAAGCAGAGGATATTTTCGCGCGTGCGCTCATCTTCACAGAGGTTGCGCCGCAGCTTCGTCATCTCTTCGCGGTCGAACACCTCCAGGGTTTCGAGGGTGGGCATGAGCCAGAAGGGATGCCCCTTGCGCAGGTTGCTCAGATAATCGCGCAGAGAGCCGCGAGTGAGCTTCGGCAGAACAAACCCGTCGATCTTCTCGATTCCGGTCATGGACAAAACCTTGCCCATGACATACGGGTTGCGCACGCGCACAAAACGCATGGGCCGCTCGGCCTTGTTCATGAGAGGCAGCGCCTTGCTCAAGTGCTTGAGCGCGGTGTGAACTTCGGCATCCGTGACGGCGTCTTCGGTGCAGAAGATGACAGAACGCAGCGCGGGAAACTTGATGCCGTTGCCAATTTCGGCCAGATCGGCAGGCTCCTTCGTAGCGGGCACGTACATGGACGCGCCCAGATCATAGATGGACTTTGTCATTGAATTAGTCTCCCAAGGTCTTGATGATCACGGCCGCCTTGTACGGCATAGCCGATTCGACTTCCACAATCACGTTCTGCTGCGTCGCCAGTTCGAGCAGATGCTGCACTTCCTGCAGATCGCGCTGGCGCACGATCAGCCGGTCGGGCACGCGACGCAGGAGCGCCCGCGTCGATTCGCCGACGCCGGGTTTGATGCGATTGCGGTCGGTGACGACGTAGCGCTTCATCGCTTCAGCAACGAACGCGTCCGACACCTCTTTCAGTTCACCTCGTGTGGCTTCGTTCCACGAGCACAGAGGCGAGTGCTGCGGATTATCCAGGGCCTGGCAGACGAGGGCGCCGATAACATCGACGAACAGCTGCGAGAGGTCCTCGTTGCGCTTCTCTTCGTAGAAGACGCAAGCGTGGAAATCGCCCGGTCCGACGTACTCGTCATTCAACACCGTACGGCTGACGAGCCCGGAGATGATGGCGTTGAGAATCGAGGAGGGAATGAGGTAGTCATCGGCCGTGGCTGCCAGTGCGGCCACACCGGCAAGGTCTGCCACCACCACCAGTGCCGGGTCGATATGGGAGCCGCGACTCTGGTTGTACTCGGTGACCGACTTGTGCAGCTCGGACGAGATTGCCCCTTTGCCGGTCCAGCCGTCGATGAAGACGACATCGGCATCCTCGTGCCGCTCCAAGATGTAGTCGAGCGCCACGCCATCGATGCCCCGATCGCGGATGATCGAGATCGAGTAGTGCATCGAGGCACGCCCCAGGTGTTGCAGCCCGCGGTGCAGAAGCACGCCGACAGGTGTGCCGGCGCGAGCCAGTGAGACCAATACCACTTCTTTGCCGGGACGAGCCGCCAGGCTGCGAGCCAGGCTGGCGACGTGGCGCGCGAACACCACCTGGTTGTCGCGCAGGGCCCGATAGAACAGCTGCATGTAGCGTTCGTCGGGCGTCTTCTCGATGGAGAGCATCTCGGAGTAGTGCTTCTGCCCCGATTGAATGGCGCGCTCCTTCTCGTTGACGTCGGTGGGAGCCATCTCCACTCGTTTGAGGAGGAACGTCACGTCCTCAGGTTTGTAACTTCCAGAAAACACGTTATACATGAGACACCTCCTCGAGAAGCCTTTTGAAGTTCTGAGACTTCGTGGGCATGAGAGCCAAGTCGCACTCCCCCATGAAGGAGAGGTCGGTGTAGCTGTCGCCAAAGCCGATCGACAGCGAGTCAACGCCGGCGATGTTGACCTTGAACCAGCCCAGGGCAATCTCTTTCCTGAGATGCGGCGGCAGCGCAGCCAGGAAGTTGCCGTTGAAGTGGAGCAGCCAGCCTTCGGGCAGAGCGGCCTGGAGAACATCACGCAAACGCGCCATCTGCGTCATGTCTTTCTTGTTGTGCTTGATCGAGAGGAACAATTCGAGTCCCTCGTCGGTAGCGATGTGGTGGCGCGCGTCAATGCTCTCCGCCGCACAGGTGGCGGCAATGAGTTCATCGAGCTTCTTGAGAGTGGGGGCGCACGCTTGCGACTTCTCCTTCATGATTGCATACCAACGCGCCTCTGCCGTGCCGTCGGGCATGCGAATGATGCCGCCGAACGAGCAGATTTTGTAATCGGCAGGTGCAGGCAGTTTGATGGTCATCGCCGCCTTGGAAGTGCGCGCCGTGGTAATCACCATGCGCGACCGTCCGTCCACCAGACGAAGAAACGCCTGCTGCTTAGGGGTAAACCACCCGGTCGTACCTTTCGCGTCCGAAGACGCTTCGCTGCTGCCGTCTACCGGTGACGTCCGCTGTGTGGTGAACAGCGAGTCATCGGCATCGGCGAAAATCCAGATCGTATCTTGCATGTCAGATCTCCAGAGATTTCGCCGAGAGGGCCTTGAGGAGCGCCTCGTCGACAGTTGGTGTTTCGTGGCAGACGATGATGTCGTCGTACATCTCGGCTGTCGCGTTGTAGAGGAAGTTGGGAATGCCGTCCTCGTAGTTGTCTTCGAAGGTCAGTGCTTGTTCAATGGCGCCGCCAAGCATGATGGGTGAGCGTGTGGTCGACTGGAAGTGCACGTCAAGACCGTGCTTCTCCAGCTGCTCAGCCAACAAAAATGGCGCATAGGCGAACTCGCCCGTGCCGAGAACAAGAAGCTTAATTTGCCCTGGCTCGGGCCAATTTAGCTTCGATACATCGAAGGTTGTCAGACGCGTTCCTACACCGTGGCGTCCGTAGTTGCGCAAGAGCAACCGATCCTTGCCGCAGCCGTTGCCGGCGACGTTGGGCATGACGACAGACTGCAGATTCGGCGCCGGATGGAAAGTGTACTCACCTTGCAAAACCGAGACGGACTGCGTGGGGATAGGCATCGAAGCGTGACACGCTTGGCGCTTTTGCTCGCCGCGCCAGTCGGTGATAATGACGGTGACTGCCCGTTCGAGCTGGTGAAACCTGCGCTTGAACGCTTTGCTGACGTTGATGAAGGTCTTGCCGGTGGAAGCTTCGTCGTCGATGAGAACGAGCGAACGCGCTCCAGCAAAGCGTTCAGCCAGCGCAGTATCATCCGGCATGTAGATGATGTGATCGGCGGCGTGCGAGTGTTCTTCGAGAAACTCCAGCGCCACAGGACGATCCAGACGGTAGCGCGTGCTGTGCACGAACACCGTGTCTTCACGTCCGGTCAGGCGCAAGTACTCCTCGTAAACGCCGTGACCCAAGCCAATCGCCGTTTCGGCCATGCCGACGAAGGCCACCGGACCGGGCAGGTCGAAGGCGATTTTGGCGGCAAGGCGAGTGTGCACATCGCGCATTACGGACGGGCGCACAGGTATGTGCTTGCCCAGTACGCGCGAGACAAAAAGAAACCCACGTTTGGGGTTGCGGCGGGCAGCAAACCCGCAGAGACTCTCGAGCGGAATGTCGGTCTGATCGACACGAATGCTCAAGTCCCCGGTGGGAAGCTCAATAACATGATGGACGGAACCCTGCGCGGGCACCGCCGGAAACAGATTTGTCATATCAGTTCTCCTGCTTGCGGCACGCTCGAGGCATGCGACAAAAGGTTTCAGTAAGTCGTTTTTATTCGACGCCTCTGCTCTCTCTTCCTTGGCCGCAGCAACTCACTCGACAGAACGTCGAGATCTAGAGAGCTGCAGAAAACACAGAGATGGAAAAGAGTGGTTTATTCCAGAACAAAGAGGCGTGATGAGTTCTCCTCAACTTAATACGCCTATCCATACGGTTGAAAAGAGGAAATGATATAAACGCACTTAAGGTAGTCAAGTACCGCTTGCAGCGCTAGCAGCAAGGACCAGAGGCGGTTTTCAAGCAGGATAGACCGATTGACGCCGCCGCGGTTATCAAGAGGTCGCGCGATGTGCGCATTTTGCGACAGCGAGAGCACCGAGGCGAACGTGGCAAAACGCTCATACTCAGACACTTTCAGCCATGCCGCCACTGAGATGAAACGAACTTCAGGCACGGCGAATGAGTGGCGGATCATTTTGGATTTCGTTCAAAACCAGCTCCTCCTCTCGGTGTTGTCACGACGAGCAAACGCAGCCGCCTGGCAGTCATGCCCACTCGGCTATCAGACAATTTGGTGATCGACCGAGCCAACCAGCATGATTAGCCCCGATTCATTCACAGCTACGCCGCTTGCAACGCCACCATATGTGATACCACAGCGGCCAATCAATCAATCGACGTTTTACTAAACGCATTAGTACCACTAGCAAAAATTTGAGCCGTTAAAAACAGGTCGAGAATGAATGCCTAAAACCAGGGCTGGACCATTAGAGAGGAGGAGAACATGGTCTTCCGTAGCGGCGCAGCGACAGATGCGAATAACAGGGTTGGTGCGAGAAAAAGGAATGCAAGGATGATGCGGCCAAGCACGCATCCTTGCATTCCAAAAACACCGCGCCATCGCACTTCTCCCGAGGTTGAAGGTTGAATCGCGCTAGCAAGAGGACACCACCTGTTTAGGCAGACGGTGCTCTTCCGCGTACAATCTTCTTTCTTTCCAAGGGAATAATCGTACCGCCTCTGTTGATCAGTGTTTCCGGCTTGCCTTCCAGGTAAAGGACGGCATCAGGAAGCAGCGTGACCGAGCAACCAGTTTTCGCGTACACGATTGAGCCTTCGCGCGCAATAACGCTGCAGCCCATTTGAGCGATGACGTGTGATCCGCTCTCCGCAGTAATCATCGATTCTGCTTCGCCGATCACAAGAGAGCCGCGCAGAGCGAGGACATACGTCCATCGTGTCGCTCTCAGCTTGGCGCCATTGTATGCAACTACATAAGCGCCAGGTTCTGATTCCCAGAAGTCCGTCGCGGTGCGTCTCACGACGCCGTGGACGGTTGCCATCTTAGTCATGGTATTCTCCTTTCGGGCGTCGTGCGGTCGATTCGAGCAAACTCGTCCTCAACCGCCTTCGCATAAGTGATGTCGTCGATGAGTGACAACACTCGAAAGTTCTAATTCATTTGCGATTCAGCATGCAGTAGCAAATGCAAGCGCATTATGCTGAATCAGTTTGTTTGCCAAGGAATTCGATAAATTACGCCGGAAGAAAAACAGGGAAGAAAGGAAGGCTCTAACGCTATCCACTGAAGTGTTCTCGATCAAGTGTGGCAAGAGAGAAAATCGATCGAAAATGCTGGCAACAACCAGCCTCCAATGCCATTCTTGAAACATTCGATCACAATTGCCCTGAGCGAAAATAGACGTTCACCCAGCTCACTCAAGGTTTCAGAAAACCTTCACAATGAAAAGCGAACAAAGCTGCCCACTGATGCCTGTAATCGCGTGCCGGTCAGCGTTCGCAATCAAGCATATCTCAAAGAAATACTTGATTCTCAGGACCCTTCTGCGCAAAGAAATACCCCTTGAGAACCGTTCGTTCATCGCGGATGCTCAGGTCGATATAGCCCGGCAATACGCTGCCTTTCTGGTTGTAGAAACGAATGCGTAATTCGTAATTGTCGTATCCACTTTTGCTGAGAGAGCGATGATTGGCACCGTTGATGGTGCGCGATATTGACCAGATTTTGTGGCTGGCTCCTTTGACGAGTCCACCCGACACAGTCATCGTCTTACCAGGCAGCACCTCATCGCCGTCAAAGCCGATGGCGAGCCGCATTCCGCTCCCGCCGGCTCTGACGTTGGAGCGAAAAACGAGAATGCTGTTGTTGTAAGTCACACTGGTGGGAGTGAAAGGGTATGTCAGGAGTGTGCCCGTGGCGTTTGCCTGGCTCGACTTGGCGGCGTCGGTTGACTGCGCTATCGGTACACCGGCGGAGAGAACGAGGGCGACGACCGCACAGGCTGTGTGACGGCGGCTTTGCAGTCTGAGTAAATTTTTCATTTGTCAGTGGGCTGAGCAACGGATAAACCACCGGAAAATCGGTGGACGAGAGAAACATACCACGTCTATATGTTTTGAGCGTCACGAGACCGTACAGTGCCCTTGCAACAGTCTCGGGCAGTTCGCCTCGAATGGCTAAGCAGCGAAACCACCGCAAGCTGCGCCACATCTCTTTAAGAGTATTTGGTCATGATTCCTCTTTACATCAAGACAAAACTACTGCTGCGCGCACGTGCGGATTTTTAAGGTCAAGTTGATCATTTTCAATCCACTTGCGCTTCGAATATACGACAAACAGAACTTTTCCAAAGCTAACTCCGCATCCCAGCCTGGGTCGGAGCTAACTGTTTTGTCGACGCTGCTCAAGAACACTCTCGGGAGCTATCTATGAGTGAATACAACGTTTGTGCGCAGTATCGCGAGGGACGGCGCGCCATGAAGGCGCTGGAATACGCCGTCGATCTCGCAGGCAGGCTCGACGCCGCCGCATTGCATGTTTATCTTCCTCGGCACGTTGGGGTGAAGCCCCCGCCGACCACTAGCTTTTCCGCGCGAGAGATGCAGCTGGATCGTGTTGCCGAGCGAGTGCGCAGCATCTTTGCCGGCACTATCGTAGTGCACGACGATGTTGACCTCGAACAAGCAACGATGCAGCAGCTGCCTCCTGTTGCCATCGTCGTCAGCAGAGAGTTGGCTCAGCGCCGCACCGACCTCCACATCGTACAACCGTTCGAGGAGGAGAGTGTCGTCCGCGGCGGCGGTGGCATTCTCGTTCCGTTCGGGGACGGCGAATCAGGAATTATCGCTGCCGCAGAGGCATTGCCACTGGCTGCGCAGCTGAAGTCGGACGTTATCTTCTACCACACGACCTGGCGCTCGCCGCACGTGAGCTCGACAAATCCCCTCGACCATCTGTGCGGAGATGCCAAACGCCACTTCGACGAACTCACCGCGATGGCGCAAACGTACGGCGTGCGCAGCCACATGGAGATCGAGATGGCTGACGACGTAGTTGTCGGCATGCTGCGCTGCGCCGCCAATGGTGCCGTAGCCTCTCACAACCCGAAGCCGGCGGATCTCATCGTCATGACCCACGGCGTCAACACTTGCTTCGGAAGCTACGTCGAGAAGGCGCTGCAGAAGTCGGCAACGCCTGTGCTTGTAATTGCCAGCGCCAGAAGAGGAGGTGAGCGATGAACTTTGAACCACGCGCAATCACACGCTCGCTCTCCGAGCGCATGACCAACGCATATTTCGTCATGACCGCCAGCGTCATCATGATCGTGCTGAAAGCGACTGCGAAGATCGTGGTCGGCTTCATGGTCGCCTCGACAATGATCGTAGGAGACGGCTTTCACAACATCGCCGATGCCTTGGAAGCAACCTTGGTAATTGTGGTGCTGATCATCTCGTTGCGTCCTAAGTCGCAGAAATACTCACTGGGACGAGGCAACCTCGAGTTTTTCGCTTCCGGCGCGCTGGGCATCGTGTTGGCTTTTGTCGCCGTCGACTTCTTCCACAAGTCGGTCGGTGGACTGGCCCTGTCATGGTCGTGGCTGGGGTCCTTTTTCTCCCATTGCGCCTCGTCACTGGCACATCTGCCCGGTGGAAGTTGGCTAGTCGAACTAGTCGCGGTTCGCCAGGCGGAGCACACCCGCATCGCCGGGCCGATGTTCGGTATCGTGCTCGCCATTACAGTCGGCTCGTTGATCACATCGTTGCTTGTCAGCCGCATGCAGATTCGCGCCGGTAGAGCGAGCGGACACTCCATCGTCTCTGCAGCCGGCGAAGAGATGCGTGCAGACTCACGCATCGAGCTGGTGACGGTGGTAGGCATCATCTGCGAGAAACTCTTTCCGTCTCTTCCCTGGATTGAGTTCCTCTTCGCCGGTGCTGTCGCCTTCGTGGTGGGCAGAACAGCGGTCGAGCTGCTGCAAGAAGCATATCGAGCCCTGTGCGCGCACACGATCGGGCTGGAGATTGACGAGCACCTGCGCAAGCAGTGCCGGTCCATTCCCGGTGTCATCGACGTTCCATCGCTCGGAACATTCCGCGTCGGTCCCCTGGCGGTGGTGAAGGTGGTGGTCCACAGTCTGATGGACAGCGCCATCCCGCTCATCACAGACGCTATCGAGAGGCAATCGGCGCAGTACGTCAAGTCGCATGGCTTTCTCGAATGCCACGTGGACGTGACGATCAAGCGCCCCGAGCCCGACAATCATCGCAGCGCCTTTGCAGTCCGTTGCGACGAGAGAGGACAAATCGTGCACGTAGCTTCAACGCTCGACGACGCCACTCACGTCGTCATTGCCGACAGCGAGTTCGCAGAGATCGAGCGCGCCACACTGCACGTTAAGCCCGCCGACGTCTACGCCTTTCTGCGCCACAAGCGTGTACGAGCGCTGATGGTCTTCGACGGCGACGAGCAAAGTAAGACCTGGATGCACGACGACATTCCGGTCGTTGCCGCCGTCTCCTATATCCCGGCCGTCGTTGGTCTGGTAAGGACACCGGCTTAGCACCAAATATAGTGCCACCGAGCCGGTCCGATGCCAACCCAGCATCGGACCGCTCGGCCGGCGCTTTTCCTTTTTGAAACCTTTTCTACATTGCCGCCCGATTTTCAGGTTTAGCCAGCGCGTTTTGAAACCTTTTCGTCATTTCAGGGTGGTATTGATTAGTCAGAATTCGTGTCAACGGGTCGCTGCAAGCGACCCCTACGTCATTTCCTTGCAGAGACAACCCTAGTTTCAAAAACATTCGTTTGCAAAACTTTTCGTCATTTCACAGACAAAAGAGTTTGCCAAAACATGCGTTTTAGAACCTCTTTCGTCATTTCGGAGCGCGCTCGCGGTTGCCCGTGCGCATCGACTGGCCGCATTGAGAGATGGGCACGGGCCAACCTGAGCGCCAATGTCGACGGCTTAGCGCCAGTCCGCCCACTCATGTCTGAGCTGTTCGGCTTGATCCGGATGATCGAGGAAGAATCTGTATCTATCAGGGTGCGCGGCTACCCAGTCCGGATGCCGAGAGGCCCACTCTTTGAACTCGATGCGCTGTTCGCTACGCTGTTGGGAGCGCCAGCCTTCCCACTCGCTTCTGTAGCGTTCTGCCTCTATGGGGTTGTGCATGAACAGATCGTAGCGGTCGCGGTGCGCTTCCACCCACTGCGGATGTTGCGTCACCCATTGCGCGAATTCGACGCGCTGGCTCTGCTCCCCAGACCACTCTGCTCGAGCACGATCAGCCTCGTCCGGATGGTGCAGAAAAAATTGGTAGCGGTCCGGGTGCGCTGCAACCCAGTCGGGATGCGAACGGGCCCACTCTTCGAACCTGACTTTTTCGAATTGGCGATCGACGAAATTATCAGCGAACGACATCTGGGCTCCGAACGATGCACAGATGACGAGCGCCAACGGCAGGGCTTTTTTGAGTGACATATACTTATCCTCTTATACTTGTAAACCAACGCACCGCATGCAATACCAATCTTCGGCTCAACACTGTGTGGCGCCGCTCGATTGCTTGTCAGTTACCGTTCCGGACGCAAACACCGGAACATTATCTGCTAGTTGTTGGACAACCGTGGTCTGACAAACCGATAGACGCCCGCCGATCTCGAAGGTTTCTTCCTTGTCGTTAAATACCAGAAGCCAGGCAAGCTGCCGGTTTACAGCAGCTTGTCTTGACTAGTTTTGCATTATCAGCAGCAATTTTTTGTGCAAGTTTTGTGGATCGCCTGCCTCGACAATCACTTTTCAAGCCCGTCAGAGCGGGTACGCTTCTGGTTTGCCCGCAATTGAATCGCTCAAACGTCGTTGCAATCGCAATAAGTCCGAACGCAGTTTGGACTGGGCCGAATCGTCGCCTTTGCCTACCAGCAGACGCTCGTGCACTGCTGCCAGGTCAGCGCTCAAAGCTGCATACTGACTGCGCGAGATGCGCCCCTCGCTCATCGCATCGTGCAAGCGCGTGCTGAAATGATCGCTCATGGTTTCTAATGTGCTCACATTGGAGTTTGCCGAAGGAGCCTGCGCGATCGCGTTTAGACCGCCGTTGGACGCAATCGAGCTGTGCAGCCCTCCGGATAAAGCCCCCAAACGACTGTTGATATTGGTGATAGTCTCGAGCGAAGGTGAGCCGTCACGTTTTGCTTGAGCTTCCATCGCTTTTATTGCGTCGAGCCGCTCTCCAAAAACAGCGCCTTGAGCGTTCGAGATCATGCCGTGCAACAAAGCTGCGTCTAGCTCGTTGGACAGCCTGTTGCGCCGAACATCTATATCGGCGAAAATCTGCTGCTCGCTTCCACTTACTACACGGGCTTGAGCTTGCGGTGTCGAAAGCATGTCTTTCACCGCATTGCTCCAGTTCTGCGCGCTTGCCGGAGATGAGCAGCCGGCCGCTGCGACTATCAGCGCGCCTGCCATGCATTTCTTCCCTTTCATTGCCCTTCCTCCGCTCTAGTAAATAGGAACATCGGCAAACGACGCCCTTCTGGACGGGCGCTTCAATGATAAGTTCCAAAGAGGAAGCGTCAGCTGCGTCGCAAAGGCACCAGGGCGGGCGGATGAATCTTAGTCAGACGGGTCGGCGGTCTTTGCCGGAGGCGTCACTACTGCCGGTTGAGGTTGTGCCGCCGGAGGCGTTCCCGGCTGAGCTGGAGCAGCTTTAGGCAAATTCGCTATAGCATCGCCGACAACTTTGATCACCTGCGGGAAATAAGTTGCTATATCCTTGTCATAGCCGGGAAACGAGGCGCCACCTTGCAGGTGCGCAAATGTGTCGGCGCAAGCTTCATCTCTTCCGGCGCCACCGGCTTGCAAGAAATACTGCAGGCGCTTCTGCGCATCAGGCGGCATCGCTGCTTGGTCAGCAGCATGCGCAGTTTGAAACGCCGGCGTATTGGAGAGGTAGTTATCGGCATAGTTGAAGGCGTGTCCGGTCTCGTGGCGTAAGACGCCATCTACGGAAATATTCTGTGACCACTTGCCGGTCCAATCGTTCAGATGCTCATACGCGACAACTATGGTGTTGCGAGAGACGTCATAAACGCCATCGCAATCGTCCCAGGTAGCCCCTTTCGGCCATCCACGCGGATGTTGACCGGCAAGTTCTGGCGCCTCATCAGTGACTTTGCGCACACCGGCAAACTTGACGTGGTGCTGACTCAACAAGTTCATCACTTCGGGCGGATATTTATTGATGGTATTTTGCACGTCCTGGTGAAACGAAGCAGGCTCGGGCGGTGCCGGTTGAGGTGTCGGAGGCGTCGGATCCTTGGGCGTCGTGGGGGAAGTTGCATCTGTGGGCGTCGTGCCGCCGTTGGTAATGTCTTCTTCGTGAAAACGTTGCGGCGTCGGGTCCACCCAGGACATCACCTGCCGGTATTTGCCTTGTCCCTTCAAGTGAGCCATAACGTCATCGTAGAGCGCGTTGCTTTTCTCCACCGTGATGTCGGCTTCGCCTTCAGGCTTATTGCTGTCAATAGTGTGAAGATGCAGCCGGAGAGCGCCCTTAGCGCCAACCTCAGCGGTGCCGATCAGCTCGTTGCCTATGTCGCTCATATAGATGGGTAGTCGTCGCTGGAAACTCCCGACACTATAACTGCCGGGCCGGAAATGTCGATGGGAAAAACCGGCTGACAGCGCTACTAAATCAAGCTGGCGCTATAATGCCTGCGCATCTGGCTCGTGCAGGTGGGCCTCAAGCCCCTGAAGAGTCGTAGATACGATTTCGCGGGCGCGCTCGCGAAGAAAGTCTTTCGCCAGGAGCTGCATTTTGCTTTCAGTGTCTCGGGCGCCGATCTTTTCCCAGATGCGCAGCGCCATTTTGAAATAAGGCAGAGCTTGCATCTCGCGGTCAGTGCTGGCATAGACGTCGCCCAGACTGTACAGCGCCACTGCCGTTTCACTGCTATCAAATCGCTCGGTGCTCGACTGCAGCTCGAGCACCTGCCGATACACCGCTTCTGCCAGTTCGGAGCGATTCCGTTTTCGGTACATCGCTGCAATCTGCAGGAGTTGCTGAGTTAGTGCTTCTGCCATTTCAAGTCCTGTTCTAGCGGCCCCCGAGAGATGAGGATGGGTCGATTGGGCGTAAGACCAGAGTTCTACGTAAAAGGTTTCCGAATTAGGATGAAACTTAACTTGAGCGATATGACAGTCAACCTGTAGATCCTGCTGTCCAGCTTTACCGCTTCATGCGGTTTAACCCGTACCGCCGATAACGAGGCGCTATTGCTCGTGCGTAGAATCCCCACCGCACTCCAAAAGAACGTGCTGAGATATGCTGGCTCGAGCGCTAGCATGAAGCGTATTCGCCTACTTATTTCACACAGGTTCTCGCACCGACTGCACGCAGACTACGCTCGTAAAAAAACGGCGCCTCAGGCGCCGATAAAGTCCGCACTTGGTCAGCAGTGTGAATAATTTAGCGCGAAATGATTCCGACATGCGCGTGGTAAGCAGCGCAACTATCGACCCGGCAACTCGAGCACTGCCGCAGACTTCCAATTAAACTGCGAAAGGACATCTACCGTGTTTCCTCACCATCTGATTTATCCGATCTACCTGGCATTCGGCTTGGCTGGAGGCGTTCTCGGCGGCGGCCTGCACATTCTCATCGTCTACTGCCTGGAAAAGCCTCAGAGCGAAGGCGATCTCTGCACGTCGATCATCGGCGGCCTGCTCGGCGGTATCATCGCCGGCACTCTATTTTCCATGGCTCTCAACTCCGAAGGCACGTGGGATGGGACAGCAAGCTTCTTCACCCTGATGTGCGCCATTGTCATCGGCAAAGCTACTGCGGTTTTGTGCCGCACCCTGGTGAGACAGTGCGTCGTGGGCTTCAGGAAGCTCCTCGGACGGTCGCAACCGTTCGCAGTACACAGCAACCAAGAGCGCTCGGGGAACTTCTTCCGGCGCGCCGGCTAAGAGGCAAAATCGCTTAGACGCAGCAGAATGGCCGGGGCTGTATCGGCTTGACAGTGCTGCCAAACACAACTCTCAACCGCAGAAGGGACCACTATGTTCATACTCCACTTCCTCACTCAGCTGGCACATCCCGTCTACCTCGCATTCTCATTGACCGGCGGCGCCATCGGCGCGGGCATTCTCGCCCTCTACATCAAAGAGGAACGTCTCACCGTTCCCAACTTCTGGCTCGCTCCCACGCTCATATGCGGACTGATCGGCAGCCTGCTTCCGGCATATCTTTTCTCCATTCCGTTGCACGGCATGGACAGCTGGGATGGCTGGATGGCCGGTTGGACTCTGTGCTGCAGCGTCGTCCTCGGACCGACTGCGGCCGGGCTGTATCTCTGCTTTGCTAACGCCGTCAACAGCGTCATCAGCCGGTTCAAGTCGAGCCGGCAGCTGCACGCGGTCAGGAGCGAGGAGCGCTACTCGCGCGCCAGCTAACTCATCAGGTGTGAGGAGGAACCATGCCGGTTCCTCTTCCGCACCATATATGGTGCCAAATGTTTGCTATATGTGATAGTTGCCACGGCCGGAAAAAGAAAGCAAGGAGACTCCGGCATCATGCAAAAGCTGCCATGGGCCGGAGTCTCACTACCTTATCAGTCAAAATAATTACTCGATCTTGTCGATGAAGCCGAGCGACAGCGCTTCCTTCGCATCCAGCCACCAGTCTTTCCGTTCCCAACGACTGCGCATTTCGCGCACGTTGAATTCGGAGCGATGAGCAAGAATGCGGAGCAGCTTGCTCTCCATCTTCTTGACCAATGCCAGCTCGTCTCGATGATTGGCGGACTTCCCATACGTGTCGTATGCGACTTCGTGAATCATCAGGAAAGCGTTGCGTCCCATGACGCGCGTGTTGCCTGCTTGCAGCAGAACACCGCCCATGGAGGCCGCTTCACCCAGACAGAGAATGGTGATGTGATGACGCTTGCGACGCAAGCTCATGAGGAAGTCGTACAGAGCCAACCCGTGGATGACCTCTCCGCCGGGCGAGTTCAAGACGATAGTGATCGGGCAGCGGGCCGACTGGCGATGCCAGAGGCTGAGCTCTCCGACGCACTCCTTCACGGTCTCTTCGTTGACCTCGTTCCAGAAAGTGTAAATGTGATTTGCAGCCGCGTCCGCCTGTTCAGCAGTACGCTCGGTCACAGTCTTCTCAAGAAGAAGCTCTGCGCGCCAGGTCTCAGCACGCAGCTTGCGAAGCTCGAGCTCTTTCTTCTCAGCTTCATGTGCTTCGGCCGCAGTTTTCTTTGTACGTGCCATGATGGGTTCCTCTCTTTCAGAGAGAACAGTTCAAGAGATTAGTCTTGCGACAAAAATGGCGAGACAGCTCGCAGTACACTTTTCAGCGCGCTGCCAGTGTCCGTCGACGATTAGCGATCGGTGAATATCTCCACCTGGATGTCGCCAGTTTGACGCCGTACCCAGCAGCTCGTCATGCCGCTTTCGTCGGTGCTAAAAACCAGATCAACTTCGGCAGCGCCGACGCGCAGTCCATCCACTCGTACCTCACCTAACCAGGCGGGCAGAGCGGGATTGACGACGCGCACGCGTCCATTGAGCGCATCCGGCTCAATGTTCATCATGCCCGAGAGCATGTGAAACCAGCAGCCAGCCGCCCACGCCTGCGGAACGCACGCGACCTGATACGGCACTGGCGGCTGCTCCGGCACACGAGTGTGTCCGCAAAACAGCTCCGGCAGCCGCAAGTCGTCGTGGCACAAGGCAGTGTCGTACATAGCGGAGAAGATCGAGTGAGCTGATTGCGACTTGCCGATAGCAGGCATGGCTGCGGCGGCGAAGCCGTTGTCGTGCGGCCAGACGGCACCGACTTGATAGTCGTCGGGGTCGTAGGCCTTCTCGAACGCTGACAGGGTGCGAATGCCCCAGCCCGAGAACATGTCCTCGCGCATGAGACGTTCTGCCACTTTCAGCTCTGCTTCCCGGCTGAGAATGCCACAACCGAGCAGATGTCCCGGATTGGACGAGATAACATCGAGCTGACGCCCATTGCCATCAACGGCCATGGCGACGAACTGCTTGTCCGGCATCCAGAAGAGGCGCTCGAAGTTGTCCTTGAACAGGGCAGCTTTAGCGCGCAGCTTGCGAGCATACCCGACATGACCGAGGAGCTCAGCCACTTCGGCTGTTCCCACCCAGGCGCTGTAGAGATAGCCCTGCGCTTCGCAGACGGCGATACGTGTGTTTTTCGGCTGGCTTCCGTCCGCATAAACCATCGAATTGCCGGAGTCTTTCCAGCATGTGTTGCTCAACGCCTGACCGGGCTTGCCACCGTAGTAGATGGGCGTGGCACCATTGCCGGTGCTACGGCTGAGGAAAGCCTCCGCCGCTCTGACATGCCGCCACAACCTGCGAGGCAGGTCGAGGTCGCCGGTCTGTGCCACATAGGCACTGATCAGCATCAACCAGAGCTGCGTCGCGTCCACCGTGCCGTAGTACGGACGGAATGCGATCTCAGCGCAGTTGGCCATCTCGCCGGTGCGAATCTCGTGCGGCATCTTGCCCGGCTCTGCGTCAAGCTCCTCGTTGAACTTTTTGGCCTGGTAATGGGCGAAGAACTCGAGGATCTCGGCTGCGAGATAGGGCATGAAACGCACGGTCTGGAGCGCCGTGATGAAATCATCGCGCCCAAACGGCACCGCAAACCAGGGCACGCCGGCAGCCAGGCAGTGCCCGTGCTTGTTCTCTTGCCGCAGGCTGTAAATGTCGCCATAGGCACGAGTAAGCACTTCGTTGAATTTCTTGTTGCTCGTCGTGATGCGAGCATTGTTCTGCATCCAGCCACTAAGGCGGGCGTCAGCAATCGCTCTCTCCTGGTTGTGATTCACAACCGGACGAGCCGGAGCCGCTCCACGACCGAGTTGCATCGATACGTGAAAAGTCAGCTCACGCACTTCACCGGCCTTTAACCTGAGGGCGAACACCGCTTTGTCGGCAGTGAGCCTGGCAGGCTGTGGGCGAATGAAGTCGATGAACGTGCGCCGACGTATACGATCCAGACCCACATACGTGAGAGTGGTCCGTCGTCTGTCGGCTGTCAGTCTGGGTGCTCGCGTTTCACCGCGCTTCGGGCGCTCGGTGCCGCGCACTTCGAACATGTCGGCAAAGTCGCTAGCAAACTGGATCACCAGTTGCAAGTCGCGAGTTTCACCACTGAGGTTCTTGATTGTCACCCTCTCAGTCAGCCCTTGATTGATCACCAGATCACGCTCGATTGTGAGCGTGCTGGCCGCATTGCCGTAAGTGAAACGCCCGGCAAACCCGTCGTTGGTGTCAGCCGAGACGAGTTTGAGCGTTTCGTCGAGCACGGTCAAATTCCATCGGGAAATCCAGCGAGTGTCTTCCCGATAGAGCCCGAAGCCCTGTGCGCGTCCACCGGGAATCATTCCCTGCGTGTCCGTGACCAAGAATGCGGCACCGTGTTTGAGGGCCAGTCGAGGAGCCAGAGGATTGAACGCCTTGTACGGCTCTCTGTCTTCCACGACCGTAACAGCGGCAGAAGAGTTAGTCATGATGCGCCTCGTGTTCTCGTGTTGAACATGTGTGAAAACATCGGCTCCGTCTGGCGGAGTCGGGAAATCGAGCGCGCGTCACGTTAGCTACCCTGCGGCTCCACGTCGCTTCATGCGCGTTGAGTCGCTGTTGTAGTGGTTAGGGGGAGTTACTAGCGCGATCGCACGAAAAACACCGGGGACCCAGAACGGGTCCAGGTCCCCGGTGCGTCAGTCATGGCTCAGCGTCGAATTACTTCGCCGCCGGAGCGTCTTCTTCCGAGGTGGCAACGCCCAGCGTGACGCTGGCGTCGACCGCGGTCTTGTTGGTCTTGCCATTCTCCGTCACGGCGGTGCTCAGCGTGGCGGTCGTGGCGACGCGCTTGTTGCTGGCACTGGTGCCGAGTTCGGTCTTGGCGGTTTCGGTCGCGAGGTTAAGAACGGTCGTCAGAGGGCAGGTGCCGGTCTGTTCGGTGTGCTTGGTCGTCATTTGAGACTCCTCTTTGTTGCGGCTCGAATAGCAGAGCATGGCTCCACAAGCGGGTTTGTCCGAGTCGCGGTCCGCAAAACTTGCAAACTAAACCAACCTCATCTCCCGTCTCTGCACCGCAGCTCAAACTTCCTCCGCACTGGCACGTGGCAAGCAGGGAAGGTGAAGAAGAGCTGTCAGAGGGAACTGTTGAAGGTGAGAGAAACTGAGTACAGAAGAGAAGTTGGTGACTAACGATAGACGGTTCTCACGCGCAAAACAAATTCGGGGAAAGAGCAAGCTAGGAGCTGAAGCCTGTATACAAGCCAAGATCTGGGGAATGAGAAGAAGAGTTTTATCTTGGCAACCAGATTTTACTGCCACACACAGATAGCGCCGATGACGCGAAGCGTCCGGAAAGCTGAACCGGTGCTAATCTTGGCGCTTCTGCCGTGGCAGGCTCCGGTCATTTTCATGAGATTGGCGCGCCGCTCTTCGATACCGTATTTGGTATCACGTGCAGACGGACGAAAATAAACATCTTTGCGCACCTTGATGGCGGGTTTCAACCTCAATCTAAAATCCAGGAAAACGAGCAAGCCACTTTTCACTACCGAGCAGCAACCTCTTCCCCCTCGCGCGCAGCAGAAATGACGGTATTCACCATTTCGAGCGCAAGAAGAGCGGTGAAAGAACGGCAACGAGAGCGTAGGTTCGAGAAGTAACACATTCCTTTTCACGCGCCAGCGAGATTCAACACACTCAGATCACTGACTCAAATAGAACTCTGCGCGGCGACGCCATCGCCGTAGAGAGTTCCGCCTGGATCGAGACGAAACTTTTGGAGACAAACATGCCTGACAAAATGAACGAGACACAGATTTATTACGTACGCTACCGGCTAAAACCGCTTAACGGCGCACGCGAAGGGCGAGGAGAATTTCTTTCCGCTTGCCGGAAGGTGGAAGAGTATGTCCGCCAAATGGTGGCTGCGACTGTTCGCTTGGAAAAGTCCGGTGTGTTGATCTTGTCTCCAGACCGCAACGGTCTGAAAAGACTGAAGTCAACACTCGAATACGGCGCAACCGACCTGTACGTGTTCGCGCGCAATCAGCACCCCCGGCTCGTTCGCAATAAGTAATACTACTGCTGCTCTTACGGGCAGCTTGACTCAACAGTAAGAGAACAAGGAGACAGTCGTGCAAGGAAGCACTATACGCATTCCATCCAGTTGTTTTACGTTGGATCAAGCGCTTCGCACAGGAGCGTTTCACGAAGATTTTCGGCGCGGTTTTACTCAACCACGGAAGGTGGCGGCGCTTCGCTTTTGGAGAACAGGTCGAGCGCGTAAAAATAACTTCAGCGCCAAGCGTGTTCGGCGCGGCAGCCTGCCAGTCGCATACTGATCTTGATGGGAAGGAAAGTCGAATTGGGCTTTCCTTCCTTTTTAAAACGATCCTTTTAAAACTGATAGTACGATTGAATTTAGTAAAAATTGCAAAAAGGGGAAAACCCGCAGCAGAAGCTGCGGGAGTTCCGCTTTGCTGTGGTGTGGTTAGTCGTCATCACGAGCACCTCTTCCATAACGCTTCAGCTCTTTCTTGCTGTCGCGGCGGTCCCGGCGGTTCTGAGTGTCGTGGTTGCCCCCGTGCACTCCGGCTCCGGAGATAACCAGGGCGCCCGCTTCTTTGCGCTCCTGCCGTTCGACGCCCTTTTGGATTTTTCGCATCTTGTCGGCGGAGATGGTGATGCGCAGAGCATCTTTCTTGCTCTTCTGCTTGGCCACATTGTGCATACGCTTAGCCATGTTCGTAGTTCCTTTCGTTTGATGGTTCTTACGTTCGAGACGACAGAGTGGGGCGAATTGCTCGCCCCACTCTGCCGCTCGGACGGGACATGTGTTGCCGGGACTGCGCACAGTTCCGTCAACCACACGTCAGTGACCGGACCCTTCCACAGGCTGTGAATGGGCAGACGGATTCAAGTGCACTTCCTGCAGCTTGATGCGGTTGTTGATGAAGCCCAGTACAAGGCTCCAGTTTGAGATTCTCGCTGCCATCTTCGGGTATTTCACCGTGTTGGGAGCGAGATGAGTGCGCGTCGGATGGAAGTGAACTTCCACCATCTTGCGCACGACGGTCGGCAGGTAGGTGCCGTACTCAGCCCAGAGGAAAGCGACTTCAGCAACCTGCCGGTTGTAGATGCGAGCGTAAACACGCTGGCAAAAACCGGCATTGCTGGAGTCGTCCTTAAGGAACTTCTGGCGGACATTGGCGGCGACACCACCGTCTTTCTTCAGTGAGTCACCGACGTAGATAACATCTTGCGGACGCAAGCCGTTATCCGTCATCAGTTTGAAAAACCCCTCGGGATTGGGCTTCTCGTAGTGCACCGGCAGAATGACCAGCTTGCAGGGCAGCTCAGCGAAGACATCCTTTATGCGTTGACGCCCGAACTCTTTCTCCTCCTCCGTCAGGTTCCAATCGGTCGGCTCGGGGGTATCGAGCGCGTAGAGCGCGTCGAGCCTGTGAGCGAGATTGGTTTCGACAACCTTGCGGGAGGCGTTGTACGCTGGCGCGTCCGAGAGGGCGTAAATCTTCTTGCCATGCGCGTGCAGGGCGTCGAAAGATTCAGCTACCTCGGGAAAGAGGCGCAGGTACTTGTGGCGAGTTCGATCGACGGCACGCCAGAACGGCTCCACCATCTCTCGGCGAAACTCCGCGTAGGAAGCCCACAGTTCGCGGTACTTCGGATCTTGCCAGAGAGCCGATTCTTCAATGAGCCAGGGCCAGTCATGAGTGCCGCGACGCTCGATGACCACACCCAGAGCTTTGGAGATCACATCCATCTCGGCGGGGCCGACGTGAATGTTGCAGTGTTGCTGCTTGCCGAGGCGGCAGAACAGCTTTCTCGCCAACGTCGGCACAGCTTCTTGCATGCCCGGGAAGAAGGCGTCACTGAAGAAGTTCCAGACTGTGCCGTCAAGGTCTGTACCGACAGCCTTGCGGTCTTTGGGAAGCTGTTGTCGCACCCAAACCAGGATGCCAACGATGAAAACAAATGGAGCGGAGACGACAGCGACGAGAAGATCGCTGAGAGACCGTCCAGCGGACGATTTAGTCGCCGCCGCATCCTGATCGAAATTAGCCATAGGTTCTCCTTTCAAGTTTCTTGCAAAACAGGAGAGACACCCGAACTCGGGGACTCTCGGAAAGAGCAGCGCCACCACCACAATTGCGCTGCCACTCAAACAACCAACGGGGGTGCTGAGATACGTCGATTGCTCCGTGAATCACCATAAAGAAAAGCCAGTCAGATGAATGTGCAAACACGCCTGCCCTGAGCAGAGAAGAAAACGTGCTTGTGATCCGATAGATGAGCTTCTAAAGGGCGTATGAGAGCAAAGAGATACCGACGAAATTATGCTTTAACCATGACGTATCAAGACAAACCAATGCAAGGACGGCAGTTGGCGCTGTCACAACTGCTTGCATGACTGGAGAGATGCGCTATGTCCCACATTCAGAGCAAGTTGCGGTGGCGAAAACGTGACGCGCTACGCGTTTTCAATGGTGTTTCCACGAGTGAAAGCGGCACAATTAAACAGTTAGCAAAGTTAAGAGAGCCACTTCAGATATCGTAAATTGGCGATCGCTGGGACCGTTTTTGTTGTAGCGACACGGCGCCACCGCATGCGGTATCAAAATGAAAGACCGCGCCGATAGTTATCCCAGAAAAAGGCGCTGGCACCATCTTTTCACTTCGCTTTATTCGTTTGTCAGACGCACAAATTGCCAGGCCCAATCTTTGCCTCGCCCGGGATAGTGGCTGTTCATGAGAACAATGCTCGGGAGGCG
Source organism: Planktothrix sp. (assembly GCA_036703195.1). Lineage (GTDB taxonomy): Bacteria > Cyanobacteriota > Vampirovibrionia > Obscuribacterales > Obscuribacteraceae > DATNPN01. The sequence continues at coordinate 26,564 of DATNPN010000041.1, read as the reverse complement.
GTTTTTTAGTTGTCGGCGCAAGGGAACTGCGGTCACCAATATAGTTAGCAAACCGAGTGGTGGCATTGCAAATTCGTCGTCGAAACCGCTTGGAAAAGCTCTCTTAGTATCAACTGTTGGCGACAATCGAGCACTTGAGAACAAGCTAAATTGAGCTGAAACCTTGTTTCCAAGCGAGTTTTGAGCATTCGTTACAATTTCGCGAGGGCTGCACGTTTTTCCGCACGCCGACTAGCTGCGCTAGGTGTCTTGCGCATTTTTTCGACTTCATCACACCGCAGCATGAAACCCTCAGAAAGTGGCGCTGCTGCATAGTTAGAGCGGAATTGCCGGCGGGCGATGCCAATGCCGGCTTTTAAAGAAAAATGCCGCCACACCAGAACCAACCTGCTCGCGCGTCCAGTTAAGTGAGTACTGCCTTAGCTTTTCGCTCTAGTCAGGGTGAATAGAGTTTTAGTTGAGATCTGATCCTCCCTTTGTTTAAGGTCAAATCCACTCTCTCTTCATCGCAATCTCTCTCTACAAACACCAGAACAAGCTACACCGGCATGTCTCCAAGAAATTCTCCACTGACGCCAGTCAGAGGAGGAGTTTTGCCGTAAGTGCTTCAACACCGGTGCACGCGAAGAAGATGTGTAGTCGCACAGCGCTAGCCACTCGCTAAGCGTTGATGGATTTGCTCGCGCCACCACTTTTAGTGGCGCACTTACCAGAACCTCAATCCCGCCGCTTGGCTCGCTAGCAGGCGTTGGGACGAAGCAACACGGCCTCGGCCAGAAGGAGCCTCACAATGGCAAAGCAACCTTCGCAGTCTCCCCAAAAGGACGACAGCAATTCTGTTTTCTGGACAAAAGTTCCGGATGGGCACCTCAAGCGGCTGAAAGAGAAGCGCGAAAAGCATCTCGCTCATGCCCGCAAGAGCAAGGTGACCTACCCCGACCCCGACCAGCTGCATCTGCTCACACCGGTGACTCTAAAGAAGCTCGGATTTACCGGACACCAGTTCGATGACCTGCTCAACCTTGACGCTCTCAATGCTCGCGGTAAAAACCGCCAGAACAAGGGCGGCAAGAACAAAGGCGGCGGCGGCGGAGCTGGCAAGAAATTGCCCAATCCCGCCGTTGCCGAACAAGTCGTTCGCGCCGCTCTTCAGAATGCCGGACTCAAGCCCGTTAGCGGGACCGGCGACGTCGTTGCGGTGGAGCTCAACTGCGAAAACTGCGACGACACCAAAGTCAACTTCTTCAAGGACGCATTCACGCTCATCTTCAGCCATGCAGACATCTGCTACCTGGAGGAAGTGACCTGCGCCGCTGTGACGAAGATGGCTACACTGACAGGCTACAAGGGCATCTGCTCGCAGATGAACAGCCGTGGTCAGGCTGTCGGCTTCCTCGTCAACCCCAACCGTTTCGACATCATCGGTCAGACGGAAGAGTGGAAGGATGTCGCCAACGTGCAAGGTATTCAGGACCTGCGTCCGGCCCTGAAGATCACGATCAAGGACAAGGTGACCGGACGCGTTACCAATCGCGTTGTCAGCCATCTCAAGTCCATGCGCGGTGGACCGAAGGTGACGGAGCCCGTCCGTTATCAGCAGTTTCAGAAGATTGCCGCTCGCATGGGTACTCCCGTGCAGGGTTGCAAGCCTCAGCTGGGGCAGGTGCGCATCCTGCAGTTCTTCAAGAACGTGCAAATCGGTCGCGGACTGACGGATCACGCCGCCAACTTCTGGATCGAGCGTGAGCCCGCCGGTGTGCAGTGCGTCGACGGCATGTGGGTGTTCGCTGGGGACTGCAACGACTTCCTCGGTCAGAACACTCGCGTTTACGACCCGATGACGCAAGCCGGCTACCTGCTGCTCTACCCGCACGACAACACTTCCACCCAGTCCATGGGCGGACGTCTGGACGGGACTTTCCGCGACGTATCCACTGGCACCACTTGCGGTGGCACTACCAGCGGACCGTTCGCCGACAATACCACCGACTCTCCGACCGTAACGCAGTAATCTGCCGGAGGCGCTGTCGCAAGCAGCGCCTCTGTCTCGGGACGGAAGATAGTCTGGCTTTTCCTCCACACAACTGATAGGAGTGCCAATGCAGCACTATTTCGTTGAACAGGCAAAACAAAAAGGCAGCCTGCTGCGCAAAGTCATGGTACGCGGAGTGAAATTTCTTCTGCCCCTGGCAGTGGTCATCTTCATTGCCAGCTTCGCCCTCTCCGAGGTGGAAGCATATCTGGGCGATCCGACAGCGGCGCTCGTCCGTTGGCTCGTGCCTGCCCGCTTGCTCGGTCCGTTCGCAAGCGGACACATTCCCGGGATGAGCATGGTGCTTCTGTGCCTGATCATCCTCTCCTTCGGCCTCGTCGCTTCATGGAAGGTCACTTACCATGGACTGAAGGTGGCTGTCGATTCGGTCGTCGTGCGCATTCCCGTTCTGGGCGGCTTGTACAAAGCCAGCAGCCAGATCGTTGATACGTTCGGCGATGACAACGCGTTTCAGCGAGTCGTTCTGACTCAGCTGTTCGGTGGTGGCTACACGCCGGTGTTCGTCACCAGCGAAACCATCGATACAGCAACCGGGGAGAAGTGGTTGTGGGTGTTTCTGCCCATGTTCCCCAATCCCACTTCGGGATTCTCCTTCGTGGTGCGCGAGAAAGACGCCATTGCGACTGAGTTCACCCCGCAAGAAACGTTGAAACGCATGATGTCGCTCGGCACTCTCATGCCGGACGCTATCAAGCTCAACATTCCGCCTCAGCCACCGAAGGCGGATCAGTAAACAGTTCATCGCATCCGCGATGGGCTGTCCGGGAATGGCAATTTAGCCATTCCCCTTGTGTCGTCATCTCATACAAAAGCTCGGATTCAACCGAGCAAGGAGACTACTCTCATGGCTTGCAAGATGATTTCATTCAACAAGGCGTGCGACCTCTTTGAGTTCGGTCGCGACGCATTCACTCGCGACGAAGTCGGCAGCATGCTGGCTCGTGCGCTGGGCAACGGCAGCGAACAAGTCGACTGCGGCTCCGTCACGGTGACGGTCGGCTATCTCACGGGCATGCTCCGGTTCGCCGGTAAGCATGGCTGGTTCTGGGATAGCTTCGACATCATGACGGGCGATCACGAGTTCGATGCCAACACTCCAACGCCTGGCCACAACTTCGCCAAGCTGCAGGAGTGGAAGAGATACGCAGCTGAATGCCAGGACTACGCTTTGCGTGCCACGGCCGCCAACGCGTATCCGGATGTAGAACACTGGAAGAACGAGGAACGCACGACCAACGCTCAGATACACGAGTATCTGGCGTCAGGCGGCGTAGCAGCGTAGTGCCAAGCCAAGCAGCAGGTTGGCTGAGAGGAGTGCGACAACGCCCTTCCTCAGCCAACCTTCGCTGCTTTTGGTTTTGCATTCAATCTATTATATACACTAGTTGTACATTGGATACTCGCCCGGCACATCTTCCCGGTGCGCCTGTTTGTTCGCTCCAGCCCGCTGGCGGTGCCGGTGTTCGTCACCTGTGTCGTCGTTTGGATCGTCTGCGCATTCGCCATCCTCGGCAAAATTTGCTGGGCCTTAGGCGCGTTCAAATAGGTTTGCCTTGGAAGCGAGCGCCTAAAACGCTCGCTTCCATTTCTTTTTTGCCGCTCTAGGCACCATATGCGGTATCATACCGGTGATCGCCTAATTGTCGGCTTTACTACGGTTGACTCTGGCAATAACATTTTAGAAACCGTCCTTACTTCCTTCAGAAATATAGTGGCGCGGGCGGGCATATGGACAGATATCGAACCAGTGAGTAAGACGTGAAAGAATCAGGAGCACTGCTGGCGGGAGAGACGTTTGAAGGACGTTTCGAGATCCTATCCGTTCTTGGGCAGGGCGGTGCCGGCGTAGTCTATAAAGCCAGACAGGTCCACATGGACAAGGTGGTGGCCATCAAGACTTTGCGGCCGACCGTACTGAACGACGAAAGTGGATTTCGCCGATTTGAGCAGGAGGCGCGCGCTGCCAGCAATCTAAGTCACCCGAACATAGTGCAGGTCTTCGATTTCGGTTTGAGCAGCCTGGGCTTTGCTTACCTGGTGATGGAGTATTTGCCCGGTCGAAGTCTGGACGAAAAACTGCAGCAGGAAGAGAGAGTTGAACTGGACGTGTTTTTACGCGTATTCAGCCAGACGTGCGATGGCTTGCAACATGCTCATCGCAAAGGTGTTATTCACCGTGATATCAAACCAAGCAACATCGTTCTGGTGGCCACCGAAGAAGCGACTGACGTGGCGAAGATAGTCGATTTCGGACTGGCCAAATTCACCGCCGCCGAGATCGAACAGCATCTGACGCAAACAGGAGCCGTTGTGGGCACTCCGCTCTTCATGAGCCCGGAGCAATGCAGCGGCGCTGAATTGGATCCCCGAACTGACATCTACTCGCTCGGATGTGTGATGTATGCGGCGTTGACCGGCCATGTTCCATTGAAGGGGGACAGCGCCATGAATACAATCTACAAACGTCTTACCCAAGAGCCAGAGCCATTCTCCGTCGTGGCGCCAGAACTGAATTTGCCGGCCGCGCTAGAACATGTAGTTATGAAGACGCTGCAGAAACACCCTGACGATCGCCAACAATCGATGAGTGAACTGCGCAACGAATTGACAAATGCCATCTTTTTCGGCCATCGCAGCGAAGCTGCCATTGCTGTTTCTTCAGAGCGTGATCAACCCAACCACGGCGATTGCAAAGGAGATGAGGAAACGCAAGTAGCACTGACGAAGCCACCGCCTACGGTAAGACAAACACCAGCACCCACTGCGGAACCGCACACCTCATCGCCATCAAGAAGAGCCAGTCCACCATACAGCAACCCCGCACTGCCAGTAGTGGCGGCCGCGGTTGTAATAGCGGCAGCGGGTGGTTTTTTCTGGACTCAAAAGCATGGCGCCAAGGAAGTGAACGTTCCCCCTCCCAAGAGTGCACCGGCAGCAATGCCACCATCAGGATCGCCGACGTCAGGCACGAAAAGGAGCGCACCAAAGAAAGAACAGCCGGTCAAACACGCCGTTTCGCCTCCGGCTGCCAAACCTCACCCGCGCCAATTGGCTTCAGCGCCGGTTCCCAAGCCTATTTCCACCAGTCAGCCCACCGTTCAGGAGCTGGAGAAAAGAGGCATAGATTTCATGCAGAATCAGCAGTTTGCCGAAGCTGACGCATGCTTCAAGCAATGCCTCAAAGCTCAGATCGCTCGACGCGCCGACGACAAACATCTGGTCATCACATACGGGCGTCTCCTTCACTGCATAGTGCAGGCACACGATCAGAGTTTGCTGGCGTACGTCAACGACGCTCTGGTGATAGTGAACAGAAGTCAACGTCAGCTGTGCCAGGATATAAACGGTGATACAGCCGTCTTTGTCTGGCGCTCGCTCGGTCATGCCATGATGCGCGCCAGCGAAAGCGATCCGTCGCGCAGAGATTATTACTCGCAGTGGGCCGCCAATATGTTCGATATTGCCTTCGACAAATGCGAAGACAGAGAGAAAAAGCACGCCATTGCCGACGAATTCTGTCGTGCGGCCAATCAAGGCGGCACGCCAGAACAACGCGCTCGAGCCGCTCAACTGAGCGGAAGGCCAGCGCCGCCAGAGCCTCGACCAAGAAAACCGGCTCCCCACCGTCGTAACCATGGGCGCGGAATTTGGCAGCGCTAGAGTTTTGCCGGTGCTGCAACACAAAGATTCATGACTCTTTTACGAATATCAGAGTGACTATCGCGAACCTCGCTAGTTAAAAGTAGTGAGTAGAATTTGGATGTCAATAAGAAATCACACTCCTCGACTTCACATCAGTTCTTATATATAGGCTTTGCCACTTGGAAACTATTAGCCTCTAATCGTAATCAATTTTCTTCCTTCCGGTTTAGTCAGTAGAGCGAAGCACAGCATAGTCACCGCGTCTACATCGTTCACTTTCCAGTGAGCGTGTTCTGAGCCGGAATAGTCCTGCGTCTACGGCAGGTTCAACTTTTTTCAAAGGTTGCCTTGCGTCCGCGCAGGACGGGCTACCCATGGAGGAATCCCATGTTCTTTCGAATCTTGAGCAAGCTCGGGTCGCTCGGACGGCTCGTGTTTTGCATCTACTGCGTTTTCGCAGACCCTCCCATCGAAGTGCTTCTCGACTTCATCGACTTGCCTAAGCACAAGCCGTTGAGAATCGGACTTTCGATGGGCACATTCAATCCGATCCACCTCTGGCATCTGCAAGTGGCGCAGTGCGGGTGGGTGAAAATGATGCTCGATTTCGTCATCTTCATCGTCAACGGCAACCCTCCCCACAAAGAAGGCGTGGTGGATGCAAGGCTGCGTTACAAGATGGTGAAAGAGGCAGTAAAAGGCAATCCGCGCTTCCGCCACAGCCGAATTGAGATCGACCGCGACGGACCATCGTACACCGTCGATACGCTGCGACAGATGCATCACCTGTTCGAATCGCGCGGTTACAAGGTCGACCTTTATCTGTTCATCGGCATGGACAACGTCGACGGTCTGGAGAAGTGGAAGGAAGCTCCGGAAATTCTCGCGCCTGGACTGTGCAAACTGGTGATCGCACCGCGTTATCAAGCCATGATGACAGCGGACGCGATTCAGGCGCACCTGCCCAACCGCGTCAAAGACGTCGACTGGTTCTTGCTCAAATCGCCCGACTCCGATGTTTCCAGCACTCTGGTGCGGGAGTGGATTGCCAGCGAAGTGGACGCTCCGTGCGCCGACTACCTGGTACCGAATGCGGTGCGCAAGATCATCGCCAAGTACAAGCTGTACCGGCGGACAAAATCCGCCTGATGTGGCTGCATGCCGAAGCAGTCGCTGAAAGTGCCGCTGTCTTCGGTTGTCACTGAACTATTCAAAAAAATGGAGAAATTCTATGGTTAAGCAAAACCGCAGCGTTGCACACGCTGTTCATGCAGCCTGTAACGTCACTCAGGTGAATCCGTTCGTTCAACCGGATTCCCGCTTCTTCGACACGAGCAAGTTCGGCGAGTATGCGCATTTGCTGCCCGCCTCCATGACGGACGACGATCTGTACAAGTTCACCATGGCGGCGGCGGTGTTGGCGCTGTATCCGAATACCAACGTCTGTTATCGCTTCACTGACCGCTCAGGCAAGGGGCGCTGGACTGCGGAAGCACTGAAGTTGCTGAAGAAGTGCATCAAGCTGATGTCCAAACTCGCTCTCACCCCCTGGGAGCGGCAGCAGTGCGAAAAGCGCTTCCCCTGGATCAACCGTATGTTCTGGGATTGGCTGGCTGCCTACCGGTACGACGGCTGTGAGGTGAAGGTCTGGCTGAACAAGCGCAACGATCTCGAGATCGAGATTCGTGGTCTCTGGTGCCGCACCATCCTCTGGGAAGTGAAACTGCTGGCGGTCGTGGCCAACGTCTTCTTCACCGAAATCGACACCAACTGGACCGAAGAAGGTCAGATCGAGAAGATGGAGCGCAAGGCGCTCAACCTGGCCAACGAGCAAGTCTCGTGGGCTGACATGGGCACTCGTCGCCGTCGTCACCTCGAGGCGCAAGAGCGCGTTGTCGTCATCGGCAAGAAGTACAAAAACTTCACCGGTACGAGCAACGTCTATCTGGCGCTCAAGCACGATGTGAAAGCGCTCGGCACCATGGCCCACGAGTGGATCATGGCGCACTCGGCGCTGTTCTCGCTCCTGCACGCGAACAAGTTCGCGTTGGAAGCATGGAACTACGTGTACAAGGGCAACCTCGGCACGGCGCTGCCGGATACCTTCGGCACCGAAGCGTTCTTGAAGGACTTCCAGGGACAGCTGGCTCGCCTGTTCGACTCGGCGCGCCAGGACTCGGGCGAACCAATCGCCTGGTTCGAGATGATGATCGCTCACTACATCTCGCTCTCCATCAACTGGCGCTCGAAGATGTACGGCTTCACCGACGGCAACACCGACCAGACCGCCATCAGCATCAACAAGTATGTGAAGGGCAAAGGCGGCGATTGCTGGTTCGGCATCGGCACTTACTTCAGCAACGACTACGGTCCGGAAAGTCCGGCCTGCAACATCGTCATCAAGCTTACCGCTGTGGAAGTCGACGGCAGGTGGATTCCCGTCGTCAAACTCTCCGACACGCCCAGCAAGGCGACTGGCGATGACGACGCAGTTCGCAACGCCTTGTGGACGCATCACGGCACGCCGCTCGATGATGCCAGCCACAAGCAGCGCAAGGTGCACGGACACGAGCCGGTTCCGATCCGGATCAAGCCCGTCAGCCGTCCGCGTCTCAAGAAGGCAGCGTAAGTAACCGTTTCCCAAACGCAACCAGTCGGCAGGCGTGAGCTTGCCGGCTGGTTTTGCACAACCGGCTCTCAGCCGGCTGGAGGATAAATGACACAGAAAGCACTTATCTTTGATGCCACCAACGGCTCAAGCCCTCTCTATTCGAAGCTGCTCGCATCCGGGCGCTACGAACAGGGCAACCTGGTGCGCAAGGTTTATGGCGATGGTGAAATCGGTCACTTCCTGCATCCCGACGTCAATCAATCGGACGGTGCGCATCCCTCGTTCAAGGGGACGGTGCGCGGGCGCGAAGTCGTCGTCATCGGCGACTTGAGCTCGCCCGAGCAGGTGATCGATACCTACGACGTTTGCAACACCGCCTTCGACGAGACGGCGGCGAAGCTGACCATCGTGGTATCACCGGCAACTCTCACCCGCGACCGCTTCCAGCGTCGCGTTCTCATCGACCTGCTGGCATCAGTGCCAAGTACGCCTGCAGGCAATCAGCTCGTTCTCGCCGACGCGGCAGAACCCGGCTCGCCGGACTACACGCCGTTGCGCCGCCTGCGCCGTCGAGCCGGCAAAACTGCAGTCGACCTGCTCTCCAACGACAGCAAGCCGATTCTGCTTTACACGTCCAGCTACGAAGGGCTGGCACGCAAGATGATGGCCATCGGCAACTTCGAGTGGGGTGAGGTCGAGCGCACGGAAGTCAACGGCAAGCCGTTCTTCAAGAAGCTCGGCACCAACGTTCACGGTCGCCGTGTCATCGTCGTCTCGGGCACCATCAACGCCCAGGAGACGATGGAGTTGCACTACCTGGCGCAGGCGGTCGCTCTCGCCGGCGCTCTCGAGCGCGACATCATCATCTCGTACTACATGACCGGCACGATGGAACGCAAGACCAAGTCAGGCGAAGCGGTGAAAGCGAAGATTCGCGCTCGCCAGCTCTCCGCTCTGGCCCCGTGCCCTCTCGGTAATCGGGTCATCTTCTGCGATCTCCACTCGGAAGGCATCCCTTACTACCTCGAGGGTGGAATGCAGTCGCGTCATGTCTATCTGCTCAAGCATCTGGTCGCCTGCCATGCCCGCACCTTGTGCGGTTTGGAAGCACCGCAGATGTTGGGGCTCATCGGCTTGAAGCTGCCGGCGGAGTTGGTCCGCGACATCACGCTCAGCTCGACCGACGCCGGCCGCGCCAAGTGGGTCGATTCGATGGGACTCGATTGCGGCTTAGACACTGCATCGGGACGCAAAGAACGACTGGGCGACGGACTGATCGTCTTCCTCGGAGCGCTCGGGCCCATCTTCAATCGGCGCACGATCCTGTCGGACGACAAATGCGGCACTGGCGGCACTGTCATCAAGGCAGGGCAGGGCATCCGCATCGACCAGTACGGCAGGGAACTGCTGGCAAAAGTGGGCATCACGTTCGACGCCGACGGCAAGCCGCTCAACGAAATCACTCTCGACACAGCAACGGACGCTCTGGTACCGCATATGGTGACAGAAGCGAATTTCAGCCACTTCGTCGGTGACGCCGCGGTGGTGGAGAAGATGCTGGCAGCGCGTGACCTTCTCGGTCGCCCGGTGTTCAGCAAGATCGAAGCGACGGACAGCCATCCCAACGCTGATAAACATCACGACGGGAAGCGCTTCATCACTCGGTCCATCGCGCCATTGCTGGTAGAGGCGGTGAGCGCATGATCACATCTTTGAACGAACGGCATCCGGGCGGCGCCAGTCGCTGTCCGAGCCAGACTGGAGACCGATTATGCAACTAATCAACTGCGGCGTGGCGTCGATGAATACGGTGCCCTTCGACTGGGCCCGCAACACGCGCATCGCCAAGAACGTTATCAGCGACTTCTACAAGCGCACCGGCGGTGGTGTGCTTACCCTGCACGAATTGTGGGGACCGGACTATGCCGGCGAAGACGACCACCAGCGGCCACACTTCCTCGAGCGGCAGTGGGAGTTGCTGGAGGAGATAGTCGAGTTCGCCAAGGACATGCCGGTGATCTTCAATGTCGACATCGCCGTCATGCATGAAGATCGCCTGTACAACTGTACCTTCCTCTGCTCGAACGGCATGGTGCACTTCGGTGTGGCCAAGCGCCGTCTGGCTGAAGGTCGCGACTACCGCGAAAACCACCAGTTCAAGGCGTATCCGACCGGCAAACGCGAGTTCATCATCCGGCGCGGCAAGCGCATTCCTTTCGGCGACATCTACGGCTCTTTCGGCGGCACTCGTCTGGCTGTCTGGAAGTGTCAGGAGATGTGGGAGTTCAACGGTATCGCCGAGAAGTTTCTCGCGCACGGTATCAAGTTGATCATGAGCCCGAACGCCAGTCTGTTCGCGCGCGGCAAGTTCGCCAAACGCAAGCAGATCTACTGCGCCGGCGCCATGCTCAGCCAGAGCGTCGTCATGGCTGCTCTGCAGCATGGCAGCAACGGCAAAATCATCAACGACGGCGGCTCCATGATCTGCACCGGCGGTGCCGAGCCTGTCGCGATGACTCGTCGTTTTCCCTTCACGGAGTACGAGCTGGTCACACACACGGTCGACTTGGACGAAGTCCGCGTCAACCGCGCCATCTCGGGCAGCAACTCACCGGCGCTGGAAGCACCGGCCGAAGGTGAATGCATCGAAGTGGGCTTCGCATGGCCGCATGTGGAACTGAAACCACAGGAGCCGTTCAAGCCGGAAGAGTGGGAACTCTCGCCCTACCTCGACCTGGAAGAGCAGATGCGCGGCACTGCCTTGGCCGAACGCGATTGGCTGATGAAGAGCCGGCTCAACGGCGCTTACATCTCGCAATCCGGCGGTCGCGACTCCGCCATCTGCAGCGTCATCTCCTCCACCATGGTGGACCTGGAGCTGAAGGAGCGCGGCGTCGAAGGCTTTCACGATGACTTCGCCCACGTGCCCGCCATCAAAGAGTGCCGGACCGCGGAGCAGTTCAAGCGTAAGCTGATCAAAACCGCGTACAAAGCGTCGAAGAACTCCGGCAAAGATACGCGCAAAGCTGCTCGCATGGTCTCGAAAGAGGTCGGCGCGCAGCACTTCCACTTCATGATCAGCGCTGTCGTCGCACTGATCGTCAAGATGGTGGAGATCGCCATTGGGCGCAAGCTCAAGTGGAAAGATGCCAGCGGCGACAACGACACGATCGCCCTGGAAAACGTGCAAGCACGCACGCGCGCCGTCATCTCCTGGATGATGGCGAACGTGTTCGGCTTGTTGCTCATCACCACGAGCAACCGGTCGGAAGGCTGCACGGGCTACTGGACTGCAGGCGGCGACGGTGAAGGCGGTCTGGCTCTCATTTCGGGCTGGCCCAAGCTGCTCGTCTGCCAGATCGTCCTCTACATGCGCGACCACGGACTGGTGGGTCTAAAGCCGTTCCGTTCGCTCAAATACGTCACCAACCTTCAGGCTTCTGCGGAGTTGCAGCCGCCTGAGATGGGTCAGACTGACGAAGACGCACTGGCACCATTCCCGGTGCTCTACGAAATCGAGAATCACGCGCGCCTGCTCCTGCAGTCACCGCTCGAGATCGTCATCAGCCTGAAGGCGAAAATGCCGCAGTACACTTTGCGCCTATGCGGCAAGTGGGTAGAGAAGTGGTTCCGCCTCTGGTCTCGCAACCAGTGGAAACGCGATCAGGCGACGAGCGGTCTGCAAACGACCGAGTTCAACGTCGACAAGCGCGGCGGCACCGACATCTCCATCATTCACTCCGGATATCGCGAAGAGCTCGAACGCATGTGGGCGTACATCAACGCCCACGAGCCCGAAAGCAAGTAGTGTAGTGGCTGTTCAAGGACAGGAGGCGCTCCGTTGTGGGGCGCCTCTTTCGGCTACAATTTCATGACGATAAGGGTCAAAAAATGAAACTCCTCATTATCATCGCAGTGGCTCTGGTGTTCGGCATTTGGCTACGCCGCGAAAACCGGGTTCTGGCAGCGGCAGCTCCTCGGAGGAAGCGCACGCTGTACATTGGACTGTGCATCGACATGCTCAAATGTTTCGATGACGAGCCCGAAGGCAGTCTGCGCGTGCTGGGCACTCACAAACTGCTGGCCGGTGTCAATCGGCTGATCGCTAAGCTCAAGTTCTGGTACATGATTCAGGACTTCCACCCGGAAGGACACGGCTCGTTCTTCACGCAGTATCCGGGCAAAAAGTTTCTCGATACGACCTTCTTGAGCGGCATCCAGCAGGTTCTCTGGTACGAGCATGCCGTGCAGGGACGCACAGGATTTGACAGCCCCGATTTCATCGAAGGGCTGACCACCAACGGTTACCGCAAGCTCATTCGTAAAGGCACCGATGTTCGCGTGGATAGCTACTCGGCTTTCTACGACAACGGTCTCGATGCTCCCGCATCAGTGAAGGCACAGTATCCCTTCCTCGGTCAGTCGACCGGGCTGTGGGAAGACTCGAAAGTCCTGGCCACCGAAGAAGATGCCGACGAGATCGTCTTTATCTGCTTCGGTGTCGCCGGCGATTACTGCGACAAGTTCACCGCCCTGCATGCCAGGCGCCACACCTGGAAAGGCAAGCCGGTGCGTGTGATCTTCGTCACCGATCTGACGGCATACATCGGCGACGAGCAGGCCACTCTGGCCGAGCTGCGTGCGGCCGGTATCGAATGCAAAACCTTGGCAGAAGTGGAGGCCGAACTAGCGGCCGCCGCGTAAATCGCTTCGAGCGGGACTGGAGGTGCAGCCGCGCCTTCAGTCTCGCTCAGCACTGGAAGGACACCTATGGACATATCCGGACTTATCATCGCGGCGTTTGTTATCGTCCTCGTCGTTGGCGCACTCGGCAAACGACCAGGCAGCAAACACGCACTAGTCATCAAAGTCTTCGGCCAACGCCCGAAAGGACTTGATGGCTTCGATCAGCTGGTTGCTGCAGCCTCACCCCTGGGAGTGCAGTTAGCAACCAGCAATCTCGACCTGCCCCCGGGCGTGCGCGTGCTCATCACCGGCTCTCCCACTGCGCAGGAGTTGAAGAATTTCTGCGCGCTGCTCAAGGAAAAAGGAAGTCAGCCGCTCGTCATCAGAGACGCGGTGACAAACTTCGACGAGCTGGTGCCGGTTTTGGAGGAGTTGAACGAGCACCAACTGGTGCAAATTCACACTTCCCAACAGCAGACTGCCCTGCTGACAAAGCACGGCAGCCAGTATCTGTACGCTTTCCCGAAGGCGGACTCCACGGCCACCACCGTGATCTTCTTCGAGCAAGGCAAGAAGGTGCTGGTCATCAAAAGGAAGTTCAATCCGTTCAAGGGTTGGATGACATTGCCCGGCGGTTTTCTCGACGTCCTATTGGAAAACCTTTACCGCTGTGGCGCTCGTGAGCTGATGGAGGAGGTATTCGCCAGGGCTCATGAAGAGGGCAGAATAGTGGTTACGGCTGCGGATCTGCAACTGGTCGACGTGCGTTCGGAGCCCGATCGGGACCCGCGCGGACACGTCATCGACCACGGCTTTGTCTGGCTGGTGCCGGCAGATCGCGAGGCGGCAGTGATGGCAGAAATCGACAAGGGCGACGATGCGGCCGAAGTCTGGTTGGAGGACACGAAGGTGGTCCTCGAAAAAGGGCTGGCATTCGATCACATCGAGCTGCTGAAAGCAGCAATCAAACTGCTTGGAATCAAGCTGGACTAACGAGCTCACACTACAGGTGGTGGCACAAAAAATGCCACCACCTGTAGTTTTTTTCTTGATAATACTATCCTTTATAATATAGCCAGGACAGGAAAAAGAGATTGAGGAGGGGCTGGAAACCAGCCCCTATCTCAGTAACGCTTACCAGCAGTGCGGTGAGCCTGGAATGGTGTACCAGTCGTCGGTGCCCCAAACAAATACTGCACGCGAGCGTTCTTCTTCTTCGAGCAAAATTACATGCCGGGCTTCCCGAGCACTCATCTGCTCTGAAAGATGTCCGGCAGAGAAAAGACGCCAGCTGCGGTTGTACTCTTCCGCCAACTGTTTCGCTTCGTCCTGACTGTTCGCCACACAGACAATCAGTTTGAGTAGCTTCTCGTTTGGATTTTTCACACATGGTTGAACAAAAGTCTCAACCAGTTTTTGATCCCACACCTTGGCAGATTGAACAAGCGGTTTATCCAAATAGGTGCGGCCGTAGCGTCCAATGTTGTCCTCGATCATCCAAACATAAACGCAGGGATACGACTGACGCGGACCCCGTCGTTCTACCTTGAGCGTGTTCGGCGTGCGTCCCGTCTCCCGTGCAGCTCTAAGCTCTGGGAATGTTGATTTGTCGTCGAGCCCATACTGCGCGAACAATTCTGATAACAGGGTTTCTATGGAGGCCCACAAGGAAGTTCCAAACAATGACCGCACCTTCGCACTGAACATGCACAGTCCGGTATGAAAGTCTGAGTCGAAGGTCTTATTTTCCAAGCCGTAGTCCGATTTAGGGGGGACCTTTTTCAATTCCAGACGCAAACGCGGCGCGTCCTGGGTGAGCGTCAGAAGATCGAGTACGTCTTGCTCAAAGAGACGCAATGTATTACCGAGTAGCTGGAGATGGAGTTCTGTTTCCACCACGTCGGCTGCAGTTATCAAGTTATAGATTCGCTGCGGCAAGCTGTCGTTGTTGCTACTGAGCGGCTGCGACGATTGGCGCTTCTTGCGCTCGATCTGACTGCGCTCGCTCTGAAACAGAGTACGCTGACGGCACAAAAGGTCAGCGATCCTGCCGGTGAATCCTTCGCGCTCACGATAATCAGCGCACCGCAACAGCGCGAATTGGAGGTTTAAGGGTTCGGCAGGCGGTTCCATCAGAGGGCTCAGACGGACAGCATCTTCTTTGATGAGCTGTCGAAGCCACTCAATGTTGGGAAAGCCCTCCAGGATGAAAGCAATCTGGTCGAGTTCTATGTCAGACGCCGCAGCATCAGCCTCGACAATCAAATCGTACAGTTTTTGTTCGATCATAAAAGTAACCTTCGCAAACATCGCGCGCTGCACTGCCCAGAAGGCGCATTCTCGTAATGTTGCAACCATTGCCAGAACGGTCGAAAACAGCAGAGAACCCCAGACCGCCGATCACACCGGCGATCTGAGCTTCTCTCTGTTGCTGCTTAAAGCGCCAGTTACACCGCTTCGTGATGCCGGTGTTCGCGCACTTTGCCCTTGAACTTCTCGCAGAGGTGAACGCACTGCGCCAGCAGTGTCGCCACCGTCACGGGTCCGACGCCGCCCGGGACCGGGGTGACGCAGTGCACCTTCTCGAACAGCTCGTCGCTGTGGATGACGTCACCGACGATGTGTCCGTTCTCGCGAATGATGGAGACATCGAAGATGCTCGGCATCTTGTCGCCAAGGCTCTCTGCCGTGATGATGCCGCGCTTGCCCGTGGCGGTCACGATAAGATCGGCTCGCTTGGTATAGGTGGCCAGGTCTTTCGTATACCGATTGCACGTCGTGGTTGTCATCCCGAGCTGCTGAAGCATCAGGAAAAGCGGAATACCGATGACAGGGCTGCTGTTGATGATGACGGCTTCCTTGCCCTGAAGCTCTTCCGGCTTGTGGGCCGCCAGGATGAGAGAGCGCACCGCACCGGCTGTGCACGGAACGATGTCGGCTGTGCCGTACTCCAGATCCTGGAAGTTGTGTGCCAGAATTCCCTCGGCATCTTTGTCGATGTGGAGCGTGTGCAGGACCACTTCGCGCAGCTTGGCGTCACGGATGGTCTGAATCAGCACTCCATGAATCGAGTGATCGGCATTGATCGCTTGAATCTCCTTCCTCAGTTTGGCAGCGGTAACATCTGCCGGAAGGGCGATTTCGGCGATCGTCACACCGAGCAGATCGGCAGACTTCTTCAGCTGCACGCGATAGCTCAAATCATCGGCGTTCTCTCCAAGAAAGAGCACCGCCAAATTGGGAGTGAAGTCGCCCAGCGTGATTTTCAGCCGGGTGCTCTCATTGATCGCCTGAGCAACAGGCAGACCAGACAAAATCTTCTCTGAAACCATAACATGTCCCTTCAGCACCATATGTGCGTTTGTCGTTCAAAAGGAAACCAGCCGAAGTTACTCGGCTGGCAAGATATTGATTACGCGCGGACCGGCTGGTCCCACGATGCGGTATAACGCGCCCGGTCGAAGATTGACCGTTGCTCCCGCCATGACGTCGACCATGCAGCCATCCAAGGCTTCCACCTCGGAGCCGCCTTCCGCGGTAATATACGAGCCGCACTTGCCGCGCCCCCGACCATCAAACGAAACGATCATGTGGCAGTCAGCCTCGGCAATACCAAACCCACCGTCCTTGATGAACAGACGTGAGCCCGGCATGCCTTGGCAGATACCGCCACTTTCAACCGTCACTTTGGAGCCGATGTTGCCTCTTGTGCAGATGCCATCTGTCGTGACCGAATACGTGCCTTCCTTGGCCGCAGTCAGCCGATAAACACGCCCAGTTGGGTCAGTGTATGACCCCTCGAGTTCTTCTTGTTCGGAAACTTGAGGTAGTGGTTGATTCATATAGAACCTCTGCCAGCCTGGCTTGCAGTTCATCACCGCAGCCAGGTCAGGCTAAACCTGCGCGATGCCCAGCCGCTGGCCGGACGTTGCGCAGGCTTCAGTTACTAGTCACTCCAATGCGATCGAATCTTTGCGTGAGATTGATTCAGTTCGTACCGTCTTCGTTCTTGCTTTTGTCCCCCGCGAACGAGAGGACAATCGCCACGACCGCGCTGACGATGAAGAGGATGAACAGCCCGAATCCCCACTCCTTCTCAGCGCTGTGGGCAAAGCTGAAGAGCGAACCGATGAGAAACACAACGGCCACACTGGCGAAATACACCAGCCAGCCCTTGCGACCGAAATTCAAGTTTTCAGGCCACATAATAGCCCTCCTGTTGATGGTTGGACGCCCTTCCCTGTTTATGGCAAACCGGGGAAAGGAGCCAAATTGACATAACAAACCGCGCACCACAACTGGTGGCAGTCAGATTAGCGATACGAGGCGTACGGAGCGGTCATCGATTGAGCATTAGGCTGCACCAGCAAGCAAACAGCAACAATCATGGCGACGAGAAGTGCCAGTTGCACGACCAAAGCCACGAACGAGTTGTTCGGTGAGGCAGAGTTGCCGATCTGAGCGCAGGCGCCCAGAATCAAGCGCAGAGCCGAGGCAAGAGCAGATATGAACAATGACAGCACTGCTCCTACTCCATCACGGCCACCTGCCATTCGTCTGAACGCCACGGCGAACAGCAAAAAGATACCGATGAAAAACCAGGTCATGGACAGCAACGACATAGTTGCCTCCTTTGCCCGCGAGGGCGCATGCAATCGCCGCGCCACCAAATGTGGTGCAGAGATAAAGGGATGACACATTGATCTTCCCGGTAAGGAAGTAAAGACAATTTCGAAGCGCGCACCTGGCTCTTCTTAGAAGACGACCTCTTTATTCAGCTGTGGGTTGGATCAATGTCTTCAAACTAGAGATCTGATCCTCGTCAACGCAACTAATGTTATAGAGGAGTTACACGACCACTAATTGAGTGCAGAACTCGATAGGAAGTGCGATTCGGCGCTTTCGCCGCAAGCAAATCTTGTTCGTAAGAACACGAATGAACGCGACATTCCCAGGTTGGCCCAACCGTGCAAAGGCTCGTTCTCTCTTTTGGTTAAATCGGCAACCCTTTGCCATTGTCCACATTACTATATAACAACATAGATGGCGAGCAAAACGAAGGGCGCATCAAGCAAAATGCTGGATGCGCCCCTAAAATCAATCTTTCTGCTCAGTCGGCTCGGTCGCAATCAGAGGTTGCGCCTGGCTCAGAAGAGCCAGAAGCGTGTTTGCATCTGCTTTCACCATCGGTCCGAGCGCACTCATCTTGAGCACGACCAGACGATCCGACTCCTTCACAAGAGCGGTGGCAGTCGCGAGAATCAACCCACCGCTAGACTTGTCTTCATCAGGCTCCCCGACATTGGTCATTTTAGCCAAATCAGCAACGTCGAATTTCTCAGAGGGAGACAGCGTCTTGATGGCGCTGAGCAGCTCGAGCAACTGCTCGGAAGTGCTCTTGCGCTTGCCGTCCTGCTTCCGTTGAATCACTTCGAGAAGACGGTCCACCTGATAGAGATGTCCAGTGTAGGGGTAAACGCTGCGCACTGCCGGCGCCACCGCAAGATCCGAGAGCTGGCAGTAAAGCAGTCCGCCTCCGTCGGGCAGAACAAAAACAACCATGACTTTCATAATAACCTCCAAAAATTATTCGTTGTTTCGCTTCTCACCGAGCCGCTCAAGTCAGCATGATGAGTGGCTCGGACGCCTCACTCACTGGCGTCCGAGTAACTCACCCCGCCATTCCTGCACAGTGCTCCGTTACGGCCGCACTGAAGGAGCGCCCATCAAATCTCGGTTTCCTCTGTCTTGATCGCCGCCTCCGACCAGACCGACTTCAGCTCGCACATGCGGCCAATCTCCGCCAGCACCTTCACCCGCAACCTCAACGCCTTCAGGTCACCTTGCGGGCTCTGCACACTAACGGGATCGATCTCTTCGTGCAGTTTGTTCATGCCGTACTTAGCCGCCATCTGCATTAACTTCGTTCGCGCCTCGTTGACCGCTTGTTCGTCGGCCAAGAAAAGCGTCAGCAGAAATCGCTGAAGCACTGCTGCTGCTGGACTCTGAACAGGCGCGATTTCACTCTTGCTCTCCAGCACCGTCTTCACCATCGTCGAGTTGTGAACGCGCGTATGGCGCGCACGGCGGCGGTTTTGCATGCGTTCATCAATGTCGGGCGGCACTGCAGCGGCGCTGATTGGCAACGTGATACCACACTTAAACCGTTGCGACGCCTTCGACAACTCCGCCTCCAGGTCCACGGCCGCTGGCGTGAAGATCCTGAGCGGACGCTCCTGCAAGAAGGCACCCAACTGCTTTCCCTCCGCCACAAACTTGACTGAGTCGCCAGCATTGACACTGCCCTTGATCAGCTCGTTGTCGAGCACGTCTAGAACATGCGTCGTCAGCCCACCACTGACTTTCGCCAGGTCGCCGTCGTAACGATCGAGCAGCCAATGCTTCACATCGTCGCCAAGTTCGACGTCCACACCAGCGATTCGTTGCGCTTCCTCAGCCGCCTCTCGCGCTTGCACACCGCAGACTTCGAACACTTGCTCGGTCGTGAGTGAATCGAAGAAAACCACCCCGCCGAGCTCGTTGACACGCGAGCGAAACTCAGGCGCTGCATGCTTCTTGAGATGGGCAGTGATCAGTTTTTCTTCCTCCTCACGCCCAAGCGTTCTTGGACGCTCCTCGGCAGAGAAGCCGAGATCGCGCTTCTTCCTTCTGTTGTCGCGCGCTTCCTCTACGGCACTGGCACCATTGTTGCCGGTGAAGAAAATAATCGTCTCGCTGAAATCGACTTCTTCACTGCCACCATTGGTGTAAAAGCCATCGCGCATAATCGACAAAAAGATGTCGTTGAACTCACGGCAAGCCTTGTCCCACTCATCCACCAGAATTACAGACGACTTGCGGCCGGTCTTGGAATGCGCGCGTGGGTAAACATTGACGTTGTGATGATTGAACTCGCACGTCGTGTCTTTCTCCGTGGGAGCAGGAGGTCGATAATCAGAGGCGTACTTGTTCACTCGACCGGCCCACATGTTGGTGGCACCTTTGAGTTTCGTCAGCTCGCCTTCATGTTGATATTCGCTGCCATCGAGTTTCAACAAGCAACGGCGGTCGCCGTGCAACCACTCGACGAAGCGATAAACGATTCCCGATTTACCGCACGAAGTCGGACCTAAGAAAATGAAGACGGCCCTCGGTTTGCGACCAACGCGGATGCGCGACATCGTTCTTTGACAAGCAGTGGCAACTGCGTCTTTGCCTCGAGGCTGACCAATGATAACCGTGTCAACCCATTGCCTGAACAGCCGCACCTCTTCATTGGCGATGGCAGTCCCCAGGCGAGCAGCCCTGGAATGTTCAACAGCATTTTGTAGAGTCATGGTGCCTTTCCCTCATGCCGCCTCTTGCGTGCCGCATGAGATTGACCCGGAGTGCCGAAGCTACTCAGGTCGCTGGGCAGAAATCTGCCGTTTGATTCTCGCTTGTGTTCGTCTCTCGCGCCCGGGCACGCCGATTAGTCAAGGTATTTCGTGGGGGCAGAAGTGTTTCCGAGAAGGCGAGAAGTTGCAGAAGAGAATCTAAATACTTCATTAACATAGATGATTTGATAGCTCAAAAGCCAGCGCTGTTGGGACGTTCCAAATCCAGAGCGCATGAAATATCTCTCTTTTTTACGATAGAAAAGCAAAACCATCCTGGGAGAAACCAGCAAACGGACGCCCTGGACCGAGTTTTGCAGGATTTCTTGCTTTACTCTTTCTTTCGTGCTAACTCGCGCGAACTCTTAGCTACCGGGCACCTGTAGCCGTCTTCATCCGACATGAGTACGGCTGCTATATTTGCCGGGAGAACGATGAGAATGAGCACAGTAGAGGTAGACCGTTTGGGCAGATTCCCTTTCAACCTGGGCAAAAGTCGGCCGAAGCCGCGTCTGAACGACACGGTAGTGTTCACCCATATTCCCAAGACTGCCGGAATGTCATTGGGAGAACTCATCCGCAACAACATCGCGCCGGAAAGGCTGCTCGAGCTGTACACCGCGGACAGCCGCGATCGGCTCTCGAGCCTGAGTCCCGAGCAGGTACGTGCGCTCGACGCTATCATGGGTCACATCCCATTCAGTTTCCTCAGTTCTATCGATCTGGTAAAACCCGCTCTAGCTCTAACTGTTCTGCGGGATCCGGTGGAGCGAATCATCTCCTTTTATACGCACGCGCGCCGCAACCCCGATCATTATCTGCACGAAGCCGTGACCGAGGGCGGCGTCACATTGCAAGAAATGGTGCGCCAGGGCATGACACTGGAATGCGACAACCTCCAGGTGCGCTATTTATGCTCGGCGGATTTATCAGGAGTACCTGTCGGGAGCTGCAGCGACGCCATGCTCGACGATGCAATCAACATGTTGAGCGAACGATTTGCAGTGGTAGGTATCGTGGAACACTTTGTGGAAACAGTAGAGTTAGTCTGTGACGTCTGTCATTGGAAACGCACAAAGATGCACTGGGTCAACGTCTCGCCTCAACGAGAGATTGCAGACGCCGCCGCCCTCGAAGCCATTCGCGATGCCAACCAGCTCGACATCAAGCTGTACCTCTATGCCTTGCAGCTCTTCCAAAAACGCATGGGATAAGGTTTTCACTCAGAAGTGATCACGAGTTAGGGTCGCTCCCAACCGAGCTCGTCCACCGCCTGATAGAAAGTTACGCGACTGCGATGGCAGTACAATAGCGCAATCACTGCTCGGTCCAGACGCAAGCGGTCGCTCTCCATCAGCGAAAGGCACTGCCTGGCGGCAAGCAGTGTTTTCGTGTCCAGCTTACCAACAGAGACGAGTCGCTTTGCCACCTCCGTTCCATCTTCGGCTTCTTGCGCCTGGATGGCTTCGAGATCACTTTTCGTGACGAGACCTGCATGTTTGAGCAACTCGAGCACGTTCTGCGGACGTTCAAAAGTGGGCTTCTCTTCCCGCACCGCTGCCGTGATCACTTCGCGCACAGTCGGCTTCGGATGCTGCAAGCGAAACTCTTCCAAAGCCTGACCTTTCGTCACTTGTCCGAGACGAATTTTCTGCTGCAAGGAGAGAAGCGTGCGCCATACTGAATTGCTGATCAGTCCCGCTTCCACGAGGATCGCTTCCACCGGCGTCTCAATGCCCATGGGAGCGCGCGCCTCTTCGGGTTTCTCCTCCACATTTATCTGCCCACCATTAAGGTGGGCCCGCTCCAGGGCACGCGTGGCTTCCGTCAGTGTGAGAGAGCCCGATCGCAGCATTTTCTGCACTTTCAACGCGGCATCGAGCGTGGTGGCAGGGAGATCGCCCACATCAACCAGGAGCTGGCAGGCACTCGTGTGCTGAGCCACTGGCTGCGCCGGTTCAATCAATTTCGGCGTGTATTCGGCTGCTAACGTCTCCAACTCATCTCGCACTTGTCTGATCGAGTCGAATCGTTGTTCTGGCTCTTTTGCCATCGCTTTGAAGATCAATGTCTCGATCTTGTCCGGAATGGTCACATCCGGTCGCAGTGTGGCAAAAGGCGTTGGCGCATCGCATATGTGTTTGCCCAACGTTTGCAACGGATTCTCGCCTTCGAACGGAACCGCGCCACAGATGGCGTGATACATCAAACACCCCAGCGAATATACATCTGAGCGCACGTCCAGGTTTTCCCCTTTGCACTGCTCGGGGCTCATGTAGAGCGGGCTGCCAACAATGTCACCAGCGAGAGTCAAGTCTTGATTGTTGACGTTGTCGCCGCGCACGAGCAACTTTGCGATACCGAAGTCCACGATTTTGACAGACATCTTGCCGTTGCCGTTGCTCAACATGACGTTGCTCGGCTTCAAGTCGCGGTGAATGATGCCTTTGTCGTGCGCATAGGATAGAGCTTCGCATGACTGCATGAAGATATCGATAAAAGTGGCGATATCGAGCTGTTTCATCCATTTGATCAGCTCATCCAGACCGTACCCCTCGATGTACTCCATCACGAGAAACGGCAATCCTTGCGCGGTAAAACCGTATCGATAAGTGGAGATCAGATGCGGGTGCGTCAAAGTCAACGCCGATTTCGCTTCCTGTTCGAACCGTTTTTTGCTGACCGGATCACTGACCAAATGACCGTGCAAAACCTTGATCGCCACCGTGCGATTTTGCACCTTGTCCGTCGCTTTGTAGACGACGCCCATGCCGCCTACTCCTAGTTCGTTGATAATCTCATACTGTTCAGCGAAGATACTGCCCGGCACATTGGGCGAATCAGCGGAGCCGGTAACCACGTCTGCCGGAATCTCTCCCGACTGCGTTGATTCAAATGTCGGCCAGCTGCCCGTCGTGGTACCCACTTCTTTGAGCAGATTGAAAATCATGCTTATATCAGCCGTTCGGTAGCTCCACACCACCGAGCGATCGTTGTCCGCACCCTGGTGAAGGACCCAGGCAGACTCAGCCTTATTTTCGTCCAGTCCGGCAGTGATTGTAAGCAGATAGATTTTCTCGTCCTTCTTCCACATCAAACCCAGCGGCACTTGCGGGTTGTTTTGTGCGCACGACAAGGTGAACTCCAGATCTTCTCGGCTTGGAGGTTTGGGCAACCTGTTCGGCTTCGGGGCGTGCGCAGTCGGCTGGTCAGAGGGACGACGACTGAAGGAGTCCTGCAGTGGCATGTAGTGGGTTTTCCAGCGCTTATCTATAGGTATCTATTACGTCTTACCCACCAGCTCTGTAAATTCCCTATGAATTCACACTGTCACTTGCATTGGAAGGGGTGCCCTCTTTCATTCATTCGCCGGTGTTCATGCTATTCGAGCGCTGCCGGCAGAACTGACATTTCAGGGCAAGGCCCAGGACTCGTCGTCGTCTTGCCACGTAAGTGATAGTGCCGCCCTCAGCTTTGCACCATATATGGTGGCACGACAGGCAAAAAAAGAGACGCCACGATATAAGCTCGGTCGCCGCCAGCAAGCATCCAGAGCGTCGTCCCCAAAGATCCAGTTATTTGCCGTAGTAGGTCTCATCATTTTTTTTGAAAAATGGAAAGAGCCGGCCCGTTTGAGACGGGCCGGCAAATCTTCAAATCAAGTCGTAGAAAGTGGCCAAACCGTCCATCAGCAATGGTGTACCGTTTCGCTTCAAGCCACGAATTGAAAGAACACAAAGCGGCGCGCTTCGCAGCACTCCTCACACGAGCCGACTGTTTGTCATCCCTTCTCCTTCAACAGTCGCGGAGGCCAGATTGGGCCAGCCCTCCATAGCTCATAGGCGGTGCATTAATCCCATGCACACGCACGTAAATTCGTCGCGCCTCGCTCGGTAGGCGCGAATCAATCCTGAAGGAACGCTCTCGTCATTGGGCCCATAGATTTTTGCGAGAGTAAGCGGGCAGAAAGGGAGAAAACTCCCGTTCGCTCCTTCTTAATCTCTCGCGTCATGTGATCCTTCGTTGATCCATTCTTCCTCGCACAGCCCGTTTGGGCAGAAGTTGATCTGTAATTGCGGTCGACGCGCACATCGATCGCGGAATAGGCATTGCACTTGTGAGCAGGGTGAGCTTGTGCAGCCATCGGTCTTTGCGTTGCCCAGACAGCGACTTCCCAACTGACACGGTTGTGTGAGTCGAAGTGTGCAAGTCGGCAGTGATGAGCAGATCCGGGTTGAACCGTGCTTGATATTTTCCTGGGCGGGTGAAAGTGAAACGTGCTTTCAACGTACCAGTACATCAGCTCTTCACCAAATGTTTTGCCGATGCACTTAGTGATTCCCGCACGGTAGCAGTTAGCGGGGCTCTCGCTTATTCGAAGTGAAACCGCCCAGCATGGCGGTTTCACTGCAAACCAGGGAGGTCCCCTAGAATCTGCCGTTTCCCTCGCTGGCGCTGACTAACTGTTGCCTGCGGGACACTGCCACCGAACTTAGTGGCACTTCCATCCGCTACCGTTCTTCGAGGACGACTCCGTCAATAGTCGGGCGCGCACAACTCGACTGCTCTCTTGCGGATATCGCCTACTGCCACTTCCAGGTGAAGAGCTCCTCCATACACCACCTTTTCAGCCAGATGCCACGTCCGAATAAGACGAAACCGATTATCCGGAAAGAAGAAAGAGCCTGCGGCGCTTATGATGGAAACGCCCATCTTTGGGCGTTTCCATTGCTCTTATGTACTCAACTCTATAGTTAATATCGCCCTTTAAAACAAAACAAGGAGGGCATCGCCAGCCTGATCTACCAAAATTAATTGGTCTACCAAGTTGGCGATGCACTTTCAGGTTTTGATTCCAATCTGATCTCCTGTCGAACTCTGGGCTCAGTGTTTGACAGGTGCGTTGGGCAGAGGAGCGTTGGGCAGAGTCCCGTCAGCCAGTGGCTTGAACGCCGGCACTGCTTCAACGCGATCGACCAGCCCGAGCTTCAGCGCTTCGCTGGCGGGAATCCACCAGTCGCGCCCGTTATCGATGTGATCGTGAATCTGCGCCACCGTCAGATGCGACCGCGAGGACAGAATGCCGATGAACTGATCCTGCAAGCCAGCCGTGAACTTCAGCTGGTCGTACAGACTGCCGAGCTTGCCATCCGCGGAGGACGAGATCTCATGGATCAAAATCCAGCTGTTGGCACCGATGATGCGGGTGTCAGCTGACTGGAGAATGAATCCGGCGGCAGAAGCGGCCATGCCGTAATCGGCGATGGTGACGTTGTGTCCCTGACGCCGTAAGTTGGTGACCTCGTCGATCAGCGCAAATGCCACGATGACGTTGCCTCCGGGCGAACAAAGGACGATTCGCACAGGCTTGCCATCGTTTTTCGTGTTCTCAGACCACTTGTCCAGATCTTTGGTGATCTTCAGAACGCCCTCGTTGTCTACGCCGTCGTAGAAGTAGAAGACGCCGACAGGCAAATCGGGCTCTGCTTTTTGCTCCGTCTTCGTGTCGTCCTTCTTGGGCGCATCAGGCGTGTCTTGCGCCATCGCGACCGAGGCAAACGACATGAAAATGGCGATCAGCAGAGCGATTAAGACCTTGCTTTTACTGATTGTGAAATGCATGGGGTAACCCTTTTTCTGCACCGCATAAGCGATGCGTTGAAACAACAGGCACGGAGGCGCCTGGTCTTTTTGTGCAGCTCCTTCCAGACAAGACATGCGAACTGGCACAATGCTTTTGCATTGCGGGTGCGCTTACCGTTGATGGCATTAAAGCGTCTGGCTTGGGGAAGTGTTTGAGAAGAAGGTGCGCAAAACGTACGCCTTGAACCTAGCGAGAAAATTGCCGGTTTCCAAGAACCACTGGCGATTGCCGCCAGGCAAGCCAGCAATGGAATCCCCAATCCCTGGCGCGTTCTGGTTCTCTGGCGCTCCGGCTTAGCAATCATTAAGCAACAATTAAAGCTTGCGCGAGCTCTCACGGTCGGCTAAAACCGGCAGCCGCAGGGCGATTTCAGCTTCCATCAGTCTACTTCCTCAAATAGTAAATTTGACCTTTCGTGAACTATTCATGGTCGTTTTGGCGGAAACGCTTGAATCGATTTTCTCGCGGGCTTCTTCAGCGCTTTAAAACAGCCTTTTAAAAAAGCAGTGTGCGAGACGTACCGTAGCTGTGGCAAATCTAATTTTCAAAATG
>DATNPN010000040.1:0-55838 GCA_036703195.1 Planktothrix sp. | reverse complement strand
CGTCCAAACTGCCAGGCTTCGTGTCAACTCTGGCGGAGCCACCGCGTGAGCGGCGTGGAGTTGACACAGTCTTTCTGGCAGTAACATTTCGCGGTTCCCCGGGCCAGTAGCGACCCCGCTGAGCCGCTTCCATATCATTTTCAAAAAATCGATTATATTATATCGTTTAGTATCCTACAATTGGACACGAAAATGCGCTTCAATACGATAGGTTCTAAAGCCGCGTCTCAGCTTGTTCAAAGGAGATAGAACCGTAAAGCTCAGAATGACTTCAGTCTTGCATAACATTCACAAAACGGCATAAAAAGCAACTTTCAGAGAAAAATATCGCAACTCTTTCACATGCAGGCAAATAGGCACGACGCGGCAAAAGCCGGACAGGATGTACATTCGTGTAGATATTACTAGTGCAAACCAGTAAGGAAAGCTGGGGATAGCACGATCCAGGCAGCTATAGAATCGGCTAAGGAAGCACATTTCAGCTAGCTGGTGCGAAGCTAATGGAGGAAACTAATGGCGGATAAAGAGTTGGAGCGAGGATCAGCATTCGAGTTCGGCTCCGGAGAAACGGCTAACAAAGCCCGTGGGGGAGCGGAAGGCGAAGCGAGTCCATCGAGAAAACGGCAAAACGATCGTGGTTTTGCAGCGATGGATCCTGCGCTTCAGAAAGAGATTGCGCGCAAAGGTGGCGCAGCAGTCAGCAAGGATCGCGAGCATATGGCCTCGATTGGTCGTAAAGGCGGCGAAGCCGTGAGCAAAGACAGAGAACACATGTCTGAAATAGGCCGCAAAGGCGGCAAAGCAGGCGGTGAACTCCAGCCTGGCACATAGACGAGTACCCGCCCCAGGCGGGTGCTCTTAATAGATGAATAGAAAAAGGGAATTCGCTTTGCAGCAGATTCTCTTTTTTGCTTGTAAACATAGTTCAAATTTTGTCAGAAACGGCAGAGCTAGAGGGACACAGCCGCGGTTTATCGCGTCGAGGTGGCCAATGCATCAAAATATCGCACCCTTATTATGGAGAAATTTATGACTGAAGAGAAAAAAGACAAGCGCGGTTTTGCTTCGATGGATCGGGCCAAGCAACGAGAGATCGCCAGTCGTGGCGGCAGGGCTGCGCATGAGAAAGGAACAGCTCATCAGTTCAACACCGAAGAAGCGCGTGAAGCTGGTCGAAAAGGCGGTCAGAAAGTAAGCCAAGACCGGCAGCACATGACGGAAATCGGACGCAAGGGCGGTGAGAGCCGCGCCTCCAACCAACCCTCGCCCTAGAGTCTGTCGCACCGCGTATGGTGCCAACCACGACCGAAGTGCGCTGAAGGAGCCGATCTCAATCGGCTCCTTCATTCATGTCATGGCATAACGCAACAGTATGTCTCAGGAAGCGGACAGCAGTACCGATTTAGCCGACAGCAAAAGTTATGGACAACTCATAAAAGAATGATTCAGCTCACTTCCCTAGCTGTCTTGCGCCCTCGCCCTACTATGTTTCAGCAATTTTCCAAAAAATAGTCGAGTTTGGGGAACTGAACTGCTGCGCTCTCGTCATTCCCACAGACACGACGAACAGGTCGATTAACGGTTAATAGAAACAGAGGGATGAGTCATGGCAGAAAAGGAAAGACGCGGGTTCGCCTCCATGGATCGAGCCAAGCAGCGTGAAATCGCCAGCAAAGGCGGCAGAGCGGCCCACGAGAAAGGCACCGCTCACGAATTCGATGCCAGCGAAGCCAGAGAAGCAGGTCGCAAGGGCGGAAAAGTCGCGCATGAGAAAGGAACAGCTCACGAGTTTACATCGCAAGAGGCTAGAGAAGCGGGGCGCAAAGGCGGACAAGCTCGCAGCAAAAATGCTCAAAAGCAACCTATGAACGAAGCTTCGAGCGAGCCTGCTCAGATGCAAAATGAGCCCAGCCAAGCTAGTTCGGAAACGATGAGCGAAGAAGCCGGCAACGACATGAACGCCATGTAGTTCGGCAACAATTTGCCAGGCGCAGCGCTACGCGCGCGCGTCAGGATGCGGTAAAGCAGCCGACCAGGGCACGCACAGACGTGCGCCGATCGGCTGCTTTATTATTCGCTGGTTGACAGGCTGATGGTAAGAGCCTCTTCCATCTGCCGGCAAATCTTTACTAGCTTTTCATGCAAAACCTTGTCCGTGTTAGCAGCGATGGGGACGTAAATCTGCCATGTCTCCACAAGGTAGGTTTTTTGAAAGTCAGGCTCATCCATATCCTTCAAGTCGCGCAAGTTATCTAAGCGCTCAGCCAGTTTAATCACCCGGGCGTAGACGTTAGCCTGCTCGATGCGCTCGTGATAAGTGAGGAGCTGCAGCTCGCGCGCAATATTCTCATCGGGCGCCGGACGCGTCACGATAGAGACCATCAAAGCGATGGAGCGATTGAACTTCTTTTCCAGATCATGTGTGGTTATTTTCCAGCTCGAATCCTCGACTACGTCATGCAACAACGCAGCCACCAGGATATCTCGCTCTTTGATGCCCAACTCTTCAATCAAGATGAGCGCCACTCTCATCGGATGAGCGATAAACTTCGGCTTCACGTACGGATCGCTCTTTGATGGCTTCCTGTAGTGCTTGTGATGCACCTCTTCCGCCAGAGCAAGCGCGCGATTAATCACGACGCGGTCAGGCTGCTTGAGCGAATCAACGCTCACCATCAGGCGGTTGCGAATTAGTCCAGTGTCAGTGCGGATCTCGTGCATCGGCGGGCGCAGTCTTCCCCCCGTTAGGCCGGCCTAATAGGATTATACAATCCAAGAGTTAAGCATTACCGCGTTCATAGCCCGCTCCTCCTCTTTGCATGAATAAATCCCACCACCCACCCTTTCCACCATATACAGTAGTATAGAATCGGTAAGCGAGAAAGGGCGGAAAGCACCGCCCTTTCCGAAAAGGTGAGCAGCACCACAGGTGGTGCGTTTATTTCTCGTGAATAGTATGATGAGGTTCAAGCGACTTACGGTTGGCGAGTATTCGCTTCACGATTTCGGCGACGTTGGTTTTATGGCGCGCGTCGTACTCGGCTTCTTTCACCGTCGGAACCATGGCGACGAACTTGTAGCTGTCCCAATCGTGATCGCCTGAAGGCATGTGCCCAGCAAGGACACGAGCCAAGCGTTGATGCGTGCGATTCCGCCAGTCGACCCAGGTCGAACTGGTAACGACGAAATCATGGGCCGGATCGAAGGAGCCGTCGACAAGCGTCACCTCGTGTTCGACATCGCTGATCTTGCGCCCGCTGCGAAGTTTGCGTGTGACCAACTTGAAATTGCCGGTCAACTCCGCCACACCCGCACGCGAAGCATAAATGTACAGTTGTCCGCGCAACGGAACCAGCATGCCGATGGCGAAGCCGGTGATCAGCCCTCCAAGATGGGCCTCCCAGCCGATGCCTTTGATGAGATGGTCGAGAACTACGACTTGCAGCGCCAGGTTGATCGTTTCCGACATCAGCGTGAGAGTGTGTCGCACGTGTCCGAGTTCACCACTCTTCCACAAATGAGCACGCAACACGATTGCATAATAGCCGCCCCACAGCGCCATGATGCCGCCGGAAGCGCCCACTGCCTGTATCGCCGGTCGATGAAGACCGATGGCCAAATTGCCAACGAGCGCACCGACCAAGAAGGTCCACCGCCAGGCGTATTTGCTGCGCTCGTACTGGCGCGCATAGACCGCGAAGATCACGAACGCTAACATGTTGAAGAGAATGTGCAGAAAGTTCGCGTGTAAAAACGCGGCCGTGAAGAGCCGCCAGTACTCGCCATGCTGAAAGACCAGCGAACCTTGCATCAGCCCCCAATCAAGAATCTTCTCGGAAAAAGATCCATCCTTTGGCGTGGCGAAAATGTTGGGCAGATGACTGGGAATGTATATCGCAATCATGGTCCAGAACGTCCACCACATGGGACGGTTCGCCCAGTAGGGAAACTGCTTGTGTACGGCAGTCACTTTGTGTGTCATGAGAATCCTTCGGCACCGTTCAGGTGCGCCCGTTAAAAAGGCGAATGCGCCGCGAACAAACTTGTGCGCGACGCTGATACACCGGTGTAAGCACACCGGCAAACGATGTTTGCTTCAAATGAGAAGGTCTTTGCCGATCCGCTGCGAACAGAGATGCGAGCAACTGTGTCTTGAAACACAGAGCGCGCGAAGATCAAAAATCAAACAGTTGTTCTTACGGGTAGCTGAGGTTTTGAGACAGTAAGCAGGTTAACGAGATCACATTTACTAAATTGATCCCACCGCGAGCAACTAAGAACAAATGCAGCATTACCCTGGCAAAGGCTCATCACGGTACCGATCCAGGCGATCTCGGCCGGCGCTGACTATTTCACGCAACACAAGAAGTTGCCAAGAGACGCTAGCAAAGCTCGCAACGGCCAGTAGGCTGGCAACGGAAATCCATCCGGACAACTATATGCATGAATAGCTCAGCCATCAGGAAACCGCATAGGGCTCGGGCAGGCAAAAACTTGCATGTCCGAGCCCAATTCAATTGCGGCTACAAATCAGTGTATGGTCCGTTTGATGCTGACCGAATTGCCGTCCGAGACAAGTGAGAACAAGTCCGGGCGAGACATTTGCAGGGCGAACTCGAGTTCGATGTAAGCGCGGTCCATCAAGTTGAAACAACGCTCCTCGTGGCCACTACTCCAGTCGACCTGATCGAGATACTTTGTAGCAGTCTTCAGGTGCTCATGGGCAAGGGCATTCCACTGATTGTCATCGATAACACGAGAGATCAAATCCAGCATTCTTCGATTGCGTCCGTCTCTAACATTGAAACGCAGAAGAAGCTGGTCGGCATCATAATTGCTGCCTGTGTTCATACGTCGACCTTTTGCCGTGCGCCGATTGCGCCCGGCTCCATTTCATACAAGGCGCCAGAACAGGGGCACCACATGCAGTGGCGCCCCCGGGAAAAGGCGACGCGTTTCGAAAAACGCGCCGCCACGTTCACTTGCGCAAATACTTCGCGGTATACGGGCAGTCAAGGCGCAGGCGCTGCTTGCCGTCCTTGGCGAAGCTCCAGACATTGCTGACTTCGCGCAGGACAGGCATCACCAGCCCATCGTAATCCTGACAGTTGACCAGGGCAATACGGCAAGCCGCCCGCAGAGTGCGGTTAGCGATGCGCTTGTCCTCTTTTTCGCTGCGAGCGCAGGTCATCCCGATAATCGGAGTGTGGCGGTAAGAACGAGCCATGGTGCAGTCTCCTTTTCTGGAGCTGCACCGCCGTCCGGCTGGAAGATCGAACAGCGAGAATCATCTCGATGTCAGCCAGCCGATTCGATACGGTGCAGTCCTAAAAGACTGAACCCTTGCGATTCTTAAGGACCATCTGTATGTCCTCCTGGTGTGGGTTGAAGATTGCTAATGCGGAAGAAGCCAACCAATGTCGGACGGTTTTTCCAGATTAGCGCATACGCGCGTGCTCGCTGATGGCGACACGCACAGCGAAAACGAAGCTGTCGAAAAGCGGCGTCGTCTTCGGGCATCTGCCGTGAGCGTAAAACGTTTTGCCGCCGACATACATCTGCTTGCGCAATGTGAGCGGCAATTCGAGTTGAACACCTTTCTGCAATGCCAGATTAACGACGTTTTTCGGATGCTCACCGCGAAACTTGGGAGGCGAGACGTTGACTGCAAAATCGGCTGCTTCCAGCGCGATCTGCATACGCCTCTTCAACTCCGGATTCAGCCCTCCCAGCCAAATCTCGCGATGTCCCGGTTGCTCGTCATCCATGCCATGCACGGAAACAGCGAAGGCCGAGGTGTTGAGAAAGCGCGTCAAGCTGGGGTCACGGAAGTTGGTTGAGGTAACGTGCAAGCGAAACGCTTCCACCGAGAGTAAACCCTGAAAATCGAAGAGATTGTAGTTTTTCCCGGCGACGGCACGTGCCAGAGCCGAAGTCCCTTCGTCTACAAAACCACCGTGCGGAGCGATAATCGTCACCGTGCTGGCGCGGTCGAGAATGCGAACTCGGTAGTCGCGTCCCTTCAGCATCTCGCCTTTTAGCGTATCGAGATCAGGATAGACGTCCACCATTCTTGCCATAGGCGTTCTCCATAATGTTCGTGCGCGTGCAATCAGGCGAAACCAGATGGTTTCAATATCACTGTGCGACAGGCGCTATTGGCAGGTTGAGGAGTTAGAGGTTTTTTAGAAAGAAACGGGAATTTTAGAGGTCTAAGCCTAAACAAGAGAGTGTTCTAGATTCAAGAAGCTTCGCCTCCTGACATCCGGGCTGGAGCAGCCTCTTCCGGTTTAAATACCAACAGGCTCGCCTGCTCTCGAATGCAGTCCGGCTAGAGCAGCAATAAGTTCGTGTAGCGCAGCTAGTCCATCGTGACTGGAATGAAGTCCAGCTAACGGTTTAGGCAGAACTATTTGGACGGGGCCGCAGAAGAGTTGCGCAGCAAAATTTTGGCAGCATCCAATTTGCTGACGGAATCGAGAGCCGGATCTTTGAGAATTTTGCGAATCACTTCCACACGCTCAGGGCTGAGATCAGAAGCGAAGATTGCATCGTTGTCCGGGATCAAGCCGACGGAGCGAGCCCATCCGCGCGCTTCAGGATCGAAGAGCGCTTTGCTGATATCACCGTCGAATTTTTTGTTGACGGTATCGATGAAGCCTGACGCAAGAGGCGGTGCAGACAAAGGTTTAGCCGAGGGCAGAATAGAAGACGGATCCATTCCCGGCTGCGAGCCCGCATTTTGAGGCGCCACCGCTGCTGGTGCAGCGCCACGCGCCGGAGCGGTGGGCGGCACACCTTGCGAATTGGCTCCATTAGCCGCTAATTGGGGGTCCGTCCAGCGCGCGTGCGCTATCTGGTCCACGCCTTTCTGATTCTGTCGATGTTGGCGTTTGCGTTGACGAGGATCAGATAAAGGCTCCGCGTCGACGTATGAGTCTTGCACGGTGGGGTTGGCGCTTTGCGGTTGAGAGCCGTTGTTATTTTGCTGCGCGTTGTTGTTGTTCTGCTGAGACGTCGTATTCTGCCCGTAGTTGTTGCCCCGATAAAACAAGCGCCCGAAGGGAGAGTTTGTCGGGTAAATGCCAGGCGAATAGTTGTATGGAAGATACATCGCATTGCGCAAAGGCCACAAAAGCGAGTTGCTCAATGTATACGGCAAATACGTGAATTGGGTGAGATAGCTGTATTGCGCCAGAGCCGGAGCAGCAGAAGAGCCCAGAATAGCGCTTGCTGCTATTGCCTTGCTCGCCAGGCGAGCACCTCTCAAACGTGCTCCTTTAGACATGGACATATTCCGTGCTGGTGCAAATTCAGACCTCTTTGATACCACGAAAACCCAGTGCCTGCGCATTTCCTTGCAAACGTTTAACTTTAGTTCAGAAAATCGCAACGAGCGCGGAATCGCTCATGCCCAGACCACTTTCGCAGTTGGTTGTTAACCGCCAGAAGCCACGCCACTTCAACGTCGTGCGTAAGATCCCCACCCCGAAAGGAAAAACATCAGGTAGATCATCATTAGTGCATTGAGTTCTCACGGCAGAGCGTATAGCCTTTGTTCATCCCCCGTTCTGCTCTATACACTCGCTCAAAGCCTTCCAACAAAGCTTCCATCAACGAGCATTGCAGCATTCAGGTTTACTGGCGTAAGCCTGTGAGCGTGCGGATTCGTTCCGGTCATTTGCTCTCGAACCGCAGACCCGAGAGGCAGCAGATCCTCGAAAGGAGAGGTTCATGCAAACCCAATCATCACCAAACATACAAAACATGTCACAGGCTGAGGCGTTTCACCTAAAAATGCTGGCTTCTGACCGCCCGACTGGCTTGCATCTTCCGTCAGTTGTGGCGATTATTACCATGGTGCTAGGTGTCATCGCCCTCACTGAGAACACGTCCCTGGAGTTCGCCTGCGGCACCATTTGGGCACTGTTCGCAGTGTCCGCGCTGGCACTTTTGGGAAATCTCTGGCACGTGACACTGTTGATCGATCCCAAATTGCGCTACAAACGGCTGTCCGTTTGCGCGGACATCCTTCATACCACGGCATTTATGGGCGGCACCGCAGCGTTGGGCTATTTTGCAGTACTGATGTACTTCCCCACTTGGATGCCTTCTATTCTGCGGTTCTAATTGGCAATTCTGAGCGCACAAAAACAGGAAGGCTGCGCCTTGGCAGTGCAGCCTCCTGTACTTCTCGATTTTAAAATTCGCCCCAAAACGACATTGCATAGTACAGCGAATTAGGACAACTGTGCATTACCGCTTGAGCATTTAGATGAGGTGAAACTCGAGCAGCCGTGAACCGATCAACAAACGGTCACCAGTCGTGAGTTTTCGCGGACTGCCGTCGAGCGGAATCTCGTTATATTTCGCGGTGGGAATGTCGAAGAAGAATAGGAACTTGCGCATCTTGCTCGCACCGGGAGCCAGAGTTGCGTAGCATGCATCGCCTCGAAAATCGATATTTACGTGCACGGATTGCACATGGTCGTAGTTGAGTACGATATTGTTGTTGGCACCGGACCCAACAGTGCATGTCGGCTCTGTCACTGCGTATTGCTCTGACGTTTCCTGGTCGATCAGGTATGTTGCCATGATAAATTCCTCGATGCACTAGCATCGTAGCAGATTGCCCTCGCTTTATTTGGCGCCGCAAACTCAGCCAGAGTTCGTATACAACCACACGCAGACGCAGTCTCGAATTGCGGCTGACTGAGCTGCGTTTAGAGCCGTTATCGGGCTGCGGTTTTCGCAGGGGCGTTGGCGACATTGTGTCCCAGATCAACGAGAACAGAGCGCAGAGCGGCAACGACCATTTGCATGTCGCGATCGAAAACGTAGCCCATGTGCCCGATGCGGAAGATCTTGCCTTTGAGCTCTTCTTGCCCGTCGGCAGTGAGAATTTTGAAACGCTCGCGCATCGATTTGCGGATCGAATCGACGGTGAGATCGCCGGGTGGATAGATGGCAGTAATCGAGGGAGAAGCTGCGTCTTCGTCGACGAACAGTTTTAGTCCCATGGCTGCCAGTTCACCGCGCAACGCGTCGCGCATTCTTGTATGGCGGGCGAAAATTGCGGCGGTTCCTTCTTCTTTCATCATCCGTAGCGCCGTATGCAAACCGGCAATAAGAGAGACGTTGGGCGTAAATGGAGTACTCTTCTCGCCCACCGACTTTTTGTACTTTTTCAGATCATGATAGAAGCGGTGAGTCTTGCACGATGCGTTAGCCTGCCAGGCACGCTCGCTGAAAAAAATGACAGCCAGACCGGGCGGCAGCATGAGCGCCTTCTGACTGCCACAGACCAGAACATCGATGCCCCACTGATCAATCGGCAACGGCGTGGCACCAAAGCTGGTGACAGCATCGACAATCGATACGGCACCATGCGCCTTCACCAGAGCAGCGATTGCTTGCAGATCGTTGACCACGCCGGTCGAAGTTTCGTTATGCGTAATCGTCACGGCTTTGATCGACTTCTCTTTGTCCTGGTCAAGCTTCTCTTGCAACGCATCCAGCGAATACGGCTTTCCATTCGGGACCGAAAGGCGTTCGACCTGCGCTCCGAACGCTTCCGCTATTTTTGCCCAGCGTTCGCTGAACACCCCGCAAACGAGACTGATGACGCGATCGCCAGGATTGATGATATTGGAAAGCGCCGCTTCCATGGCACCGGTGCCGGAAGACGTCAGGATGAAAACATCATTTTTCGTCTCTCCCAACCATTGCAGGCCCTCGAGGGTTTCTACAAATATCTTGGAGAAGTCGGCCGTTCGATGACCGATTGGATGCCGCGCCACAGCCTCGAGCACCGCGTCGGGTACGGGCGTCGGTCCGGGAATAGCCAAAAATTCGCGTGGTTGAATGCCGCTCATGTCATCGTTCCTATGCGGTGAAACTTAGCCGACTAGGATAGATCTTTGGGCTCGATGATGTCAAAGCCGTCGTCCGTCGCTTCACCCTCGTAAACGCTAACGTCTTTGATCGCGTCATCCTCGATCGTGATGAGCGCTCGCTGCACGGTGGGGTAGCAGTCTTGCCATGAGCTGCAGCGCACATTGTCACAATTGAAATAACCGACGGTTTTGACAAGTGCCACTTGAGGGCGCTGGCTCGGGCGAGAATTTCCGCCGCGCCAGACGACACGGTCTCCCGGTTGATATTTTATATTGGCAATGACGCCCCAGCGAAAGCCCACGCCAGACTGCACTTTCTCGTTGCAGAAAGGACAGAGCAGATCGCTATAGACGGTGTTGAAACTCAACTATCTTTTGGTGACAACGCCAGAGACAGCCGGACTTGCAAAAGGAGCGACGGACTGATCGCGGGCCGCCGTCTTGATCTGGCGCACCGCCTCCAGTCTCTGCTGAGCCAGACGGTCAGCCGCTTTTTGGGGCTGAATGCTTTCGCGTTCAGCGTCGGCGAGAACGTCTTGAATCGTGTCGTAGATCAAGCTCACTTTGTCGACCACACGCTGGTGGTCATAACCGTCGAGCTCGGCCGCGACGTTGATCAAGCCGCCGGCATTGATGGCATAGTCCGGTGCATAAACGATGTTTTTCAACTCGAGCGCTTCGCCATCGGCTTCAGTCTCCAACTGGTTATTGGCGGAGCCGGCCACGACTTTGCACTGCAACTGCGGAATGGTGCGTTTGTTGAGGATGGCACCGAGAGCGCAGGGAGCAAAGACATCGCATTCGACCGAGTAGATATCGTCGAGCGAAATGGCGGTGGCGCCGAACTCGCTCACCACACGTTCCACTTGGTTGGGATAGATATCAGTGACCAAAAGTGTAGCGCCGGCAGCCGAGAGATAGCTGCAGAGGTGATAGCCGACGTGGCCAACGCCTTGCACTGCCACTTTCACGCCTTCCAATTTATCGCCAAATCCGGCATGTTTAAGGGCGGCCTTGATACCTTGAAAAACACCGAAGGCAGTCATTACGGAAGGATCGCCCGAGCCGCCTTCATTGCTTCCGCCCACAGTGTGGCTGGTGACAGAACGCATCAAATCCATATCTTCTACCGACATGCCGACATCTTCGGCAGTGATGTACCGTCCGCCCAGCGAGTCGACAGCGCGACCGAACGCGAGCAAGAGTTCTTCACTCTTGTGTTGACGCGCATCACCGAGGATGACCGCCTTGCCACCACCCAAGTTGAGTCCGGCAACGGCTGCTTTGTATGTCATGCCGCGAGAGAGTCGGAGCACGTCGCGCAGGGCAGCCGCTTCATCAGCGTAGTTCCACATACGGCATCCGCCCAGGGCTGGTCCCAACACAGTGCTGTGTACTCCGATGATCGCTTTCAATCCCGACTGTTTGTCGTGAAAAAAGGCTACCTCTTCGTGACCGTAGCTCTCGATATCCGCGAAAATTCCGACCATGAGCCGTGCTCCTTGATTAATGTCCCGGGCAGTGTGCCAGCCCCTTTTGTACTGCCTTAAAGACCGATTTTGACAAATCGTTAGGTTATCGCAATTATCTGCTCCGATGAGGCGATTCGGCGCTTGGCATGCGCGTTTTCGTTGTTTTAGCGCTTGCTTCTTCATAAAAAATTTGTCTATGGAGCCGCATCGACATTCCGCGCAATATGCAGAAGAGGTCAGGTGAAACCGAGATCGGTGGGCGCAGGCAGATAAAAGGAGCAATGTCTGGTCGCGCGCCAGTTGCGCTAGTGGCAGTCAGTTTTTGTCATGTGCATGCCACCGTAGTTACCCCAATCAAGCCTTGTAATTTATCATGAGCTCTCACTAATTTAGAAGTGCATGATCTCTAACCGTACAACTTAGTTTCCACAAGCGATAACCCCAATCAATCAGTGACAAAAGCGTTCTAGTTGAGTTGATCCTCAATGCGGGCGCGTACTGGTTGCGATTGTTTTCGTGTCGCGGTCGAACGGAGAGATACAAGCGCCCTCATTGCACCTGCTTTCTATCGGCAGGTGCAACTCGTTTTGGCACTAAGCGCGGAGACCGCTCGGTCGTTCCGCCAATTTCGCACAGGAGAAAAAATGGCAGGTTTTGCACCCTTCAAGGTCGACGGCGTCAAGTTCGTCCACCACAAGCAAAATGAGCTGCGCGGCTTGCATCCGCGTTTCAACAAAATCGCCTTCATCTCGAAGCACTATCACGGGAGAAAGCCAAAACCAAACGAGATCTGCCGCTGCGAAGTGATCTTCGACACAAACCCAGGCTTGGACAATAAGGGCGCACTCTTCCTGAAGCCGATTCTTCCGGTTGAGCACTGCTCGATGCGCCTGGTGAGAAGCGGTGGCGACGTGCTGCCGGAGGTCACTTATGTCAAATGGCTCGGAGACGAGCCGGTTTACGACGGTGGCAGTGTCGTGGTTCGCGACACCACTGGCATCAAGCAGTTCTGGCCAGCGGACATGCGCAAAAAGGTGGCGGCAGAGTTGAGTCGCGCTGCCGAATTCGGCTATCAGGTCGAAACCGCGTCGAGAAATCCGCTCACTCTCAAGGTGACGACTCACAAGTCGAAAGGAGGGGTGTTCATCGCAGCAACTTCCGCAACTCTGGTGAGCGACGCCAACGCAGAGCTTCCCGCCCACTGGCCGGAGTGGATCAAGGTGAGAGTACAGGTTGCGTTCCTTCCGCCCATCCCGGCCTTTACCGCAACAGTGACTCGGGCTGCCGGCACCGATGCGGAGCTTCCCAAACAGGACGTTCCGCGCGGTCTGCAGCAGCATGTTCGCGAACTGAAAGACCCGGTTGCCATAACCGTGCAGTCGGTCGAGAGCACCTTCCACAGCGTCAAAGTGGTAGAGCTCTCCGGTGATCCCGCGCGAGCGAAAGCGGTCTACCTCGACAACGAGCTCGTCGGATTGGCCAAAATCGATGGGTTGACGCACGGCGTCTGGCTGCCTGAACAAATCGAAGTGCGAGAGTTTACCCTCTCCAACGGCGACAAAGTGCAAGTCTCGAGCGACACGCTGGTTGTGGTGACGAGCCCGGCAGGTTCGTTCTCAGACCAGCGCAGACTGTTCAGCGATCGGGTCGACTTCAAGCTCAAGGACCGCAAGTCGTTGACCTGGAAAGAAGCCGCCGAGCTCAAAGTCGGTGACGCATTCGCGAAGGAGTATCCCTTCCAGTGGGTCGCTGACGGAAATTGGCTCACCACGGGCGTCGTCTGGTTGCCTCGCGAGCGACCGGAAGGCAGCCAGTGGCGCCTCTATCCGATCTCGACGGTGGAGAAGGGCTGCTGGGATCTCTTTCTCGAAGGGCTGCACGGCAAGCTTCTTGATGGCTTGATTCCCTACCACCATCAGGTGTCGAACCGGGAGAAAAAGCCTCGCACGGTGACACTGACTCCCAAGCAGCGGGAGATCGAGGCGACCATCAAGGGTCAGATGTTCAAGGGGGGCGACTCCTGCTCGCATCTCGACTTCGGACCGGAAGGTCTGGTGTTCAAGGTCGCCCGCGAAGGCATGCCTACCCTGTACATCCTGGACAACCCGGGCGAAGGAGCGCTGTACTACTCGTGCAACGAGCAGGATGTGCGTGACATCGCCTCAGGCAAGGTGCAGCGCCTCACGGCACGGGGCAATGGCATGAAGTACATCATCCACACCGTGCTCAAGGATGGCAGCACGGCCGACACCTGGCAGGACAAAGTCGCTGACGTTGTCCGCACCTATGTCGGTGAGGCTGCGGCGGCATAATCCGCCTCGAGATTGGCGTTGCGAGGGTGTGTTTGCACCCTCGCACGCTGTCCTCGATACAACAGTTGTTGAATTTGCGCGCCGACTGGAAGCGGCTCGCAATGGGGAAGCGCGGAGCCACGACTCCAAAGCTTTCGGAAAGACTGACTGCAAGGCGCTTAAGCGCCTCAATTTTATTCCGAGGGATTAACATGGCTTTTGCATCGAACAATAACAAAATAGGTCAGCTGTACGAGCTCTTCAAGGCGAATAGCCTGCAGATACGCTTCAGCCCGATTGCAGATATCGCCTGCTTCGCGGCTGCGTTCACGCTCAACACGCTGGCGTTGTACCTGACCAACAGGTATGGTGCCACCGCACTCTCGCTGGCAGAATCTGTCGGGACCGCGCTTACTTTCAGCGCTTGGTACTGGCTGACGTCCCGTGGCCTGGCCATGCTTCTGCGTCAGCATCGCGAGAATGACACCGTCTTCAAAAGCGAGCCGATCTGGCAGATGTTGTTCGCCATCGCTCTCTGGGTACTCGTCCCATTGGCCGGCTCGATAGCTTTCATTCACAACGTCGACAAAGGCGGTCAGCTTTTCGCCGTCATGCTCTTGTCGGCAATATTAACCGGCAACCTTGGGCTGCAGCGGTTTTTCAAGCTGCCGGGCAGGGCGGAGCCGTACTCGACCATGTATTGCAACCGGCTCGACAGCCTGACTGAACGTGAGCCTGCTCCCGTTGCAGTGAAGTAAGAGCAGCAGGAGAGACGCCACCACCCCCAGTGGCGTTTTTCTTTTGTAATTTTCTACTTTGCCATATAGTTAGTATGCAACTATCAAATATAATATAAAAGAAGCGGCGAATAGATTGTGAAGCGGTTTGAGAGTTTGGGCTCACAACCGTTTCGAACTATTCGCCGTTTCATACCCAACGTACTTCGCTAGGCCATGAATGTCAGGACAAGATCACGCGATTGCGTCAACTTCTTCCTGTTTCACTTCGACTAAAGTCGTTCCGTTCCACAACTGGCGGAAGCGATCGCCTGTGATGGTTTCTTCCTCGAAAAGAACTGCAGCTACTCGCTCCAGCCTGTCCCGATTGGCAGTTACCATCGCGCGTGCCTTCTCATCGCACTCTTTGACGATGCGACGCCACTCCACCGTAAACTCGCTCATCATGGCCTCACCGATAAAGCTGGTGGGGAAGCCATCATTGTTGAGGGGCAGAGAGATAGGACCGAGTTTGTCAGACATGCCATACTTGCCGACCATCTGACGAGCCAA
Organism: Planktothrix sp.; assembly: GCA_036703195.1. GTDB lineage: Bacteria > Cyanobacteriota > Vampirovibrionia > Obscuribacterales > Obscuribacteraceae > DATNPN01. Next base: position 40,890 of record DATNPN010000040.1, on the reverse strand, counting down.
ACAGCTGGCGCGTTCGAAGTCGTTGCTGGCACCAGTGGAGATGGAGTCCGCCAACAGCTCTTCTGCAGCTCGACCCGCTAAAAGGGTGACGATATGCGCCAAGAACTGATCGTGCTTCCACTCGTACTGATCGTCGGCGTGGCTTTCCACCATACCGAGCGTCTTGTCAGTCATCGCGATTGTGATGTTGACGACCTTCTCCGGGTCAGCGCCGGCGTGGCCAGCCTCGTGCACTGAGGTGGTTCTACGCTCCTTATCGGTGCGCACCTTGGATTTCAGCCGTTCGCCAAATTTGACTTTGTCGATGCCCGCGTACAAGTCCTGGCGGCAAAGTGTCTTGGGTAGAGCTTCCAACGTTTTCTCGTTCACCTCTCCACCGAGTTGAGCTGCCGCTCGCTTGGCTGCGTTTGTAGCTCCGTTGTTAACGGCCAGTTCGATGTCGGCACCGACGAAGTCGGGGCAGCGTCGCGACAGTTCATCGCAGAGACTGTCCAGATTTACGTCTGACTCGAGCACCCTGTCTTTGAGATAGACGCCGAAGATTTTCGCCCGCCCCTTTTTGTCGGGACGTCCGACGGAGACTTTGTAGTCGAAGCGACCCGACCGAACGAGAGCTTCGTCCAGCGTTTCGGCCCTGTTAGTGGCGCTGATTACCAGGCATCCATTCTCGGGATCGAAACCTTGCATCTCGGTCAACATCTGATTGAGCGTCTGATCGCGTTCTTGTTCACCGCCAGAGCCGCCGTCCGAACGCTTCTTTCCCACGGCGTCGATTTCGTCGATGAAAAGAATAGTCGGTTTTCCTGTGCGGCGAGCCGCTGCTTTCGCCTTCTTGAAGCGCTCACGCACGCGTTTTGCGCCCAGACCGACCCAGACCTCCACGAACTCGGAAGCCGAGACGGTGAAGAAATTGCCGTTCACTTCGCCGGCGAGAGCTCTGGCGAGCAGAGTTTTGCCGGTTCCGGGAGGCCCGATGAGAAGCACTCCGCGCGGCAATTTAGCGTTGAATGCTTTGTAGACACGAGCATCTCGCATCCAGCCGGCGATCGTGCGAAACTGCTCTACTGCTTCATCGCAGCCCTGAACATCATCGAGCGTTTTACGGTTGTCACCGCTGACACCGACAACGTCGTCGTCGGTTCCCGAGATGATGCGCATCCGTCCTAATCGCGCTTTACCGTCTTCGTTCAGCCTTGGTGCAGTTTCGGCGGTCCACTGATCCCAGTGTTCGCAGATAGCGACGAGCCAAGCGACGTATGCAAGAATGCTGATAATCCAGAGAGCAAAACGCCAGCCGTTCAACGTTGCCAACCAACCAGTTTGCACCGAAGGCGCCACCACTTTGATCGGCACTTTGAACGACTCCAGCGCCTGGAGGAAGGCATCTTGCTGAGCCTGATTGTTGAACACCGTCAGGCGCTCCTCCGGTGATGCCGAACCGCCCAATGAGTCGATGCGCGAGCCCGTGGGATAGATGACGGTGTAGACGGCGCCTGCTTCCTTGATGACGACGGCTCGCTCGATCATCTTGGGATGCTGAGCGGCAAACTCTTCCAGCTGCCAGGCAAAAACTTTCTTGGCGTTATATTCGGCAGGAACCTGCCGTTCGGGGCTGGAGTTATATAGACGAGCAGCCGAAACAATGACGAACAAAAATACCGCGACTGCGAAAAGGGCTGAGTGAAACTTCGGTTTGGTCCAGCCACTGCGCGCTTGCGACTGAACAATTATCAGGCAGAACATCTCGTACAGATGCACGACACGGCTGGGAAACTCACCACCGTCGCGCTTGGCGAAGAGGAAATAGCCCGCCCACAAAAGAATGGGTATGGCCGTTATCCACCAGAAAACAGTAACTGCGGAAAAGAACGACCCCGGCAGATACTTGACCGAGTGCTCGGTCTTGATGGGAATCTTTGCAGCTGCCGCCACTTGCCGCACCTCATCGATATCGGCAGCTGCCACCATGAGCTGATCGTCCAGACCAGCCCGAAGCAGCACGACTCGCTTGGTGTCCGCGAAAAGAATGATCTCAGTGACGTGACCATTCGCATCGCTGATCAGCGACTTGGCTGCCAACCAATTGGTCGACGACAACGAGAGATATTCTGACGGCGCATCAACAGTCGGTGTCTGCTTAAGTATGCCGGCAGATGTGCACCAGAAAAATAGCGCCGTCACCGCCAACAGCGCTGTTGCGTGTATCACTGTTCTAGCGCCGTAACGCTTGTTCAGCTTGGCTTTTAGTTTTTCGTACCATAAGAACCACATAGGAACTCCTCTAGACGAGATATTTGGGCGGTCTACTCACGGCGAGCAGCAAAAGCGAGTCCGCCCAATGCACAACAAAAAGACGGCGGGCTGAACTCAACCAGCCCGCCGTCTTTGTTTGCGCTCCTGCGCTCAGGCAGGCAGCGCGTCTTTGACGATCTTTACGTGAGGCAGCAATGCCTGCAGGCATGCCACCGCTTCGTCGAGCTCTTCCTCGCTCGGCTGGTAGGTGCCTGAATTGCGGTTGATATGGATGGTGCCTTCGGCGTCCTTCCACATCTCGCCGGCGAAGAACACTTCGCGGTCATAGCCGGACATCAGCACGTGCTTGCTCAGCACCCAGTCGACCAGCTTGTTGATCCACTTCACTCGCACGTTGATGCGGGCGATGCTGATGCGCGAACGCATGAGCACGATGTTGTACTTGGCGAACACCGATTCGCTATGGGTGCGAATCATGTCGTAGATGTTGCGTTCGCTGCGCACACCGTAGTCTACGAAGCGCGGCGCCAGGACCTGGCGGATTGCCCAGATGACGGGACGCGCGAAGATGACTCTCTTCTTGATACGCGTTGCCAGGCTGGGATTTTTCTGGGGAAACGGCTGCAGCGGCTGTTGGAAGAAGTTGGCCGCATCGACGCGGTCGCTCCAGGCTTCATGCAACGCGTGCGAGCCCCAGATACCACGCAACAGGGAGCCGAGCCAGGACGACATCGACACGCGCACGTGAATGTCGTTGACGAACTGTTGTCCGGGCAGAGCGGGCGCCACAGGTCCGTGCGCCACGGGCTTGACGGGCGTCGATTTGCGCGGATGCAGTACACGAGTCTCGACGAAGCCGAGCAACCAGTTTTGCTTGGCCAGCGGCTTGAGAGCGCGGTCAGCGTGGCGGCAGGGCGTGTTCTTGGTGGCTTGCTTGACCGTCTTGCCGAACTCGCCAATCGACTCGGTCGGGCTGGTGCGAATGATCTCGAACTGCACCGGTTGACCGTCGAACAGCAAACCTTCCGAGAAGATGCCTTCCAGATAGCTGGCGGGCATGTACCAATCGGACAGCGGTCCACCGGCAGGCGACGCGAAGCCGGCGCGCTCCATCACGGTCAGACAGCCGTTGAGACAGGTCCAGAACTTGATGCCGTTGAAGAACTGCATCGCTTCACGAAGGCGTGCAGCCGCATGCGGCGGCAGGTTCTTGAAGCGCACGAGAATGCCGGACTGGACAAAGCCGCGAGAGTCCACCACCGTGGAAGGTGCACGCTTGAGCGACTTGGCAGCGTATTTCTGATAGCCGCCGTTGCCGTCCGGGCAGACCAGGTAAACATTGGGAACGCCGAAGCCGAGCAGCACTTCGTCGGTGCCGGAGAAGACGTCCGCCAGTCGAACGACCATGAGGTCATCGACGCGGCGCTGACGAATCGCCGAAGCATCAATCACATCGGCACGCAAATCATTGCTACCGAACTCCGGGCGGTATTCGAACCGCTGAGAGTAACCGTCAAGTCCGTCGGGCGAGACGGACGTAGAGATAATCGAATTCTGGTCCATACGAGTTTCCTTTGGAGAGAAAAATTCGGCGCTACTGCGCGACATTGCGGCGGCGATACTTGTGCACGCCGGAGCCAACCGTTACCAGACCGACAACGAGCAAAACCCAGCTCGAGAACGCTGCCAGACCGGGAATAGAGAACGCAGGCGCAATCTCGACGCCAGCGACTCCATATGAGAAAAGCGAGAATCCGAGAATGATGCGACCCAGACCGCGGATCGTCTCATTCTTTGCGATGAGAGAGACACCGTGCAGAGCGACGAAGAGGGTCGCCAGCACGAACGGGAAGAGAGGATTCATACAATCTCCTTATGAGAAAGACCCAAATCACACGCGCGTTAAGCTCCAACCACAGCCGGTGCGGTTGAGAAAACTTGATTCAGTAGCTGAAGCTGTAGAACGTGCCGGTGTTTGAGTCTCAAAAGCTGAATGAGTTAGACACCTGGACGGTAGTCAAGAAGATCAATCGGAAGCAACACTCTGAGTACATCTGCGTAACACCTGGAGTCTTTAAAAACACGCGGAATCACGCATGGGGTTAGCGTTTATACTAGTTAGCTGAAGAGAAGTTAAGCGCGCCCGGAGCTAGCGCGGCTTTTACAGGTTGCCAAGAACATACCGCAACTGGATTAGCCAGAGCTCACACACCGAGCAGAAGAGCGATCACGGGGCCATCGACAAGACGGCTCGATGTCACCATATATGGTGGCATACCAGACAAAAAAAGAACAAAAAAGTAAAAAAAGTGTGGAGGAGAAAGGGTTGCTACGCCTCTCTCCTCCACGACTTTTACTGCAAGAGGCCCATCGCTGCGGCGACACGCGCCAGCGTGGCAGCAGCGACAGTCGACGCTTTCTCAGCTCCGCGCGCGAGAATTTTCTTCAGCCGAGTCTCGTCGCTGATCAAAGCGCGGTAACGCTCTTGAATGGGCGAGAGCTCGTTGATGATTGCCTCAGCGAGGAGCGGTTTGAAGATGCCGTAGCCCATCGTGGCGCATTCGGTTTGCACCTCGTGGCGCGATTTGCCGGACAAAACCTGGTAGAGAGCCAGCAGGTTGTGCGCTTCCGTCCGAGTCGGATTATCGAACTCCAACCCTCGGATGCTGTCGGTCTTGGCGCGTTTCACTTTCGTTCGAATGACGTCGGCACTGTCCATCAGATTGATGCGGCTGGCGTCATCGATCTCGGACTTGGACATTTTCTTCGACCCATCCGTGAGGCTCATGACCTTGGCCGTTTCTGCCACCACCAGCGGTTCGGGCAGTCGCAACAGTGCTTCGCCGTATGAGCGATTAAAACGCTCTGCCAGTTCGCGAGTGAGCTCGAGGTGCTGCTTCTGGTCGGCGCCCACCGGTACGAGGTCGGCATCGTAGAGCAGGATATCCGCCGCCATGAGCACCGGATAGTCGAGCAGCCCGAGGCTGGCATCTTGCCCTTGCTTGACCGACTTCTCCTTGAACTGGATCATGCGGCGCAGCATACCGACGGTGGCGACCGACCCAAGCAGCCTGGCGAGCTGCGCATGGGCAGGCACATGCGATTGCACGAACAGCGCCGCGCGCTCCTCATCCAGCCCGCAGGCGAGATAGAGTGCGGCAGTCGAGAGCGTGTACCGGCCGAGCTCGCTGGCAGTGAACGGCTCGGTTATCGCATGCAGATCGGCGATGAAGAGAAATGCATCGTGGGCTTCCTGGAGACGTACCGCGTTACGGACGGCGCCAAAGATAGTTCCCGAGATGCACGTGGCCGGTGGGCCTCACGCCGGAGACGAGTCGAGTTTTGTTCAACGTTTTCATGATGTTCTCCTTTCGGGATTGCACCGCAAGCGGTGCGGTTTGCATGTTAGGCGGCAGCCTTTTCGGTCTGCGCGCGTCGGGGCAGATTGCGACAGTCGAACGGCACGCCTCTGAAGACGCTGATTGGCAACAGCCAGCGCGCCGCAACATCGATGCCGTTGCCCTGGTCGAATTTCTGCCGGAGCTCTGAAAGCTCCTTGTCAGCGGGGTTGGCCGGGTCGGGCGCGAAGAAGGACAGCTCTGCTTTGCAGAGAACCGAGCCGTCTTCCCGCACCGATGCCTGAGCCGAGCAGGAAGGACACGCGACTGTGCCTCCTGTATCCTGAGGGCTGCCGAGGATCTGCAATGGATGTACGAGTATCATAACAACGTCCTTCGGTGTAGAAACACCGTTTTTGTATTTAAGACAAGCAGCCATATGCAGCTCGGCACAGGCATTCAGACGGAGCTATCGGGCTGAAGCCACCAGCAGCTCCGCAGAGCTGGTGACTACCCTAGCCCGGCGGGCAAGCATCGCAGCACGATCGGTTAAGAACGCACTGGCGATACTTGCCCCTCCGGACACAACGGAATGTTCTACGGCAAATAAGACCGCAGAATATTTGACTTAAAACATTGCCGTGAGAAGGGAGCTACTTCAGCAGCCCTTCGTACGACTCCACACACTCGCGTGCGAGCTGTGTTTTCACCTGGGCGCCGAACGACGTAGCCATGACGCAGAGCATGCCGCAGATGAGGAAGCGAGAAGCATCCCAGCCGTTGTCCTGCAGCAGTGCGAACTCGTCCACCAAGCCTTTGATACCGATGAGCGTGGTGCCGTCCGTGCAAGGAAAGAGGTTGACACCGCGATCCCACATGTCGTGAATCGGATGCACAGCCACTGATTTGACCTGACCCGTGACGATGTTCGACGAAACGCACACCTCACAAAACCGGTTGCCCTGCCGCCGACCACGAATGCCGTGGCCGATGCGATTAGCAGCTGGCTGCGAGTGCTCCTCAGGCTGACAGGCTTTCGCTTCCCGGGCAGGCAAATGCAAGTCCGGCAAGAACACCACCTTCATACCACGGCCTTCAAACGGCACAGTCTTGTCGTCGAGAACGAAGGCAATCACCGAGTCGAGAAGCCTGGAAATATCCGCGTCTGCTTCGGCAGCGCCGAGCACACTGCGAACGTCGATACCAAGCCTCGTCAGCGTCCGCTTGGCCAAAGCCAGCATGTTGTCGAACGCATCGAGACAACGGATGTCGTCGTCGGTAGGCTCGTTCGTTTCCCACAGGTGAACGGTCAGCTTGAGACCGCCAAGGAGAGCCAGTAGAGCCGGCTTGACCCACCAACGCAAAACGCCGGGATTGCTCGCTTCGTCAGCCGCGAGGTCAAACGTGGTGACGCCCATCTTGCGATATTTGATCGCCAGTTTCGCCAGTTCCCATGCGACAGTCGGATCTTCGTGCCGCAAGGCGCAGACGATAAGCCCAACGGGAATCTCTGCGTTCTGGATGCCGGCAATGTAGGTGAGGAGCGCGTCCTCCATCGACATACCGTTCCATGTGTGCAGCTGCGGAGCGCCGCGCAGTTCGACAACACGCTCACCGTTTTTCTTGGCGCTGGCCAACCGCTGCTTCATGATGAGTTCGATCGGCTCGGCATTTTGCATCACGGGCAGAATGTGCACGACGATAGCCTGCACGTATTGAAACAGCGAACCCGAGCCGTACCCGACGAGAAACTGTCCGTATTGGCGTGCAGCATCCTGGCGATTTTTCCGCAAGGCGGCAGCGCGCGCATGACCGGTAAGCTCGAGTGAGAGACCTTCGCCGCGCCAGAGTGAAATCACTTCGGCAGGAAACGCGACAGCGGAGGGATCGAAGTTCATCATCTTCCAGTAAGCGCGCACGCCTTCCGGAAATTTGACCTTGCCGAAGTCGAAGTCGTACAGCTGGTGCCACTTCGAAAGCAAGGTGTAGTACTCGGGGAAACAGTCGATGTGATCGTGAATGTTTCCCTTGAAGACTTTTCTGAGCTCAGCCCTGGTCAACCGGCGACCCTTGAGCGACTCGACAGCTGTGCGGAAGCGCTTCTTGAGCGACCTGAGCTGCCGATTGCCATCCAGAAAAGCGAGGATTGTTTTGACTTGTTTGTCTGTCATAGTTCTCCAGCTTTCTTGAAAGTTGAGATGATTGGAAGCTCGAACATCTCGAGCCTCGTAGTCCATTCATCGCAGCCAGCACCGTTCACCTCCCGCAGCGCGTGAGATTGAACAGTGTCAGTGTCAGAACCAGATGGTTTTTAGGTCTGACTAAACGGCTCCAAATGACAAAAGGACGTAACACCCTGACCCTAAGGACTGCTGCTTGACGAAGACAAGAGACCTTAAAGCCTGAAAGGCTCGGAGATACTTCCACTACTGACATGTAAAAACAGGCCCTTGGAGGCAAAACCAAACAGAACACCTTTTCGATGGCTTACATAAACTACCACTCATAAGGTTCTTTTTCTTAGCGGAGTTAACGCTAGTATCCTGAGTTTATTGTCAATGCATTGCGGTTCAGGGTTATTCAGGTGGCTGGTATCCCCTAAGCGCGATACTATGTTCTGTTAGCTGGATTTTTCTCGAAGGAGACGTCTTATGGCAATTGGCGGTCGCGCAGGTGAAGTATTCACCGAAATCAACGTCACGCCGCTTACAGACGTGTTTCTGGTCCTTCTGGTCATCATGATCCTGATTGCACCGTTGGTCAACCAGACAGTCCTCAAAGTCGAGCCCCCGGCCAAAAACGGACCCAGTCATCCTCCACCGCCCAAAGACGAGCCGCACGTCGACGTCAACGTGGCAGCGAACGGGCAGATCACGGTCAACAAGCAGGTCGTTCCCAGTGACGAAATGAGCATTATGGCTGCCATCAAAGCTGAACAGACCAAAGCGGGCAAGGAAGATATTCCGCTCAACCTGCAGTCCGATGCTGAAGCCCAGCAAAAATACGTGGTTATGGTGATGGACGCCGCCGCCGGGTTGAAAATCAAGCAGCTGCGCGTTCTACCGCTAAAAAACTAAAGTCCAGAACAACCACTTTCCCTGCGCTCGCACATAACTGCGCGAGCAGGATCTCGCGCATTAGCTAAAATTAGCTCCTCAACTGTCGAGATCAGCACCTGGTTGTTACTAGGCTAAGAGCCTAAATTCTGCTGTTCCAACGTTTCAAGTTTCTCTCTCCAAAGCTCCTCTCTCTCATCGCTCAAACATACCTCCTGCTCTCCACTAGGACAGGCGGCTCTGACTTGACTCAAATATCTGTCACGGCATACACGCCGAAAAAGGAGCGCTTATGCATATTCACTTTGCCGGCGATGCGGACAGTCAAAAGCGCTTGGGCACTCGTCTCAAGATCGCGGCTGCACTGACGCTGGCCTTCGTCTTGCTGGAGTTCAGTGGCGGAATACTGTCGCACAGTCTCGCGGTGATCAGCGACGCCACGCAAAACTTCATCGATGCACTGTCGCTGTTGCTCGTCTGGTGGTCACAAGGACTCTCTACACGACCAGCAGATAATCGGCGCACCTTCGGGTATCAGCGCGCAAATATTCTCGTGGCATTGCTCAATTCGGTTTTCATCGGGCTGGCAGTAATCGACATCGGCTGGCATGCAGTATTACGATTTTTGCACCCGATTCAAGTCGATAGCACGTTCATCACCTTTGCCGGCGCTGCAGGACTCACTCTCAACATCATCATTGCACTGCTCCTGCGCTCAAACTCGGACAAGCTGCACGTACGCGGAGCCTATCTGCATACCATCAGCGATATCCTCGCATCGGCAATGCTGCTGGTTTCTGGTGTGATCATCCACTACACGGGCGCCTATTGGGTAGACCTGCTCATGGCTGCCGGCATCTGCACCGCGGTCATTTGGACAATGGTGCCAGTTGCTTCGAAAGCCGTGCACATCTTGCTCGAGGGCGCGCCGGATGGAGTTGATAACGACGAAATCGTCGCCACTATCGGCAAACTGCCCAACGTCACCCAGGTGCACGACCTGCACACTTGGACGCACGCAGACGGCATGGCTGCTGTCACCTGTCACGTTTGCATTCAAAAAGACGTGCCGCACGATCAGGACCACATTCTCGTGGACCAGATTCGTCAGCTGTTGCGAACTCAGTTCGGACTGACGCACAGCACAATCCAGGTCGAGCATTCCAGCTGCGAACAGCGGCAGAAATGCGTCTGGCGCAGTGAGTCCGACAAGCCCGATCAACATCACGGTCACAATCACTGAGCATACCGAGTTGCCGCTTCTCTTCGTGGCGCTGCGCTTTCCCTGCGGGAGGGCGCAGCGCGGCGAACTTTTATCACGCCACCACAAATGGTGTCTTCTTCTCTTTCTGTTTTTTCTTTTTCTACTATGTTATCTAGCACGTCAAGACAGCTTCAAAGCGGCGCCTCAAATCAGTAGCGCTTACTCTTCGATGTACTGTGTCCAAAACTCAGTGCGCTCAGTCCAATCGCAGTCGCCGTTGCCGCACTTGAGAGTTACTCGCGATGCGCGAGAGTCGATGTCAGTAGTACCAAATCCATCGCGCACTGCGTCTATGGTTTCTGCATACTTATCGAATTTCTGGATTGCTCCCTTGCACTTGGGGCAGCGCATCTTTTTGTTGGCGATGGCCTCTTTGATAACTTGCAGCGACATTTCGACCTCTCTGGTGGTAGGGCAATCTTACCATCTCGTTTGGCGGGGCATATCCAGTCGGTTGACGACTGCTGGCAGCTTTCGTATATTTTGCACGGGTGTGAACAGAGAGCAAAATGGCTAAGATACTGGTAGTCGAAGACGATGGGCAGCTTTCAGCGGTAGTTCGCGACTGGCTTTCACACAAAGAGAAGCACGCAGTCGATGTGGTCGAGACGGGTGCAGAAGCGTTATCGAGACTGCAAACAGTCACATATGACGCCGTCATCCTCGATTTACGTTTGCCCGATATGAGTGGGCTCGACGTCTGCCGGCAGTTTAGAGCAGCAGGTGGTCAACTGCCGATCATCATGCTGACGGGCAAAAGCAAACTGCATGAGAAGACAGAGGGATTGGACTCTGGCGCGGACGACTATCTGACAAAGCCGTTTCACCCGGAAGAGCTTGCTGCCCGCTTGCGAGCGCTGTTGCGCCGTCAATCGCCAGTCGCGACTAAGCAGTACCGTATCGGTTCGCTTATGTTGGAGCCTAATTCGCTGACGGTCTCGAAAGATGGAAACCGCCTTTCGCTGCCGCCCAAGGAGTTTGCCTTATTGGAGTTTTTCATGCGTCATCCCGATCAAGTGTTTAGCCCGGAAGCACTAATGGAGCGCGTTTGGCCCTCCGATTCGGATGCTTCACCAGATACGGTGCGTGTGCATATCAAACATCTGCGCAGCAAAATCGATACAGAGGGGCAACCATCGATGATTCGCACGCTGCATCGCCAGGGGTACAAACTCGAGAGCACTCCGCGATCTGGTGATTAAAGCGTGGCGCCGGCTAAATGCAGAGACGAGGAAGAGTTGACCGGATCAGCGGGCGGTTCGCGGTGATTCGTATGACGGTCAGGACTGCCGATGTTTGCAGGATCCGCCATTGCCAGTGGATTCTCCACCATGCGCAGGCAGGAGAATTGAAGCTGGCAGGGTTCTCCCAGCAAAGGCACTTTACCGATGAAGGGAACAGCTGAGAGATTGATGAAGGGATAGACGAGGAAGTGCGTGCGCGCTTCGCATTCGTAGATGTTGCTGGTGGTGTCGACCGCAGGCGGTGCAAAGTTGGGTCCGTAGGATTCACTTCGAGCGCTCGACACGCTGGTGACATGAATGTAGATGTCCACACCCGAACCGTTGATGCCTCGGACGGGCTTTATATGTGCAAATCGGCCGAATCCGGAGTCGGACATCGACGACGCTTGTTGAGCGGCCGCATAAAGCATGCGCTCGAAGCTGTCGGACTGTGCAGCCCGTCCGGCTGATTCCGTGGCAATCAGGTAGCCGGTGGCGGCGGCCCAGCCGACCGAAGCGAGATCGATGAGAGGAAACACTACCATGCACAACAGACAGAGAAGAGCCACTGCGAACTCGCATATAGCCGAGCTTCCGAGCTGATTTCGGCGCGCTACTCTGGGCGCGGTAAACGAAACGCGTTGCATAAAATTCAATTGCGAAGAGAGTGCAGGATCGCATCGCGATCCCGAGTGAAACGAGGTTAGTAAAACACGAGTATGACTGCCGTGGTGGCAGACTAACACCGGTCAGATTTGATGTCAAGCAGTAATATGTGGAGCGCGCGGTATCTCTATCCAGAACACGCTACCGCCTCCCGTGCGCTCATCAACACCAACTCGACCGCCGTGCGCATCAGCAATGGCCTTGCAGATTGCCAGCCCCAACCCCACTCCTTCTTGGCGCTCTTCTGCTGATCGCCTGACCTGCCTGAATCGTTCGAAAATCATTTCGCGGTCGCCTTCCGCAATGCCGCAGCCTCTATCCTTCACACTGACGCGCAAATCCTGTCCGTTTCTCTCGGTGGTAATCTCAATCGGACTCTCCGGTGGAGAGTACTTAATGGCGTTGGAGAGAAAATTGACGATCACCTGCACTAAGCGATCGCCGTCAGCATGCACTTCCTCTTCCGTCGGTGAAACGATGACATCAAGAGCCCGTGAATCGGTCAAAGCGCGCACGGAGTCGATCGACTGCGACAGCACAGCTGAAATTTTCACCGCACGATACTGCAGATGAAGCGCTCCAGCAGACAGTTTTTCCACATCCAAAAGTTCGTTGATAAGCCTGATCAGGCGTAAAAGATCTTGCCCAGCACGAGTGACTCTTTCAGTGCCGTCTGGCGATAGTTCTCCGTAAACGCCGGATGAAACCAGAGCAAGAAGCCCTTGCAACGCTGCCAATGGAGTGCGCAAGTCATGGCCAATCATGTCGACGAACTCTTGTTTTTGCTGCTCCGCTGTCACCAGTGCATCGGCTGCCTGATGAAAAGCTTGATCCAGATGCGCGATCTCATCGCGCCCACCAACTGGTGCATTCAATGCTTGCTTGCGGGTCAATCGCACGGCGTTTTCCGTCATTACCGCCAACCTCTGCGTTACTCCTTTGCTGAAACCAAGAAAGAGAACGAAGGCGCCGAAGAACGTGAGCAACACTCCCAGGAGCACGAAGTGGCTGAGCTTCTCTTGCGCACTCGGCAGCTCTTCTGCTTGCAAGATATGGTTGCGCTTGTACTCGTTGATCAAATCCCGCCGTTCGCCGTCCAGCCTGCGCCAATCTCTCCAGGTCTGCTGCAGGTCAAATTTGCGCAGTCTTTGCTCGGCAGACGGCTCGCCACCACTTGTAGTGGCACTTTCCAGGCGTCCCATGAAGGCACCGGTCAGTTCCTCGATTTTCTGGAAGCGCTGACGTTCGCCAGGAGTTTCACCCACGAGCGTGCGCATCAACTTCAGCTCCTGGGGAATAGCCCCTTTGTAGGATTGAAAATCTTGTTCGCCAGCCCTGTCGCCGGTCACTTTGTATTCGATACCACTGAGCTCGGAAGCAAGAACTAGCACACCGAGCCAGTCCGAGTAGTTGAATACCTCTTTGGACGTATACTGCAAGCGCGCAGTAGCCTCAGCTTCCTCCAGCATTTTACTGAGCTGCATGACAAACAAAAGTTGCAGCAGAACAGGAATGGCGATGACGATCATTCCCTTTTGTGAAAGGCTTAGTTTAACGCCACGCATCTGCATTTCCTGGAATCAGTAGGCAGCAATGCTATACCATGTCCGGCTCGTGGGAATTAATCGCAGACCATAAATTGATCGCCTCGGGCAGACGCGACTCCCGAGGCGATCTGAGCGCAGATGCCCAATCTTAGCTGAGGACTAACTGTAGAGACTGGCAGCCTGCGGAATCTCCATGACACCGTTGTGTATAAGTTCAGAGGAGCCGCTATCTGTCGAGGATGCAGTGCGCACTGGAACCGGGTCGATAATAGGGTGGGGCTTCAAGGAGAGCTGTTTCATACCGTCGCGAATCTCCTCTTCACCTGTATCGAATTTGCCACTGTCGAAGTTTTTCAGACCTTGCTGAATGTCGCTCTTCGACGCACTAACACGTTGATCGCGGTTTTGCAGAGTCAGTTCGCCGTTGGCGATATCCTTTTCGGCTGCCCATTCATGGCCGCCCTTCAGTGCTGCCAAAGCGTTGCGATCGTCCTGGCGAGCGTCCGCCGTGAAGCCGTTTCCTTTCATCGCTTTGAGTGAGTCTTGCAGCTGTTGCTCGGCGTTCTTCTCATTGCCGTTCAAGATATCTTTAGCAGCGGAGGTTTCGCCTTTCTGTCCTTTCGAAATCAGCCCCTGCTCCTTGTTCAGATCAGAAAGAGACCGGTCGAGGCTTGCTTTTCCTTGATCGAATTTGCCACTGTTCAACTCTTTCAACCCCTGATTGGCATCGTAGTCGGTTTGGGCAACATAGTGAGGATCAGAGGGACGTTGTTGCGAATCAGATTTGGTTTTGCGCATCAACTGATTATTAACATCCGCCATCATACTGGCGGAAGCATCGTTGCGAGCTGGGGTGGCGACGGCTGCTGCTCTGTCAGAAGGTTGAAATGTCATAGCGCTTTCTCCGTTTATCTTGAAGCGCCGCGAGCCAATATCAACGACAGCTGGCCGCGGGTTTCACTATAGGTAGTAAGGGGACTGATGGTTGGTGTCGGAGCTTCGCTCGCGACGATGCCACCTTACAAACGTGTTGTTGTGAAGTCGTTAAGGAATTGATTAAACGGCACGCCCGCGGCGGCAAAACTTTTGTCCAGAATCGTCGCTTTCTGCGTACATTCAGGTGCAATGGTTACCAAAGTCTGCGGCAGAGATGCTGCAAGACATTGCGTTTTTGCGGTGCGAAACTCCGCGGTGCCACGCTGCTGCGCTTCTCCCTCTGAGGTCGTATGCCTTACCCAACTATAGAATCGGCAAGTACGGCAGCGGCAGTTCATCGGGATGCTCCACCGCTGGACAGTAACAGCCTGGGCCTCGCGTACTGGCAGCCAAACGACCGTACCACCAGAGTGGCATCGACACAAGAGGATGCTGGAAACAGGGTAAGCGATGTTCCTAACATGCCGAAACACCTGCAATCTCCTCCCGAGATTGGTGCACTTGCGAATCTCTTCAATGCCATGGATGCTGCCGCCAACGCTTTGAACACGCACGGGATGCAGGCGGCACTGCCACTCTATTTGGAAGCAATGCAGCGCGCAGATGCAATCGCGCCCGCGCAAATCGTCCAGCAACGCAAAGCGTTAGAGCGGCAGCTGAGTTCGAACACGCTGACCCCATCCCAGCGCCATGAGATGCAAGAGGAGGATAACGAACTGAAAGTCATTCAGCTCTTTCCTTCTATCATGCGCGCAAACCTGGGCATTGCTTTGCTGGACCTCGGCTGTCAGTCCGAAGCAAACGATTGGTTGTCCGCGGCGCAATCATTGAATCCTCGCATGATGCAGGATACAGATTTCCAAGCGAGCTTGAGAATGGCTAGCGCTGCAGCGAAGGCAAAACCTGCTCTATCGCTGCAACAACTGTTGGGCGGACAATTGCCTGCGAATTACCGTCAGCCATCCTTCAACGTTCCACCATTGCCGACAGGTCAGGCAGGAGCTCGAGGCGGCGATAATGGAACCCAATCCGCACCACAGGTTCCCCAAGGAGATGCTGGAACCCAATCCGCACCACAAGTTCCCCAAGGAGATGCTGGAACCCAATCCGCACCACAAGTTCCCCCGGGAGATGCTGGGAGGCAGACCAATTCTGACGCACCGCAAGCGGCCCCCGGTTCTGCTGGTGGTGACGCACGCACCCAGTTCGAAAACCTGATTAAACAAGCAGACGAGCAGGGCAACCCCACTCAAGACACGGCAGCCTTGAAGAAGATTCTTGACGCTATCGATTCCGGCAGCACTACGGACTCCACCGGACAGACTATAAAGCTAACGCCACAACAGCTGATACAGGCGCATAGCATCGCCCTCAACATGATTCAAGCGATGCAAGCACGGTCGGCCCTTCGTTATCAATATTCTCTCTATCTGAAATCAACCGACCAATATGCTGACGCCGAAAGACAACTAATTGCAGCGAAAGATGCGGCCGATGCCCTGCCGATGGATTTGATCAGCAAGGAGCAAACACTGCTCAATCGCGATTCATCTAATGCAGGCTTGAATCCGCTCGATTCGCAGAAGCTGTCGCAGACCGCCAAACAGCTCGATGATGTCAAATCGTGGCCGGTAACAATCAGATTTATGATGGCAAACTTCTATCTGGGCGGCGGCGTTGACGCGAAAGGCGCTCCCAATATGGATGCGGTCGCAGGACCGAACGGACCGGAAAAAGCGCATACGCAAGTTTTAAAACCGGATCGCGCCAAGATGGTTTTGCAAGAAGCAGCTGATATCGAGAAATCACAGGGCAAAGACGTTATCCAAAATCCGGCGTTGGATCCTTTATTTACCGGATTATGGCAATTGACTGAGATCAATGCGCCCGAGTCTTTGAGAAAGGCGATGGACAAGCAGACAGAAACAGCCCATTCACTTTGGTCGCGGGCTGCCGCCACCGTCGCCGGTGTCGTGACGACAGCGCTCATCGCCCGCTATGCCGGCTTGCAGTCGGCATCCGATTTCGTATCATTGGGCGGTCTGGCGGCAATCGGCGGCGGTTTTGCCACCGCTACCGCCACTGACTACGGCATGGAGAAGTTAGTTTTCGGCGACAAGGATTTCACGTTCACTAACGCATTAGTGCAAGGCGGAGGTACGTATCTCGTCGCCGAAGGAGCACTGCTCGCTAGAAGAGCGATACTAGACGCCCATGCCGGCAGCATTACCAGCGACGTGGCAGGACAGAACTTTTTGCAACAACTGCCCGAAGACCAGCGCAATTTGCAAGGGATGGCACAGGCGTTCGACGCTCGCAAACTCCCGCGTCCTGCCGCCCTCGTCTCGGCTCTCAAGACAGCGCAAGCGTCACCGGGCGCCGCCACTGCCGCTCTGTCGTCCGAGCAGGCTGGTCTGGCACTGGGAGTGGAAGGCTACAATGCGGCAGCACTTTTGCGCACCGTTTTCCCGGATGCGCAAGCAGCCGCAGCGGTCACAGCAGGGGCAACGGACGCAGCAACAACAGCCACTAATTCAACTGATGTTCTCTCTCAGGCGGCCAGCGGTTTGGACTTGAATGGAGCGACCTTAGAGGACGCCAACTCAGTTCGCACAGCCGCCACCGCCGGCGGTGAAGCAGCTGCGTCCAGCGGTGAGTCTGTTCCAGCCGCCAATGGAGCCACCCAACCGGGTTGGTTAAAACGGACGCTGCAAGGTGGTTGGCAGATGGCGCGCAGTCCCTATGATGGAGCCAAAGCTCTGATCACCGACGCCAACAATCCCGAGACCGTGCTTTCGCCGTTCAAATCACTGGCGACCTCGCATATTCCCACAGCCAACGAGATCCGGTTGACCAGATTGTACGCAGCAGCCGGAATGGCGAGCACTTATCAGGTCGGAAAAGACCTGGAGTCCGGCGCAATCGGCTGGCAGTTGGGCGCGAAAAATCCGGACGGCTCAGCGATAACTCCCTGGGGAGTGCTTGGCTCGAAAGTTGCCGACGGGTCACTGTTGAAAGACACCGCCCTAGATACCGGCTTGTACTACCTCTGGTTTGTCCGCCCGAACACCGGGCTGCAGACGCCTGGGACAATAGCGAAAATTGGCAATATGACCGTGGGTCGTTTCATTCCAGATAGCGCGGTTCCTACCATTAAAGTCATTTCCGGCGCTGCCGGCTACCCTCTGTTCGGCGGCTTGGCCAGTCAGGACATGGCGGGCGCCTCCCAACATACACAGCAGGCAGACAAATTCCAATCACTAATCGACCTCCAGCAAGGACCAGTGCAAAACGTGCCGCAAAATAAATAAAGCGTCAACGCTGTGGCGTCCTGACGAATTCATCGAGCCAGTTGATGTCAATCAATGAATGGGCGGAATCAACCTGATTGCCAATCTTCTTCGGTTTTACCCGACAGGAATTTCGGGGTATCCAACCTGCCAATATATGAGTATAAAAATCGCTTGACAATCATTTTAATCGTGGTTCAATTATCCTGTTGCGGAGTGTGTTCGCGCTTACTAAGGATGGTTAAATGGTCGCCGACAGAATAATCGGTTCAAACGATCAAGTTAACGAAGCTCATCAGACTCAACCTCAAACAGACGTTTGGGGAATGGTTGCAAGCGATGCATACAGAGGCGCACAAAGCTTCACCGCCGACTTCGATCTTGCCCACGTTCTCGGTAAGCCTGCAAAAGGTCCGGAGCCCTCAGAAGCTCCGCCCGAGGAAGAAGCGAGTGAACAGTCGATGGCTAAAGCAGGTGTCACCACCCTTGCCTTTGACATGGGGATTTACGGTAAGAAATCTCAGGCTCAGAGTTCGGAACAACCGAGCGACGAGTCAAAAGACCTTGCCTTCCACAATGTCTTCGATTATATAGGCGAGGGGTCTAAAAACGTCCGTCAGCTTGCAGCGTAGCAGCTTCCAATCGCCACAAACGTACGAGCCTACTAGCTCGTAATTTTTGTTGGACGTACATCCGGCGCACCAAAAGTGCCGGCAAAAAATTGATCGTTGCACGCGCAAAGTGACATGCGCGTGCTTCGCCGTTTTTGTGCCCCTTCTAAAAACCTCGCTTCCAACGCCTCACGTCTATGTCGAGGCTTGGAGACGCGCACGCCGTCAACCGCATGTGATGCAAAGGTCCGATCCGCTCCCAGCACTGCCAGGCAAGCCCAGCGTAGAAGCCCCCATCAGAGAGCGCACAGCCAGCCACAAAAGTATCAGTCTCGCTCGAGAACTTATAAGCTGGTGAGCATATCTACGCTTTCTCTATCCGGGAAGACTTATACCGCTGATCCCGCCCAGTCTTGATCGTGACCCCAAGGACCGCAGCTTTGCTGCGCCCGATACGCACGCCTGACTCGCCAGCCCCCGGAAGGAAGACTGCATCCGTTCATCCCGGCACGCTTGCGAATCTCGGCAAGCATCGCCCGGCATGGAGGTTGAATATGTCGACGAATACATCACCGACAGAAACACCTAAGAGTGCTTACAACGCCAGCGCAGTCGAGGCGCGGTGGACCAAACACTGGTTCACACACGACCTCTTTGACCTCGACATCGCCCCCGGCAAACCAAACTTTTCCATCGCCCTGCCGCCACCCAACATCACTGGCACTTTGCACATGGGACATGCCCTCAACGGCACGCTGCAAGACATTCTCATTCGGCTCAAGCGCATGCAAGGTTATAACGTGCTCTGGCAGGCAGGCACGGACCATGCGGGCATCTCCGCGCAAATGGTGGTCGAACGAAAGCTAAGGAGTGAAGGCAGAAACCGCCACGAGATGGGACGCGAAGCCTTCGAGAAGGAAGTCTGGCAGTGGCGCGAGCAATTGGGTGGACAGATTTTCCACCAGTTTCGCAAACTAGGCGTCAGCTTCAATTGGGACCGCCTCGCCTTCACGCTCGATGAATCCTACGTGAAAGCCATCTACCGTGTATTCGTGTCACTGTTCCGTGAAGGTTTCATCTATCGCGGCAATCGCATCACCAATTGGTGCTCTAGCTGTCAAACCAGCCTGAGCGACCTGGAGGTCGAACGCGAAGACAACGAAAGCACCGCGCACTGCGAGCGGTGCCAAACCGTGATCGAGCCACGCCTGTGCGATCAATGGTACGTGCGCATGGAAGCACTGGCAGAGCCGGCAATCAAAGCAGTAGAAGACCGCCGCGTGGTCTTCATTCCCGAACGGTATGCCGGCACCTATCTCGACTGGATGCGCAACGTTCGAGACTGGAACATTTCTCGACAGCTCTGGTGGGGACATCGCATTCCCATCTGGACTTGCTCGAACAATCACGTCGAGGCGTACGAATCGGCTCCCTCTCAGTGCGCGAAATGCCAATCGAAACGACTGGAGCAAGATCCGGACGTGCTCGACACCTGGTTTAGTTCGGCCCTGTGGCCGTTCGCCACGCTCGGCTGGCCGGATAAGAGCGAAGTGATGGAGCAGTTCTACCCCACTGCGGTGCTCTCGACCGCTCGCGAGATCATCAATCTCTGGGTTTCGCGCATGCTCTTCATGAGCCTGAAATTCGTGAATGAGGTTCCCTTTCACCAGGTGCTCATTCATCCCGTGGTGCAAACCAAGGATGGAAAGCGTATGTCCAAGTCCAAAGGCAACGCTGTAGATCCGTTGGAGATGATCGCGAAGTATGGAGCCGATGCCAACCGCTTCTACTTCTGCGGATTGGGCGTGAAGGGCGATCAAGATGTGCGCTTTCGCGAAGAACGCCTGGAAGAGTGCAGCAAGTTCGCCAACAAGCTGTACAACGCCGGCAAATTCGTTCTGACGCAGTTGGAGGGTTTCGTCCCTGGTGAACTGGATGCCCAAGACCTGACGCTGGCCGATCGCTGGATTCTGCACCTGTACAACGACATGATGGAAAAAGTAGTGATCGATCTAAACAACTACGACTTCCACCAAGCAGCGCACAGGCTGTACGAATTCACCTGGAACTGTTTTTGCGATTGGTATCTGGAGATTGCGAAGAGTCAGGGCGCAGAGGGACAGACACGACTGGTGCTCTGGACCGTGTTTGAAGGGCTGATGCGTGCTCTGCACCCGGTCATGCCGTTCATTACAGAAGAACTCTGGTCTAAGCTGCCGAAATCGCAGCGGCATCGGCAGCTCCTCTCGATCATGTTCGCCGACTATCCGCAAGCGGACCAGAGGTTTATCAATCCTACCGCTATGACGCAAATGGAGTTCGTCCTCAGCGTCATTCGGTCGATTCGGGCGGTGCGCACAACCTTCAGCGTTGCAGCCTCGACACCGATCGAGGTCATCCTGGCGTCAACCAACGCAGAGGAGATTGGCACCATCGAAAAGGGATTGACGGTAATTCGACGCGATCGTCCCAGCAAGATCGGCAAAATCACAATCGATAGTGACGCTGAGGTGCCGGCGCGAGCCGCCACCGAAACGATCTCGTCATTGCGGTTGATTGCTCCGCTGACCAACGTCATCGACTTCGAGACGGTAAAGGGCAGGCTAGAACAGCGGCGCGCTACGCTGGCAAAAGAGATAGGCCGCCAATCGAGCCGGCTGGAAGATGCGGACTTCCTGGCGAAAGCCCCCCGAGAGACCGTAGAGGGCGCCACCAGGCAACTCAATCAACAGAAAGAACAACTGGAACGCATTCACGCACAACTGCGCGTGCTTGCTTAACGAAACAACTCGGAGTCGGACGAATTCGTATGAATTTGCCCGACTTCTCTCTTTGCTGAAAGCCATCGTCCCGAACTGCGTACGGCATCAAGAATCAGCCGGGCACAAAAGGACACTTGCTGATGGCAGACCCTACGGGGAATCCAAAAATCGCTACGGCGATAGAAAGAGCATCAAAATGAAAGATCCACGCTTAGTAAAAGCCAAAGACCTCCCTTGCTCGACTTGTACTCGGCTCGGCATTGATTTTAACGGACACAACCTGTCCTTCGAAGGAGAAGTCGTCTGCGGTTATTGCGGACGGCAATATCCGCAGCAACAGGAGTGCGAAGGCGTGCCCATTCCGGAAGCTGTTGGATCCGCTTTGCGCAGTTTGCTCCACCACGGACTATTTCAACTCTGGCACGATGTGTTGCTAGACAAAGAGACCAGTTACATACATCTCGAGCGGTTCGAGCATTGCACCGTTATGTCCACTTGCAGAATTGAGTGGTGCGCAATCGGCTCAGATGCAGATCGAGAAGCGACCCCATCATCGCGCCCGTATGCCCGCCGGTCCATCCGCTCCTTTGTTGTCGAGCATGTGCACCAGACAGCTAAGTTGCTCAGTGAACAGGGACTGTCCTTCACTCAGGCTGATGTCGCAGGGGACAGCAAGTCGTTGCGGTTTCAGAGATTCGCCCGAGTCAGCGAGTCGACTGCCCCGGTCAATAACCTGCGCATCCGCGCTCAGATCGATTGGTGCGTCCCGAAACAAGAACTTCACGCTCTCTTCGTGCCGGTGGCTGAAGAAGCGCTTGCGCTCGCGATTTTAAAAGACGGATTTGACTGGCTTGGAAGCGATATGTTGAGGCGACTGCGCGTCTGCCCGGATCGTACCGTGTCCGAGGCTGAGCTAAAGAAGCAGGAAGGAAGAGACAGGTATCTGCTCAAATTCGAATGCAATCCGTACGCTGCAGGTTGTGCCATCCTGCTCGATCTCATGTACCGCCCGCCGTTCACCTTCGTGAATGAGCCCGTGGATCTCCAAGATGTGCTTGCCCACTTCCGCGGCCGGCACCAATCTTTTGCCATCGGTGAACACCTGAAAGAAGTCCTCTGCTGTCTGGATCGGAGTTCCGTCACTTTGGAGCTGCTGCCTAAATAAGTCCACAACGCACAGTTTGTACGCGCGAACTGTACGTGGACCAACAAACAGCCGTTGCGCTCCTGGCACTTCAGGTTTGCCGCAAGTAACTACCGACTGAGCGAACCCTTTCAAGTTCCGCCACCGTGCCAAAACAAGCACGGTGGCGGAGCCCCATTCTTTTCGTTTTCTCCAATCGAATTTCTACTATTGCTAATAGTTTGATCCGTTGGCAAAAAAGATGCGCAACCACATATGGTGCCAGGCCAAACCAAAAAAAATTGCGAGGCTGCCGAAACAACGTTCCGACAGCCTCTGCGAGATTACGTTGAGAAGCGGCGCCACAGTCCGCTGCGCTTGATGGCGTCGAGCGCGTCGTAGTAAACGATGACGTCGAAGCGGCGACCATTGGTCAGGTAGTAGTCAGTCAATACTCCGCGCGTAGTGAAAAAACCGACCGCCCAGTCGCGGCTAAACTGATATTTCCCAGTCGCATACACATGCCGGCCGATGTTGTACTCCTCGTTGTTGAAGCCGACATAATTTCTGTCGATGGCGGCAAAACCAACCGTAAGCAAGAGTCGCTTGGTCACTTGCTTTTCGCCAACAACATTATAACCGTTGCCAGGCGTGACAAGGGTACGCTGATAAAACTCAGCCCGCACCGCATCCACGACTTTCAGCTCCTTCACTTTGACATGCACAGCTTCGCGAAAGACAGACTCGAGATACTGATTCGAGTATTCGAAAGAACCTGAGACCCGGTCGTCGAAGTGTTTTTCGACCAGGTATTGGTGATAATTGATGCGTCCGAAATTGCCCATGCGCAACAGCACGTTGGGCGTAAACGTGGCACCGATATAACCAACAGTGTAAGTGATTTCGTCGAAGTAGAGATGCTCCGGATGTCGCAACGTCACGCGTTCTCCAATGATGAAGCCACCTTCGTCGTAGTGCGTAACCGGGGTTGCCTCACCGCGAAAAAACGGAATGCTGCCTACCTGAAACTCCATTCCCTTCAAGGGGCGCGCTTGGAAATACAGGCGTTTCACATAAAGGTTAGAACGCGGATGACTGCCGTACCCGATGCCCGTGTCACTGAAGCCGCCGTCGACGACATCGCCGGAGCTGACACGCGTGTGCACAAGATAGTTGCCTTCCTTGTCAAAATTGAGATTGGCCTTGAGATCGAGTTGCCACTGCAACTTGCTCGCTTGCAGCACGTCGTTCGAGTCTCGGTCGTGCATAAAGCGTCCCAGAAGCTGGAAATTGGTCACGTCAAGGTGGCTGAGAAAGCCGGACGGAGCAGGATTGGTAGCGTCCGGCGACTGCGCAGAGGTTATCGTTTGCGTTGTCGTGTCATTTGTTTGCGTTGTCGTGTCATTCGTTTGTGCCGAAACATTTGCTGTTGCCAGCAAAAAGGCGGCGCAGAGTAAGAAAGAGAACTGTCGCATACTGTGGCATCACTCCTCGTGCTCCATGGAGCCGTCAAAATCTGTTATCGCTCAGAACTTCAAGTTTTGTAGCTGATATCTCTGTATTGGATAGCGGAATACTCTAATGACTCAAG
Organism: Planktothrix sp.; assembly: GCA_036703195.1. Lineage (GTDB taxonomy): Bacteria > Cyanobacteriota > Vampirovibrionia > Obscuribacterales > Obscuribacteraceae > DATNPN01. The sequence continues at coordinate 17,230 of DATNPN010000040.1, read as the reverse complement.
TTCTCAGATGATGGGAATGCAAAGCAAACGCTATACGCTTTCAGGCACGATCTGATGCGCGTTTTTCCCACGAGCACCGCTCGTAGTGGATCGTACTCAGCCTTATGTTCTGTCCGCCTTCGTGCGGTTAGAAACCGACTGTCGAATCGTAGTTAGGCAGAAGCGACGTTGGATCTTGCCGCTGCACGTTGAGCTGGCTGTTGTTGTAGATCTGGCTCGCGTCCTGCGGGCTGGAGGAGTTCTCGGAGTTTATCCTCAACCGTTGTCCTTTATGCGTGAACTCCATGTCGTGCTGTTGGAAAGTCTCTCCAGATTGTGGCAGCACATGCAGTCCCTGCAATCCCTGGATACACTGCTGTGCCACTTGCGGGTCTTGAGTATGCGCAAGAGCAGCACGATACTGATCGATCGCTTCATTCAACTGCGAGTTGTTCTTGTATGCCTCGGCAAGCGCAATGCGCGCTTCGGCATCGTCCGGATTTTCGAGAACATGATTGCGCAACGCCGGTATGGCTTTTTTCCACTCTTCGTTTTTGTGACTGTCCAGTGCTTTAGTGCGCCGAATCTGTTGCGCCTGGCTGAGCGAAACCGCCGAGAGCGGCGGCAACGAGTCTCCGGAATAAGCGACTGTCGCTTCCGAGACGTGGAAAAGGTCTTGAGGTTGTTTGAACGTAACCTTCGTATCGGGAGCGAACGAATACTGCAGGTTGGGATTTGCTTGTTGATCGAAGTATTTTTTGCTGCCGCCTATACCGTATTTAGTCTCCAGACTCGGCAAGTCGACCTTATCCAAGTTGGGCATCAACGCTTTGAACTTCGAGTCAAAGATCTGTCCCGGCGAGCTCTCTCTTTGCTCCAGCTCGTACTTGACCAACCCTTGCTGGTTGGGATCATCCCAATAGTAGTGTTTGATGGCGCCAATCTGATTGCCCTCGTTGCTGGGCGGTCCGATGACATATTGCAGATAACGGAAATTCATCAACTCCGGCTGATGCGCAATCTGTTCTACCAGCTCCAGGGTGGGCTCGTCGGAAGGCTTTTTCAGCGCCTGCAGGGCCTTCTTTTGCAAATCGGTCAAACCGGAGCTGAAACCTAAAAAAGCAAAAGCAGGCGTAGAGAGGCAGACCGTCAATGCGGCTGCCGCCACCGCGCGTCCCGTTGTTCTCAGTTTGAAGGTTTGCATTTGCTGGTCGCCTGACGCCGGACACAAAGAGTATAGTCCTACTCATAAATCTTACGTCAGAAGGCGCGCCGCATGGCACCCGGTTTTCCACCGGCAGTGCGGAAAATCCCACTGATTGCACGACACTTCATTTTGTGTGAAGAGAAACCAGAAAGCGTCCGCGCACCGCCTACAGTGGCAGGGAAGGAGTTGCCACCACATCGCCTAGTAGTAGAAGGCAAAAGCGAAAGTGACGAGGAACCGCCATGATTGACGATTCCCCATCACCTCGCCGACCTCGGTGGTTACACTTTTGGTCTCATTTGAAGCGGCTGAACGCCACTGAGGAGAGGCTAGATTCCAGCCTTACCACACGTGGCAGCGCTTCTCCGGAGGCAGCATCATCGGGCAGTCGTCGGGCAAGCCGAACGCCTTGGGAAACTCAGCGACGTGCGCGAGAGTTCCATTCACCCGGTAACGCTCCATCGGATGCGGATCGGCCTTAACGCGGTAATCCTCGTACTCGGCCGTGTTCACCGACGCCCAGATTTGCGCGAACGAGAGGAAGAAGCGCTGCTCGTCGGTGAAGCCCTCGATCGTCTTGCGACCAGTCGCGGCCAGCACCTTCTGCAGCGCCCGGTAGGCAAGTTTGATGCCGCCCAGATCCGAAGCTGCTTCGCCAGAGACGAACTTGCCGTTGAGCTTCAGCCCGTTCTGAGAAGTGAAGCCGCCGAACTGCTCGATGATCTTGGCCGTGCGCTCTTCGAACGCCTTGAAGTCATCGGCAGTCCACCACATCTTCACGTTGCCTTCGGCGTCGAATTTGGCGCCGGAGTCGTCGAATCCGTGCGTCATTTCGTGGCCGATCACCACACCGATACCGCCGTAATTGGTGGCATCGTCGGCGAGCAGATCGAAGAACGGCGCCTGCAAAATGCCCGCGGGGAAAACGATGCGGTTCATCTGCGGGCTGTAATAGGCGTTCACCGTCGGCGGAGTCATGCCCCACTTTTCACGGTCGACAACCTTGCCGATCTTCTCGAGATCGCGCTTGCTTCCCAACGCCGACGCGCGCTGCAAATTGGCGAAGAAGTTCGTCGGGTCGATAGTCAACTGCGAATAGTCTTCCCACTTGTCCGGATACCCGATCATCGGCACGAACGCGTTCAGCTTGATGAGAGCGTTCTTTCGCGTTTCCTCCGACATCCAGGTAATTTCGTTCAGCGTTTCGCGCAGTGCCTCGACCAGGTTGTGCACCAGAGTGAGCATGCGCGTCTTCGCTTCGGGCGGGAAGTACCTCGCTACGTACAATTCGCCCAGCGCTTCGCCGAGAACGCCGTCGGTGGTGCCGACAACGCGCTTCCAACGAGCCTGCAACTCCTTGGTGCCCTGTAGGGTGCGACCGTAGAAGTCGAAGTTTTCGTTCACGAACGCGGACGAGAGGTAAGAGGCCGCAGACCGGAGCAGCGACCAGCGCAGATACACCTTGATCTCACGCAGAGAAGTGCTGGTGAGAATGGTATTCAACGCCTGGAAGTACTTGGGCTGATGCACGTTGATGGTGTCGAACTCGGGGGCGCCCAGAGCCTTGAAATACTGGCGCATGTCGAACGCAGGCACCAGAGCGGCGAACTGCTCCACCGTCATCGGATTCTTGCGATTCTGCGGGTCACGCAGCTCTGCTTTCGGCATGAAAGCAGTAGCCATGGCAGTTTCGATCTTCAAAACCGACTGCGCATGCGCTTGCGCGGTCGACTGCTTCAGACCAACGAGCTGAAACATCTTGGCGATGTGGGCAGCGTACTTCGCACGCCGCTCGATCGTGGCCGCGTCGTTCTCCAGGTAGTAGTCGCGGTCGGGAAGACCGATACCGCCTTGAGCAGCGTGAGCGATCACTTGATTGCTGTCGTCATAGCTGGGCGAGCCGCCAAAACCGAACAATCCGCTCGTGCCGGAGTTGTGCAGGCGCGCGACCAGATTGACCAGCCCCTTCATCGAACGGACGCCGTTGATGCGCGCCATCGAAGACTCGAGCGGTTTGCCGCCGGCAGCTTCGATCTGAGCCTCGTTCATACCGCTGGCGTAAAAATCACGCAACTTCTGGCGGTTGCTGCCCGGTTCGAAGGTTTCCGTGCTGTGAACGAGGGCTTCCAACAAATCATGCTGGCGATTGAGACTTGCTTCGCGCAGCATCAGAAATGCGCCCCACCGGGGATACTCAGCAGGGATGACGCAGTTGTCGATCCACTTTCCGTTAGCGTACCGGTGGAAGTTTTCCCCCGGATTGGCAGTGGTATCCATGAATTCAGGCTTTATGCCGTGAGATTCCGTAGACATGTTGTGCTCCTTTTGTCCGCATCAGCAATTTCTGAGCGGTACATGTGAGATTCATCGGAGGCGCAAGCACACCTGCTTACACCTGTGTTGCAAACACAGCTCGTCTGATAACAAACGAGCACCCGCGGAAAAGATTTCGAAAGAGACTTTCGTTTGTTCTCGTGCCTGCCATCGGTCGAAGCCGTCTTCGGTCAGGTCTCTGGTTGGAGACTTAGAACGAGAAAAGGACTGAAGATGTGAGGGCTTTTGAGTTACCGATAGTTAAAAGCTGGAAGAGAACAATGCCTAAAGGGTTATCAGGAGAAACCATCGGTTGACAATAGTTATGATCAGATCTTTAGTTGTCAGTCACTGCAATCAATTAGCGAAGCTATTGAAACCCAGATGTCATGAGGTTTGCGCGCAATTGGTAGTCAAGGGGACGGGTGCCTGATCACGATGGAGCGAGCTGGATAACAAATCGGCAAATTCGTTTTTTGGTGCCACTATATATGGTGCCAATGTATGCTTTCGCCCACCGCCTATCCTGGCACTCCAACAAGCCATTCGGCTGCCCGAACTGGGCTGCCACGCGAAGCCGTGCTAGTTGTCAACAGATGTTGCGGAGTCCAGTTTCAATTCGCTAAAGCGGCTGAGTACCAGTTATAGCAGCAATATTTTCGCCAGCTTAAAACTATCACAGGTTCTTATCACTCTCTTCACGTGGAGACAGTTAGGGCGCTCGTTTTGTTTAGGTTGGGGCAACATCTGTTTTAGTTTTTCTGGAGAACTGAACTAAGCCGTTAAGGCACAGATCCCAATCACAATTTGTCACCGAGCACCGCATTGGCGGAGCGCCGGCAACCACCCAGGCACCAGGTCTGGTGCAAAAACGTTCAGGCGGATTTACACGCATGCTTCATGCGTGGCGGCCGCTTATCCCATAGGCAGTTTGTACGCCGAGAGCGAGGCGCTTTCGGCTGGAAGAAGAGGCATCTTATGGAAAAGTCGAGACCCCGCGTGGTCATAATCGGTGGTGGCTTTGGCGGTATCAAAGCCGCACAAGGGCTGGCGAAAGCGCCCGTCGACATCACAATCATCGACCGCCACAACTATCACCTGTTTCAACCCCTTCTCTATCAGGTAGCGATGGCCGGTCTGTCGCCCAGTGAGATTTCCTACCCGATCCGAGCAATCTTGCGGCATCAAGCCAATGCCACTGTCCTGCTCGACGAAGTGCAATCGATTGACACCGAGCATCGCTCGATTAAGCTGCTCGACAGCGTTCTCGAATACGACTACCTGATCGTCGCCACCGGCTCGCAAACGAGCTACTTCGGCCACGATGCCTGGAAGACGCACGCAGTCGGCTTGAAGGACATCGACGACGCAACGGCGTTGCGCAGCCGCATTCTTCTCGCCTTCGAAGCAGCCGAGCGAGAGCCGGACAAATCCAAGCGTCATCGCCTGCTTACCTTCGTGATCATCGGCGGCGGACCGACTGGAGTAGAACTGGCAGGCTCTCTGGCTGAGCTCTCTCGCTCGGTGCTGGCAGCCGACTTCCGCAACATCGATCCGACGTCCGCGCACATCATTCTGCTCGACGGCGGCGCCAGAATTCTCTCAGCCTATGAAGAGAAGAGCTCCGAAAAAGCAAAAGCGCAGCTGGAAAAGATGGGCGTCGAAGTACGCAACGGCGCCCGCGTTACGGACATCACCGCTGAGGGCGTTCAACTGGGCGAGGAGCTGTTGCCGAGCGCGTGCGTCATCTGGTGCGGTGGCGTCTCCGGCGTTGGGCTCACCAAATCGTTGGGCGTACAGCTCGACAAGGGCGGCCGCGTTCCGGTTTCAACCGACCTCTCCCTGGATGGACACAAAGAAGTGTTCGTCATCGGCGACGCTGCGGTGTTTCTCCATCAGGATGGCAAGCCTCTTCCGGGGCTCGCTCCAGTGGCAGTGCAGCAAGGAGAGTTCGCCGCCGAGATGATTCGAGCGGATCTCAAACGCCAACCGCGAGGTAAATTCGTCTACTCGCATCGCGGCACGCTGGCCACGATTGGACGCAAGTCAGCCGTGGCGGAGTTCAGCAAATTGAAGCTGTACGGCTTTACCGCCTGGCTCGCATGGCTGTTTATACACGTCATGTTCCTCATCGGTTTTCGCAACAAGGCGATCGTGATGTTCAACTGGGCCTGGTCATACTTCACGTTTCAACGCGGAGCGAGATTGATCACCGGCAATCGCATTTCCACAGGCACATTTAAAACTTAGCGCGCGTTATTTGACGCTACCAAGGTGCGGACGTAATGACGTTTTTTGCCAAGACTCCGCATCTCTTTTCACACTCAAAAGGAACAATTTATGTTCAGAGAACTCGCAGAAGAATTGAAGAAGCCCAACGTCGTTGTTGTCGACACGTTGCCCAAGGCTCGCTTGATGAACAAGCTTCTCCTGGCGAAGATCGTCATCCTGACGCTCTTCATCGAAGGCTTGCTTTGGCTCGGCAACAACCCCGCCTGGGTGCTCATCCTGGTGCCGATCGCAATCGCGGCTTTCACCCTGCGTGGACTGCGTCGAGACCTGCGCAACCAGCGTGATCGTTTCGGTTCAAATCAGTAGTTGACTTAACTTCGGTGGAGAATCGAGCAATCGGTTCTTCACCGAAGTTGTCTTTTAAAATTGCCTCGTGTGGAACTGCCAATCTCGGCATATTTCCCGTTTTCCAAGATACGATATAGTACAGTATTATACCCCATAATCACATAATCAGAACGAAAGAGAACTCTACGGCTGCAAGATGGATTCGAGCGGCTCCCGGAAGTTTCTCTGTGCAGCGGGGACCTGGGTGAGTTTATTTGCTAACTGCGTATCAACTCTAGCCTGGCCATCTTGACCCAGAGCAGCGTAAACATCTGCACGTGCTTTGAAATACTTGCCTCTGCGTGACAATGAAATGGCTTTGCTGAGGCATTGGAGAGCACTGTTATTGTTTTTCTGATAGTAGTGAGCACATCCTTGAAAGTAAAAAATCTCACAGGGCTCGATATTTCCCGCCACTGTCTGTCCGGTTCCTATCCCAGGCAAAGTAAACGTTTTGCCGCCGGCAAGTTTTTGCGCTTTCGTCATACATTCCAGAGACAATGACCATTTTTGCGTCTCGTAGTTCACCCATCCCAATACGTAATATGCGGCAGGATTTTCTGGCTGCAACGCAATTGCTTTGTTCAAGGTAGCGATTGTTTTCTCAGCCTCTCCAGCCATATCCAGACGGATGCCGTCGCGTACCAATGCAGCATAATTGTCGTTCTTGTTCTCCAATAGCGGATCGGTGAATATCCTGTCGACAAGCGTGTTTGTGGCGCGAGTCTTTTGCGACAACAGATCTTTCTCGGTCGTCGCCGGCGACGTGGGATCCAAACGAATGCTTTTGTCCATTGCCGCGATCGCCTCTTCATCCTTGCGCAAACCCGCCAGGGCGGTGCCCTTAGCAAAGTATGCCATGCTATCCTTCGGTGCCAGAGTTATCCATTCTTCGCTGTATTTGAGAGCCTCGCCGTATTCCTTACGCTGGTAGTAAATCCGTGCCAACTGTTCTGATGCGGTAATTCGCGCAGTTTTGCCGGCAAGAGATCAAGTTTGTGCAAATAGGCGAGAGCTTCATTTTGCCGGTTCTGCTGTGAGAGTAGAAAGCTTGTTCTTTCCAACGCCAGTTGATTGTCAGGGCAGGCGGTGACAGCCGTTGCAAAATCTGTCAGGGCCCTAGATTTGAGACCGAGAATCATCTCGCAATCACCTTTGGCGACTAAACCGGAAGACCTCCAGGACGGAACCAAGACCATCGGCAACAAAATAAAAAGCGTTAGACCGGCGAACACAACCATCATCAGTCGCTGCCGGCGAACTTTTTGCCGTTTAGATTGCAGTGAAATTTCCGGCTTCATGCTCAGATTGTTCCCGAGCCCGTCGCTTACCAGACTATCTGCTATCTCTTCACGAAAACAAAATCCCTTCCCGCCAAAAAGATGTCGCTTCGCCATCGACTTGGTGGCACAAACTTTATGATACCGCATATGGTGGCATTAAAAGCAAAAAAAATGGCATGGGAAGTCGGCCAATTGACCGACTCCCCATCCACTTTCGAGTTTTTCATCAATGCGCCAGCTTCAGTTGATGCGTGGTGCAATGAGGCACCATGCTCTTGTCGAGAAAACTGCCGGTTTTGCGTGCTCCCTCGATGAGGCAGAGATGCACACCGCCGGTTATTCTCGTTGTGATATTGCCGGCTTCGTTGTCCGTGATGATGACGGCTTGCTCGATGCCTTCACGTTGAATGAACTGGGCCAGGAGCTCACCATCCGTACCGCTACCTGCGCTCGACGGGAGCTTGCCTTGCAGCAAATCGGTGAACGGGATCTCCACTGGACGACTGGCCCAGCAGACTACCCGCACCTGCAGCTCCGCCTTGCGCAGCTTTTGCACGAGTCCGATCATGAACGGAATGTAGGCGCTCATGGAGCCGCTGATATCGGGGAAGAGAGTGACCTCTTTCAGGCGATAGTCAGCACGCCTGAACAGGTTTTTATCCCGCTCGAGCGTGATCACGTCATGTCGATCGAGCTTGGCCGGAAGCCTGCGCGTGTAGCGCTGTTCGGCTCGCACGGCGCCGTCACGCACGAGGACGGTGGCGACCTTGCGAATGATTTCCGCGAAGTTGTCGCTCGTCTTCCGCTTTACGGCTTGCCCCGGGATACGAAGCGCCTCGCGAATCTGAGCCGCTTCGCTCTCGTCAAACAAGGGCGAATCGTCGGCATCTTTCTTGTCCGTCTCCGACTTGGGCTTGCCGCCGGGGTTTGCTTGTTCGCGTTTTTCTGCGTCCGGCGGCGGCTCTTTGTCCGAGCTGCCGTTCTTCTCGTTTTCGCGTTCTTCGTTTTCGCGTTGCTCGCCTTCCTTCTGCTCCTGCTCCTGCTGCTCCTTGTCCGACTTCTTGCTGTTGTCGGAGTCAGCGTGTTCACCGAGCAGACTCTGGTTGCCGGAAGGCCGAGGGAAGTGCCTGGCGACGAAGTCGAGCGTCTCTGCCAGGGTCACCTCGAGCGCATACAACCTGCGGTAGAAGTTGTAGAACTCAGCGGCTTTCCCCCTGTTATGATCGCGCACCGGCAGCATGCGACGCAAGAAGCGACTTTTGACGCGAAACTCTTTCGAGTTGGGGCGCAGAAACGCGAACTCATTTTCGTCCTTGTAGTACCGCTCGAAGAAGCCTCCACACCCGACGTTGTGCAATGTCGAGTTGTTGATGGCGTCCATGGCAACGTTCTGAACTTCGTGGCTGTATCCTCGTTCTTCCAGCTGTTGCATCATATCGAGGTGACGTTGAGCGTGGTGCATCAGCTCGTGAAAGATGACGTCAGCCACTTCGCTCTCGTTGAGCGCTTCCTTCGTGATGAATGCCCGACCTAGCTGAATAATCGGCTTCTTGTTGCGCCGAAAGGCCCGCGCTGTTTTGCAGTCGGACCACTCCAGCTCCATATCCTTGAAGAAGTGCCGCAGCGGGTCGAGAAACCCGCCACGGACTGCTTTGAACACAACTGCGTCATGAATTTGATGCAGCGGCAACGGTCCGTTCGTCGGGTCGCTCATCTTGTTCTCCTTCAGTCTCGGTCGAAGACGCTGGCGAGAGAGTCACCTTCCAGTTGGTCAGGTGATCCCGAACATCGGACATCAGCCCATTGGTCGCTTCAGACGCGTAGGTCGCGTTCAACCAACGATGCCAATGGCTGGCACGCTCTTCGGCGCTAAGCTGGGGCCATTTCGCCGCCAGTTCGGGCGACATGCCGTCGAGGCTCTCAAAAAACTCCTTAGTCGGCTTCTCGCCGGTACGGAGCAGTTCACCCAGTCCGGCAGGCTCACCGACACCCCAGGGGGAGTGCAGGACGATGCGGCAGGCGGTGATAAAGGCCAGATCCTGCGTTCCGGCAGCCTGACCGAAGACATCGACTTTGGTGACGGGCGTGATCTCTTTCTTGTATCTGACCACCAGACCAAACTTCGTCGGCAGGTCGGGCTCGGCGGCTATGAACGCCTCCGCCTGATTGTGCATCGCTTCTTTGAGAACAGCCAACGCCACCTTGTGCGCGGCGGTGAGCTTGGTCATATCGAGCTCTAAGCCGCTGAGCCGGTGGTAAGTGAGACAGTCGCGCACGACTTGCCAGACAGTGGCATCCATGTCCAGGCTCTTCTCTTCCTGGCACAGCGCCACCGCCGAGAGAACGAACGACTTGAGCAGCTTGGCACGACGTCCCTGGCAGGCAAACGGGCTGTCTGCGCCGAACTGTGCCACCATGGTGCGGACATAGAGAGTAGCCGGCTTGCCAGCTTCGCTCGCTACCGCATCGTAGTGCTTCGCCATCGTCTCGCAGGTGCGTTTGAACACGCCGGCGAAGTCGCCGTACGCTTCGTCGTCGATAATGGCATCCATCTCCGCCGAGGTCATCTCCGTCAGAGCGGGAACCTCGACGAGCATGGCCCAGCGATCGGCAGTCGGGCTGTCGACCTCGTTGGCACTGCCGGCGAGCATGTCCTTGGAGAGGTTGGCGGTGCCGATGATGGCTCGCGTCGACATCTGCACGGTCTTGCCGCTGATGACGAGCTTGCCTTGCAACATCAAGCGAAACTGCGACATCACGTGGGCGCGAGTGTTGAGAAACTCGTCCAGCACGAGAATGTCAGCCTTGAGCAGATCGCCCAGAATGATCTTATTTTCGCCCAGGGTGCGGTTGGCGTGGATGTCGACCACACCAGCCAGTTCGGCGATGTCGTCCAGAGTCGAGCTGTCGACGAGCGCCACGGTAAACCCGGCCAGTCGCGCCAACTTGACTGCACCTTCAGTCTTCGCTGTTCCCGGCAGACCCGAGAAGAACAGATTGAAGGGAGTCAGTCCTGCCGGTCGCCGCCTCAGATTTGTGAAGAATGCGGCAAGCGAAATTCTTATCCGCTGCCAGCCAATAATGTGTTCCATAACAGTCTCCTTTCGGCTTAGCAGAGGTTGTCGTAAGCGAATGCTTCCTTCGGCGCAGAACTCTCGCTCTGTCCGATGGAGATGCCGTCAATATTGCCTTTGGCCTCGCGCATATTCGGTCTGACCGTCGCAGGAGGAGCCGGCACCTTGGTGCAGTTGAACTTCTCATCGACATGCGCAACGGCGCCGATCCAACCGAACCAGCGCTCAAACCAACGGGTTTTAGCCGCCAATGGCTGGAAGTTGCCGACCAACTGCGAGCCGTCCAACTTTGCCACGCAACGCCACTGAGCGCCCGCGAATACGTTACTGAGCGCTTCGCACAACGGCTTCATCTTGTCGTCGAAGGCGGAGGTCATTGCGTTGTAGACGGTATGGTCGTGACCACCGGAGTAGGTCTCGAGCCTCAGACGAACGCGCAGCCAACCGCTGCCCGGATAGTTCTTCTGCAGAGCCTCGTTCATCTGGGTAACGACGGTCTGTGTCAGGGTTCGCTCCCAGTCTTCCCAAGCGCGGTCGCGCCGGTTGACGTCGCCGGTAATCTGGCCGGGAGTACGAAACCCACTGTTAGGAGCCATTTCCAAGCTCCTCTCAAACGAATGTTCCATGTGAGTCATCCTCATTTCAATTTCGAGAACAGCCGTATGTTCGATGACACACGGATCGATGCAGGTTGGCAGCCTGCGTGAAAAACGACTTCATCCAACGAATCTGCTTTATCACTGTGTTTCTGTAATCAATCAAGCAAGCGACAATCGTGTCCGGGCCATATCAGCACTCGACCTGGTGAGGCAGAGAGAACTATAGTCAAGAGCTGAGGATGGTTTGCCGGCTTTGAGAGAGGGATTCGGAACGTTGAAGGAAAGCGTATACATTGACAACCTACTCAGAGGCAATAATCAAAAAGACAGGGCCTACTAAGCAATGTTTAGCGGTCATACCGCCCAATTTAAAAAAGCTGGGTTGGCCAAGCGCGCGCGAAGCAACCGCAAACCCGCTCCTTAAGCGCGTCTCACTCAAATTTCAATTTTTACTATATTCAACCAGAGCTCGGTGCAAAATGGTAAATGAAAAGGGCAACGGAAGAGCAGTGTTCTCTTCCGCTGCCTTTTCCTTGCTACTTACCGGTCGGATTACCGGCAGAAGACTGGTTTAACGGCTTGCTGCATGCGGCACACTCGTTTTTGATCACCGCACACTTGGCGCAAAGCTTATAGCTGCCAGAGCTGGTCATGGAGCCACAGCTCTTGCACTTGCCGATGTTCATGATGTGCATGTTTCCACTGCAATCCTTGCAGAGCATATTGTTCTTTTCCTTCCTTGGGTTTCCCCCAAATCGCGGTTGCCGGTGAAAAGCGGAGGAGCCGCAAAGGCGCAGCTCCTCCGCTATCAGCAGTTACTGGTTGACGTATTCGGTCGTGGTCTCGGAGATCGTGTAGGTGACCGTCTCACTGCTGTGAGGAGCAATGGTGACAGTGCCTTCGAACTGCGAGTCACGAACCTGCTTGAACCCGTGCGTCTGGTTACTGAGCTTGACGTCCGGACCGGTAACTTCTTCGACGACAACGGTGACGGGCTTCGCCTTGCCGTTGAAGATCTCGACGGAGCAGCGGCGATTGTACGTCACCTTGCGGCGCGGACGCTTATCATCCTTGTTCGCCGGCGGCAGCGCTTCCGTGTTGCTCTCGGTCGTTTCGAGCACCTTGCGCGTCAGGTGCAGATCGAAGTCTTCACCGGTATCGACATGCGCCTCGTCGCCGACGGGCAGATCTTCAAGCCGACCGGTGCCGGTCTGACGCAGCCGCTGGCTGTTGTCGCGCTGCATGAGCGTGACGGCAGCGCCGGGCAGCGCGTGACCGAGCTTGTTCTCTTCGGTGTTCTCGATGATGACAAGTCGCCGCGCCTGCTGCTCAATCTCACCGCGATAGCGATGCCACATGGCATACGCCGGGAAGCGGTACTCGAGTTCGACGGGCACCTCAGTGGCGTTGTAGAACGGCACCTTCTGGCTGTCGCCCTCTTCGATCGTGACCGAACCAGGAACATCGTACAGTTTTACCTGTCCTAGTTCTTGCACGGCCGCATTGGCGCGTTTGGCCGAACCACCCATAGGGGCGGAGGCTGCCATGGCGGCAGCACGAGGAGGGGCATCAGCCGACTCGAGCCCGCCACCAAATTCGACACCACCAGCGTCGCCGGCCGCAACGGACAGCTTGGCCTGGTTGAACGTCGCACCCGAGCGATTGCCGAGCACCACCCAACCATCAAGGGTGAGCTTGGAGTTCGCTTCGTCGAGCACGAATTTATATTCGGGATTCCAGCTGACACCACGGGTGGTGTAGAGCAGCACTGCGGTGTATTCGCCCTCTTCAGAGGCCTCGACGGTCAAAGAGAGAGCCGGGGTGTTGGAGACGCCATCGGGCACGTTTTCGTACGTTGTACCTTTGACGTTCTGCACTTCGCGCACCTTGTCGCCATCGACGAGAAGAAGCGCCGTGCCGCTGCTGAGGAAAAGCAGCTTGCCATTGATTGTCTGCTGCTCGTGCGGAAGATTGCCGCCATAGTGCAGAGTTACGTTTTGATTCAACGCACGCGTCAGCAACGTCTGAGGATTCAGGTTGGGCGTGCGAAACGTGATGGGACCTAACGTCACATCACCGGGACCGGCGAAAGTATCGGGGTAGAGACTGGACTGAACCAGCTGCGCGGGCATTCCTTCCAGCTGAATGTGGTTGGTGCCTTGCTTGAGAGAAAGCGCATACTCGCCTTGAACGAGAGCGAAACCTGCCGGGTACACGGTGAGCGCTACAGACTTGAGCTGGGGCGCGGTGGACGTTTTACTGGACATACTTACTCCTCGGATTTCGATTGGACGCAGAATCAGAAGCCGCGTCCTTGGGTCTGCACTGAAATTCGGTGCGTACCTTCGACTCAGCGAGTTCGCCTGAGTTGGGTTGAATTGGGAAAGCGGGTTTGTGTTTAAGAACTGGCGAACAGGTTGGATCGAGGAACGGAAAGAAAAGCAAAAAGAACCTACTGAGAAGAGGTCGACTGTTTCAACCAAGCAACTGCTTTGTAACGCGCCTTAAGGATTTTTTCGCAATCGCGAGCGCGGCCAGCTTGGCAACATCGATCCAGTTGCACGCGTATTAAGAGCACCAATCAAAAAATGACTGACAAATCAAGCAGCACATTCCGATTGGCCTCGGGTATCTTTGTTATGAGCTCCGGCTTATCGTCGTAATCAGATTCTTGCTCGAGGCAAAAATGTCCCCCCTTTCGATCTGCTCATTCCTACTTGGTGGCTTAATCGCGATGGTCACCGGCATCTGGCTGTTAATCGAGATGTTTCGCAAGAACATCTGGTGGGGAATCGGTGCGCTTTTCTTGACACCGGTCTATTGGGTCTTCGTCATCCTCAACTGGGGTGTGGCGAAGAAGCCGTTTCTCATCAGCCTCATCGCCATTCCCTTAATCACCGCGCCATTCTTCCTGGATCATGACCTGCAAAAAACGCTCACTGATGCGGCCAACGCCTCGGACGCATCGTCGAGGCAGGGTGGCAACAACACCAGCGGCAACAGCAGCGACAACAAAAACACCGGCGATAACAAAAGCAGCGACGATAACAAAAGCAACGACGATAACAAAGGCAGCGGCGATAACAACAAAGACAAAGACGGCGTCAGCACAAACAAGTCGGGAGAGGGAGACTACTCCTCGGGCGATAGTGATGACGGCGGCAAAGCTCCGACAAAAATTGACAACGGTGGCGCACAGAAATCAAAGACTGACTCCGACAAGGACAGCGGCCAGAAAGATCAGCAGACCACAGACGACAATCAGACAGATAAAGCCCCTACCGATAATTCAGGCGACCAGAGCAGCTCCGACGATCACGAAGCGAAACGAATCAGGTAACGGCGCGCCACTGCAGGCAGTACCACTTGCACCGTTTGCCATTGCACTTCTCGAGGACTCGTTTTCTTCACCAAACACCTCTTGGCTAGCCGAACCAGCGCGAATGCTGTTTATATAAGCTTTCTCATAACGAGCGGCTAAAGTCGATATTCCGCACCCGCGCGCGATCTTGTCATCGAGGCAGAGGTTTACCCCGCGAGCGTCTTTTATTTACTCTTAGGTCATTACTTTCTCTCAGCCCACAAAGTTTGGTTCACCCTTAACTCTCTGACAGCACCAATCGCTTCCGCCTTCAAGAACGTAATTGCACGTTCTGGGAAGCACATCTTTTCGATTTCAAAAGCCCGAAAGGAAATCAGAATGAATCATAAGTCCACGTGTTCCATGCCGGGACGCAATCTCTGCGCGCCTAACGGCAAAGTTTCTGCTCTCTTTATCGACCTCGATGGCACCGTCATGGTCTGCGACCCCTACTTCGAGCAAGCCCGCGCCCGCTTCGGTTATCTGATGAAGCTGCACGGATTTGACAGCGAAGAAGCGATCAAGCTGTGCAAAGGTCTGTACATGCGCAACATGAAGGTCCACGGCGTCGAACGCGACCAACTGGCGTTGGCTATGGAAGAGGCGTACAAGACCCTTTGCCGCAGCCACAAGGGCGCCAAGCGCATGAAGCCAGCGCAAGAGGTCCTGGGCATGTGCAGAGACATCGGCAACTCTCCTTTCTTCCGCGAGCCGGAAGTGTTTCCGAGCGCCCTCTCTGTCCTCAATCGCGCCCGCCACAACTTCCTGCTTATCGGCGTCACCATGGGCAACCGCGAAGCGCAGAAGTACAAGATCAGCCAGAGCGGTCTCTTTCTCGATCACTTCATCATCACGCCGTTCGACAACAAGCGCGAACGTGTGGCTGAGCTGATTCTGGACCTCAACATCGACCCGAATCACTCCGCCTTCATCGGCAACAGCGCTCAATCCGATGGACAGTGCATCTCCGAGACCAACGTCGTTCTCGTTCCGTTCGAGAAAGGCGTGTTCGACAAGGACGATACACCCACATCCGACAAGTACACGTTTATGCGTGTGCGCGACTGGCGCGATGCCGAAGAGCGAGCGATCATGCGCCTTGTCCGCCGGCGCGACCGAGCAGCGCAAGTTCTTGAAGCTGCACAGTCATCCAAGTGCGCTCGCTGCCGCCCTGAGCAATAACCGTCATGAATCCCTGAGAGCCAGTCGCGTCGTTCAACTTCGAACGAGGCGACTGCCCCAAACCTTCCACGATTTCGAACCAAGTCAATCTGACTTAGAAGGCACAATGCTCAACACAAATTCTCTCTCCAACGAATCGATCAAAGAACGCTGCGACTCGGTCGACGCCAAGGCCCAGTACGCGCAAAAACAGCTCGGTCAACCTGATGCCGAAGCAGCCGGACGTCTCGCCGTCATCGACGGATTGAGCGGTCTGGCTCGCCAGCTCGGTGCCAGCGCCTCCGAATTCTTCTCAGCGGCATGTTCACTGCAAGCTGCCGAGCAGGTGGAACGCCGACGCCAGTCAGCGTACAAGATCTCCGTTGCCCTCTTGGACGTGGCAGAAGCACAGACCGTGCCGCTGCTCGCCAAGTTGCCTGCATTCACCGTGCCGGCGCGCCAGCGTAGCACCAATGGCGGTGGCGCCGCATCACTCTCGATGTGGAGCCAGCCCAAGGAAGATCCGGCTCTTCAGAGCGCTCGCACCGCGATCGTCGAGACAGTTCAGTCGCTCAAGGCATTCACGGCCGACGGCAAGCAGTTCGCACCCGACTCGGATGCAGGCAAGTTCATGGCGGCATTTCTCGCCAGCGCTCCCACCTCCGAAGCAGCAGTGGAAGCCGCGGTCGAGAGCGCGTTCGACTCGACACAGAAGTAGGTCGTTTTACCAATGCTGGCGGTGAGCACGCGCTCCCGCTAGCAACAAGGACACAATCATGCACAACGATCCGGGAATGCTAGTTTTATCTCTGCTGGGAGGGATGGTCGCGATTTTAATCGTGGGCTCCATCCTCGGTAAATTTCTCTCGGGCAAAACTGCCGGGTTAGCCTATCTCGGGCTTGGCGTTTTGGCGGCTTTCGGAATCTGGCACGACCTGATTCCGATGTTCGCCGGACATCAGATGTCGCTGGGCAACTTTCCCAAGGCACTGCTGTGGTCGATGGGTCCGCTCTACCTGGGCATGGGTTTGCATCTGGGTCGCTACCGCCGCTCAGTGAAAGAGTCGTATCTGTCCATGCTGGCAGGCTGGCAGAAGCAGATGGACCAGGACCTGGCGAATCAGAGCAACGAACTGCTCATCGTGCACGATTTGCGCACGATTGCCGAGCTTTATCACTACTACCTGGACAACAATGACGAGGCGGTCAAGGCGCTCGATCGTGCCTACGCCATTGTCGGACCGCGTTACGCCGAGCACGCGAGCATGTCCTCCTTGCTCCGGCTGTACGCATCGGTCCTGCGCCAAGCAAAGCGCAAGGAAGAGGCGCAGAAAGTCTCGCAGCAAGCTGACCGCTTGCCCAAGCTACTCCTGAGCATGCCCAGCACGCCGCGCAATTGATTTGAGAGTGCCGGAAGATTTGCTTCTACTGCGAGTCTTCCGGCACTCACTTTTTTTGAAACGCTATACGATACAATTTAGTATCTCCGGCAATTTCGTGAACTATTCATGGTCGTTTTGGCGGAAACGCTTGAATCGATTTTCTCGCGGGCTTCTTCAGCGCTTTAAAACAGCCTTTTAAAAAAGCAGTGTGCGAGACGTACCGTAGCTGTGGCAAATCTAATTTTCAAAATG
>DATNPN010000029.1:0-71062 GCA_036703195.1 Planktothrix sp. | reverse complement strand
GTTGCTGTGCTTTTCACAGCAACAATCATGATCCTTTTTCCGAGCCAGGGCCAGTCTTGATTTCGCTCGAGAAAATAAATTCTTGCTCCTGTAATCAGCCTACCCAGTCAGTTTCATAACCTGTCCTCGCCGAATACTTACATTCGGTGCAGTTTATACTATTACGTATAGTGATAGAACGTTTTTGAATTATTGAAGAACGGCTGCCTACAAACAGCCGCTCTCCAGGATTTCGCATCAGTGGTTTCTCCACCTGCCGAAAAAGAGTCTCTGCAAGCGTTGAGAGCGGGACTCCGGCTGCACATCGAGCGTGGTTGTAGTTTCGAGCGGCGCCGGAGATTGGTCGATAACGTCGCGGCCGGTGATTACTCGGTTAACCTGCGCGATGTCGACAGCTTCGCCTTGCTCCATCTTCGAGATCGAGTCATTCAACGCTTTGCCCGTCGCGTCGAGGTAGCTTCGCTGTTGTTCGGGAGTCATTCCCTTCATCAGTTCTCCCATGGAGAACCATTCGCCAGTGATCATGTCAATTGCCATCATTGCCTCTTTCTGATTGGTTGCTTGTGCGACGCTCCTCTAACCTAAACGAACAATCAATTGCCCCGTATTTAGTGACACTAAAATGCGCGACGAAAAATGACAGGGAGTCAGTGGTGACACCGACTCCCTTCCACCAAGGCAGTCTCAAAACCTTGCCACTACCAAAAATGTGTCCGCTAGGGTGCTTGGCGTTCACCATTAGTTCAGTCACTGAGCAGCTTCTGCCGCTCAGCGACTGCCAGCGTGTCTCCCTTGCGGGTCAGCAGCAGCGTCGATTCGTTCGCGACGTTGCCGTCGATGATACCGTCAGTGATGACATCTTCCACATGTTTTTGCACCGCACGCCGCAGCGGGCGTGCACCGTATTCCTGGTCATACCCTTCGCCCAAGACCAATGCCTTGGCGCTCTCATCGAGCGTGAAGCCTATCTTGCGCTCTGACAGCCGGTCGTTTACTCGATCCGTCAGCAGACCGAGAATTTGACCAATCTCCTCCATGCTCAACTCGTTGAAGCAGATTGTGTCATCCAGCCGGTTGAGAAACTCCGGACTGAAATGCCCCTTCACTTGCCGCATCACCTGCTCGATGATCTCATCTCGATTATCGCTGCGCAGAAGCCTCAGTAGATGGGCCCCCAGGTTGGACGTCATGATGATGATCGTGTTCTTGAAGTCGACAGTCTGACCTTGGGCTGAGCGGTCCGTCAGCCGGCCATCCTCGAATATTTGCAAGAGGACGTTATATACGTCTGGATGCGCTTTCTCGATTTCGTCGAGGAGAACTACCGAGTACGGGCGCTTGCGCACGGCTTCGGTGAGCCGGCCACCTTCGTAATAGCCCACGTAGCCAGGAGGGGCGCCCACCAGCGTCGCTACCGCATGACGCTCCATGAACTCGGACATGTCTAAGCGGACCATGTCCTTTTCCTGACCGCTGAGGAACTCTTGCAAGGCTCGGGCCACCTCAGTTTTCCCTACCCCGGTCGGACCGAGGAATAGAAACACGCAGGGACGGTTGGGATCGCTCAAACCAACTCGGGCTCGGCGAATCGCACGTGCCACTGCCACCACCGCCGGATGTTGTCCGACAACACGCTGATGCAGCCGTTTTTCAAGGCCGCGATAGCGCTCGAGATCTTCCGGCTTCAGTGAACCAAGCGGTATGCCGGTCATTTCGTGCACCAGCTCCTCGATATCCTCACCTGTGACAGCAGTCCATTCCTGGCGTGGTTTGGACTTGGGGTCGATCAACTCCGAGGCACTGGAGTCTGTCGAGAGTTTCACTTCCTCGTTCTTACTCTGCTCTTTAGCAATGCGAGCAGCCTCGGCGTCCAACTTCATCACCAATCGGCTTCCCGCCTCGTCGATCAGGTCAATGGCCTTGTCCGGCAAGTAGCGGTGATTGATATAACGATCTGACAGGAGTGCCGCTTGCCTGATCGCTTCGTCACTGAAAATTACCTGATGGTGTTCTTCATAACTGCCCTTGAGACCAGAGAGAATGGCAATCGTGTCATCCGTTGAAGGGGGCTCCACGACTACCGAAATCACTCTGCGGGCAAATGCCTCGTCGACGTTTTCTATCAGACGACGATACTCTGCTCGCGTGGTGGCGCCTATCATAGAGAACTCACCCCTTGCCAAAGCCGGCTTGAGGACGGTAGCTGCATTGATGCCGCCGCCGGAGTCGCCTGCACCGAGCAAAATGTGCAACTCATCGACGAATATTTTTGCGTCTCCGACCGCCTGGTACTCTGCGATAACCCCTTTAATTCTTGCCTCGAAGGCTCCTTGAGCAGAGCAGCCCGCCAGCATCGAGACAACATCGAGCATCAAGATGCGCTTTTTGCGGAGATGTCGAGGAACATCACCCGTGGCGACGAGCTGAGCCAGTCCTTCGACTATCGCTGTCTTGCCGACGCCGGGCTCTCCAATCAGCACGGGATTGTTCTTCGTCTTGCGCCCCAAAATCTGCATGCAGCGCATGATCTCTTTGCTGCGACCTATCACTGGCATGAGCTTGTTGGCACGCGCCAGCGCCGTCAGGTCTACTGTAAACCGGTCGAGATTGGGGGTCTTGCTTTTGTGATTGTCCGAGAGGGAAGAGCAAGAGCCAGAGGCACAACCACTATCATCAGGAATCTCGGATGCGGCCGGACCTCCCAGTGCACGTCGATTGAGCTCGTCGATCATGAAGTCGATTTCAGCGGACCCTAACCTGAGGGCCTGCCGTACTTCCTGATCGGTTTGCAAAAGAGTGTATAGAAGGGCGTCCACTCCTACTTTTGCGTTCCCAAGCTTCTGCTTCGCCTTGCCTAAAGCCTCTACCAACGACTCGGACATCTTGGCTTTGCCCATGCTGGGCAGTTGAAAATCGTAAAACTTGCCGGGCTTTATCCGCGAGCTGACGATGTGATGCTCGAGCGTACCTATGCGGACGCGATGAAACTCGAGCAGTTGCGCCGCAATTGAGTCACCGACAAATAGAATGCCAGCCGTCATGGCCACGGTGCCGATGTAGCCGACCTTTTGCGACTGTTGCATGAGAGCGGCGTGACTTAATGCTTGAACAGTTTGTTGATCTATATCAAACATGAGACCTCTTTCTCATCCCGACCTGACCTGGTTAGACCCAGGTCGGGAGGGGAATTTAGGTGAAATCGCGAGTAAGCGATGTATGCGGATTGAGAAGGAAAATTACTTCGTGCGCCAAGCTTCCGGTCGTTTTGCCATTTTGCAAACCGAACCAGCGCATCAGCTGCCAGACGGCAGTGCCACTAACAATCTCCGCGGTCGGTCCGACGGAGATGCGGGCTCCGCACGCCGATGACTCGGAGGCAGCATCGTCATAAAGCGTGCTCTCCCAGCCGGTCACTTGCGCAGGCTTAATGGGGTTGATTGAGTAGACGCGCCCTTCGTCGACACCCATGCGGGTCTCGATCATGAGCTTCGTGCGCGACTTGTAGCGCAGTCCCTTTTGCCAGATCTCTTTGCGCGAGGCCATCGTGTCCGTCAGCAAAAACACCACCTCGCCCAACTCCTGCGTTCCATCCACTTTTTCGCTGTGCGTTGTGATGTCCAGACCGGTGCTTCGTTTAACGAGATCTTTCAAGGCATCCACCTTGGCACGACCTATGTCGGACAGCGTGTACGCTTGGTTGGCGATGTTGTGCTCTTCCACCGTGTCAAAATCCCACACGTGAATGTTTTCGATGCCTAACTTCGCCAGCGCCAAGACAATGCGCGAACCAGTGGCACCAGCTCCGATGACGTCGACACGCCTGTTGCCAAACAGTTGCGCTGAGAAAACAGACGCGTGCCTGGTTGTATCGATTTGATTCATAGCTCTTTTCTCCTTTACGGCACGCACTACGAGAAGATTTTGCGAAGCGTGCGCATCACTCTTTCGGATATAGGCAACTCTTCCGTTTTGTCGTCGCCCCGTTTGCCGACCATGATGGGACAGTCCGCGTCTGACAGCTCGTCTCGCTCGGCGGCGCCGGGGGTTGACTGGGCAGCCGTGACACCGTCGGTGGCGCCGGAAGTTGCCGGAGAAATCTCCCCATCTTCCGTCGTTTCACCAGCGTCCGACTCGCCCGCCTCCTCTTCGTCCTCTGTCTCTTTCTCGAACCATGATCTGTTCTCTTTCACCTTCAGCTTGTACTCTTGCTTTATGGCTTGGCGCAGTTGGGCAGAAGGCGTCAGCAATTCCGGCAGTCCCGCAAAAATATTCCTCTTCGGAGCCGGCTTAGGATCAGGCTTTGCCGCGTCAACAGGCTGTTTCTTGTCAGAATCAGCTCCGTCTATTGCCGCGCTGGTTTCTTTACTCTCCGGGCGATCGGTTGCCTTCTCCGAGCTGCCTTTCTCCTGGTTGTCTCCTGACCGGCTGCTCTGGGTTTCTGAGCTGCCAGCCGCCTTCTCGGCACCGCTACTGGTGGCAGGCGACGGCTTGGGATCAATGGTCAGCCCTTGCTTCTTTGGCGCCAGCACCTTGGAGAACAAGGTCTTCATGTTTGTTTCGATAACACGCCCGGTTTTTGGATCCAACACCGCCCACGGTGCATCATTGATGCGGTAGCCCAGATCATAGAGATAGAGCGTAAATTCAGCGCGCCCGAGCTTGTTGAAAATACCGCGAATGTACCAGTTGATGCCGGTGCCGTCTGCTCCCATGCGCGTCATCGTCGACTCGTCCGTACCGGACGGCGACGTTCCCATGAAGACGTGAGAGTGTCCCCAGAAGCGCATCTTATTGACCATTTCCACGCCGTCGGGGTAGTTTTCGATCAACTCGATGCTCAGCCTTTCGATACCGTCTTTGGAGAGTTCGGTTTCTACTGCACTGACTTGCTGCTCGAGCAGATAAGTGTCCTCAATGAGGAAGTTGCCCGAGGGGAGGAGTTTCACCGTTCCCATCCAGCCCACTTCCTTGGGAGCGAGGTCGATGTAGACACACTGCTTCTGATAGGCAGCAGGGGTCATGAGAATGATTGGCGAATCAGTAAGCAGCTCAGCCCGCGGACGGAATGGATGCGTACGCAACGGGCTCCTGCTCTGCTCTCTGCCAGCCCATGGTTGAACAGGCTTGGGGCTGGCAGGCTGATCGCTGCCGAATAAACCGTTGAAATTGCCATAGCCACCGGCGAAAACCGGTGTTCTTGTGCTATCCATAATTGCTCCTTTGCTTACGCGACTTTCGGCCAGCGATTCGCGAAGCATTCAAGTAGTTGGTTGTCCGGCCCTTGCAGATACTGAATGGCCAGCTCCACGGCCGGAACAAGCTCAAATTGAGCGATCAGCTCCACCAGGGTCTCTTTCAATTCGCAGGCCGCGCAACTGCCGTCCTCGAACACAGTCGGCGCATTCATGCGCGGTAGAGCAGCATCGACACGCCGGGTTTGATTGAACCAGCGCACCGGCTCGTCGGAGCCTGCCAGGTTGAAAGCAATGACGAACTCTCCGAGCACGTATTTGAAGTTCGTTCTCGATACAACGCCAACCAGAGAGTCCGTTCGCACGAGCAGGTTGTTGCCGCTCATGCTTGCTCCCAGCACGTGGTCAAGTTTTTTGATCTCATGCCACTGGCTTTGCAGCGATTGGCGCAACTCAGCTCCACCAGCGGATTTGGCGCTCCAGATCTTCTCAGAGCGAATGCTTCGAAAAAGATCGGCGCGGCAGCTCCCTTCGTTTACTCGGCTGGCGGACAGCTGCGTCTGCGCCGGGATAACTTCGGAGCCCCTGCGCTGGATGCACTGTCGTACATAACGCTGCCGATCGGCTTTAAATTTGGCTCTTGCAACTATCGGAAGTTTTCGAAATTGCAAAATAGCAAGTCTGCCCACTCTTTTGGGGTTCAGATAACTCAGTAGTCTCATTGTTTGCTCCGATCTGAACCGTTTCAGGCTCTTGGCCAAGCTGCAATCGTTCGGCCCCAACTGTCTTCGTGATTGACCGACTCGACAAAACCGATGGCGGCCTCGACTGCAGCTGCCACTTGTCCTGCCCTGATCAACGACTCGTATGTGCCGGCCATATTGCCGAGACACGCTTTGCCGTTTGCTCCGACGTGCGGTGCATGGTGCCCACCCACCTGCCTGGTGTTGTTATACCAGCGCACTTCGCCACACTTCAGATCGAAGTGTATCTGCATGGCACCGATTTCGTGTCTGATTCGCGTGTCTGGATTGACGCAGTAGAGGGTGTTTGTGCTGACAATCATCTCGGCGCCACTAAAGTACGCCGCGGCTACTTTGCTGATGCTGCGCAACGCGTCGAACTCTTCTCCGAAGCGCTCATCTGAGCGTTTCAGTGCTTGCACATTCCTTTCAGACTGCGCCAGACCAGCTATCGCGTCGTGATAACGCCCGCGATAAGTGGAAGAGTAAGATGCTGCTGGATCACATCCGGCATTGACGCTGAGCAGTCGAAGGCAAGTATCTTCGAACTCCTGTCGCGTCAGCGCTTCCATTTCGGGAAGGCTGGGGATTGACTTTGCCGCCTGCTCGAGAATAGCTGTCAGCACTGCCAGTTCAGGAACGGTGGCAACAGTGAGCACGTTGTGGTGGATGTACAGAGCGTTCGGCAACAACTCTGCCGTCACGTTGCCCTCGTCATCAGAGAGAACCAGTCCCTGCCCAGAAGGAGAGAGACAGGGCGATTGGCTGATTCCACGCACCGCGTACAGGCGCGTCGGGGAGGCAAGAGATTGATATCCGTTCAGTGTGGAGTAGAGAAATACTCCGAACTCGTCTTCGTTTGGCGGCGCAATTGCCTTGCCGTGACCGTTGTCGGCAACAATCGTTCGATTGACCACCGGACCGAGAGCTGCCTTTGCCACTTGAGACAGAAGCCGTCCCTGCAAATTTGTCAGTCCAGGCCCTACGACTACCTCGACTGCAGATTCTGTTTCCAGCCCGGCGTCCGTCAGATACTGCCTCACGAGATCATCAGAGGAGTCGATGCCGATCTCCTGGACCGCCCTGTCCAACAGTATTTGCAAAAGTGGGTAATTGGGCCGTGCACGTCTGTGGCGTATAACCGGAGGATAAATGTACAGCGATGAGCCAATCAGCTCGCCGAACGCCACGTCCGTCTTCGCATCTTTCAACTGATAACCGATGCCGGAGTAGACAGGCAGATTCATACTGGCGCAGCGCAGATCGCAAATCATGGAGACGGACACTTGCCTTCCTACGTTACGAGGCGTAGCGCCCAGAAAGAGATGCAGCCGCGTATCATCATGGGCGGGCTCCGCCACACTCCTATGCAGATGAACAACGACATCGCTCTTCAGCGGAACGGCTAGGCTGTCCGCGACGAATCGCTTCAACTTCCATCGGTCAATCAAACGCAGCCTGCCCTTGATTCGCACGGAAAAGGGTCTGAGGCTGCGGTAGAGAAAGTGCGAGCGCGGATGCACCACAAGCTCGTAAATGTCTCTGCCATGCAGGGAAAACCCGCACAGTGGCTTGAAATTCAGTAATCTCAAAACTTTGGCAAGATACTTTCGGTCGAACAAAGCTCCCTCGTCAGGATCAAGAGCGGTCGTACCGAACGGTATCGATGCGTTTACCAACTTTTGCGTTTGCTGCGGGCTGAGACCGCGAATAAAATACTGGCGAACTCCACGCGTATCCAGCTCGAACTCATACACCCTGAGCGCGACAGACGTGTTTTGCAAGACAATGAATCCTGCCAGAGCGACCGCAAGGGCGCTGGCAGCTATAAGCAGAAATATGTGCATAAGACCCTCTCGATGCATTCGTAGAGATTGAGGAGCATTTGTCCTCTCGCATCATTTGCCGCCGGCAGGCGGCTTACACGCGAGCAGCGTTGGCAACGCTGCCAGGTGTAAGCCACAACTGGCGGCACGACCAAGCTTGGTCGTGGACGATTTAGCGATTGCCTTTGATCGCGTGCAGAAGAAGAATCGTGCTGTGATCTTTGGTAACCGGTGTGTTCAAGTTGACGGTCGATCCGCCCATGCGGATTTCGTAGTTATCCGCTTTGATCTCTGCTCGCTGCAACACGTCTGAGACGGTGTATTTTTGCGAACGATCCAGGGTGACAGTCTGCATGTTGCCGGGCATGCCGACGTTGACGGTCATAACGCCGCTCTCTTTTTCGGACGAGGGTTCAACGACCAGACGCATGCCATCGCTCGTCTCGGTCTGGGTCTGCTTGTTGTTGAGTAAATCACGTAAATTTTTCATTGAAGAACACTCCATTCTTAGTTTGAAATGCCTGGACGGCATTTGTGTGGCTGTCAAACACTCTTTCGCTCGCTGGCAGACCGGCACGGCATTGCAGCCGCATTTGCGCCTGAAAAGCTCTTTCAATTACGTGGCGGTGCTGGTCTGTCTAACTTTCTTGCAGAAGAATGAGATCGGGCCTACAACCAGAGCTAACAACTGTCAGGCACCAGTTGCCAAGGTGACAAGAGCATCAAACAGCCTACTTGAGAGGGAGTTAAAGCGATCTCGCTTGTATGCCTTGCAGGTGACAGCTCCGCCCGGCAGAAAGTGGCTTGCGCTGATGAAGCGCATCTCAGACACGAGCACCAAGTTTGGTGGTGCCCGCGCCCCACTACTTGCCTTGTTCCAAGTGGCCCTGCGTGCAAGAAAAGAATCGCCGCATGCTGAATCGCCGCAGGCTGCGCCGGTAAAACATCAGCTAGTCGTTGGTCAGAACTTCGTCACTTCAGTAAAGTTGAAGCCTGCCACTTTCATGGCCGGAACGACATTGGCTGCACCCTCCTCACCAGCGGCACGAACTGCAGGTCCGAGCGCCAAGACATTGTTGAGCAGTTCGTGGATGCTCACATTGAAGCGGAAGTTTTTAATCGGATAGGCAATCTCGCCCTTGTCGACGTAGAAGGTGCCGTCGCGCGTCATGCCGGTGAGCAACACCGTCTCCGGGTCTACGGTTCGCACGTACCAGACACGCGAAAGCAACACACCTCGGTCGCTGCTGCGGATCATCTCATCGAGAGACGTCGTACCCCCCATAATTACCGGATTGAGTGCATAGTCGCCCAGGGCGCTCGGCTGTTGCAGTGAGTGTCCGGTCGGTTGAGCACCCATCTTTGCGGCGCTGATGCGGCTGTTCACCAAATTAGTGACGACACCGTTATCGACCAGGACGATCGGTGAGCGCGGCAACCCCTCACCATCGAACGGAGCACCACCCTGTAGAGCGTGATAAGCGTCGTCGACAATGGTGATGTTGTCGCCGAATACTTTCTTACCAAGCTTGCCTGTCAAGCTGGAGAGCTTGTCGAGATGGTTGGTAGCGCTGAAATCGCCATGCAGGAAGCAGAGCAGATCCAATACCGCGCTCGGCGGCAGAATGGAAGTGTATCGCCCGGGAGCCAACTGGCGTGCATTGCCAGAACGCAGTGCCGTATCGGCAGCTTTCTCAGCCAAGGTCAACGGCGAGAAGTCATCGGCGCTAATCGCTTGCGCCTTGGCCCAACCGGAAGCTCCGTTGCGCTCCATCGTCACTGAAAACTCTGCCGCTGTTTCCTCGTGATATTGAAAGACACCGTTCGAGTTGCCCAGTGCAGTAAACGAAAATCCGGACGCGTAGACACCCGACGATTCCAGCTGTTTTGCCAGCGCCAGGTCGATAACGGCGCCGATGATATCGGCACGGCGGTCGGCGTTCATCTGCGCCGTTTTTCCATCGCTTCGAGAGACCGTCTTTCTGTCGATCTTGCCGGTCAACTCTCGCACCTGTTTGAGAGTCGGCAAGGCGATCAATTGAGGATCTTTTTCCAGCCTCGAGGCAGAGGCAAGGGCGTCATCAACGACCTGGCGTATGCCTTTGCCACTGTAATCGTCAGTGCTCTGCCGCGCCTGCCTGCCGTCTTTCAACAGGCGCACCGACACATCCAGCGAATCAGGGCACTGATTCTGCGTCATGCCGTTGTTGGCGAATCGGCTGGTGGCAATATTGGAACCAGTAATCGTCACTTCGACCCCGTCAGCCTTTCGCCTGCGACCGTGGCTGATAGCGGTCTCGACGATCTGCTTGCATTTTTCTTTGCTGATCATCGGTTTCTCCCTACCCGCCGTGCGCTGTGCCGACTTTAATATCGTGAAACAGTGCTGGTGATGCGCCGTGACCGGTATGCATTGTCTGCATGGGCTGCCCTTTTCCGCAGTTTGGCAGCCCCCACAACACATACGTTTCTGCTGCGCCTATCGCCTGGCAAGAGTTCCAAAACTCGGTAGTGATGCCGGAGTAGCTTGGATTCTTCACCATGCCCGCCAGCTTGCCGTTTTTGATGAGCCAGCCAATCTCCATGCCAAACTGGAAATTGTAGCGCCGATCATCGATGGACCACGACTTGTTGCACTCCATCAAAACGCCGTCACCACACTGTTCTATCAGATCGTCCAGGGAGCCGCCGGTGCCCGGCAAAAGGTTGATGTTGGTCATGCGGATAATAGGCTGATAGTTGGCTCCCTCCGCGCGCAAGCAGCCGCCCGACCGAGTCAAACCGACTAAGGGCGCCGTGTCCCTGGAGCTCAAATAACCCTTGAAAATGCCATTGGTGACAAGCGGAATACATTGC
The DNA here is from genome assembly GCA_036703195.1 of Planktothrix sp. Taxonomy (GTDB): domain Bacteria; phylum Cyanobacteriota; class Vampirovibrionia; order Obscuribacterales; family Obscuribacteraceae; genus DATNPN01. The sequence continues at coordinate 60,445 of DATNPN010000029.1, read as the reverse complement.
GCCGCTACGCCCTCATCATCGAAAGCGAAGCCGCCCAGGCCGCTGTGAGCGGTTGCATCGGCAACAAGATTGACGATTGGGGAGCCGTAGCGCAGATTATCGCGCATGTCAGTGGTGAGAAACGACCGTCCGGCGAAGTTCGCTTCTTGCCCGATGGCACGATCGAGCTCCGTCGGATGACCGCATGATTCGTGAATCTGCAGTCCCATCTGCGAGGCGCCAATGACCGCTCGCATGACGCCGGAAGGGCATTGCGGCGCCGTCAGGAGCGCTACAGTCTCTTCGGCGATGCGCTGCGCATTATCGCGCAGCGACCATCGTTGTACCATCTCCCAACCGGCATTCTCATGCTGTCCGCCGAAAGAGTTCGGCCACGAACGTTTTTGCTGGTCGTTGGCATCTTTAGCGTTAGCCTCGATGCCGCAACTGGAGCGGATGAACGTCTGATCGATGTGGCTGTACAGCTCTCCTTGCCAGAGGGAGAGAAATAGCTTATTTTCGCGTACGAAGCTGAGATAGCCCTTCGCAAGCGTAATGCCTTTGACAGCGAGCATGGTGCGAGCGCAATCGAAAAGCAAGGCCAGCTTCTCGTCATCAGAGACGCTGAACGGATCGAGCAAGTGCGGCGAAACCCACGTGGCGCGATAACGCGGCTCGGCTACCAGGTCGATCTCCTGATCAAGACAGCGTCGCGACGCCTTGGCGGCCGATACGGCAAGGCGGACAGTCTTCTCCACCGCCGCTTTCGTAAACAGCTGAGTGGAGGCGAAGCCCCAACCGCCGGACAGAACTCTGACGCCGATGCCGGCTGCGTTGCCCCGACTGAAATCGGCGACGGTCAGGTCCTTGGTCTCTATGTTTTGCTGCTTCTGCAGCACGATGCGAACGTCAGCGTAAGTGGCGCCCAGTCCGTCCGCCACTGCGAGAGCTCTGTTAGCTAGTTCGAGCAATTGAGTGTCTCCTGGTCCCCAACAATTGAACCATAGTAGAAGCCCGAAAGTCATTGTCCGTTCGGGCTTCGCACTAACCGGTTCGGCGCTGTCGCCCGGTTGTCATCTGCCGCCCTGACAGAGCGAGTTAGTTATCCAGTCAGAGGCATGGCTATCGCAAGCTCTTCTGTAAGTCCAAGTTGGAGAGCCCGCCATGCCATGGAAATGCCACATTTTTCCGGCTTAATTGGGTCAACGTTGCATAAGCCGGCTGATGCTTTCGTAGATTTACCGATGTCCTAAGTCGACAAAACCGCTACTATTCGAGCGATCGTTCCCTCTCTAGCAATATGTCTCCAGCACTCGATCAGCCGTCTGCATCCGCAGATAACGCCTCCTCACCGCCGGCGAAGCTGTGGGCAGATGCCCATATAACACCGCACCACAGGCTCACTTCTGCTGCCGACGAGCTGTTTGAAGAGATCAGTGAGAATCCGGTCGCCACAGCTTTTGCCTTTGCTGCAATAGCCGTGCATCCGATCGGCATTGCCCGATTGAAGTATTTCGACAGAGTTGCCGCTTTCACGGGCAAAGAGGCAGAACCCATCGTCCATCTGACCTCGGCAGCGGCCGCTTCAGCGATCGGTGAAACCGCGAAGATAGGCGGCCGCTACGGAATTTTTGCCGTCAAGGCTGGGCGCGTACCGGACAGTCAATTGCTGCGCGCAGCTGCCACGCTGGTTACTACTGACCTTTCCGCCGAAATTCGCATCGACGGCCAAGCAGCCGCGGCTTTCAAAAGTCCGTTGCCGGTCGGCCCTTTCAGCTTGGCACGCCGCCTGGCGGGGGTGACGAGCACCCCACTGGGCTCAATCGACCTGGGCGAGAGTAAATTCATACCCGACGAAATCTTCAGCAAGGGCGTGTTTAGACCCGCTACTGGCGCCGAGATCTCACGCTACAAGATCCATCAATATCTGCTCGACACAGCGGTCGACAGTGAGCTTTACGCGGCCGGCGCCTTCGGCGCAGCAGATATCAGCGCCGCCAAGAAGCTGCGAGAAATGCAGAAGCAAAATGCCGAGTGGGCACGCGTACATACGGACCCCGGCACATAGCAGCATTCACACCACCGGCGGTGCCTCTATCGATAAAAAAAATCTTTCAAGGGCACCGTATATGGTGCCAAGCAAGACAAAAAAAATTCCAAAGGCACGGCGACGGTAATCGCCGTGCCTCTGAGATCGAACGAATTAATCCACCAGTGACACGAGGAAATAGCCCTCTTTCTCTGCCGGTCGCAGCCTGATGAGCTCTCCGACCTTGGGCTTATGCACCGGCTCTTCTTGCAGTCGCTGCCAGGCCCGACGCAAAACTTCATCGGGCGCTTCTTTCACGCGCTTGCGATTTTGACGCAAGCAGTGCTCCAGCGGCATGTCGAGGTGAATGATGACGATGTCGGTGTAGCCGGCTTCTCGCGCCAGTCGCAACGATTTACTGCGAGCGGAGCGGCTGCAGTTGAGATTGTCATCGCAAATGTTTTCGCCTCGCTGCAGCGCCTCTTTTATCAGTTGATAGAAGCGCTCGGCCAGCAATTCGGGAGTGTAGGCCAGGTACGGTTCGTGCTTCAGCACTTTATCCATGCTCAGCCGGGAAAATCCGCCCTGGCTGCGCAAGTGCTTGGCCAAAGTAGACTTGCCTGAGCCCTGGGCGCCAACGAGCTGGATAAACCTGCTGGCAGCACCTTGGGAGAGCAAGCGGACGAGCTCGCTGCGGCTGGTTTCGAAAGCCGGTTGCTCGTCCCCGGGCTCAGCATGCTCTTCAGCCTCGGCCGAGAGTTTGCTGAAACGACGCAGGATATTGGTGCGAAGCAGCTCGAGCAACTTGGCACGCTTTAGCTTCATGCCGCCCTCCTTAGAAGATCAGTTTAAATAGGAAGCACAGTCCGTAGCCCAGACCGATGGTGATAGGAAACGTCAGTACCCAGGCCAGCAGAATCTTCTTGTAGGTCTGCACGTTGATGGCCTTGGTACCGTGCAAACCGGCGGTAGAGCCACCGACAGCGGAGCTAAGAACGTGGGTTGTGCTGACGGGCACGCCGAAGCGGGAAGCCGCGAAGACAGTGGCCGCGGTCGTGAACTCGGCCGCACAGCCGTCGATTGACGTGATCTTGCGAAACGAGAGATGCTCGCCTACTGTCTTGATGATGCGGCCGCCACCAATTGCGGTGCCGAGCCCCATCGTCGCAGCGGCAGCGATAATGACCCAGAACGGCACATGAGTCATGGTGTATCCGTGGCTAGCGAACTGCGTTGCCAGGATCAGCGTGATTAGACCCATGGTTTTCTGTCCATCGTTGGATCCGTGCGAGAAGCTGACGGCGGTAGACGAGCCTATCTGTAGACAACGGAAGAACAAACGGTGTTTCTTCTCGGTCTCATCGACGGCGTCCCCTGCATCGACGGCGTCCGCCGCATCTACTGCAGCGAGTGCCGGTCCAGTGCTCCTGCGCGAAACGACCTTGGCGAACAGGAAAGCGATGGCGAGAGCGAGAACAAAGCCGACTACTGGTGACACCACCAGCGCCACCAGCGCCTCGTTGAGCTTATGGAAGTTGACCCCGGCGATTCCGGCCGAAGCCAGTCCAGCTCCCACGAGACTGCCAATCATACAGTGCGAGCTGCTGACCGGCAGCCCCTTGTACCAGGTGCAAATGTTCCAAACCAATCCAGCGACTAAAACAGCCGCTAGCATAGGCATTGATACGGCGCCGATCTTGACGATTTTGGTGACGAATAACGCCACTCCGGTGCCGGCTGTGGCAGCGCCGATAAAGTTAAACACGGCACTGTTGAGGATTGCCCAGCGTGGCGAAAGCGCACCCGAGTAGATGACCGTTGAGCAAGCATTGGCTGTGTCGTGGAATCCGTTCACGAACTCGAACGCCAGAGCCAACACAATCAAGAAAATCGCTGATATTGCTACTAGTTCCATATGGTTTGCTGCTCCTTTGCAGCGCCACGAAATTTCGCGATCCGCCCCATGCGGTCGCGGAAGACCAACCGTCGACGGCGCACGAAATCGCCGCAGCGGGTATACATTGCGATGAACAGAGGTTGTTCGGACTTTTACTCAGTGATCGGGTCCGAGGCTTGACTTAGATGGCTGCAGCCAGAGAGGGCTTGGAGCGAGTCACCAGCATCTCTTGCATGGCCGCGGCGGGTTCGCTGTGAGAGAGGGAATGATCCTCCACACACTGCTCAGTCGGGACTGCTATCAAGCTGATGTTCGCAGCCTTGGGAAACCTCTTCCAGTCATATCGTCCTGTCGACTGCGTCTCCGGATAGCTCATGCTGGCAGCGGGCACGACCTCAACAGCCGAACGCGGATATTTCGAGGCCAGTCCGGTGACCGTCTCCAGAACACACTGGTCCGTGTAGACTCCGCAAACCACGAAGCCCTCAATGGTGTACTGATTCTTATGACAGAGCTGTTGCACCTCGGTCGAGCCATCGGGCTGGCCTTTGTAGGCGGTGTCCCATCGGTCGTAGCCTTTCAACAGATCGATAATACGTTGCCAGGTCGCTCCGTACGTCTCGGTCGGCCTGAACTCCAAGAGAATGATGCTCCATCCAAGAGCAATAGCCGAACGGACCAAGCTCTCGACGCCCTCGATGAACTGCCGATGTACGTCTTTGACGAAGTACGATTGGATGTCCACTACAACCAATGTTCTGCCAGGAGACTGCCAACTGGCGCCATCAATATTTTGTGTCGCTGGAATAACAGGTCCTCTGCCCGACCGAATGCGGGCTTGCTGCAGCCGCGTTGCCTCGAGCGCAGCAAGCCTTGCCTGTCTGCGATGCAGAAAAAACCCAAAAATAATGCCCAGACCAAGCATTCTCATGCTTCCTCCATCAAACGTGATTTTTCTCTCGCTGCAAGGGACAAGGTCAGGCACGGCAGCCTGTCCGACCCGGACCGATCAGCGAAGCAGCGCTCACCGCTCCGGCGGCAGACTGGCTTCGATAATGGGCGGATTGGTTGAACTTTGCTTCGATTGGATAAATCGTGGATAGCGAGAAACACCTCGACCATAAATAAGTTGTCAAGGAGGGGTCAAATCAGACTGGAAGTTCAATTAACAACTGGTAATAAGCACCTAAAGCCTGCCACAGCTGCTAGATTTCCCTCGAACAACAAGCTCTTTCAGGTAATAATTGCACTCCTTCTTTTAGATCTTGCTCACGCTAGCTCGCGCCGTCCGAAGGACAAACGGCAAAGTGTCAGGCAATCGATGGGCAGCGCCGTATCGCCGTGCGCATTAGGCAGCTGTCATGACGAGCTATAAGGTTTTTTTACCCGGGAGCGCTTGCTCGAAAGAACTATCCGCACGCGTCAGTAGATATAATTCGTCCATCTCTTGTAAGCCCTGACTCTCCAAGGTCCAGGCAGCAAGAGCGCTTTCGCTTCCCCGATTTAGCAGTGTTGTCATGAGTTTTACCAAGCAGTTTCTCCAAAAATCCGCAGAAGTCATCGAGCGATTCGATGTCAGTCAGATTGAATCGATCGTCGACGTCCTTGCCTCCGTACGCGCGAAGGGCGGCCGCTTGTTTTTGCTCGGCTCGGGCGGAGGAGCCGGTCATGCTTCACACGCCGCTTGCGATTTCCGCAAATTGTGCAACATCGAGACTTACGCGCCGTACGACAACGTTTCTGAACTGACCGCCCGCGTCAATGACGAAGGTTGGGATACAACTCTCTCGAACTGGCTGCGTGTAAGCCGTTTGCGCGCGGACGACTGCGTTTTCATCTTCTCCGTCGGCGGCGGCAGCGCCGAGGCGAAAATAAGCATGAATCTCGTCAATGCGGTGCGCCTGGCAAAGACCGTCAACGCTCAAGTGGTGGGCATCGTCGGCAGAGACGGCGGCTACACGAAAGAAGAAGGCGACGCGGTAGTGGTAGTACCGGTGGTGCAAAGCGATCTGGTTACACCACTGACCGAAGGGTTTCAAGCACTGATCTGGCATCTCATTGTTTGCCATCCGCAATTGCAGGTGAATACGGCAAAGTGGGAATCGACCGAAGTGAACTGCGCTCCCCCATCAGCAACGGAGGTTGCATGCAAGTGAATCTCAAAGTGAAAATATTCGCAGACGGAGCAGATCTGGAGTCGATCGCCAAGCTCAATGCTAATCCGCTTATCGCAGGCTTTACCACTAATCCGACCTTGATGCGCAAAGCGGCAGTGCATAACTACAAACAGTTTGCTCTCTCTGTTCTTTCCATCGTCAAAGACAAACCTGTTTCATTCGAAGTCTTCTCTGATGAGTTTCCCGAGATGGAAGCACAAGCCCGCGAAATCGCTTCTTGGGGCGAAAACGTTTACGTAAAAATTCCCATCACCAACACCAAAAGACACTCGAGCGTTCCTCTCATTGCCAGACTCTCTGCCTTTGGCGTCAAAGTCAACGTCACGGCGATGATGACTTTGCAGCAAGTGAAAGCTGTTTTGCCCGCGATGAAGCTCTCGCCGGCCGGCTATCTTTCCATATTCGCAGGACGGTTGGCAGATGCCGGCATCGATCCGGAACCTCTGATGCTCTGCGCTTTAGAGTTGATGTACGACTATCCTCAACTGGAGTTGCTCTGGGCCAGTCCCCGAGAAGTGTTCAACATTGTTCAGTGTGACAGAATCGGCTGCCACATCATCACTTGCACAGATGATGTGCTCAAGAAGATACCGATTCTAGGCAAAGATCCGGACGAATTCTCCCAGGAAACGGTGCAGATGTTTTACAACGATGCCACCGCCGCTGGTTATACGCTGGACGTCGACAAAAAGTTCGCGCCGGACTCGCAAGCCATCATCTCCTTTGCTCCCCCAGTGGCGCACATGCCCTAGGGCGAGGCGCAGCCATGATTATCTCGCATCAAGCATTAGCAAAAGCCGTTCCCGTCAAGTTCTGCGGCGGATCTTAAAGGTCGGCTGACAGATGGCAAAGTTCAGAGTTCGCAATTTAGTGGCCAAATTTCCTCTGCTCGACCGGCTGCGCATCGACTTTATCGCCGGGTTTTTCTATCACGGCATCGGCTCACTCGATCGCAACTACAACATCGTCAAAGTCTACCCGGATAGTATCAGACCGTATGTCGCCGGTGATAAACCAGCAGTCTTCGCCATGTACCACGGGCGCATGGTCGGTTTTCTGCAACTGATCGAACGCCGCAATCACATGCGTCTTTTAGTGAGCCAGAGCCGCGACGGCGAAATCATCGCCAGAGCGCTCACCGGTTTAGGTTTCGAAGTGGCGCGTGGATCGTCGGGGCGAGGGGCGGTGCAGGGAGCGAAGCAACTGTTCAAAGCGGCGCGCGCCGGCCGTTCAGTCGTACTGATGGTAGACGGACCGCGCGGACCGGCCCTGGAAGTTAAAAACGGTGCCGTGCGGCTGGCAGAGATCTCCGGCTTGCCCATCATTCCGTGCGTATGCTCGGCGCGCCACTGGACGAGAATGTGGGGGTGGGACAGCTTTATGTGTTCGCACTGGGGCGGTCCGAAAAACTACCTGTACGGCGAACCGATAGAGGTTCCCAAACACGCCGATGAGGCAACGCTGGAAGCTTGCCGGCAAAAGCTCGATGCCAGCATGACCAAACTGCGAGCCTTAGCCGATAGCTACTGGGCTGTAGTGGCATAGGCTGTGGCCGCCGCCATAAACCGTCAGCGTCTGTGCGCCCGGGCAAGCAGTGACGTATATTCGTTGCGGGTAATCCGCACCGTCTGGTCGTTGTCGCCCAAAAGCGTAGTTCGCGTCATCAGCGCTTTGTAGAAGTATTCGAGCGCTTCTTGATAGTTTTTCTGCCGCTGATAGAGCACGCCCAGACAGTGCTCTATCATGGCCACTTCTAAGTTGGACTCGCCTAGATTTTGCCGATCGATCGAGAGCGCTTGCTGAAAGTGCTTTTCCGATTCCGCCAATTTATTCTGCTGAAAATCGAGCGAGCCCAGACACATAAGACTGTTGGCCATGCCTGGACTGCTGAGCCCCAACCATTTCTGCCGGATCTGCAGCGCAGTCGTGTAGCACTTACGAGCGTCATTGAACTCTTTGAGAAACTGGTGCACTTCACCCAAGTCGCTCAATATGTTCGCTTTTTCAAGCTCTGAGCCCGAGTACTGCTGATTGATACTGAGCGATTCTTGCAGGAGTCCTTTTGCTTTGGTGTATTTTTTTTGGCCCAAAGCAACTTCACCGAGACCAAGAAGCGTTGCTGCGTGCACAAGCCTATCGGGACCCTTCAACGTAGACGTCACACCTTCGGCGCGGTGCAAATATCCTTGCGCTTCGTCTGTCTGCCCCATCGACGCACAAGAGCGCGCCAGGGCGTTCAGTGCCCGGGCGGCGTTGACACCGATGTCATCCGATTTCTTCATGTAGTCGAGAAGAATCTGCTTCGCCTCTGAGTATCGGTAGAGCGAATTGAGCGCTTTGCCCTCCCACAGCAGAGCCTCCACATTGCCCTTCGGGTTGGATGAGGTGGGAGCGGCGTTGGCAAATAGCCTCAAGGCTTCATCGTATTTGCCTCTGTGAAACAGCTCGATGCCCTGTCCGATTGAAGGGTCTTCGCTGCCCGGCTCCGCTGTTCCGCCTTGCGCATTGGCAGTCGTGGTCGCGGTTGCAGTGTGAGTCTGTTGCTTCGGCGACTTGCCCAGCAGTTCGCTGCTTTTCGACAGCATGAAGCACAATGGCACCAACACCACCAACGCGCTGGCGACAAGAACGCCGATGAGCCATGTGGGCGGCAGTGAAGCTTCTTCGGCCGTGCCTGTGGCAGCCAACTGAGTGCTTGATTGGCCGGCAGAACTTGCCGTCGAGCCAGGGGCGGAGGTGGCCTCCTCAGCGGCAGCACCGGCGGCAAGCTTGACAGTGGCCACGGTGCTGGCAGGGATCGGCTGAGTGGTATTACCGGTAGTGGTAGGAGAGGCCCAGTACTCTTGCCCCTGTCCACCCGTAGCTGCAGGCACTGACGCTCCTGAAGCGGAGGGTCCCTCGGCCGCCAACCAACCTCTAATCGTTTCTTCCACCTCAGTCATGGTCTGGTAACGATTAAGCGGATCTTTCTCCAGAGTCTTGAAGACGATTTGCTCGACGACCTGGGAAATCTCTCGTCCCAGCGCCAATGAAACAAAGTCGGGCGGTGTCTCGTTGACGTGCTTATAGATGCAATCCGGCAGATCGCGCACGAGAAAGGGCGGCTGACCGGTCAAAGTGCGGTACATGACGCAGCCCAGAGAGTAAATATCCGAACGTCCGTCGAGATCGCGTCCGGTGCACTGCTCGGGGCTCATATAAAGCGGGCTGCCGAAAAGCTGTCCGGTCTCCGTCAGTTGGCTGGCTGTGTCGTTTTCGTCGTCTTTGAGAATTTTGGCGATACCGAAGTCGACAATCTTCACATAGTCCGGCACGCCATCGTGCTCGATCAACATTATGTTGCCTGGTTTTAGATCCCTGTGTACAACTCCGTGCCGATGTGCGTGAGCGAGCGCCGAAGAGACCTGAGCGAAAATCTTCATGGCTCGCTGCTGCTCTAAATAACCGCCCGCTTGCAGGGTATCGGCAAGCGATTTTCCTTCGAGAAAATCCATGACGATGTACGGGGTGCCATCAGGAGTGATACCAAAGTCCTGCACGTCTAAAATGTGCGGATGGTCTAATTTGCTGCCGGCCAAGGCTTCCTGCTTGAAGCGCTTAAGCGCTGTGCCGCTGGCGACCATATGCTGGTGCAATGTTTTGATGGCCACCGGTCGCTTGAGCAGAATATGCTCGGCCTTGTACACGGTACCCCAGCCGCCACCGCCGAGCGCGCCGGTAATGATGTACTTATCCTCGACTACTCCGCTGAGCGAATCTTTGCGGATCAATGTCAGCGTCGTTCCGTCTTCGCTGCACGTCACTTCGCCCCCGCTGAACTCTTTACCACAGCTGGCGCAGGCTTTGCGTTCGGGAAGTGTCGGTGTTGCGTCTGTCAAGGTCTCAGTTTCGTGCCGTGCTTGTAGTGTACATCAAGTTGCAGTGTAGCAAGATTGGCCGGAAAGCGAACGCCCGACCGCTGACTGCGGGCTGCATATACGACGAGCAACATGGCTGACCGCGCCCCGCCATGGGGGAAAGCGACGGCACAGATAAGTTACCGAGCGTGAAGCTTATCTTCGAGCCAGAGCGCCGTCTGACCGATCGCTTGCCATGCCCAGATATCATGCGTGAAGGCATGGTCGGCGCCGTCCAGGACGACAACCTTGAGATCCGCTCGTTTGAAAGCGCCCACCCATTGATCGACGGTTTCGACCGGCACTACCTGGTCTTTGGCACCATGCACCAACAACACCGGTCCGTCAAAGCTGCGCACTTCTCGGGCGACGCTGAAATTCTCCAGACATTCGAAAAACTCCGGTCCCAATTCCATCAAGCCTGCCTGGAAATAGCCCTGCGTACGGATTTTAGTCACATTCATCGGTCCGAACATGCGCTGCATCGTCTGCTTGAGGTCGAAGGGCGGCTGCCACAAAACAGCAGAGCTAACATCTACACGCCGCCCAAGTATGGCAGCCGCGGTGAGGCCGCCCAACGACAGACCCAACAAACAGATCCTCTCTAAATCCAGAGGTGGTATATCGTCCATCCGCGCCAAATCTGACTTGATAAAGTCGATCACGTGACCAGTGTCATCGATCTGTTTTTCCAAACTGATACTACGGCTGGTGCCGCCAGTTTCGCCGGCGCCACGAAAATCGAAGCGCAATACCGCAAAACGGCCCAGCGCAAACGTTGCTGCCGCCTTGATAAAGTTGCCACAGGCTTCGTGGCGATTGCCGCCCAGTCCATGCAACATGATTATGACGGGCAGTGGCCTTTTCCAGTCAGCCAGTATCTCGGGTGGGGGTAAATGCAAATTAGCGGCCAAGCGCGCATCGCGCAGGTTGATCTCGAGACGCTGTCCCCAGAACGTTTTAGACGCCAGCCCTGCCAGCGCTTGTTCAAAGTCAGAACCAATCATCGCAGGCTGAGACCTCCCCCAGCCACCTATTGTCTCACAAGGCTCAGGCGCCATGGGGCAAGTGATAAAGAACGGCGCCTGTGAGGACAGCTGAGCGATAATAATGAGAGTGCGCTCGCTTTGTCAGCGAGCGCACTTTGGCAATGCAGAAGGCAGCTCTCAATAGGCGCGAGCGAAGATGGCGCGACGTTTAGTCGGCTTGCCCGTGTACATGCACTTACCTTCTTTCTCTGACTGCGTGAAGGGAATGCAACGGATAGTTGCCTTCGTCTCGTCTTTGATCTTGCCCTCGTCATCGCTGCTGCCGTCCCAGTACGTCTCGACGAAGAGATTTTTCTCGTCCAGCTTCTTCTTCAGCTCCTCGTAGCTCTCCGCCGTGACGGTATTGTCCTGACGGAATTTGAAAGCCCGGTCGTAGATGTTTTTCTGGATTTGATCTAGCAGTTTTGCGATTTCATCCGGCAGTGTCGCCTGGCTAACGCCGCGCATCTTCTCGAATGTATCTCGACGGGCCACTTCCACGACGTTTGCTGCCACATCTTTCGGTCCGATGGCAACGCGCACGGGTACGCCTCGTTGTTCCCAGTGATTGAATTTAAAACCGGGAGTATAGTTGTCGCGGTTGTCGATGTGCACTCGAGCTACCGGTTTGAGAGCCGCTTCTATCTCCTTGCACTTGGCTGTGATCGTCGCCCTCTCTTCATCGGTTTTGTAGATAGGCACTATAACCACCTGAATGGGAGCCACTTTCGGCGGCAGAACCAGACCCTTTTCGTCGCCGTGCCCGAGTACGATCGCTCCCACCAGTCGGGTTGATACGCCCCAACTGGTCTGCCAGGCAAACTCGAGATTGCCGTCTTTGTCTTGAAACTGAATCTCGAACGCTTTGGCGAAATTTTGCCCGAGAAAGTGAGAGGTGCCGGCTTGCAGCGCCTTACCATCGCGCATCATCGCTTCAATGCAGTACGTGCGTACGGCCCCGGCAAAGCGCTCACGCTCGGTCTTTTCACCAGTCAACACCGGCAGTGCCAGCCAATCTTCAACCAGCGTGCGATAGACCTCCAGCATCTTGCGCGCTTCCTCTTCCGCCTCATCGGCGGTGGCATGGGCGGTGTGCCCTTCTTGCCAGAGAAACTCCAGCGTGCGCAGAAAGAGCCTGGTACGCATCTCCCAGCGCACCACGTTGGCCCACTGGTTGATGAGCAGCGGCAGATCGCGCCAGGATTGCACCCATTTGGCGAACATGTGGTTGATGATGGTCTCCGACGTCGGACGCACTACCAACGGCTCTTCCAGCTTTTTGCCGCCGCCGTGCGTGACCACGGCGCACTCCGGCGCGAAGCCCTCCACATGCTGCTTCTCTTTGTTGAGAAACGATTCGGGGATGAGCAGAGGGAAGTAGGCATTTGAGTGCCCCGTCTCTTTGATCATCTTGTCGAGCGCGCTCTGGATCTGCTCCCAGAGTGCATAGCCGTACGGCCGGATCACCATACAGCCTTTCACTGGCGCATAATCAGCCAACTCCGCCTGCAAGATGGTGTCGGTATACCAGCGTGAGCGATCGTCTTCCGCTCCGCCCTCGTTTTCCAAATTCACGTTCTCTTTCGCCTCTGTCGTTGCCATTTGTCATGCGCTCCCTTTGCGCTGCCATTTGAGTGCTGTGCCATTGGCGGTGCCACAGTCCGGCGCCATCGCCGCTCGCTTTGCACGTCGGCTCGGCGCAGAAAAGCCGCGGGCTCGCCTGCACCGCCATAGTATAGCTTGAAGGGTGGGTTGGGCTTGACGTTGCCACTAGCGCGGTTATCGACGTGTTCACATTATCAGCAGCTGTCAGCGGCAACGGCTGAGCTGCCGTGATTTCTTTTGATGAAATTCTCGGTTCTGCGTTGAGATCGAATTCAATTTGTGTATATGGCTTAATGAGGCGGACGTCAGGGCGGTCAGGCGTGCGTCGGGGAGGTTCCTGGTTGCGCGAGCAACCGGCTGGGGATTGTTTCAGAAGGAAACTTGTCAACGTGAGCAACGAAAGTTCCATCAAGATCGGCGAATTGCTTGTCCGAGCAGGTGTTGTCACCGGAGTCGATCTTTCCGAAGCGGAAAAGCTCGCTAAACACATGCAGGTCCAATTCGGACGCATCCTCATTATGTCAGGCTGCCTCACTGAACATGACCTGGAATGCGCTCTGGAAGCCCAAGTACTGATCAAGCAAGGGGCGCTCGCTCTGGAAGTCGCGTGCGACGCTCTCGCCCTGGCATCGAGGGAGCAGATACCGTTTGGAAAAGCGCTCGAGCAAACACATGTACCCGAACCAGCCGGCGATCATACTCTGGCGATGGCCGAGCTGCTCGCCGATGCCGAGATCGTGTCTCCTGATGAGCTGGAAGCGGCACTGGATGCCAGCCTCGAAAGCCATCTGCCTTTGGCGGAAGTGCTCATCTCGAGCAACGTCATCTCGCCCCTGGTGGAAGCGATCGTCGAAGAGATGCTCGGTCAACTGAAGAAGGGCGAACGCTCTCGAGACGACGCCATCGCCGAAATCCGCAAAACTTTTGCCGTCTGGAAACGGGCCGAGGAATCGTTGAAAAGTGACGAAGACTCACTTCCGTCGATTACCAGTCTGGTAGAGATGGCATCGCCCCAAGCACATGCATCGCCGGCGGCACCACGCGATCCGCGCATGGATGGTGCGGACGAAAGCCCGCTGCGAAGCGATCCGTACATTCCGGGCGGCTATGGCACCATGCCGCCGGTTCAGCCTCTTTCACCACAACAGATGCCGATGGCGCACGCTCACACTCCGGAGCAGAGCGCGCCGTCCGTCAATTTGCCTGCAGCGCCAAAGTTTCAGAGCGCCGTTCTCGGTTATCAACTTCGCCCTGAGGACGCTCCACAATCACCGCCGCAGCCTGCTCCCGGCTATCAACCCCAGAATACCTACGCCACCCCCAACGGCTACTCGGAGCAACCATCGTTTCAACAGCCTCCGGCGCCGCCCCCAACCGACGATCACCTCTCGATTCATCAGATCTTGTCGTCTTACTCCAGCGAAATTCTGGATGACACGGGGCCCGGCAATGCGCAAAAGCAAACGGCGCCGCCGGTAGAGTGGCTGCAAAATCTGCTCGCCACAGCACAAGGTGCGCCGTCACAGCCGGCGGCCCCACGTCAGGGACAGAGCGCGGACACGTGGCATCTGGTACCACCGGAGGGGCACCAGGCGCCCGCCGGCAAAGAGGGCTGGAAATCGTTCGATGGCGCGGTACCGTGGCAGCCGCTAGACGGCAATCATACACCGCCTGCGGTGCCACCCAATCAAGCGAACACGGACTGGTCGGCACACCAACTTGAACATCCTGGCTTGTCCGAGTCGGCATCCCAGGCGGCTCAAACGCCGCACGGCCGAGTGCACAGCCGTCATATGAGCGAGCAGCATCTGCCCCTGGTTGATCAGCATAAGTTGGCACAAGAGCGAGCCGAGCTGGAGCGGCTGGAAAATGAGAAAAAACAATGGGAGCAACAAGAAGCTCTGCGTCAGCAACAAAAAGAGCTGGAGCGTTTACAACTTCTTGAAGAGGCCGAGCGCGAAAGACAGAGATTGGAAGCAGAGCGACTGGAGTGGGAGCGACAGCAAGCTGAAGCCGAGCGTCAGAGAGTGGCAGAAAAAGCTGCTGCCGAAGAACGCGAGCTGAGACGATTAGCGGAGCAAGCGATCGCCGAAGAGCGAGAACGCGTCCGTCTGGCGGAGCAAGCAGCCGCGGAAGAGAGAGAACGATCGGCGCAGATTGCCGCGCAAGACGCTGAACGCGAACGGCAAAGAGTGGCCGAGCAAAGAGCAGCGGAAGAGGCAGAGAGGGCGCAGGAGCGTCTCATTGCAGAAGCGGCGGAGCGCGCCGAAAGAGAAAGGCAAGAAGCGGAAGAAGCAGAGCGAGCCCGCGAACAGGAGCGCCTTATCGCCAACGCTGCCGAACGAGCAGAGAGTGAACGCGCACAGCAACAGGCCAACGATGAAGCGGCAGTAAATAAGGTGAATGCGCTGGCGAGATTGCGTCCTACCAATCCGCAAATCATCGCACAGGCACGTCAGTCCGGAGCTTCACTGCCGCCCATCCAAGAACAACCATTGGCACCGCCTTCGATACCACAAGCTGAGAATGCAGCGGCCGCGCCAGCAGCCAAGCCAAAGGTGCAAGGTGGTAAAACGCTCGAATTAGAAACTCCGCATGTGAAGCGGGCGCCTGTGGCGCGCACTGCGCCGATTATCGAGCTTTTGCAGAGCGCCGGCGCCTTTACCACTGGCGAGTTAGGCTCGGCCGTAGCACGCGCCCTGGCGGATCAGGATCGAGCCGGCGAGCTGGTACGGCTCCTCGGGTTGGTCACCAGAGAGCTGGTGGACGCAGCCGGCACGTGCTGCAAAGCAATCTCGGATGAACAGCTCACCTACGATCAGGCCCGCACCTCCATCCTCGCTGTCAAAGCGGGCAAATCGTTGAAAGAGGCGATGCTCGAAGCAGGCATGCCAGCGGAAGCGGTCGAGGCAGTGATACCAGATACAGTGCAAACTTCCGCCTTCGACGAGAGCGACTCACCCGCCGTCGACGACGCCATGGACCTTGGCTCTTCCGAACCGTCCCCTGGACCGTTGACCCTGGACGACTTGGACCTGGAGACGCCTCTCTCCGCCAGAGTACAATCTGCCGGCCAAGAGAATCCGGTGCCGGTCGCTGAAGAGACACAGCCGGCCGATTCTCACTCCGGTATGCAAGCGGACGATGATCAATTGCCTGAGAATGCCGCCTCTATGGTCGTACCAGTGATCGATGAATCGCAGCACGCGCTGGAAGAGGTCGATCCTGTCGCTTCTGCCGTCAACGAATGGAAAGAGGAAGAAAAGCCGATCGTGTTCGCCCCCGAAGCCCAGGACATGGCCCCGGAAAAACAGTTCAACCCGTTCAGCAACTTGAAGAAGCCGTCATCGCGCAAAGCACATGTAATTGTCGCCTCCGATTCGAGCGCCGCCATTCACCCGGTGGGCTCACTTCCCGAAGAACGAACGGAAGCGAACAATGAGCAGTTCGCCCCAACCGACGACGTTGGCGAGGAGCGCTTGCCCGAAGAGTTGCCACAAAAGACGTTGCCATCAGAGACGGCAGATGCGTTCGAACCGCAGGAAGAAGCTGTGCACGAACGCGAGCAAGAGTCGAGTCCGATTGAACCGGCAAAGGAAGAAGCAGGCGGAAGTGAGGACTCTGAAAGCTCGCATGAAGAGCAAGACACTCCACCGTTGCAGCCTAGCGAGGCGCAGACATCCACAGAAGAACATGAGCAAAATGGAAGCCAACCGCCCGAGTCCGACGAACAGGAGCAGTCAGCTCCGGCGCGCGGCCGCAAGGGTAAAAAGGCAGAGCGTTCTGTCAAGGCAAAGAAGCCGACCAAGAAAAAACGGTGAAAAGATCCCTCTGGGCTTACTGTTAGGGCTTGGCTATACTAGGTACACCGGGGCGCTTTCCCCCGTCTGCACCAGAGGAAACTGATGCAACTTACAGGTGACCTCTCGAAAGTAAGCCTACCGAACTTGCTGCATCTCGTCCGCAATGGCGAGTTGACCGGCAAGATAGCACTTTTGCAGGGAGCCAAAACCGCGACATTGTATGTGGAGCGCGGCGAAGTCATTCACACGGAGCTGGACATGATGTTGGGGAGAGAGGCTCTGATGGAGCTTTTTCTCTGGCTGTCCGGCTCATTCTCCTTTTTCGAAGAGGACACGCGCAATGTGCCGCGCTCGCTCTTCCCCGGCAAAAATCCCGAGGACACGCTCGAACGCCTTGTCAGAGACGGTTTGAGCTACCTGGAGCAAAAAAAATATCTGGATCAACTGCACATCACCGGTCAAACCGTATTGGCGCCAATCGAAGTGGCGTTTCAACCGCAGTCATGGTCGGCGCCGGAGCGGCAGATTCTTTACCCGTTCGTGGAGCCGATATTGATGCGCATCGACGGGCGCAAACCCCTCTCGGAAGCCCTTGCAGACGCTAATCTCACTCGCCGAGCCTACGTCATCGGAGTCTACAACCTTGTCCTTGAGGGTCTGGCAGTTGTCTCAGAGCCCGAGCCGGACACGGACGACGAGGGGGAGCGCGTCAATCTGCCACCATGGGTAGTGACGAGATTGCAACAAGACAACCCCGACCTCTCCCAAGCCATCGTCGACATGGTCATCTGGGTCGATCGCGTCAAATGTTGGATGTATCAGGTCGATGCCGACTTCACCAAGATACTGGACGAAGTATCTGAGCGAGCCGAGAATGAAGCTCCCGAAGAAGACTTCTTCGCGCAGCTCAGTCAGGGTGATATCGATTATCAAGGTCCGCTGTTCGGCGAGGCAGCCATACCGGGAGGCACTGCCAGATCAGCGGCTGATCCCGCCCAACCAGCCGCAGCCGCGAACTCTCAAGGTGAAACCGAGCAAAGCGTGGCGAAGAAGCCGATGACGGGAGCGGAGTATTACGGTCGCATGACCGCTCCTCCGCCCGACGAACCGCAGCCATCTCAATCAGCAGCGAAAAAATTACCGCCGTCGATCGAATTTTGAACGGCTCTTACTTTGGACCAACTAGCCGGCCACTTGGGTCGACTGTTTTACAGCGCCGACCAGAGCACGCACTCGTTCGACGTCTACAGGGTTTTCGAGCAGCCCCTGGCGCTTGAGAGAGCTGGCGACGATGATACCATCTGCGGTGCGCAAAAGCGTACCGACGTTATCCAAACCGGTGCCACTGCCGACGAACAGCGGAGTGGAAGGCACCGCCTTCCGTACCGCCTGCAAATCACTCTCTCTGGGCGGGTCTCCCGTAGCGGCGCCGCTGACTATTATGCCGTCGGCCAGAGCGCGCATGACTGTGTCTTTCGCCATCAGCTCTATATCGGCTTCGGCGCCCAACGGTGTGGCATGTTTAACCATCACGTCGGCGAGAATTTTCACCTGCTTGTGCGCCAACAGCTGCTTTCGGTACATCAGCAGGTCATGCGCATCTCCTTGAATGATCCCTTGATCGGTGACCATCGCGCCGGTCATCACATTGATGCGAATAAACTGGGCTCCCACGGCGGACGCGATTGCCAGCGCTGATAGCCCATCGTTGCGCAGGACATTGACGCCAATCGGCAGATCGCAAATCGCTTGCATCCGTTTGATCACGACTGCCATCGCACAAGCCGTCGCTGTGTCGACGCGCCCGCGCGTAAATGGAGCGTCAAAAAAGTTTTCCACGATGATGGCGTCGACGCCGCCGGTGGCAAGCGCCGCCGCTTCTTGCTCGGCGCGCAAGCAAACCGGCTCCATGTGCCCGTCCCAGCGCGGCGAGCCAGGCAGTGGCAAGAGGTGAATGACGCCTATTACCGGTTTGTTTGTCGCGAAAAGTTCTTCGAGCATAAGACCCGCTCAGCCACTGGACTTGGTTAGGGTATCCGATCTCCGTCCCCAGCGCCATGGTAAGTGGGCAGAGTTGCTAAGGCTCTCGTAACACTCCCGTGAGCGGCAGGGAAGCTCAAAGTCGAACGTTTTCACTTGACATGCCGCCGGCGAGGCAATCACCCGCAGCCAGCCGGAGGTGGTAGCCAAGATGATCAAACCTCGCTAGAGGCTTAACTTGGAAGGCTCCAGTAGTCAAGGATCTCTAGCTCTCGCAACCGTTAACGAAATCTGCACTTTACATCCGCTGGAGAGATTCGCCAGTGACTCTCTCGCCGAATTGAAGATCAGCGAGAAGAACCGCATGACAACTAGTTTTAAACAAGAGCTAATCAGATATACACAGAAGACAATTGAAGTGACTACATGTTTTCTTTACGTTTGTTCTGTTCCTTCCATGTTTCTTTTTCTGGTATCCGAGCCCTCCAAAACCTCACGTTTTAGACAACTCGACTTTCAACACCTTCGCTCTCAAAGCGGCGGCGATTGATTACCAGTAGAGAAGCGGTTGCTAAGCATTCAATGACCTTGCTAGCGAACCTTTCAGCAGGTCGGTCAGCTATCGCGTTTGAAGGGACCCGATAACTGGCAGCCCGCGCCGACCCGTTTCTTCCTGCTGAGTGTTCAGTAGGCGGGTTTCGCGTGCGTAAAAAGACGGCTCCAACTGAGTTGTCTTTCAGGCATCGTCGTTCGCTCGACAGTGCCGGCCATGTACACCACCGGTGGTGCTTTCCAGGCCCCGGCGGTCAACTCCAGCCCAGCGCTGGATCAAGGAGAATATTATGGAAACCCGTAACACGAAGCAGAAAGAAGTCGGATTCGCAATCCATGGGTTGCGCGCCTACATCAAGGCACTCGAGCTCGCCAACGGCGTCCGAGTGAGCAAGAACGAATTCCGCTACGAGATCGCCCAAGACAGACTTTCGGCACGCATCGTCGTGTCCGCGGATCAGACAGAAGTCGAAGGCACCAATCGTCAGCTCACTGAGTGGTCTCTGCTCGGCAAGCAGGCGCGCCTCGGTTTGATCGGTCTGCGTTCGGAGAAGGAGCAGGCGCTTCAGTCCGGTGACCACGTGCAGTACACGCTGAACGTGATCTCGCAGGAAGCGTTCCTCTCCAAGAACGGCACCCGCGTGGAAGAGAAGCCGCAGAGCATCGAAGAGTGGGCCAAAGTCGGTCGCGAAGTCGAGAAGCGGCTGTTCGAGAGCCTCAATGGCGCCCTCGAGTACAACTGCGACGACGCCGCCAAGACGGTCCGCGCCGAGATGCTCAAGCTCGGTGTGATTCGTGAGCGTCGGGCAGAACGTCCCGCTTCCGAGCAGGCGTAAGTCCTTCAGTGGGTTTCGCGATTGTTGCCCCGGCTCAGCCAGGTGAGCAAGAGCGGAGACCACTGCGCTCACTGGGCGCGAGCGCACCGGTTTTAACCGATCGGTGCTCGCGTCTCTTCTTGCAGTCACAACTGTCAAGTTTTCACGGGGAGGCTTCGTCTTCTCCGTCAACACATAAAGAGGCTTCATATGAACCGTAAAGGTTTTGGAGCGTGGATTGTTCTCATTGTTGTCGGTGTGCTGCTTGCGTACTCGGTGCGAAATGCCGCTCCGTCACCGCAGGCTGCTCAGGCACCCAAGAATGTCACGACCACGTTCGATCAAGTTCAGAGCCAGCTTCTGAACCAGCCCCAGTCCGTCAAAGAGATTGTTTTCGTCAAGTCTGGTCCGCTCGATGCAGTCAGCTCCGTTCAAGTCACGCTCACCAACGGTACGGTCGAAACCGCACCCGTTCCGGGCGAGGCTGGTTCGGCGCTTCTACTGAACGCGGCCAGCAAGACGCCGGCAATCAAAATCGATGCTGCCAAGGCTCCTGAGAGCTCCGGCAGTTCCGCCTCCACCATCTTCTCAATCCTGATCAACCTGGCGTTTCCGATCCTGCTCATCGGTTTCTTCATCTGGCAGATGCGTGCGGCTCGCAACCCGCGCGGCCAAATGGGGAAATTCGCCCAGTCGGGCGCGAACAAGGTGCAGCCTACCGCCGACCGCAAGACTTTCGCGGACGTCGCCGGTTGCGAAAACGCCAAGCGTGAGCTCATGGAAATTGTGGAGTTTCTCCGCAATCCCGGACAGCTGCACGAGCTCGGCGGCAAGCGCCAGAAGGGCGTTCTGCTCGTGGGCGACCCCGGCAACGGTAAGACGTTGCTGGCCAAGGCCGTCGCTGGTGAAGCGAACGTGCCGTTCTTCCAGGTGTCCGGCTCCTCGTTCGTCGAGATGTTCGTCGGCGTGGGCGCCTCGCGCGTTCGCGACTTGTTCAACACTGCCCGTCCCAATCAGCCCTGCATCATCTTCATCGACGAAATCGATGCGGTTGGTCGTCAGCGTGGCACCGGACTTGGTGGCGGCAACGACGAGCGTGAACAGACCCTGAACCAGCTCCTGGTTGAGATGGACGGCTTCGTCGAGAACGACTC
Organism: Planktothrix sp.; assembly: GCA_036703195.1. Classification (GTDB taxonomy): domain Bacteria; phylum Cyanobacteriota; class Vampirovibrionia; order Obscuribacterales; family Obscuribacteraceae; genus DATNPN01. The sequence goes on along the minus strand of DATNPN010000029.1, from coordinate 39,530 downwards.
GATCGTTCTCATGGCTGCCACCAACCGCCCTGACATTCTCGACCCGGCCCTGGTTCGCCCCGGCCGTTTCGACATGCAGGTGCTGGTCGAAGCTGCGGACATGAGTGGTCGTATGGCCATCCTCAAGGTCCACACGCGCAAGATGAAGCTCGGCCCGGACGTCGACCTGCGGCACGTGGCTTCCGCTACGCCCGGATTCTCCGGTGCGCAGCTGGCGGGCGCTGCCAATCAGGCGGCTCTCGTCGCCAACCGTCGCATTACCGCCGAGCGCAAGAAGCTCGTGACGGAAGGCAAGTCGGCTGCGGAAGCGGCCAAGCTCGTCCCCATCGAGGTCAATCTGAACGACTTCGATGAAGGTGTCACCCGCGTTCAAATGGGTCCTGCGTCCGACAAGGCCATGACCAAGGAAGACCTGGAGAACACCGCTTACCACGAGCTCGGTCACGCGTATGTGTCGCAGGTGCGGCATAACGAGGGCAAAGGCGGCGACCCGGTGACGAAGATCACCATCGTTGCGCGTGCTCGTGCGCTGGGTTATACGCAGGCTCTGCCTCGCGGTGACCGCTATAACTACACTCAGTCCGAACTCTACTCGCGCATCATGATGGCGATGGGTGGCCGCGTCGCTCAGGAAGTCTTCCTGAACACGATCGACACCGGCGCCAGCAACGACTTCGAGCAGGCGACCAACATCGCCTACCGGATGGTGACCGACTTCGGCATGTCCGACCTGGGTCCGATCCACATCGGCGAGAACAACACCAATCCGTTCCTCGGTCGCTCGATGGCGAACGGTCGCCAGCCTAGTGCTGAGCTGCTCGCCCGCGTCGATCGCGAGGTCGAGAAGATCCTGAAGCAGGCGTATGCGGACACGCGCGCGCTCATCGAACGCGATCGGTCGTGCTTCAAGCACATCGCCGAAATCCTGCTCGCTCAGGAGACCATCCTGGGACCGCAGTGGGAGACGTTGTTCAACGAAATGACGTGCCAGGAGAAGAAGATCACTCACGAAGATCTTCCCCCGGTGCGTCCGGACGGCTGCGAGTCGTGCGCTGATGGAGAAAACGGCCAGTCGGGCGACAAGCCTGGCGACGGCGATGACTCCAACACGCCCGCTATCACGGGGCTGATCGACAAGCTCAAGCATCCTCAGCGCTTCATGACCGGCAACCGCAAGGCTGACCGGAAGGACGGCAAGGATGACGACGGCTCCGGCGGACCGCCTCTGGCGCCCGCATAAGGTTAACAACGGCGCGCTGCCTGCCATTGAGCGAACCTGCTCGAGGCAGCAGCGCGCCGTCTTTTTAAGCAACTATTGAACTTTAGCGGTCTCAGCCCTGACGGCGGGACTGCGCACAGCTCTATGCAATAAAAGCTCCGAGACGCCGCCTTCAATGGGCTGCGTTGAGAGAGAGACAAAATTATGATCACGTTCATTCTCGGCCTCGCCGCAGTGGTCTTGGGTTTGATGGCTCTCGTAGTCTTTCACGAGTTCGGACACTGGATCGTCGCACGCCTTTGCGGCATGTGGACTCCGGTGTTTTCGATCGGGTTCGGACCACGGAAGTACTCACTCGTACTGGGCAAGTTCTGGGATACCGAGTTTCGCCTGAGCCCGATTCCGCTCGGTGGCTATGTCGCATTGCCCGAAATGGGTGATGAGACGAGCGCCGAAGAGATCGCTCGCGCCTACGGTGCCGAACCCAGACCCTTCAAAAAGTTTCCCATCTGGCAGCGCATGCTCGTTGCCGTCGCCGGCGTGGTGATGAACATCATCGTCGCTGCGGCGCTTTTGTTCGGCATCTTCGCCTGCAAAGGACAGCCGACGCAGTACATCACCAGCACCTTCGTCGCCGCAGTCAGCCAGCAAGTAAACATTGCCAGTCAGGCAGGGTTGCAGGCGGGCGATGTGATTCTCTCGGCCGACGGCAAGACAGTCGTTGACCCTCAGCCGCTGGTAGATGAGCTGCATTCGCACCCCGGCAAACCGGTCGTGTTGCATATCCGCCGCGCTTCAGCCGAGCAGGACATCACCGTCGTGCCGAATGCCAACGGTCAGATCGGCATCTCAATCGGCTACAACGTCGCCACGAAGTATGTGCCGATGAGCGTGCCGCAGGCTGCTGTGCGTTCGACCAAGCTGACCTTCGCCTTCACCGGCAAGATCTTCTACGCCATCGCAGGCATGGCGCATCTGGTTCCGTCCACTCCAGGAGCCGATGCATCGAGCGTTCATAGCATCGTGGGTATCGCAGCCTACGGAGCCAACACCTTCAAGACCAGCTTCGTGGATTTCCTCGTCTTGCTCGCTTCCATCAGCTTGAATCTGGCTGTATTCAACATTCTCCCCATCCCTATGCTGGATGGCGGCTACGTGTTGTTCTTTAGCATCGAAAAGCTGCGTGGTAAGCCGCTTTCGGTGCAGACCCAGAACAAGTTGAAGATGTTCTTCCTCTACCTGCTGTTGATGTTGTTCATATTCGGCATTGTGAACGACGTTCGGCATCCGATGGGCAAATAACTTTTACCAGGGAGTGCATGTGCTCAAAACGCCCATGCACTCCCCTTTTTGCCGCCATTTACCACATTCCATAGTATCATGGAAGCAAGGGAAAGCGATGCAAATTCCTCTGTGAAAATGCGCAGCGCTCGTTGTCGGGCGCTGCGCCTATCGGATTACACACCTCGTGGTTTGATTACCTAACGCTTCGTCGGCGCTTGAGCGATGCCGAGAGCGTCGACCAGCACCGCCACTGGTAGCAGTTTCAAACTGCCCGGTCGAACTTCGCTATGTAGGCGCAGAGCCCGGCGAAGCAGACGCCGCCAGTGATAACTGCGGTTAACGCTCCCCCTCCGATCAAGCCGGAAGTGAGCACCGGAACTGCAGTAAGAACGCTGATCGCTACGTAAGCCTGAGCGTGGCGCGAACGTTTGAAAAGCCGCAGCAGAGCGCAGGCGATGCCGGCGGTCAAAAGCGTCAGCAAGACGACGGCACCAGTGCCGGCGCCGTCAGCCAAGCTGGCGAATGGCACCGCCAGAGTGAGAACGAAGAGCACGAGAACGACCATGAATGCGCCACCACTCATGGTGCGAAGATTCTCCTGGCTTCGACGAAAGATATTGTCAAACATCTTAAAAACTACCTCCGTGTCTTTTTCACCCCGCTCACTCGAAGTGCGAGAGCGGGCAAGCGTCTTCGAAGTACGGCGTCAGGCAGAAGCGCAGAGTTTTGCCGCGCGCCCAGTTGAGCTTCTCCTGCCTTTGCTTTTGCAGCCATTTTGCCGGCAATGTCGACTGCTTCGACGCGGGCAACGTGGCGAGCAGAAGCGAGTCAGCCGGCACCAGCTCCAGCGAGAATCGCTGGTTGAGAGCGGCAATGATTGACTCTTGAATCGGGCGATACTTTGGGTACAGCCCTTGCGGTCCGATTTTTTCGGCAATGGCGAGAGCTTGAAACAACCGTTGCACGTCTTTGAACCACTTGTTGCCGTAGAGAGTCGGCATTTGCTCTCGGGAGAACGTCATGCCGCCTATACGAAAGCGGAATGTACCGAACGGCTTGGAGAACGAAGTAACAACTGCCACGATGTTCGGATGGGTCAGATCGAAACGATGCGGCGCGGTGGCACCGACGTATGCCAAATCGAGAATCACCTGATGACCGAGATGGCACAGCATCTGGATAAAGGCGTCCGGCAGAATGTTGCCGTCTCGGGCACAGGGGTTGCTGATGAACCAGACTGTTCCAGGGGACAGCTTCTTGATGGACGAATCATCGATCTCCCACTCCCTGGTCTCGAGACCAACGTTCTTCCCCTGTTCGCGATAGCCCTCGTATTCGCCGACCAGAGTGTGGATGGTGCGCTGCCCTCGTCGCGCCACTTTGGTCAAGAGATGGTAGATACCTTCCGAGCTGCCGCTGGTCGGATAAACCGAGGCGTATCCGTCCAGACCGATGGCCTGCTGGGAGTATGCTCGGATGATCCGTTCGACAATCGGCTTATGTACTTCGTCGAGATCGATCGCACCGACAGTGGTTGCCGGCACCACCAGACCAGGGAAGTGCGGATGGAGAATCTCCTCTGCCCGCGCCGCTGAAGTCTGCGTGCGGAGAAGCTCGATGTTGACCAACTCCAGCGAGCGCAGCAGCTTGAACGTTTCTGGAAACACGAAGCTGTAGACCGCTTTCATCGGCTTGAATTCAGTGACGATCATGCCTGTTCCTCGTTTTTCTTGAAGTCGTCCAACGATTGACTGTTGTTCTCCCAGCTGTCACTGACGAAGCCGTCGGGGAAGAAGATCAGCTGCCGGCCCACATCGGCATCGTCGTCCTTGGTAAGGGAGTTGGTGTAGCAGACGTTTTGTCCGTTGACGTCGTAAATGCGTCCGCCCCAGGGCAGCTTCTTCAGAAGCGTGCCATTGCTGTCCAGATGCGCAACTAGAGCCTGCTTCTGATCGTCCAGCAGATAATTGTTGCTGATCCAAACTGTGATCTTGTCGTCGCGACTGACCGCCGGCTTGTTCACCGGACGGACGGTGAGCTGCTCGACTTCATTCGCGCCAGCGAAAGCCATTAACTTATCCAGCTCGGCCGGCGAGTCCACATTGCCACGCACCATGACGCAAGCGAGACGAACCTGCAAACCATGCCCATGCAATTTTGCAATCAGCTTGGGCAGGTCGATGTACTGCGAGCGATACGGCAGATAGGTCTTGTGATTTTTCTCGGCATCGTAGCTGGTGATGCTGATAGCGACCATGCTCAAACCGAGGCGGCGCCACTCCTTCAGATGGCTATCGTTCACTTTCTTCGCATCAGCAATGGGAATGCCGTTCGTTTGCAGTTCAACGGAAGGAAATGCAAACCGCGAGCTCACCTGCAAATATTCAGTCAACTGATCGGGCCAGAGCGTCGGCTCTCCCTTGCTCGTATAGAGAAGACTGGCTGCGTCGTGGGCCAAGGCATACTGGCAGACGCGGGCAAACTCGGCGGTATTAAGCGCGGTGGCTGTAGAAGAGATCGTATTCAACGGCGTCATGCCAGCGATACAAAACTGGCAGCGCGCGTTGCAGGCAGCCCCTCCAACCAGAGGGGTGAGTGTGTGAATGCGTTTTGTCATAACAGTTTTCCTATCCAGGAAAGAGGCGGGAGTTCTCTCCAGTACAAGTTGAAAACAGAAGACGATGCCATCCCACTGGCACCGCCCGGGCGTCTTTGTGCAGGCGTACCGGCAGGCGGCGCCGATGGACGACGAAATCGGCACAACCGGTAGCTGTACTAATCGATATGAAGTTAGTTCTGCAGTTACTTTCGGCTTATAAGCGAGATTCGTAACGGTACGGATAGATACTTCCAAGACTGATAGGTCAGAGCGTCATGAAACCAGATCTGTGACAAAACGTTTATTGAACCAGTGGGCGGTTATTCCCACTGCGCAGCGCCTCGTTTAGCGCAGGTACGGTCCATCCGGGTTAAAATGGCGCCTGAAAGGAAATTGACGATGGTACAAATCGAAACGAATCGGCTGATTTTGCGTGAATACACCGACGAAGATTTTGCGCAGGTACATGCCTACTGTGCTGATCCGATGGTGACTCGTTTTATGACGTGGGGCCCGAACTCTGAAAAGCAGACGCAAGAGTTTCTCACTTCCGTACAGTGGCTTGCCGTCAACGAAGACCCGCGCAAGGTGTACGAGATGGCTGTTGTTTTAAAAGAAACCCAAACGATCGTGGGCGGTATCGGCATGAGGCTGAAGTCCGAGCGTAAGAAGGACGCAGACATCGGCTACTGCTTCAGTCAATCGGTTTGGGGACGTGGCGTCGGAACGGAAGCGGCCGAAGCCATGCTAAAACTGGGATTTACCAAACTGGGCTTGCACCGCATCTGGGCTACATGCGCACTGGAAAACAAAGGCTCGGAAGGCATAATGCGCAAGATCGGCATGCGCAAAGAAGCCCACTACCGCCTGGAAGACTTCATCATGGGTGACTGGCAAGACTCGGTACTCTACGCCATCCTCGCTGACGAATGGCAGCAACGCAGCAACAGAGCCGAGTGCGCCATAAGCCTGCTCGCTTGAGTCGATGCATGGCCAGCGACGCAGGACGACTTGCGAAGCGGTTGAATGAAACTTAATTTTCATGTGACAATGTTAGGTCACCGTTCATCGAGGTGACCATGTCAAAGCTCTCGCTGGTTCGAGACGAGAAATTTCAACAGCATTTGACGCCGGACCTGCATCCGGAGTCGCCTAAAAGAGTGGCCGCAATCGATCAGGCTCTGCACGAAAGCGCGCTGGCAGGCAACGTAGAGCAGCTGTCCCCTCGTGCGGCCACATTGGATGAGATCTGTCTCGTTCACAGTGCCGCGTATGTGGAAACGCTCGAGGAAAACAGCGAGAAGACAAAAAAAGGACGGTTCGTACAACTCGATGCGGACACTTTCATGAGCCCTAACACGCTCGATATTGCGCGCCTGGCTGCCGGTGCGGGGTTGGTGGCGCTAGACAGCGTCAAGGGTGATGCATTTCAAAGCTCGTTTGTGGCGGTGCGGCCTCCCGGTCATCATGCATCGCGGGCCAAACCGATGGGGTTTTGCCTGTTCAACAACGTCGCGCTTGCCGCTCGTTATGCCCAGAAAGAGCTGGGGTTGCAGCGGATTTTCATCATCGACTGGGATGTGCACCACGGCAACGGCACACAAGATATTTTCTACGATGACCCGTCAGTCCACTTTGTTTCATTTCACCAATACCCGTTCTGGCCAGGCACGGGCTGGTACGACGAGGATGGTGGCGGCGAAGGTCGGGGCTACAACATGAACATTCCCTTGCCGGAGGCAACCGGAGACAGAGGATATCTGTACGCCTGGGACCAGCTAGTCAAGCCCGTCTGCCAGGAATTCAATCCGGACTTGATTCTTCTTTCAGCCGGTTACGATGCTCATCAGATGGATCCACTCGGGCAGCAACGCATCTCCACGAGCGGTTATGCCATGCTCTCACAACGTCTCGTCGATCTTTCACAAGTGACGGGGGCAAAGGTGGTGGCATTTCTCGAGGGCGGATACAACGTCAAGTCGCTTTCCGATTCAGCCATCGCCACAATGAAAGTACTAAATGCGGACGGCGCCGAGGAAGTTGCGGACGTACATGTCTCTTACTTGGTGCCAGGCTCAGCCGCCGGAGCCGACCCGATTACGGCGGACAGACGCGCGCACGAAGTCGATGAACGCGTCGCCGACGTGAAAAAGCATTTCAGCAAATATTGGAAATCGCTCCAATAGAGGGAGAGATCGATGCGTAAAAGAGTAGTCGTCATCGGCAGTTTGAGCCAGGATCTGGTCGTGAAAGCGCCGCGCCTGCCTGCCAGAGGCGAAACCATCCGCGGTACCGATTTTGGCATGTTCGTGGGCGGCAAAGGCAACAATCAGGCCCTGGCAGCAGCGCGTGCCGGAGCTTCGGTAGCGATGGTCGGACGAGTAGGCCATGATCAGTTCGGCAATACCATTATCGACACGCTGGTCAAATCAGGAGTAGATGCCTCGCACGTACACCGTGACGAAAAGGCAGGCAGCGGCATCGCCATCATTCTCGTCGGCGGCGATGGAGACAATTCCATTGTCATCGCACAGCAAGCCAACCTCGAATTGAGCGAGAGGGATGTCGAACAGGCAAAACCGTTATTGCAGTCAGCAGCCATCGTCCTTTTGCAGATGGAAGTGCGAACTGAGACAGTGATTGCGGCCGCCAAAGCAGCTAAACACGCAGGCGTGCCGGTCGCGCTCAACCCTGCTCCAGCACCGGAAGACGGAAAGCTTCCGCCAGAGCTGTGGCACAGTCTGGACATCATCATTCCTAATCAAACGGAAGCAGCACTGCTTTTAGGAGTTGAAAGCGTCGATTTGGCCAATGCAGAACGGTCGGCTGCGGCACTGCAGGCGATGGGACCGAAAACCGTTATTCTCACATTGGGTGAACAAGGCGCACTGCTGGTCGATGGTAATGCCAAACCCGTTCACGTTCAGTCGTTCTCCGTCACCGCCATTGATACCACTGCTGCTGGCGACGCTTTCTGCGGCGCTTTCGCAGCGGCACTGTCGAGCGGCTCGTCACTAGAGCACTCGGTGCGCTTCGGTTGTGCCGCCGGTGCGCTCGCCTGCACGCGACTGGGAGCAGAGCCGTCCTTGCCTCAACGGCAAGAGATTGAGAGACTGGCCGGCACAGTTGTCAAATAGCGCAAAACTCCAAAACCCGGTCACATCAAGTGTTTTGAGAGGGCTGGTTTTCAAGCGATTGCGACAGCGCGCTACATACGAAGCGTGAAACCCGGAAGGCACCTGGATTGCCGCAGATCGGCGCTGACTGTTGTCAAGAAAAGTCGACGTTTTGCGGCAAAATCTTCGATGCTTACCTGGTGCGCCATTGCGAATGCTCTTGAAAACCGCACGCTGTGCGAGTTTCGCCAATCATAACTCCTCTAGCCTGCGCGTGCAATTGAGTCCTCAGGACACGATCTGTAAAGTAAGGTACTTCTTTTCTCTTTACTTTGCTCATTGGTAATTCACCTAGCAGTTTCCTCCTGAAGTTCAGCAACATTACGCATCCGCCCGCCACAAATACTGTGGAGAGTGAGTGTGCTCTTCTGATTGCTCCTCTGAGCAAAGCACGACAGACAGCCGCGTACACCAGTATGAGGCAGCCTGTCGTGCGCACTAACAAGGAGCCCTATATGGACGGCTCACAAATCCTATGTCAAATCAGTACCGGTCAAGAAGATGACTGGAAGAACCTCTACGAAGCGGCGTTTCCTGCGGACGAGCGCCATCCGGTAGAGGACCTGCGTAAGCTAATTACGAAGGGCAGTGTCTTATTGCACAAAACGGTGAACAAGTCCGGCGAGTTGCTCTGCTTTTCCATCACCAACATGATGAGCAACTTCTGTTTGTTGGCTTATATCGCTACCGATTCAACGAAGCGTTCGACCGGTGTCGGTTCGAAGCACATGAAGCGGCTTATCGACGAACTGAAACAGTCACACCCCAATCACCTCGGTGTGTTTCTGGAAATCGAGTCGACGAAGGAAACCGGTCTTGATGCTGAGACGCAGAAGGCGCGTACGCGTAGGCTGGCCTTCTACCAGCGACTCGGCTGCAAGCGATTGCACAAGACGTATTTGATGCCCTCCTACGGCAGCGCTCACGGCACACATGCCCCTCGCGAAGCCGAACTACTTTGGAGTGAGTTCCAAACAGCTTGCGTGACAGAGTCGCATCTGCCCGCGGTCATCGAAGAGATCTTCTGCAAAGCGTACGGATTGCCGAAGACGGACCCGACTGTGCAGAAAGTTCTCGCTCAGTTTCCGACACCGAACTCTGCCTGCGCTGGGCAGACGGAAACGCCGTCAACGACCAGCACCACATCCGGTGCGTCCGCGGCTGTTCCTGTTGCCACGCCGACCGCTTCGACGCCAGCCCAACCTGCAGCCACAGCGCCGCAGCCACCGGCATCAACAGCCAGTGTTCTGCCGTGTTCAACTGCTGCTTCGGCCAAAGTCGAAGCGACTCCTGCTCCGGCTAAAGTCGACGCGACTCCTGCTCCGGCCAAACTCGAAGCAACTCCTGCCCCGGCTAAAGTCGAAACACCTCCTGCTCCGGCCAAACTCGAAACAACTCCTGCTCCGGCCAAAGTCGAAGCAACTCCTGCCCCGGCTAAAGTCGAAGCTCCTGCTCCGGCTAAAGTCGTGGTACAGCCTGCTCCGGCTAAAGTTGAAGCACCTCCCGCTCCGGCTAAAGTCGTCGTGGTACCTCCTCCTGCTGTAACAGCAACTGCTACTTCAGCGAAAGCTGAAGTTCCTTCTGCGACAACGCCCAAGGCGGAGGTTGCTGATGCTGTTAAGGGAGATGGAGCAAAGCAGAAGAAGTGAAACAGGAATTTCTAGCGACTCACAAAAGTGGTTTGGCGGTGCTTGATCAGCTCAACACCCCAAGCCACTTTTGTCTTCGCATGCCTGCCACGCAGTATAGTAATAAAACCGGTTTCCACTCAGTGGACATGCGTTCATCCACACTGATGCGAGCTAGCGCAGAGTGGGAACTACTGCGCTTTCTACTGCCTCGACTTCCGCCAACCGCAGCAGTCACGGGAATGCAGGAGCGCTTGGAATCCAGCAGACCAAGGGGATATCAAGCGATTATTTCGTTGTAAATATGTGGCGCTAAGTTTGAAACCGCGCAATTACAGCTCTTAAGATCGCTACGCATCACTCCACCCGTTTTTGAACTGGCGCACCATATAAGACCGTCTAGGCAGTCGCCTACTACCTGCTCAGCGCTCTCAGTTTTATGAGAGTGATGCATGACGCACTGTTGAAGTGCACACACTCGACGAAACATCGTCAACCCATTTCCGCCAGAACGAAGGCGCGTTTTGGCGCACACAAGAGGAACACACATGAAGAGAACCACTGCGTTAGGTGCAGTGCTCGCGGCTTCGCTTTCATTCGGTGCAGCAACTGCTGCCTTCGCTCAAACACAGTCAACAGCCAGTCAGGCTCAGCAGCAAACTCTCACTATCTACAGCAGCCGCTTTGCCGTCGTACAGGAAGTGAGGCAAGCTGAGTTAAAAACCGGCGAAAACGCTGTTCAGCTCGGCGGTGTCTCTGGTCAGTACAGACCGCAGACCCTCATGGTCGTAAGCGTCGAAGGCGCGGGTCAGTTTACTCTGCGCGCCGTTTCGTACCAGCAAGCCAACCTCAACTCGACTCAACTGCTCGCGAACTCAATCGGCAAAACCATCACGGTGAGCTACGGACAAGGTGTCGTCACCGGTAAGCTCATTGCCGTCTCCGATGGAGAGCTGATAGTTCTTCCCGATGACCAGCCCAACAGCCCGCGAATAATCCGCAATCGCGATCAAGTGAGCGTGCCGGAGTTGCCGCAGTCGCTCTCCAGCACTCCCTCACTGACTCTGCAGGCAGACGCGGCCAAAGCTGGGCAGTACGCCATCCGCATCCTCTACCAGTCGTCAGGCTTCTCTTGGACTGCGACACACTCTGCAGTCTATGACGAGAAGGCGGGCAAGCTCACGACCTTCGACAGCTCGGTCGCCATCAGCAACGACTCAGGCACTGCTTACAAGGGCGTCGACGTCAACCTGTTGTCCGGCAACGTGCAAGATGGCTCTGGTTTTCGCCTAGCTGCCGCCATGGCACCAGGTGCCGGAGCGCCGCTGGCAGCCGATGCGGCACCAGCAAGCGTTCAGTCATTGGGCGAACAGAAGCTGTACACGCTGCCCGGCAAGGTCGACATCAACGTCGGCGAGAACAAGCAAATTCCCTTACTCAGTGCGCACGACATCCCTGTCGACCGCGAGTACTACTTCACCCCCGAAGGTGACAGCGACGGCAACAAGCAATCCGTAAACATGCGGTTGCACGTTACCAACGACAGCAAGCATAATCTGGGCAAGCCTCTGCCTGCAGGTTCTGTCCGTCTCTATCAGGCGGATGCGAAAGGCAACTTGCAGCTCACCGGCACTGCCCGCGTCAATGATGTCGCTGTGGGCGAGAAGTTCAATCTCGAGCTCGGTACCAGCACTGACCTCAAGTTTTCCACCAAAGTGCTGAGTGACACGCAGGATCCACGCCCTAAAGATCCACAGGCGACGCAGCCGCTGTTTGAAACACAGGTTGTGGAAGTGACTGTGTTCAACAGCAAAGATAAAGACGTCACTGTCAATCTGCGCCAGTACGTGCAGGTAGGAGGTTCGCTCACGCAGACCTCGCAACCGTTCGTCCAGGAAAATGCGACGAGCATGTACGCCCCCGTTGTCGTTCCTCACAACGGACAGATGGTCGTGCGCTACACCCTGAGCACACGGATCAACTAATCAGACGCGAGGTCTGACCGACGAAGCGGGCACCACCCCCGGTGCCCGCTTCCCTTTCGAGTGACTTAAACCCGCATGCCTTCTCATTTTACCGCATGTGCTATACGTCATAGTTGGTGAAAAAAAACAAGAAGGGCGGTGAGCCGATCTTGTTAGCGAGTCTCATGCGCAAATCGAGTTGACTGCAAAGCTGCGGTTCGGCACCGCGCGCTCGCGCGCGATCTCCAGGCAGATGCGTTGCATGTCACCCAGACGATCTGCCGGGCAGTGAATGCGCAGCTCCGCATCAATGCTTGTCTCGATACCGTTGCCGTTCAAGCGCTCCTGAAGCAAGGTTAGCGTGCTATAAATCAAACCACTCAAATGGTAGACGATCTTTGGCTGTGCCATATAGATAAACTCCTGTCGCGATACTGATCGCACTGACCGTTGATGTTTACCCGCTCCTCGACTTCCGAGGCAGTGAGTCTCTAATTGATCGGATGCGAGCCGGTCCCTCAGAACTGATTGCGTCCAACCACGAAGTTGCACGTGGCTTCGCCGAGAAAGGCGATAACCTCGGGGTCTTCCACGGCGTCCGTCAGATGGAGATTTCTGTCAGTCTCGCCCGTCGGAACGAAGAAAGGACAATCGCAAGGAGCCCAGGGTGCGCTGTACGTGGGCACCATGTAAGTGCCTTTCGCGGTGGTCAGCTCAAAGCAGTCTCGCCCTGTTGGCGCGCCGGCTTTTTTCATGACGCCCTTGGCTTGAACCAACTGCGCGAGAATATTCAGAGTAAGTTCGATTTCGATTTGCATTCGCTTATCTCCTCGATTTCACCAATTTCAGCTAGAGGGAGCACTGATGCTCCGTCTGGGTTGAAGGTTGAACTCCGTCTCACCGGGACCTGAACTGGCGCAGACCGGTCTCAACGATTCGCCGTGTGGCGTAGTTGAAGAAGGCGGGATAGTACTGGGGCAGGTCCCCACCGATTCTCAGGCGGAACACCACCACGTTACGGGAAAGGTCCGGCGGGTACCAGACGCCGCTCGAATACAGCTTCAGTCCTGGATCGAGACTGAACTCGAAGGAGTCAGCCTGGAGCATGTCTTCCGCCAACCGACCGAGTCGCACCTGCTCGTGCTGGCAGAGTTCGTCGCCCGTCGACCGGCAAAAACGGCAGGCGAGACCGGACATCGGTTGCTCACCGTTTGCCAGATACTCCGGCAGTCTGGCGCTGCGCAGCAGCTCTTCCAGCAGTGCGCGAAGTGTCGGACGCAGTTCAGTGATCGTTGATTCTTTAGGGCAGAGTGGGCTTTCAGATGCAGGCATGGTCCGCTCCTTTTTGCACGCGCGCAATCAAAGCACCTGAGTGGTGCTCCGGAAATGCTTTGATTGTGCGCGCGCAGTAGTTTAGTTGCTGAGGTTTACTTGACAGAAACAATAAAAGAAACACGACATATTAACTCTGCCAGGATCTGTTATTAGAGAACCAAGGGCCATAACCATAAGTGTTTTCCGCAAGCGTAGAGTGATACAAGGCTAGCCTAGCTATCGCGGGCACATGGCGAGCGCTTGCTGTCAGGATGCGACCTGCCACTGTCAGCGCCACCACACGGTGCCGGGCAATAAACCGCTACAATTCGGCGTAGGTGACAATAGTTTTGTTGGTGGACTTGGCCGCCGTCAGTGCCTCATCGGCTGCCGCCAAAAGCACTCCGGGGTGGTTGCAATCGTCCGGCATGCTGGCGATTCCGAAGAATAGGGCCAGGTTTTCCACTTCCATGCCTTGCACCAACGGACCACTCATCAAGTTTTTGTGCACTTGATTGATAAATTCGGTCGCTTGCTCACGGTTAGCCAGTGGCAATAGGAAGGCGTAATCTGTCTCTCGATAATGTCCCACCAAAGACAGCGGTCTCATCTGAGCAAATATCCGCCGAGCGGCTTCACGTACAGCACGCTTGGGAAGCGGTTTGAGCACTGTTTCTGTACCCGAATAGCGAACGCACATTTCAAAACGAACGATGGCGAACGGATGTTGCGTCTGGGCGTGACGCTGGACTTCATTAACGAGGAAGAACAGGAAAGCAGGTTGGGTGAGCAATCCCGTCTCTGCGTTTGTCAGTTCACCCCAGACACCGTCGACCGCTGCGCGATCGAGTTCTACGGGGGATGGCAACTGTTTAGGTCCACGACTGGCAGCAGTATCGGGAGCCGGCCCAAGAACAGCGGCAGTTTCAGGCGCGGATTGAGGCTGCAGAACTGGAACTGGAGGTAGGAAGGGTGGCATATTTTGTTGCGAAGCCGTCTGCTCGAATGCAGGAGCGGTACCTGATTGAGTGTGCTCTGCTGTAGTAGTGCGCACGAATATGTCCGTGCCTGCCGGGATCACCGGTTGAGAAAACTGCGGCAGCGCAGGAGCAGGTGGCACTCGCACCACAGGTGGTGTCAGCGGCGGGGCTGGCTGTCCGACGGTATCATCAAGAGGTCCACCAGGAAGTCTAAAACCACGGCGCGATAAAGCAGGTTTGGGTGAGTCGTCTTCCACCAGGGGAGCCATAACCGGCGGGGGCGGTTCGGGAGCAGGCGCTAGAGCCACTGTAGCCTGTGCCATTGGTTGAGCCGGTGCTGGCGGAGCCTGCGGCCAACCCGATGGCGCTGCCGCCATAGGGGCCATCGGAAATCCGGTGGACACGGGAGGGAGAGGCGGTGGCGCCGAGTGGGCAGTTATGAGAGCTTGTTGCTGTGCCACGGCTTGGGGCATTGAAGCGAACGGAGAGCTCGATTGCGCCGTGGGAGCATCTGGCTCCAGGGATGACGGCATTGAGGACATAAGCGCCTGCGGTGGTGATGGCACAGACGGTGGCACAAAGGTGCCGGGCTGACCGATGGGAGCGGGCGGCAAGGCCGATTGAAGGGCAGACAGTGCACCCAGGGGCTCCGGCGACGCCACTACGGGCGGTGCAGGCATGGCCTGAAAACTGGGGAAATTCGGTGGTTCAGGAATCGAAAGCGCAGGCATTGGCGCAGACGCAGCCATCGGGACGGACGCAGGCATCGCTGCGGGCGCAGGCATCGGAGAAGGCGCAGGCATCGATGCAACTGCCGGTATCGCAAGTGGTGCCTCTTGTTCAACCCTCGCAGTGGCCGGCATAGTCCACTGCGGCACCGGCGCCGGCTGCGCCGCGATGGGCGGAGAATCGCCACCGCGATTGGTCATCCAGGCGGAAATATCTTCGGTCGCCTGATACACCGGTGTCTCGGTGCTGGTGCTCATATTGGCAGGAAATGAGAAGAGAGAACCGCCGTTAGCTGAAGTTTGCGGAGCCTGACTGGCGATGGACTCGGCCACCGAATCCAGGGCCCCTTCAGTAGACTGAAATTCGCCTTGCGGACGTACTTCCTCGGGCATTGCCGCTGGTCCTGCAGGCAGAGCGGGCGAATTTTTTTCCTCACATTCCTGCCAGATCAAACTGTGCACGAGTTTAAAATCGGAGCTGTCGTAGTTCCAAATAAGGTCTGCACTGTGTCCGGCTCCGGCGTTGAGAGTCCAGCTCGGCTCCTCGGCGCCCGTGCCACACGTGACTTTGAGCAGATAGTTTCGGCCATCTGAGGCTTTCCACGGCAACTCCACGATGTTTAGTGGGTTCTTGTGCGCGAGTGATAACGCAAACTCGAGGTCGTCAGGGGTCGGAGTCGCTGCCATGTTGTGCAGCCGCATGTTGGATGATTGATGCGATTTGAAAGAGTCGCTGAGCGGCATGGATACCGTACCTTCGCGTGCGGAGAGGAGGGCCTGGTTTTTTCGTACCCACCCTAAAGTGATAAATCACTTCCGCATTACGCAGAAATCGCCTCTCGGCAACGGTCTTAGCTTGTAGCGAAGCTAGCGCACAGTTTTGTCGAGAAAAAAGCCTTGTCATGCGACGAAGTTATCAGCAGCACATCAACACGGCTGAAATTTCGTCCATCCTTGCGGTTTCCAACCCGGCAATGATTATGCACTCTTAAACCAGGCCTTTATTGTCTTCTTAGATCTCAGCCCGTTAGTTTGCAGAGGTATATTTTCTTTTTCCACCACAGGCTTTAGGCGCTCCCCCCAAAAGAATAAACACGATCCGGAACACGGTTTCGGGGTCCTCTTTGAGGACGGTAGCGCGCCTCTCTCTCATTTGCTAAACGCAAACAAGCTTCAGGTGTACACCTGAGGAGGTTGTTCTATGGTATTTGCACATCCAGCCTGGCTCTTCTTGCTGCCTGCTGTGTTGGTTCCATGGCTCTTTTTTCGAGGTAAAAGTTATGTCGGGCACAGCGATGTCGGCAGAATGGAGAAGCGCACTCGAGGCGGCTATCTGCATCTTTTCCCCCTCGTCAGTTTGAGCCTCGGCTTTGTCGCTCTTCTCTTTGCACTAGCAACACCACAGCATCCGTTCACCGAACCGCAAGAGACGATCAAGGCACGCGACATCATGATCGCGGTGGAT
Source organism: Planktothrix sp. (assembly GCA_036703195.1). Taxonomy (GTDB): domain Bacteria; phylum Cyanobacteriota; class Vampirovibrionia; order Obscuribacterales; family Obscuribacteraceae; genus DATNPN01. Next base: position 23,173 of record DATNPN010000029.1, on the reverse strand, counting down.
AAATCCGGCTCGATGTCCACCGAGTTCGACGGAGAAGTGCCGACGCCTCAGGCTGGCAACAGCGAGCTCGACAAGGAGCTGCCGCCTTTGCCGAAAAGCCCCGCGCTCGGTGACACTTACGGTACTGACGATGGCAGCCAGCCGCAGCAACGCCGCATCGATGCAGCGCAAGCCTCGGTCCTTAACTTCGTCCGCGACCGCTTCATGAGCAAGTCCGGAGATCGCGTCGGAGTGCTGGTTTTTGACCAGTCGCCGTACATTTCTTGGCCATTGACGAGCGACCTGAAGATGATCTACCGCAAGCTGCAGCTGACCACGCATGGTGTCGGCGGCGGTACCAACTTCGGCGAGTACAAGCCTGGACCGATCGACGCTGCAGTTGCCCAGTTCGATGAACTCGGGCAGTCGAGCACACGCGTTTTGATCATGGTCACCGACGGCGAAGACAACTTGTCTGATGATGCGCAGGATCGGCTGCTCAAGCTGCTTCAATCGCGCCACATTCGCCTCTATGTCATCGGCGTCGGTCCCACCTTGGCGGAAAACGACGTAGACATCATCAAGCTGGCGCAGAAAGCCGGCGGACAGGTGTTTCGCGTAGAGAACGGCGGCGATCTCAACCTCTGTTTCCAGACGATCAACTCGCTCGAGCAGTCGGCGGTACAGGTCTCCGGCGCTCACAAGCATGATGAACGCTTTTATTACTTCGCTTATGCGGCTCTGTTCTTCTTTCTGGTCGGCTTAACCGCCGAGGCAATTGTGCTGAATCAGTAAGCACGATCGGAGTAACTATGAATGCTAAAACGAAAATTTTCGCGTTTTTGATGCGAAGTAAGAAGGGTCTGGTCAAGCTCGCCGCCTTCGCGTTCATCGCACTGGCTCTTTACGGATGCCTGCGCTTGTTCACGTACACGCTGCCGATGCTGCAACACGACTATGCAACCGCAGCGCAATCCAAGCGCGGCGAGCAAACGCTGCCATATTATGACGCCGGTCTCGAGTTGTATCACAACGGAGACTACGTCAACGCTCAAAAGATTTGGACGGCCGGCTACACCCTGCTCTCCGATCAGGATGGCACCATTGCTGTCTCGAGGCAGGCAAGGGCGGCCGATTTTCAACTGCTCATCGGCAACTCGCTGTTCTACCAGCAGAAGCTCAGCCCCGCTGCAGAAGCTTACAAACAGGCGCTCCGGCACAACCCGAACGACCTGGAAGCGAAGTACAACCTGGAGTTGGTCAGTCAGCTGATCATCAAGGGCGGCGGCGGTGGCGGCAGTGGTCAGCCCGGGGGCGGCAAAGGCAGGCCGAAAGGCATCTAACAGGAGTCAACTATGCATTTCCTCAATCCGCACATGCTATGGTTGCTCCTGCTCCTGCCACCACTAGGGATGGCAGCAGTGTGGTACGCCTGGCATCGCAGAAAGAAGTTGCTTGCCGATTACGGCGAGTGGGCGCTTGTATCGCGCTTCGCATCGCCTCTCGGCAAAGCTTTGTTTATCGGCAAAGCCCTCGCGGCCGGACTCGGTCTGGCAGCGCTGGTAGTGGCAGTCGCCCGTCCGTCTCTGACGCACTCTTCCATCGAATACCCGCAAGGCACGATGGATGTCGTCGCTGTTATGGACGTCAGCCGCAGCATGGCGACAGTAGACTATCAGGGCAAAATTTCCGGCAATGACTTCAAGACAGGCACGCGTCTCGACATGGGTCGCTACCTGCTCGTCAACAACGTCATTCCATCACTGGGCTACAACCGGCTTGGACTGGTCACCTACGCGGGAGCATCTTTTCCGCAGGCGTTTTTGACCGATGACATGCCGTCAATGCGCTGGGTGGTAAAAAACGTAGTCACCGAAGGAAGCGCGCCGGGAGAAGGCAGTCAGCTTGCTGACGCGCTGCAGATGGCTTGTCTTTTGTTCGACCTCGATTCGCCGGCAAATCACCATCGCATGGTCATCCTCTTCACGGACGGTGGCAACGACTCGGAAGACGAAAAGCTGGCAGCGGCAATCGCAGAGCTGAAGAAGCGCGACGTGCAGATCGTCATCGCCGGTTTGGGCAGCAAAACAGCACGCCCGATTCCGATCGCGCAACTTTCACCCGGCGATCAATATCAGTTTCACGACCAGCAGTGGTTTACTCAAGATGGTGAGGTTGTAACGTCTTCGTTGGACGAATCCTTCCTCATCGGCTTGAAGAACACGGTAGGCGGCCGTTATGCACGTATCGGAGAGCCTTCCGATTTCGACATGGGCTCGCTCACGCGCAACGTCGATGTGAAGTACATCAAGGGCGAGCGCGAGCTGTTCGTCTATCCGTTATTGGCGGGACTAGTCTTGCTGACTCTTGCTGTTCTGGCTCCGCGTGAGCCGTTCAGGCAGCCGATCAATTTCAATTGGCGCCAGTTTTTAGCGCGCGCCAAGCGGCGTCCGCCACAAACATCCGGCAAACGCCGGTGAGGATGGTCTTATGAAAAAGAAACTTTGGCAGTGGGCTTTGGTCACGGTCGCTCTGGTGGCCGTGGTCATGGGTGTACTGCACTTCTGGGATCGCACCGCGTGGCCGGCTTTCGCAGCTGATGCGAAGGCGCCGGCAGACGCACCACAAGTAGTGGCAACCGTGCCGCGCGACTTCGGCTGGCGAACGGGCGACGTCATTCCTATCGACCTGTACATCAAACAGCTACCGGGCACGGTGGTGGACACCTCGAACCTCGCCATCTCGGGCGATTTCGAGATTCGCACGCAGCCCAAGGCCATGATAGCTCGCAAGCAGAGCGACGGCTCCACCTACATGAAGCTGCGCTTCGAGGTGCAAAGCTTCAACGTCAGTAAGTCATGGACGCTCAATGCCAACATGACTTATGCCAGGACAGCGGCCAAAGATGACCAGACGGTCTCCTTGCCGGCGCTGGTTGTCTACACGTCCATGACTTACGACGGACGCGCGGATATTCAGCAAGGTCCTCAGAAGTTGTTGATTTCGATCTTGGAAGCGGTATTCACTTTCGGCTGCGTGCTTGCTGGAGTGCTCGGCACCATCGTCTGCTTCGTCTGGTACAACCACCTGAACAAGCCGATTGTGTCGAACGGAAAATATCCGCTCACGCCGCTCTTGCAAGTCAAACGCAACTTCGACCTGATCTCAGTGCGCATCAAGCGCGGTGATTTCAGTCCGCAAAACTATGAAGAGCTGGAGCGCAATCTGCGCTGGCTTTATAAACTAGAGGCGAAGACGCGTGGACAGATCGAGTTGTCGGTGCAGGTGACCAATCACCCGTACAAAAACGAGATCACCACGATCGTCAGCCTATGCGACAAACGGCTCTATGACAAAGTGCTGCTCACGGACGAGGAGCACGAGGCAATATTCCAGGCATTCCAACGCATCTTCACGGGGCAGCCGTCAGCGCTGAAACTCCAAGAACGGTGACTGGATTAAAAAAAGTGCGGCAGTAGTTTTGAATGCAGGCTACTGCCGCGCGAATCTGCGCACATTGCGGATTCATAGATGGACATATTTATGCAGGTATTTAGAAGAACTACCAAACTGCCGCTCAAGGCAGCGCTCATATTTATAATCGGTCTGACTTCGCTCTCAGTGTCCCGCGACAGCCGGGCACAGAGCCACGGTCAGACAGCAGCTTCTCTACGCAAGTTGGCGCTGATGACACCACCAGCGCCACCACAAGCCGAGCAGTCGGCGCCGACATCAACGCCGCCGCAGCCAGCCCCGGTTGTGGCGCCGCGGGAGCCGGTGACTGCCTCAGGCGCTTGCGTTCTCGATCCCAAACTGCCTCTTTCCTGCAAGACCATTATGATCGACCCCGGTCATGGCGGCTTCCAGGCTGGCGCAGTACGGGGAAAGGTGGAGGAGAAGAACATCACACTCTCGGTTGCACTGAAGCTGAGGGATCTGCTCAAAGCTGACGGCGCCACCGTCATCATGACGCGGACGACTGATGTTGCACTCTCTCTGCACGACCGTGCCGTTATGAGCAATACACTCAAACCGGACATCTTCCTCAGCATCCACGTCAACGCCAATACTGACAGAGCGATTCACGGCGTGGAGACGTACTATTACACCAACGAGAGCTCCGTCCTATCGCAAGACCTTTTCAACAGCCTGTCCGCTACTCTTCACGAGCAAGCGAACTGGTCTCGTTGGGATGATCTGTTTGTCCTGGATTGGAACACCCGGGTGGCATCGCTGGCTGAGATCGGTTATCTCTCTCACGCCAATTCGTTTAAAAATTTGACGCAGGATGCCTATCAGCAAAAGGTTGCGCAAGCACTTTGCACAGGCATCGAAAACTATTTCAAGGCTGTTCCGCTGGCGCCGCCGCCTGCAGTTTTGGCAGTGCCCGTGCCCATGAATTCAGGACCCAGAAGCAGCCACCTTCCGCATGTTCACGAGGCCGACGTCCTCTGATCATATGCAATTCAAAATCACCGAATCTCTATCTCCTTGGGGTCCAGGTGGGCGCAACAGCAATGTCGCGTCTTCCTGGGCTCCTCGCGAGTTAATGTCACCACGTGAAACCCAGATGTTCGCAATTACGCAAACTCCGGGTTTCACAATTTTCACGGCCCATACTATCACGCATCGTATGTTTTGGAAAAAAATCATAAGACGTTGATGGACAGTCGATCTTACGTTTTCTGCAAGCGCCAAAGATAGTACGAGCCAGCCCGAGGGTAGCGCATAAACATGCGCTACCCTCGAGTGACTCAGCTAGACCTAATGAGAGTCAGACTCCTCTGCCGCCCCACGACGAAGGAGATTTTCATATCCGAAAAATGCTGCCGGGTTATCAATGAGATGCCCGCACTCAACTTTGCCGCCAGCAGGAGCGAAACGCTTCTTCGACTCATGAGCGAGAAAAGCGGACAGCGCTTCCGGGCTTAATTCCAACAGCATGATTCGACCTTGCTCGTCGATCAGCTGCGGATGATGCTGCGAAAACCATTCCTCGGCTTCTGCCAAGTTGTAGATTTGGCCGGAGTTGCCGAAGCCATTTTTAACCAGCAGAAGCAGTGAGTTGCCCTCAACCTGGTAATGGGAGACGCGCAACGGTTGAGGTTTTCTCTCCTCTGGGCGAGCACGTTTGGGCACGCCATGAACGAATCTGAGGTCTTCCCTGAGAATCTGACCTGGGCCGAGGTTTTTGTCTTCTTTCATAATCTATTCCTCCATTGAGTTCTAGAAATAGCGTCCTAGCGGACAGTTTTGGGAAGCCGATGGCTTTCCCCAAGGTCGGATGTTTAGTGGTGACTGGACATTGCCAGAAAGAGAACGGTGAACCCGTTATTGCATGCGTGGCAGACAATGCCGGTCCAAAGAGTTCCCGACCGCCGGTACAGCTCGGCCAAAAAACAGCCTGCTAGAAAAATCTGCACCGCAGCCCAGTCGAACTGGAAATGCATCAGCGTAAAAACGAGCGAACTGGCAACAACCGCCGCGACATCTGCATAGCGACCATCGCCGAGCCAATGAGCAATGCGCCCTTGCCCGAACGAGCGTCGCAAAGCCGAGAAGAGAAAACCGCGAAACACGATCTCCTCTGTCAGCGGCGCACCGATTGCCGCGATTGCAAACCAGATCCAGAGGTTGCCGCCGGCCATCATTTTCGTGTAGTCGAGGGAAGCCTGATGACCGGACGGAAGCAACATGCCCAACGCAATATCCAGCACAGCCCAGAGCGTCACAGCCACGAATACGCGCCAGGCGAAGTTGAACGCGGTTTGCCAACGGCTTGAACCTTTGAGCGCGTCGAGATTGAGTGACACTGCCTGGCAGAACGTCTTTCCCTGATTCTTCAAAGCACCGACGAGCACTGCCAGCTCGAGAAGGGCGCCGGTAATGAAACTGATGAGCGCCATTGCAACCAGAAAAGTAGCCGACGGTTTATCGCCGGGGAAACAGCGGTTCATGATCGAGATTGCTGGGTCGCTAATCGAGTAGGGAAGATACGGGAGCAGCATCATAGCGCCCAACACCAGAAGGATCGGCATGGCGCTGCCGAGCGTAAAGTAGACAAGCGCTTTTGTGTACACCTTACCCAGCTGCTTGCCGGCCAGCGGAAAATCATTTTTCAAGCGAATGTTCGGGTGAAAGAGACTTTCCTTCAACCTGACTGCGTATCCAGACATGACAAATCCTTTTCCGAGCGCACCACTGCGCTCCACCGGCGATCTGTGCCAGTGTCGAGAATCATCTTGCGCGCGGCGCAAGCCGTTCAGACATGAGATTTATTATTTGGGGCGTTACTTGCTGGCGTTCACTGAAATTACTGAGCGGTGTTTTTATGTCATACCGTCTCATTTCGTCTCACGTGATCAGATCGATCGCCATGGTATTTCCCCGCCTCAAAGCGCAGAAGCAATCGTGAAACAGCTCGCAGTGGATCGGTCATTCTCTTGAGAAGGCCGATCCACTGTGGATTAAGCTTTGGGGCAGAGCAGTTGTGAAGCGATGAAATGGCGCTCATTTACTGTAACCTCAAATAAGTCGGCGCTATCCGGGGATCAAGGTGGGAAGAAAGAAACAGCTCTTACCGATCGCCCGCGCCTGGGCGCCGCTCGTTGCTGCCCTCAGTGTCACCTGCGCCCCGCTCAACCCTGAAAATCCGTTTCACATAGAAGCGCAATCCGGCAAACCGCTATTTTCCGAGATCGGCGACCGCGCCAATTTTATCGATTACCATGCCTGGAGCATGCGGAAAGTGCGCCAAGACAGTATGAGGGACGTCGCTTTGTCGAAGGTTCCTCTAGGGGCGAAATCGATCGATGAGCTGTACACCAATCCGGTGTGGCAAGGGTACTTCGCCGACCCCTTCGTGTTACGCCACAACGATGAATTTTATGCCTTTGGTACCGCAGATATTCAGCAGGATGGACGCTGGTTTCCCATTTTGCACTCCAAAGATCTGCTGCGCTGGAACTACGTCGGCGGCTCGCTCACTCCGCTCAACGAGGCGAAGGCGAAGTCGTATCGGGCACCGGAGGTGGTGCGGCATGGCGACAAGTATTACATGTACTACTCAGCCGGCGGCGCCGCCGGTGAACACCACCAGATTCGTGTAGCGACCGCAAAAGAGATTACCGGTCCATACGTCGATCAGGGAGTGATACTGATACCGGACGAACCGTTCACAATCGATCCGCACCCATTTGAAGATCCGCTCACCGGCAAACGGTACCTTTTCTTCGCCAAGGATTTTCTGGACGGCGAGCGCCCGGGCACAGGCATCGCCATGGTGGAGTTGGGCGACGATATGGTGTCGATTAAAGGTGAGGAAAAAACGGTGGTGCGCGCTCAAGCTGATTGGCAGATTTTCGAGCGCAACCGCCATTGGCTCGGCAAAGTCTGGCACGCCTGGCACACGGTCGAAGGACCGACGGTTTTGTATAGGAACGGGCAGTATTACTGCTTTTACAGCGGTGGTTGTTGGAACTCGAAAACCTACGGTGTCGGATTTGCTCATGCAGAAAGTATCAACGGTCCCTGGATAGATGACCAGGATGCGCATGGCGCCGCAGTTTTGAGTGATATTCCTCAACACGTTTTTGGACCCGGACACAATTCCATCATTACGGCTCCGGACGGAGTCACGGATGTGATCGTCTACCACGCCTGGGATCCATCTTGGACAGCCAGGCGCATCTGCCTGGACAGGCTAAGGTGGACCGAAGAGGGACCGCGCTGCCAGCCGACCTGGCAGCCGTCGACGCTTTACGTCAAAGCGCGGCTGCCCTGAGTTTTTCGCTGCGTTCAGGACGGTCAGGCGGCGTCGGATTTGCGATCTTCTCGAGCGATAGAACCGTCTTCCTGCGTCTTCTCTTCAGCGGGCAATGCGGCATGCTTGGTGAAGTCGGTGGCCGTAATGTTGTTGAGAAACTTTTTGAACTCTTCCGCTTCCGCTTCGTCGCGTTCTGAGTCGACCGGATAAGTGCTCTCCATCACCACGGCTGGTGCTACGTAGATGGCCACATCAGCAATGAGCGCGAGAGCGACAGCGTCTGACGGGCGAGCATCTAGCGATAACGTCTCCTTTTCACCATTGGCGCCCGTTCTTTCCAGTTGAATGGTGGCAAAGAATGTGTCGTCTTCCAGTTCGTTGATCTCGATCTGTTTGATAGTTGCACCTAACTTAGACACCATCGTCATCATGAGCTGATGCGTTTTTGGTCGGGGCGATTCGACGCTCATCAAGATTCTGGCAATGGCATTCGCTTCGGCCGAGCCAATCCAAATCGGCAACGCACGCATTTTGGCGTCGTCGCAAAGAACCATAATCGGCTGCAGGCTCCGTGGATCGAGCTGTATGCTGTCAACGCGCATTCGGATCATCTCACTACCTCATTTGAATATTGCCAAAAGCAAATCCGGCAGGCACGATGACGCATTCGCTGTGACTGCGGAATGATTCGCCTGCTGGTGTACCGAGCCGTTATTTGTTACCTTGCGCTTTCCAGATCGCCTGTGCGATGGGCAATGTCAACAGTTAGAAGCACCAGCATGATGCTATCACACGTGGTGGCTTTTTCCCAAAATCACAGATGGTTATACGGCGGAAAGCCGGGAGGGATGCGGGTGGATATCGGACGCATATGCACCGGCAGTCAATGCACCGTCCAGCAATCACTGACGCCCTTCTGCGCCGACTCCAACTCTCTTATCAAACAGTAGCGACTAGCGCGTAGCGAGCGAGTTTGGTCAGCTCTTCGTCGTACATCTTGCGAAGAAACGAAGGTGCCACCATGGACTCGATCAGCCCCAGCAAAGAAGAAGCTGCTTGATAGTCGACGCGAATCGTCGCCAATGTTCCTTCCGCATGCGGTTCGCAAATGAACTCTGTGACAATTTTAGTTTTCAGATCGGTCTCGCAAAACAGGCGGTTCGGTTCAACTTCTTGCCTGCTGAAATGATAATCACGCTTGACACCGCCAAATTCGATGCGGCAGCGTACGGTTCCATCCGGGCACGAAGAGTAATCGCTAATGCATTGCGCCAGTATGTGGGCATGATGGCGGGGATCGGCGAAAATCCGGTAGACCTTTTCCGGCGGAGCGCCTACCAGCTTGCTTTCCTGCGCTATCACTCTTCGCATCATTGGTCCTCCCAAGTTGCTTCCTCAAGTTTAACTCCTGCGATCCAGGTGTGACTGATGGGAGCAAGGCTTGCGAGCCCGGCGTGAATTTAACTTTTTGCACATGACAACTATCGTTACACCGCGTGCGTTTGAGATGGGCGCGTTGCTAGGTTGAAGATGCATTTCTCACATTTTCACTTCAGGAACTCAATAAAACCCGCTGAAAGCATTACGGAGACCTTACCTTATGACCAACCAGGAGAAATATCTCCGCGCCTTTCGACGCGGAGAGGTCTTGAGACGGGTGCGGGGCGTATACGGACGCATCGTCAAGACAACGAAGGATCAGGTTGATTCGCTCACCACAGATCCGCAGCGCCGAGTCGTGATGATCATGGGACCGCAAGGTCTATCGAGCATCTTCGGGCTGAGTGGCTATCAGGCTCTGATCAAACTCGGCTATACGCGCAAATACATCCGCTACCACGTCGAGCGCGGCACACGATTCAAGCTCGTGCTCTTCGACCGCCCGGCTGAAATACACATGGCCACGTGGAATTCGTCTATTGAAATGCTGGCGATCAACTATCCCGAAGTGGCATCGCAGCTCAAGCAGGCACTGCCCGCACTGAAGCGCACCGCGTTCGAGAAATTCCAGCGTCAAGCAGGATTTCGTTTTCTCGACGTTCAAGTGGCTGGACCGTCGGACCCGAGATACATGACCCTCGAGAGAATGGCGACGTGTGGCGGCTCGCCACTCTGCGTGCGCCGATTTCTCTACCACACGGTCAGCTTCACCGACCTGTTCAGTGGTGACGGCTACACGCGCACACACACCGGCAACCGCGGCTTTTGCGAATACGTCATGCCGAACCAGCAACTGTCCGACCTGAAGAATTGCCTTGTCGGCGACATTCAGGTGCGACTGTCTCGAAGTTAAAACCGAAAACAGGTGTTGAAACCGCATCGCTCAGCGGTTTTCAGCACCTTTTTTCGGTTCGATTTTTACTATTTTATACAGTATATTTACGTTCCACGAAGGGCGCTGCTGGCGGGCGGTGCCATGAGAGACCAACTTTCCGCCGACCGATTTTCGCATGACACCGTAGGCAATACCAGTTCAACTTCCGCCCGCCGCAGCTAAACCGGTCGCGCATCGCTTCTTGGAAGCTGCGCTAACTCTGAAGAGCCGCAAGACGGGAGGTTTCCAAGACCATACCGCCTCTTTGAAACACCCGGCTCGTCTCGCTGACGTCAGCGGAAAACACGGTCATTAAGCCATTTGCCGCGCACCTGGCAGTGCGAATCGCTTGACATCAACACAAACTCAAAGTGCGCCGGATCGCCCATTTATGCCGGTTTCATTTATAAATTAGCTCCAAGACAGTTGCAATGAATTCAAGAGCTTTATTAGGCTTACCGGGTAATTGTTTCTCAAATTCTTCTTTTAGCTTCTCTCGACTTCAATCTCTGACCCCATCAGACCGAAAAACGTTCTCTGCATCGAACTTGGTGCGCGGTTTGACACTACCTGTAGGGTCAGACTGACGTTGCGCGTTTGCACAGCTCTGTCAGTCCTGCATCGTGTTGGCTTTGAGCCTGGCACTTAGCTTGGAGAATCACATGACTAAACCTTTCACGCTGGGAGACTCCCAGTCGATATTGACTCGTATGGAATCCGCAGCTGGTGCCACGGTTAACCTCCCGGCTCCGTTTGCGAATGCCACTTCTTTGACTGTTTTTGAAAACGCTGTGGCGGACGGCAAAAAGCTCTTGCCACTGCGATATCAAAAGCCCTACGTAGACGTTCTCGAGCAAGCGGTTTTACAGGCGCAAGTGGTTCTTCACTCGCTGACGCCACGCGCTGTCGTTAAACGCAAAGCGGTGCTGACACAGCTCGAGATGGTCTTCTCAGCGCTGGCTGCTCCGATCGCGCAACTGCGCTCCGGCAACCACCAGAAGGAGTTGAAAGCGTTTCTCGCGGTGATCAGCGACATCTACCGGCACTTCGTCGACAACCGCAAAATCCGCTCCGCTTCCAAGTCGAAGTTGCTCTATCCGAGCCTCGATCCGCTCGGTTCTTTTAACTCCGACTCAGGCACCGGACCGTTTACGCTGGCTGCCACTGCGGAGTTGCCCATCGCACTGGTGAGCAAGCCTGCACCGCACATGCACTTCCTTCCCTTGTGGCTCGTGGACGGACACGAGGTCGGAGGGCACTCGATACTGGCCGGGGTGGAAGGCTTTCACACCGAGCTGGGCGATGTCTTGGAAGCGCGTTTGCGCGCGGCGTTCAAGGACGGCTCCATCGAGACAGAAAGCAAGAACGTCAACTTCTCAACCGGCACCGGCACCGTGTTCAGCGGCAAAACAACCGTTAGCATGGTCGACTTCATGGTCAAGCTCTGGCGGCAATGGCTGAATGAGGTCACCGCCGATGGTGCGGGCGTGCTCAATATGGGTCCCATGTTCGCAGACGGACTTATCTTGCAGCTGGCCCTGGATCGCCCCAACTGGGAGCTGACCACGAACTCCGTCTTCGACTCTCGTCGCGGATTTTCCGAACACCCGAGCGACCTGGTGCGGGCGCTGTTGACTATCGAGATGGTGCGCCAGCTGGGCACCGGCAAATCGAATCGCTATGCCACCGCGCTGGCGGAAAGACTGGACGAGATACAGGGCGCGGTGGCAGACCAGATCGGCTGGGTCAGTCGCAACGGCGCTATCGCCTGCGAGGTGAGCCTGGCTGACATGGAGGCAGTGCTGCCCATAGTGGCGGACACCATCCTCAAGAGTTCGCTCAACGCTCTGTCCGGGCACTCGCTCATCGGCATCATGCCCTGGACCGACGCCGACGAGAAGGCAGTTCGCGCAGCCGCGAGCGCCATGCTCAAAGGCGACACCGACACCCAGGCGACGCTGCAAGCTCGCCATGTCATCTCCGGTTCGCTGCTTGCAGTAGAACGCGCCAGTTTTTTCGCAGATCGTTTCGATGCTGCCTGCGACCGCGTGCACGCCACCGGCGTCGCCTTGCTCAACGACATGTACTCGAACCAGTGCCTCTTGTGCAATGTGCAGACGCTCAAGGGCGGAGCCAAAGATCCGGCTGACGTACAGCTGAAGGATCTGGTGCGGCTCGTGCGCAAGAACATGCACCGTCGCTAATCACAGGTCTCGGCGGCGGGTTGCGGCTAAACCAGCGCCACTCGCCGTCAGAGACGAACTCAAGGAGATCAACTATGAAACGCAGATCTGGATGTTCTGTCATTCGCGTCGAGATGCATCCGCAGCACGCGAACGGCAATGTCGATGGCGGCAGAATGCACGTCTTCGGCGGCATCATCATGAGCTTCATGGACACTGCCGGCGCTTCCGCTGCGCGCGACATCTGCCGCAGCCGCTGCGTCACCAAGAAGTTCACCGAAATAATTTTCGAAAAGCCGGTTTACGTCGGTGACTTGCTCGAGTGTTACGGTGAAGTCACTGCTGTCGGCAACACCTCCATCACCGTCCGCATCAACGTAGATGTGGTGAGAGAGGGCGAGACTGTTCACGTCACTCAGGGCGAAGCTGTCTTCGTCGCGGTCGACCAGACCGGCAAGCCGACCCAGGTGATCAACTGGAACGGCAAGCGCCCGCGCATCCGCCGCAAGAGCGGTGCCAGCGCTTGCAAACGTTCTGCCGGCACCACCTGTGGCAGCCAAAACGCCCCGGCGCCAGCAGAGGCAACGCAAAAAAAATAAACGATGAAACCTGGTTGAGACAACGTTTCCACCAGGTCTCTCAAGGAACTTTATGGCAGGGATTGTCATTGTCACGCTCATCATCGCTTTCATCTTCAAGCCGGTAGCGGCTTGGATCATCCTTATCGGCTGGGTGTTCGACGGACTTGTCGCAGCCGCCGAGAAGGCAGAAAAAGAGAGAGAGCTGCAGGCGTTGCGCACAGAAGTGGCAGCACTGCAGGCTCGGCTCGATCAAGCACAGTCGCAAAGCAACGGCGATTCATCGAAGCGCTGACGCTTTTGCCAACTTTTCGGCAGGGAGAGCCGGGCGCGTTCTGAAGGCGCTGAATCTTCGAACACGCACGAATCAAGTACTAAGCAAAGGGGCGGTTTCACGACGTTCAACGCCGGTGAACCGCCCCTCTTTTTTTCGCCCGCATGTGCCACCACCGGCGGTGCGCCAATGGGCAAAAAAAATCGAAGCGAGCGCGAGAACAGAGTGCGCACTCGCTTCGTGTTCATGCCCAGTCTAGACCGCTGCTGGAGCCGTGAAGAAATCAGTGGCAACGACAAGTCCCTCGCAGCGAGACTCATTCGTCTCCCAGAAGTAGTAAGAGTCCGGATCTACCGTCAAGCCCTCGGACCGGAACGCGGCCGTAAGCAGCGTCTTGAGCTCGTCGCTTTCCACCTCGGTTTCCAGCCACAAATCATTCTGCAGCTTCCTGCGGTAACAGGCTGTGGCAGAAGCGGAATCGACCAGCTTCCAACCCTGCAACTCGATGGTGAGCCCCTCTTTGGCAAGCTGAGCCGTCAGGAGCTGTTTGATCCGCTCAAACTTGAGCGACATCTTTGTCGTCTCACGCAGTGAAACTGGCGGTGGTGGCGTTGGATAGATGGCGCCGACCACTGGAGCGGTTACTTGGCTAAGCACGCCAAAGCGGCGACCGCAATCGACGCTGGAGATTTTTATGCTGAGCGGATCGATGCGAAGTCCTTCCGCTGTTGCCGCTTGCTCCAGCAAGGCGAAAATCCCTTCTCTCGGGACCATGACAAAGCCACCGTCGAACTGCACGGTAACGTGAAACACACCTTCGGCGTGCAAAACGGCGGCCTTTTGCAGCTGCCTTTTTGCAGTTTTACTGGAGAGCTGCTGATCGACAGCCGTCTCTATCCAGCTTTGTGAGAATCTAAGCGTTTGTTTTCCCAATTTGAAATCCTCCCAAAATTTTTATCGTGCAACTCGGGCTGCACGTTCTGTGGCGCTAAAAAGAGGCGCCGAAGGATTTCCAGTCGAACAGAAACGACGCCCTGCGACCAATCGCAGGGCGTTGTTTTTAAGTGTTTCTCTTACTTCACGACCGACAGCTCAGTGGCTGTGACGCTGCCGTAACAGCGGGCAGGGCCGCCATGCGACGCCCCGTTGTACGAAAACTTGAAGGTGGCGGGATCGACCGTCGTTCCTTCAGCTGCCAGCGACGAGGCCAGGATTTTGTACAGCTCCTCGCCGATCAAAGTGGCGCTGACTTCGCTGCCGCTTCTCAGCTTTCTTCGCACCTCGGCTTTGGCGACGTACTTGTCGTCCGCGGTCAGGTAGAGCGAGGCGAGCGTGTGCCCCTGACGGCTGTACTCAGCGGAGAGAAGCTCTTTTACGCGCTTCTCATCGAGCGAGAGACGGACCACGGTCGGCACAGTCGCCACCGGCGTACTGACCGGTTCGCAGTCGCCGAGCACAGTAGCCGTAACGGACGTCGAGCCTGGTCCACCGAACGAAGCCGGCGTCCGATTCGTATTGAATCCATCCGCATCCAATACGATACCGTCGGCGGCGGCCAGGTTTTTCAGCAGACCGTACATTCCTGCGGGGAGGATGACGAGTTGACCGTTTCCCTTGAACATAACCATGGCCGAGATCTGGTCTTGCTCAGTGCTCAGGGTCAGGTAAGACAGTGTCTGTCCGGTAAACTTAGCGCTGACGTAGCTGCGAACCAGCTGCTCGAGCTGGCTTTGGCTGTAAGAGATTTTGCTTTCGCTCATTTGAGTGTCCTCGAATGATGGAGGAAGGTGCACGGCCGAGTCCGTGCGCGTGTGCGCGTGATTGTGCGCCTCGGATGAACAGTGAAGCGCCTACCAGGGTTTGTAGACGCCGAAGAAGTATTCGTATCGCTCGTTCAGGTCAGGGTTGACGAACGCAATCAGGTCTTGCGGATTGCGCCGGATGTACAGGCGGTCGCCGATGGGAAATTTGTAGCTGCGATACTGCCCGTCTGCGTAAAGCATGCCATTTCTCATTTTCGAGATAACGAGCAGCTCCTCCTTCTGGCTGAGCACGCGGCGCAGAAGCTCATAGCGAGGCCGGTTAGGCTTGATGCAGGCTTCGCGCGAGATGAACTCGAACTTGCGCTCGGTCAGATGCAACTGCTTACCCCCGGCCGACCGCAGTGCACCCGTAGAGCCGGCAGCGCTGCCGATCCACAGACCAGAACCTTCATGGCACTCCATTTTCCCGCGCGCTGCGATGAAAAACCGGCTCGTGGCAGCGGGGCATATGTCATGCACGAGGATATCGTTCAAAATGGGGATTTCGAACGCAGCCGTTGTGCTGACGTGGCTGTTTTTGCCGTCCACGATAAAGGGATGCACGGCACCGACCAGCCGGAGAAGGCGGTGCGGTTTGAGAAGTCCAACGAGAATCCGTTCGATGATTTCGGGAAACGTCTCCCAATCGGCCAAGCAGTGATGGGCAAGACTGGAGGCGGCGGATTTGATACCCAGCATCGGAGTACCAGTGACGCGGCTCGCGGTCGACAAAAACGTGCCATCTCCGCCGGTGGTGATTACGAGGTCGAAACCTACGAGTTGTGCGGGCAGCTGCTCACGCTCGAAGAGTTGCACATCGCAACCGCGCGAGCGCAGATAACTTTCTACCAGTTCGGCGGTGGCATGATGCTCAGCGTTGGCCGGCTCCGCACCTTGCACGGTAATGTCGTTAACCGCCATGAGAGCGAGCATGCGTTCGTCCTGGGTTTGCTGAACATCGTCAACGACAGTGCGCTTCAATACAAGCGCCACCCGACACCGGCCTGGCCGGGTCATCAGTCTTTTCGTCATAAGAAGCTCCTGCTAGCTTTCGAGCCAAACCGCGGCACAGGCAATGCTGTCTCGCGTTGGAAATTTATTAGTGCGCTTCGGCTATAGCTCTCTGTCGCTTGGAAGTAGATGGTGATAAATCCAACCTATGGGCCATCTACAGCGCATTTCAATAAACATCACGAGAACACATAGACAATTGACGATTTAATCTTTGAGGTTTATTACGCGCGATATCGAAGGCTAGCGCAACCAACCTGGTTGTGCGATCTAGCAAGATTCGGTCTGCACTTGTTTCACCGATCACCGCAGGAAAAGATCACACAAACGAAAATTCTCTTTGCGCCTGGCAGTCAGCAAAGCGCGACGACGCAGAATGCAGCGAGCTGCCCAATTCCGCAGAGCCATGCAGCGTAAAGCGCTTCTATAGCGGAGGCAGGAGAGCAGCGAGTGACGGAGCGAATAAAAAGCGATCGAAGTAACAGGCTGATATTTTTGCGTAGAGATCGCCGCGTCAACTCAAAGTGGCGCGGTCTCGACAGGTACACGCTTACACCTCTCCGGCATAAAAAGAACCGGTGGCGTATATGGTGGCGATATACGGCTAGACAGTTGCGTTGTTTGCCGCCATAATTACAACGTTCACTTACTAGGAAGGTTTTGGCAATGAGTTCAGAAGCCGCGAGAGTCGAGGTTTTCAAGCACGATCGTGTCGATACCGGCGTGGGGTTGGACGAATTTTTTTCCTGGTCCGATGTTGAGCAACGGAAAGGCACCATGAGCCTTTCTGAAGCCTGCAAACTGCTCTCTTTAGATGAAGCATCGGCCGAGGCAATGATCGAAGATCAATCGCTTTGCGCTAGCCGTGACGAAGACACGGGTGAATGGCTGGTCCAGTCCGCGTGTGTGCGGGCACAAATGGCAGAGGCCGAATTGGAGGGCACCGATATTGGTGCTCGCCATCTCGCTACTTTCGACTCGGAGCTGGTCGATCACCTCGTACACGAGATGCACGAGAGCTTTGCCGCCAACGATTGGGAGGGTGTAGTCACGTTTCCCCGAAAAGATCCTCAGGAAGTAATCGCCCAGTTTTTTGCCCAGAGATCGCCGCACTATGCTCACGGCGTCTTCGATGTGGCCGCCAGGCAAGAAGAGCTCCCCGCCGGGGCAGCAATTCCGATCGATGCCGAGCTGTTCGATCGGGCAGCCATCACGGCAAAAAATGTCGAGTCCTTGATGGACAGCCTCGATTTTGCCACGGTCAGACTGGAAGGGGCGATGTATAGAGTCGGTTATCTGGAAGGGCAAGTGGCCTCTCTCGAGGAACAGCTCAAAGTGCTGCCGGAGTACCGCTCACGCGCAGCCGGAGCCATTCTTACCGAGCGTGAAAACGTACTTCTGCACGATCAAGTGCAGAAGCTTTTGGAAAAAACAGCAGGTTATGAGAGCATGATCGATACTTTGGACCTGGAGATTGGTGAACTGGACGACAAGTTGACGGCTTCCAACGCCATTCTCGATAGATTGCAAACTCTCTGGTGGTTCCGCTTATTCTCCTGGCTCTTCGGTTTCCAAATTTCGTAACCAACTTGATGCAACTCGAATAAGACAAAGGGGAACGGCGGCAACCCGTTCCCCTTCGCAGTTCAGGGAGAGACCAGTCGAGACACGAGCGGCGAGATCAGCGCCGCTCCGCCTCGTCCTGTGCTTGTCGCTCAGATTTGGTGGCAGTATCACCTTCAGTGGCTTTATTTGCAGGGGGGGCCTGCAAATGCGCGCCCTGAGAGATCAGAAACGCAGCCCTGGCGATGACACTGCCAAGCGTTTGGTCCTTATTAGTCCGGAAGTTGCCCAGACTATCCAGCGATTCGTTCACGTTGTACTTGTGCATGACCGTTCTCATTTCTCGAGCTGTTCTTGCCGTCGAAAGACGCCCCAAGCGCAGCGCTCGAGATACCAATCGGTTTGCGATTGTGTGTGGTAAGGGGTACAAAGAAAGCTTTCCAATTCCATGATGACGCGTCTTGTGCCAAACGGACGTAGCGAAAACTTATAAACTTGCATAGGTTAGACGATAATTTTCGTCGGCGACCACGCTTTTCTGAACCCCAACTCACGCGCCGATTCCTTTTCGGGCTGCCACTGCCTGACTTGTCGCAGCTTCGCTATTTCCTTTGCTTAACCTGGGCGCCGGCTCACGCCCCGCCAAACGAGCCTCCAGCATCTCCCTGGCATGTTCTCATCCGTGCGCACGTATAGCTGCACGCCCAAACAACAGTTACTGATTTTCCACCTGAACACTCTGTAGGGTTGAGACCTTTCCACGTCGTTTACGTAATGACTGTCTTCTCGAACTAATACCTGACTACACCACAAGCACTTTAACAGTGACCCTGTCACCGGTGTTGTCTTGCGCGCACCCTGCGCCCGCCTATCTCTTTTGAAAATCTTGAAGAGGTTGCCCATGTTTGGATTCTTTGAAAAGACTCCGCTGCCCGACTTTAAGGCAGAATGGAGTCAGACGTTCACCTCCTTGCGCAACCGCAACTATCGACTCTACGTTCTGGGGCAGTTTATCAGCCAATCCGGAACGTGGATGCAGAGCGTTGCTTTGAGCTGGGTTGTCTATAAGCTCACCAACTCTGCATTGGCACTCGGTCTGGTCCAGTTCGCCAGCAACTTGCCACTGCTGCTTCTAACATTCTTCGGCGGTATGGCTGCGGATCGCTTCAACAAAAAGCGCATCATCATTGCCACACAGTATCTCGAGATCGTCCAGGCAGTTCTTGTGACGGTGCTCTACGTTACTGGTCACCTGACTGTTCCCTGGCTTATCGGCATGGCCATCTATCTCGGCATCTGTACCGCCTTCGAGGTGCCCGGCCGGCAATCGTTCATTCCCGAGCTCGTCGACTCGAAGGAGATGACAAACGCACTGGGACTGAACTCGGCCATCATGAACTGTTGCCGACTGATCGGTCCCATGCTGGCAGGTCTTATCATCGCCACCGGCGGTGAGGTCACCTGTTTCATCGTCAACGCCGCCAGCTATGTCGCCGCCATCGTCACGCTCTCCATGATCAAAACGCACAAGGCGTCTGAGATGGAACCGGCGAAGAGTGGCGCCACCAATGGAGAGAGCGATAAGAGCAAACCAGGCGCAGCAGGCGTCGACGCCAATGTGAAGACGTGGCTCTTGCAGCCGCATATTCGCAATATCCTCCTGCTCGTTGCAGTCACCGCCGTCTTCGGGTTTCAGTACTCGATTCTGCTGCCGGTCATCTCAGTGCAAAATCTGAGCGACCACACCGGAGCGTTGCTCGGCTTTCTCTCCGCCGGCACGGGCGTGGGCGCATTGATCGGCTCACTGCTCATCGCCAGTCGCGGCAACATCACCTGGCTCTCACGGCGTGTCGGCGTCGGCGGCGTCATGCTGGGCGCAGGTATATTCCTGCTGGCGCTCTCGCACATTCTCTGGCTCTCGCTGGTGGCAACCTGCATCTGCGGTTTTAGCCTCAGCATGCAGCTCGGAGGCAGCAATTCGCTTCTGCAGCTGCAAGTGCCCACACGACTGCGCGGACGAGTGATGAGCATCTTCTCGACCTTCATGATGGGCTTGGCTCCTTTCGCCGCCCTGATTGGCGGTTGGGTAGCACAGAGCCATGGCATCGCCGTGACGCTAGGAAGCGCTGCGGTAATCACTGCGGCTGCCAGCGGTGCCTATGTCTGGCAAGCTCGCAAGAAGTCCTGATTTCCTTCGGCAAAATTGAGAGTGAGAAACGCAAATGTCGCAAACAAAAAGCGCTCGCATGCCGCCGATGCTGCCTCGTGAATTCAAATTCGGCTGCGCTACTTCTGCCTACCAGGTGGAAGGAGCGACAGCCGAAGATGGGCGCGGACCGTGCATTTGGGATCCTTTCCTGCACGATCCGTCCGCCCGACATTCAGGTGACAACGCCGACGTCGCGTGCGACCACTACCATCGACTGTCTGAAGATATCGCCATCATGAAGCAACTGGGGTTGAGCGCATACAGGTTTTCCATCTCCTGGTCGCGCATTCTTCCCCAGGGCGAAGGTGAGATCAATGAAGCCGGACTGGCATTCTACGCCCGTTTGGCTGACGAGCTTCTGGCTGCCGGCATCGAGCCGTTCGCCACGCTCTATCATTGGGACTTGCCCCTGGCTTTAGAGAAGAAATACGGCGGATGGCTGTCACGGGACGTCTGCCGCGCCTTCGCCCACTACGCCAAAATCGTGGTGCAGCGCCTGGGTGACCGCATTAAGAATTGGGCTACGTTCAACGAGCCTGAGGTAATCATTGCCGGCTATGTCTCTCGAGGCATGGCTCCGGCTCTCGACCGGCCGGATCTCGGTTTTCATGTCGGACACAACTTGCTGTTGGCACATGGACTTGCCGTGCGGGAGATTCGCGCTATTCGCCCGGACGTTGCGGTGGGCATCGTGCTCAACTTCAATGTCATCGATCCGGCGGACAAATCTGCGGCCTGCGCTTTGCGAGCGCGCGACCGCTTCGTACGCGCTTACAGCTGGCATCTGGACGGACTGCTTGATGGAGAGTATTCGCCCGAGGTTCTTGCCATTCTCAACGCCAAGGTGCCCCCTCTGCCGAGCTATCCGCAGGCTCGAGGGAGACGAAAGTGGATCCTGGCGGGCGACATGGAGTTGATCTGTGAGAAGATCGATTTCATGGGCATCAACTATTACACCCGTTTTGTTGTCGACGCTGCCGGCAACAACGTGGAAGAACCCGGTCACGAGCGCACGCAGATGGGATGGCAGATTCATCCCTTTGGACTGGCCACTCTTCTGGAAGAGCTGAATCGACTCTACAAGATGCCACCCGTGTACATCACGGAGAATGGCGCTGCCCTCAACGACACGGTCGAGAGTGGTCAGATTCACGACGCTCGACGAGCACAGTTCATCCTCGACCACCTGGACGTGCTCGCGTGCCTGACTGCCACAACCACCGTCGATGTGCGCGGGTACTTCGTCTGGTCGCTCATGGATAACCTCGAATGGCCGCTCGGTTTCGCCAAAACCTTCGGCATCGTGCACGTCGATCGGCAAAACAATTTGCGGCGCACGATTAAAGATTCGGGACATGCCTACGCCCGATACATCGCACAACACAAAGCAGCGTCAGGCAAATGATTTGCTTTTAGGAACCAGGGCGTCAGCGCAAAACCGCTCGTCGCCCTGGTTTTCATTTTAATTTTATATACTATTTTATTTAGTAAAAACTCTGAGCGATACCAAATATGGTGCCGGAGGCAGGCGGAGCGAAACTCTTCTCAGCTCTAAACAGTTCCAACACGGCTGACCGCGACAGTTCCGACACCGTTTCGCCGAATATTCTCGCATCAGTCATTTTTCCGCCACAAGCAAGTCACCGTTCTGTCATTACGCCGAGTCCAGCATGAGAAGCAGCTTTCAGAGCCTCCAAGGCACTATTGTGAAACCTCGGTTACAAACCGATCTTCACACTTATTTTCTTGTCGTAACAAAGAATATGGCTGCTAAGACAAAGACGTATCTGCTCGACTACTTCGGAATTATCTTCTCACTTAAACCAAGCATCTTCGACCCATTAGCACTGACTCGACTCTGTCACCAACAGAGCGATCGAGGCTGCTCAAAACGAAAGGGTCCCATCATGGATCTGGAGAATGAAAACTCAATCCCGAGACGGTCGCCCTGGTGCACCACTCGGATTCTTATCTTAATGGCGAACAAGACGGGGAGCGTCACGCCATGCCTAAGTTCGTGAACCCGGTCGACCCGAACAAGATCACGGGGCTCGCGTTAGTGGCCCGTTTGTACAGGGTGACCAAGCCGTTCTTCTTCGACAAGGCGTCGCGCCTGATAGCGCCGACATATCTGATTGCGATCGTCACCTTGATGTATGTGAGCAGCCAGCTCACTGTCGATATCAGCCATGCCCTCAAGCATCACATGAACACGTTGAACGGACAACCGATTTTCGACAGCGATGGCGTGTTCATGGCTTGGCTGACGAGAGTGGTTTGGTCAATCTGGCCCAACCCTCACTACCTGTGGCTGATCGACTTCCTGATCATGTTAGCGATCATCGATCCGGTCCAAGTCTTCGGCAATTACCTGCAGTCAAAACTTGCTGTAGTGTGGCGCCAGTTTCTGGCGATGAAATACCTGCGCCGCCAGTTCACCGGCAAAACGGCTTTGCACGTAGAGCGAGATGGGCATCTGGACAACTCAGATCAGCGCATCACGGATAACATCCGCGAGTTTACCGCCATCTCGGTATCGCTTTTCGTTGCCTTCGGTCAGGGATTAATCAGCGTTTTGGTCTGGACGCCTGACTTGTGGCACACCTCACCGCTTTTGACGGTATCGGTGTACGTCTGGGCGTTGCTGGTATCAGTCGTTTCAGCCGTAATCGGCAAACCATTAGTCGACCTCAATTACGGACTGAACAAACGGGAAGCGGATTTGCGCTTTACCCTGCAAGAATCGCGTCGTGAAGCTGAAGCGATTGCCAAAGCAAACGGAGAGGAGAAGGCTTACGCCGCCACGACCGGGCGCCTTAGCTCTGTCATCGAGGCGCAGCTGGCGATACTGCGTCGCAATGTGTTCGTGCAGTTGTTCACGACATACGCCAACGGAATAGTGCCGTGGATGGCGCCGGTTTTGATCGCTCCCCTGCTCGTGGCAGGCACCGCCGGCGATGTGGTGGAAGCAGGACTGGCAGTGACCAGCCTCTTCGCCGCACTCTCGCTCGTGGTCAACCAGTTCACCGCCATCACCATCTACCTCGCCCTGGCCGAGCGGCTGGATGCGCTGCAAGAGTCGCAGAAGAAATACGCCACTGCAACGGTGCTTACCCTCGCTGACGCCCATCAATCCCAGCGAGCAGAGGCATACGATGAACTCGGATACTGAAGGATTTGTGCGCAACCATCATGCCTATCCCGCTGAGCTCCAGATATTCGCGATGCCCATCGAGACAATCGGCTCAAGAGCCGGTTTTCCCTCGATTAATCAACCGGCTGTTCCGGTCGAGGTGGCGCAATATCTGGAGCTCATTGAAAAAGCCCGACAGGCGAAACCCCGTTCTGCCGAGCTTTTTCTATGGAAGCTTCCGATCCTGTCAAGCCCTGTTTTTTGCCCATTTTTCGTCCTTTTTTGTACTTTTTGCCAGCGCGAGGTAACACCACAGAATTCTGTGATGACCTCGTGCCACTGGACTTCTGGCACTTTTTGCT
>DATNPN010000025.1:0-58141 GCA_036703195.1 Planktothrix sp. | reverse complement strand
AAAAAAAAAAAAAAAAAAAAAAAAAAAAAAAAATGGTTTCCTGAGTTGATGCCGCTTTGGCGCGATTCAAACCGTTGCTCGGCATCACATTCGGTGGCAATCAGCAGCAGCAGTGAAGGCGGCAAACCGCCTTCACTACTGTTGTTGACAGATCACTGCTGGAAGAACATCGTGATCAAGTCGGAGCGAACTTCTGCTTCGATTTTCAATGCATCCGAGCTGGTGATGGTGCTGTCGTGCAGATCCTGCGACAACTTGGTCACTTTTTCCACGATCGAGTTGAGCTTTTCCAGCTTGTGCTTCTTCTTGTGAAAGTAGCCAATACCGTTGCGTTCCAGGTCGTGAGCATAGCGAGCGGAGTTGCCGGCCGCGTGGCAGATCATGGAGCGCGAGGAATCGTTCTCCAGACTTGTGCGTAGCTGGTCCAGCTCATGCAAAAATTCATCAACGTCTTGCACGAGGCGTAAACCAAGCGTTTCGTGAACCTTAGCAGCAATGCCTTCCGCTGCTTTCTCAGATAAAGTGGTCATAATCGTGTCCTTTCGAACATTGGTTCTCACTGCCTGCTTGGCCGCTGAACTAGCCGCGTGCTCTGCCGCCAGACACCGTCTGGAGTGTATTTCGAGCGATGTTGGCGGTGCTTCAGTAAACGGGAAACTAATTGATGATTTGGCAGGGAATACAGATGCGTAGCATTTCGCGCCTCTTGAAAACACCAACATATTAAGCCCTGTGCGCACATTAGCCAGTTTTCAACAGGCGCACGGCAGAGCAGCTATCGATGGATCGGCCCGGGAAGCTCATACTGTTCGGTTGATGAAAGCCGCCTAATTCAGAGCGCAAATATACTCTTTTGCAAAGGCGGAAAACCGGTTTTGAAATTCCGCCGGGCGGGCAGTATAAGCTAACTGTTTCACTTCGGAATTCAACAATGCTTCCTGGAAACCTAAAACAAACCGGCGCTAAATTCGTTGCCGCAGTCTGCGCCCTCCTTGTCGCCTCCTGCGCCGTCAGCCCGGAAGCACAGCAAAAGCAGAAGGAGCAGCAAATGGAACAGCTCATTACGTCGGCGGTTCAACATATGCTCGACCGCAATCCGGAGACCATTCAGGATTCTATGGATTATCTATCGCACAGCGAAATGACTCCCGACATTTTTGAGAAGCTGCAAAGCGAGCACCTGCTTCCCGAGACAGACATCAGTATCCTCAGGCTCAAGCAAGACGCAGCCTCAAAGCACACGTCAAATTCAATCGTTGTCTCTACAGTTCGAGCTCTTGATCCGCTTACGAAGCAGCTCGTACGTTTCAAAGTGATCGGCAAGCAGATTATGAAGCAAGATGGCAAGCCGATTGGAGACTCGGTTTTTCAATACACGATCACATGCAAGATCGCTGATCCGAGTACAGGCGATCCCCTGATCACTGACCTGGTCTCAGATACACCCACTGCAACCGCGCAGGCCGATAACAAAGCTCCCGTGCACAAGAAGCGAAGACGCTGAATACGAAGGACTTTACAAAGTTGTGTGTAGGATAATTTCTTAAAGGTGGTTCGCGCGAGCCCTTTATGTTTGCCGCAAACCCAAGCAGCATAAGCGGTTTCAGAATCGTGCGCTAGCCGCGCCAATTCACGCGAAGAGCTGATGTCAACCAAAGTTTACTCAATATAGTGCGGCTTAGATTGCCCACACAGTGCCGCGATGCTAGTTTGCAGGCTCTTCGTTTCTTCCACTTTATATCGGAATCAGACCACACAAACCAGCTGCCCATCGCACTAAACGCCTTTCTTCCGACGCTAACAAAAGCGTTTCGCCACTACTCTTCTTTCGCTCTGGTTGATGTTCAACACAGGCGTACTGCTCGTTAGAGCATATTCAAAGGAGCAAAACCGTGAACCAAACTCAAACTGTTGACGTGATCGAGCAACGCTTGAACACGCTTGCCACCCAGCTTGACGCTGCAAGTGAGGCACACGCGGCTATTCATCGCATCGGCAATTCACCTTCCGGACCTGAGATCAACCTCATCGTCGACGAACTGGGACGCCTTGCCCGACTGGCAAAGACGCACTGTCATTCGCCGTGTACGGGTGCCACATGCAGCTACCGCGCGCACATGGACGCTCTGCTGCAACAGACGGATCGCCTTTTGCAGTGGGATAAAGAGTACGCAGCGCGCGCACTGAAAAGGTTTACTGGCAGCTACCTGTGCGGAGGAACGGCTGGTTCTTTCGGCACGGTGGAGTCCTTTGAAATCTACGGCAATCTCGCCATCCTGGAAGCTTTCAGCGCCAGCGTTCGAGCCGTAGCGTACGGGTCTCTATCGATAGCACTGCAGTCTCACCGGGCTGAGCCGCTTCCTCAAGAACCGCAACTGCCGCCGGAAATCTATCGGGGGTAAAGAAGCCGCTTTCTGATTTTCATTGCTTAGGCAGTTCGCTACGAGTTGAACACAGGGCGGGGCACTCTTTTCCAGGGCAGCCCCGCCCTCTTTTTGCTGCTTCCATTCAATGTCTTGGTCTCTTCTTTCTCCATATCTTCACCTATCTTTGTCTTACAACCCGCTGCTACGGCTAATTCGCAGTTTCGCTTCTTTTATTTTTCTCTCGCACGCTACTACACCACTTAGCAATCGATGACAAAATTACAACTGCTGGAAAGCTGTTCTGGGTTGAGCGAACCACTCAATCGAGAACAGCTATCCGTCTATACTGTTGTCTAGCCGCCGTGGCACTTGTGCCCGAAGGCAACTGCCCATAGCGATCTGAACCAACGCCCGCAGTTCACACATTTGTGCTTGTACGGACCGTGTTTGCTCCAGCTGAAATCAGCCATTTGGAGGTCCCCCTGGTAGTTTGTAGAACGCGCGTGCGTCCCCGTTGCCGCAGACCTTCCCGTCCCGAGCGACTCGTCGTACTTGTCAGCGACTCGTTTTGGGAAGTAGGAAGGTTGCGCAAAACTTAGTTTGTTTCGACTGACTTGTCCGCAGCCGCTTGGAGCCGCTTTTGCCGCCACATAATCGTGAGACCGATCATGTCGACTGTGAAGTGCGCC
Organism: Planktothrix sp.; assembly: GCA_036703195.1. Lineage (GTDB taxonomy): Bacteria > Cyanobacteriota > Vampirovibrionia > Obscuribacterales > Obscuribacteraceae > DATNPN01. The sequence continues at coordinate 55,086 of DATNPN010000025.1, read as the reverse complement.
GCGATCGCCGACCACAAGTTGCGAAACGTCAGCACGAGAGCTGTGTACAAAAGTCCTGCCAGCAAGAGTTTCGTCAGGTATACGGCGACACCGAGCACCTGGCGTTTGCTCCTGGGGATGCTGGTGATGTTCTGGCAAACGTGCAGAGCCGCAAATATAACCGACGAAATGAGGGCACCGACAGTAAACAGCAGCAACCCGCGAAAGATAACCTCTTCCAAAAATGCGGCCGGTAGCGCCACTGCCAAAACGAGCAGCGGCGAATCGATTTCGAACGGCAGCTTGGAATCGATTTGCATGTGTGGATAGAGCGCTTTGTAGAGGCGCATTGAGACGGCAAACCACACGGCTCCAACGGCAACTCCAGCGACAACAGCTCCTGCCTGAAAGTGCAGGATTGGCGATAGCGCTTTGAGAAGGGCTCCGATCCAACCGGTCAAGCAGAACGTGGTGAACAGCGCCGCCAGCAACGCCATCGTATGCCATCCGCGAGGACGCGCTGCACCCGGTTTGCGGGAGTTAACCATGACGAGAACAACTTCCGCGATTAGCGTGTACATGCAAGCACACAGCAACAGCGGCATCAGAGTGTGGGAATTGACGGGCTGCTTATCCAGAAAAACAAGCTTAGCGCAAGCAGCTGCGGTGGCATAAAGTGCAATGCGAAGATGTTTCTTCATAAGACCTTCTTCCTGCCGACGCATCTGCCGGCTCGCCTGAACGCTCACGAGCGAATGTTCATCACGTCACGGATGACGCAGAAGTATTCGACAAAGGCGGGTACGAATTAGAGTTTTGCTATCCCGGGCGGGCGATTTAAATGACTCCAAAAACCTATCTGCTCAGGATCTTCGTCACAATCCAATAGAGCCTTTGTAATGGGGTTCTTACGCTCATTCCAAGCACCGATCTTGACGGCTTTGTTGCGCCAACTAGAAGTGGATTGTCGACGACGAGAAAAGCGGTCGCACCGAATTTCGTTTTCATCTTGCTAAGAGGTCCCGAGCCTGCCCTTTTTTGGTGTCGTCGATTGTATTCGGGGCAAAATAGTACTGAGCGATGAAGTAAGCTTTTACTAGGCGTGAGGAAGGGCTCGTGAAAAAGCGATGGCGTAAGCAAAACCCAGGCGTAGTGCTGTTGGCGGCAAGTTTGATCACACTTTCGCCGAGTCTTCCAGCCTTCTGTGATGAAGCTGCTTCAACTCCTGCGTCTGATAACAAAGAAGCTGCAGCGGCAGCCGCCCAAACTGAGCAAACTCAGGGGGCATCCGACCAGAAAACGCAGGTTTCTCCGCAGGGAAGTGCATTCGATCTGATTCGCAAGCCCACGCAAAACGAGCTGGATGCGATTCAAGCGATGCAACAAATTCGAGAGAATGACGCCAAAAAAGCGGAAGAAGCGGCAGCAGCCGCTGCCAAAAAAGCAGAAGAGGCGAAGAAGCCGGCGAAAAAACCCGACAAGACAAAAGGTTCTGCTGCGAAAAAGAAACGGCCGGTCAAGAAGAGCGAGCCCCAGCCGGAAGTGACGAAGAGTGCGCCGGAAAGCAAACCGGATACGGCTAAACCAGCCGAAACCCCGGCGGCAACTGCACCGGCCGGCAGCGGAGACGACGCCGCTTATCACGATGCCCTCAAAAATGGTGAAACAGCATATCGCCAAAAAGATTACGACAATGCCGACAAGGCGCTGAAGCAGGCGTTGGATGAAGCAGAGAAATTCGCCGAGGACGACAAACGCGTGCCACCAGTTCTCGACTACATGGCGCTCGTCGCATCCATGCGCAAAGATTACAAAGGCGCCATCGACCTGCAAAAGCGCGCCCAGTCCGTCAACACGAAGGTCTACGGCGGCAACAGCAAACAGGTTTCGTACGACCTCCAGCATCTCTCGCTCTGGTACGAAGCGAACAAACAACCGGCAGACGCAGATGCCGCTTACAAACAGTCCGTAGATGTAATGGAGAAGGCGGTCGGAAAAGACGACCCAGCGCTCGCTAAGGTGCTTTGCGGTTTAGCGGAGTATGACATGAAGCGCAACCGTATTGCCGACGCTACAGTAGCGTACAAGCGTGCTCTAGATATTTTTGCCAAGATTGGTAGCACAGGCGAGGAGATACCCACCTTCAATAAGCTGCTTAAAATCGAGGAACAGCAGAACAAGTCCGCGGAAATCGACAAACTCTGCCAGGAAGAGATCGACAACGAAAGCAAACAACTGGGCGGAGACAGCAGCACGCTGTCGATGACGCTGTGCACGGTGGGCGACATGTATATGGAACATGGCCATGCTGGACAGGCAGAGCCGCTCTACCGTCGCGCCGTTTCCATTCAGCGCACGGTCATGGGCGAAGATCATCCAATCACAGCGTCCACAAGCTACTCTCTGGCCCTGGCTTTGTGCAAGGAAGGCAAATACTACGATGCCGATCCACTGTTCAAACTGGCTATCAGAGTGCTATCGAAGACGAAGCAGCGAGAAGTGGTGCCCGGCATCATGCAAGACTATGCTGACTGTTTGACGCGTCTCGGGCGCCGAGCCGAAGCCGCCAACATGAAAGCACAAGCAGCCTCGTTCGGTCACTGACTGCTGACAAATCAATGCCCGTAGCCTTTATCTAGCCCGAAACGAGCGACGCTGGCTCAGATAGCGCCCAAACAGTGTCGTCCTTTGCACCCTCTTTATTCGCAGCGCCCAATCGAGCAGGCGCAAAATCTGAAACGTTGCTTCGAATGGGATCAAGAGCAGTGAGAAACACAAGGCGCAGGCGACAACAAGAATTCCACAGGCGACGGCAAGAAGTGTGGTTGTTAAATACAATGCCACCGGCAACACTGTGCCAGCAGCGACCACGATTACGACGAGAGCAAGTCGCGGATCAGCCACTTGGTCAAAGAGTACAACACTCGAAAATGCAGCTCCGACGATACCTATCTTGACCCCACCAACGATTGCGAAAAATAGAAAGAAATCTTGGAATGGGCTCTGTAGATGAGGTAGAAACAGCATCGCCGAGTAGAAGAAAACCGTCAACGTTATCGATGTCCCGAGAAGAACGGCGAAGACTTCCATTTTCTTAGCTCCAATTTTGAGTTGTGGTCAGCTTGCGCTGGCGAAATTGACAGTTTGCCCTTGATCAAGACAACCCAAGAGCGCCATGGTTTGCCTCAAAACAGTAGCAGTGCTCTGGGCGTCAGGTCGTTTTTGATGTTCGAATTTGCAGCCACGTATGGCACCGCGGTCCGCGCCATACCGTTTCGTTGTATCTATCTACTCGGCGAGCACCGCTCAGGCGCTCTGCTTTCTCAAGCTCAGCGCGAATCTGTCGCACAGTGGCTCCTAGGAGTTCGAACTAAATGCTCTTCCTGTAAAAACAAATCAGAGGGTGAAACGTAAATAAGCATAGAAGACCGCGAGAGCACAAGCGCGTTTGCAACGATAACTAGCGAAATTACGCACTTATAGTAAAGAGACATGATTGAGCAGAGCTCAGAATGGCGTGCAGCGAGGAGAGCAAATTGGATCCTGCGCTTGTCTTATATCTACGATGTTATATAGCATAATGAAGCGAGAAAAAAAGCGGGTCATCGAAGGCGCCATGCGGCACGCAATCGATGACCCGCCGAAGAAAATGCGCTGTTTATCCGTTTAATCCAACTTCGCTTTTTCACCCGGCTTCTTGTTTCCCAGTTTTAACAGCGGCACCAGGAAGAAGACGAGCGCGGTCGTACCGGCCGAGACCAGAATGAGCGGGTTGAGATGGCTGTGAAACATATGCACGTACATGATGGCGCCGACGTTCTGCGAGAGCTGACCGGCAAGATTGTTGATCGACATCAAAGCCGCATAGGCAAAGCCTTCCGACCCGTCAGGACAGTAGTCCGCAGCCAACGTCAGCGATGCCACCACCGAGATCATGGCGGCGACACCGTTGAAGACACCGAGAATCACTGCCATCGTCGGTCCGTTCAAGAAGATGTAAGCGCCCTGACCGATAACGCCCAGGAAGATGCTCAAATAGAGCAAGTGCCTGAGGTTCATGCGCTTCTGCAACCACATGTAGATGAAAGCACCGGCAATCGAACCGGCAGAGCCGAAGGCACCGAGAATGCCGATGAACTCCTGGGAAAAGCGCAAGTGGTCGACCATGTGGTAGTACAGCGGCGTGCCAAAGCCTGGACTGAAGTTATAGAAGAATAGAAATCCTCCTATGATCCAGAGCACACGACTTTTGAACGTCTTAAACAGGGCGGTGGTGCTGGCTTTCAGAGCAGGCACATTGATCTGCGCCTTCTCTTCGGCAATCAGCCACCAACAACCGAGCATCACGCCAATCGGCGCGAAAGCGACAATCAGAGCGGCTATGTGAAAGGCGCTCGTGGGACTCATATGCTGCGTCAGCCAGCCACCGAAAAACGATGTTCCGACCGAGGCGATATAAAACCACAGCCACTGCTGGTTGACGAATGTACCTGAGAGCGAGTACTTCTTTCCGTTCTCCACCATGACGGCGCCGCACAGTGTGCTTGATGCCGCCATGCCGAAAGCCGTCAGCATGAGCGCGATGATGATCTGATGCGCATCGGTGATGCGCGTCATCCACATGTATGCACCGACAGCGAGAAAGTTGGATAAGAACAGGTAAGTCTTGCGCCGATATCCGAAGAGCGGCACAAAGTCCGAAATCAGTCCGTAAAGCGGCTTGATCACCCAGGGAAATGTCAGTATCGCCAGATACTCAGTCACTCGGTCGGGCGCCCAGCCAAACACGGATTTCAGGTAATACGTGAGCGGCTGGTTGATGAGCCCCGCCACCTGACCCAAACCTTCAGCAACATAAACAAGCGCAAGGAAGATCATTAAGCGCCGGATGTGACCCTTGTTAGAGCCCTCCGGCTGCGGGGAATTGTTCATTGTTGAACTCCCAGGTGGGCATTGAAATGCCCTCCTTTTAAGAGCACGGCGATGCTCGACCGATTCACAGAACCGGTCGGGCGAAACGCCGTTATACAGAGAAGCGTGTTGGTTTCGCGAAGAAATCCGGTCACGTTGACCGGTTATGTGCTCAATGCGGGGACCGATCGAGATGGACGAGCTGCCACCATATACGATGCCAGAATCGAGCCCACTTCGACCAGCGCAACAAAGCGATCGGCGGCATGCCAACTTTCATGCAGGTTTGAAACTGCGCTACGAGCTTCGTTTCACGCCGTACGAGAGCGCCGCCTTCGAAGTACGCGTCGAGCAAACCGAGATGCAACAGATGCTGCTCGATCGGCTTTTCGCTAGTGCGGTAATCCCACTCGATCATGCTGAAGAAGGGAAACCAGGTCAAACCAATGACCGGTACTCCCTCGATGCGCGCGAACTTCACCGCGTCAATCACCTCCTGCATCCACCCGGACCGCCGTTCGCCGACCGCGCTGGTCTCGGTGATGTAGATGGGCAACTGGGCGTGAGCATGCACCTTGCGAATGACGTCGAGCATCGCCCTGCCGTCATCCGGTCCTGGCTGCGTCGAGCCTTCAGAGTCGACGACTCGCAGCGAAGACCAGGGATAGAAGTTGATGCCGAAGACGTCGAACGAGACCGGCTGGCGGCGCAGAACTTCGAGCTGCCACTCAGAAGCACCGCTGCGCATCAACCAGCGAAAGAGCGGATGATTCTCGTTCACCTGCCCCTGCACCAGGTCGAAGCACAGTACGTCTTTCCTGAAGCTCAGCTCAGCAGTCTGTGCCAAGGAATCAGTGTCCGGGCGATAGCGATTAGTGGCCTCGACGGCGAAGAGAACAGCGTCCGGATTGGCGGCGCCAATGGCACGAGCGCTTAGTTGAATACCGCTGGCTATGTTCAATAAAACTTGCACATAGCCTTTGTCCCCTTGCAGATACGGAGGCCATAGCGCCCGGCGTCCGCTGAAATCAGCGTTGACAGTCGGTTCATTCAACGGCACATAATGCCGAACCAAGCGCTTGTATCGCTGTGCGAACGCACCGGCGAAGCTCGCTACCGCTTGGGGGTAAGTCGGATTGGCAAAACTGTTGGCCAGCCACAACGGCGTTCCGTAGTGCACGATATCGACTATGGGCTCGATGCCCACGCGCCGCATGTGCTGCAGAACCGCGTCCACCCACTGCCAATCATACTCTCCCCGGTTTGTCTCGACGCGATACCAGGGCACGCCCCAGCGCATCATCTTCACTCCCAGAGCTGCGGCACGGTCGATGTCCCGGCGCCACTGCTCATAGTGCTGGGTGAGCTCGTACTCCTCCAGCGGTCTCATGCCCGGCTTCGCCTGCGGCACGAACGTGTCTTCGATGCCGACCGCCCATGTGAAATCGGGCAATCGTCCCCCCGCTATGTTAGTACGCTCAAACATAATGGGTTTCCTTTCCTGAACGGGTTTTGCTTTTGTTTTTTCTTGCATGTGAAAAGGAAGGCTACGCAGGCGCTAGTCCTGCGTAGCCATAGTGCTACTTCGTCACGACGAAGCGGTCGAGTTCATCGCCATCTTCGGAGATCTGGCGCAGCGTCACCTTGTTGGGTTCGACATCAACAACGGAGAACGAGTGCCGGTCCGAGATCAGCTTGTGCGTGAAGGGAGCCCAGCCTGCCGGCGCCAGATCGGTCGCCTGCAGCTTGGCGCCACCACCGCCGGTGACGATGTAGATGACACCGTCAGGGCGAGTGTTCATGACGCCGTCGAAGTTTTTGTCCAGAACGAACTCACCGTCGACGGGAGTGGACCAGGTCATGGCACGCCCATCGACCGGAGCCTTGAGGGCAAACTTGAGCGGGTAGAGGCGCTCGTACCAGTGCGCGTGTCCGTTGAAGACAAGCGTCACGCCGCAGTCCTGAAAGACATCGGCGACCAGGCGCATACGCTGCTCGACGCCGTGGCGGCGATGCGACGTAAAGCCCGGCTGGTGAAAGACGACAAACTTCCACTTGCAGCGAGTACCCATCAGGTCTTGGCGCACCCACGAGCGCAGATCCTCGCACGACCAATCCATGTGCGGATTGGCATCGAGAAACAGCCAGTGCACGTCGCCGTAGTCGAACGAGCAGTTAGCCATGCGCGGGTAGCGGTGGCCGGCGGCGGTGAGAAACGCTTGCTTCTCCGCCTCGGTGCCGCGCAGAACTCGCGCTCGGCTGTGGCAGTTGGAGACCTCGGGACCGTTGAGCGGCTGTGACCAGAGGTAAAACCAGGCGAACAGATCCTGGTGCTCATCCAGATTGGGCACATCACCGGCATCAGGGCAGCCGTAATCGTGATTGCCCAGCACCGATGCGAACGGAACCGAACGCATCAAGGGCGCGCCCTTCTCCGGTGACGACTCGTCGTTGTTCATGATGGGGAAGTACTTCTCGATGTTCTCGGAAAGACGTCCCCGCTTGTATGCAATGTCGCCGGGCACAACCACAAAGTCCGGCTTGAACTGCTGCATCTGGTAAGCGATCTTGGCTTGTCCCGGGCGGCTGTCGGCGATGTCACCCACGGCAATGAAGCGATGGGAAACCCCGTTCGTCTTGGGCGCCATTGTTGATGCCGAGAAGACGAGTTTGCTGTTGCGGTACAGGTCGTAGGTGAAGCGCTCACCAGGCCAACGGTCGGTCACCAGGGCGCGATGCTGGTTGTGTCCAGGCACGGGGCTCATGGCGGCAATCTTGGTGATGGTAATTTGCGCCCGCGCGATGTCGGTTTTAAAACCTTTGCGCAGGTCGCTCTGAGAGCGCACAACCGCAGTCCAGACGGTCTTCTCTTCGTCCTGGGCGTGCCAGACGATCTCCAACGTTCCATCGCTGGCAGAACCGTATTCGGTGCCCAGCTGAACGTACGGCTTGATCAAGAAAGTCTCGACCTGGTGAGCAGGGTCGGCTGCTGCTGGCACTTGCGGTTGCTTTTGTCTCTCTTCCTGGTTGCAACCACAGGACTGTTTGGCTCGGGTGCGAGCCCAGAGAACCAGTCCTGCCGCAAGGGCAATCAGAAGAACAATCATGAGGGCAATTTGCATTGCGGCTCCTTTCGTCAGTCTCCCTTGAAGGAGAGGTAAAAGAGCTGCCGAAGCGCGGCTTTCGTCGCACTTCGGCAGGTCATCGGCGCAGGCGTGTCAGCGCCTACAAGAGCGTCTGTTATTTCTTGTTGCAGCCACAGCCGGAGTTGCCGGACTCGAGGCGCTTCACGGCCGCTGCCTGGCACTTGGCACAGGCAGTGGCAGCGGTGCCGCGCTTCGCAGCCGCTTCCTGGCACTTAGCGCAGGGAGTGGCGTTCTTAGCGGCGGCTTCGCGGCACTTGGCGCAGGGCGCCTTCGGCTGAGAGCCATCGGCTAGAGAAGAAGCAGCGTTGGCAGCCTTCTCCTTGCATTTGCTGCAAGAACAGCCGGACTTGCCGTTCTTGCGCTCTTCCTGACGGATCTTCCAGAACAGCCAGGAGAAGAAGATTGCATCGAAGATGGCCAGAGAGATGATCAGAATTGCAATGAACTTCATGGGATACCTCCTCAGGTATGGGCGCAGAGCGCCAAAGTACTTAGCTCCTGGCTTAGCCGGGAGCCGAGCGGTTAGCGCCGCGGCCAGCGTCAAACGCTCGGCTCAGCGGCAGTTAACTGTTAGGGGTCGCGGCCGCCGCACCACTGGCAGTGGCGGCATCGGCGGGCGGGGCGACAGTCGCTCCGCCTTCTCCATCAGGCACGCGTTTAACTTCCAGCTTGGTGACCGCCGGACCACGCATGTCGTCGATGGTGAACTTGTAGCCGGACATAGTGACGCTTTCGCCAACCGTGGGCTGGTGGTCGAGCATCTCTATGACGGCGCCGGCGATCGTAGTGCAATGCATCGCACACGTCACTTCGGCGTGAAACGTCTTGTTGAACTCGAACAGAGTCATCTCGCCAGGCACGCGCCAGCTCGACGGGCCGAGAATCTCGATGCCGTTTGAGCCGGGGGTGTCGTACTCGTCCCAGATTTCGCCGACGAGCTGCTCGATCAGGTCTTCCAACGTGATCAGCCCGACTGTGGTGCCGAACTCGTCGACAACCACGGCCATCTGCAAGCGACGAGCCTTCATCACTTCCAACAGCGTGCTCGCAAGCATGCTCTCGGGCGCGAAGTACGCCTGCCTGATGTAGGCTGAAAGCTTGAAGGGAGCAGCCGTTACCGGTGAGCCCGTCTGCGATTCCCAGATTTTCAGTCGCGTTTGCCACAACTCGAACAAGTCGCGCGTGTTGAGGATGCCGATGACACCATCACGCGTGTTGCGGTAAACAGGCAGCTTCGAGTGTTTAGTCTTGGTGACGAGAGCCAAAACTTCCGGCAACGTCACTGACTCGGGAATGGCATCCATTCTGCTTTTAGGAACCATCACTTCACGCACGGTCAAAGCTTTAAGTTCTAAAGCTCGCCGCAACAGCGATGACTCCTGCTTCCCCAGCGTTCCGGCTTTTTCGCTCTCCTCGATGAGGATTTGAAACTCATCGGGCGAGGGCAGTGGCTGCTCTTGCGCTTGCACGTTGCCGATGCCGAAAAGCTTTATTGCCGTGGCTGCAGTCCAACTCATCAACGAGATGAACGGCGACATGATCCAGCAGAATGCCCTGAACGGCTTGGACAGACGCATTATTGTCTGCTCCGGCAGGCGCAGTGCAATCTGTTTGGGAATTTGCTCGCCGATTATCACCTGGGTCAAGCTAAGCAACAAGAAAGAGAGAGCGAACGCGAGGCCCTTGGGCGGCACAAACCAGGGCAAAGCCCCAAAGATTTGCGTCGCCGCCGCTGACACCACAGACCCGCCTAACCAGCCGATGCACAGTGAGGCGAAAGTGATGCCCATTTGCGAGCCCGCGATGCTGCGATCCAAATTGCGTTTGAGTTCGAGAAGCGTGGCTGCACCAGGCTTCTTAGCCTGCGCCAGCTCTTCGACCCTGCTTTTCCGGATGGAAACGAGGGCATACTCAGCGGCAACGAAAAGACCATTAATCAGAATCAGACCGGCAAGCTCGAGCATGCCAATCAGAACCGACGGAAGAGTCATATCAGCACTCCAGATTTTTAGCCACGATTGCTGTTGGCAACCATGGTGAATACCAGACAAAGCCAACCGACTACTCACCAGTGAGCATGTCGACGGGCGCCAAAATTCCGCACGCAGTATGTAATCACTGTCACGCGCGAGAGGTTAATAGGGTGAGGTGTTGCTTTAGAGAATCTGTGATTGGACTTGTGAGAAGAGAAACGAAGAATAACGAGTGTTACTGTAAGGAACTTATGCTCTGGTATTCAAGATTGAAACCGTTGATTGATTTGATAAATAGCAAAGATAACGAGAGTTATATATGTAATATAGATCCTCGCTCGCACAACTTGACGACTGGTTGTCATACATCCCACCCGACGGTACCAGGGCACTCCGCTTGACAGCACCCAGTCGGTCCCCGTCATCTGACACCACACCCGATACCACGATAATTCCCGGGCAGAGCGCCGAAAAAATCCAATTGCTGCCAGCAATTAAAATACGTCCGAAATTATTGCTGCCAGCAATAAAAGGGCACAGATGCCGATTTTATAGCTGCTAGCAATTAAAAATTACCGAAAAATATAGCTGCCAGCAATTGGATTTTTGCCCGGAGATTCGAGAGGAGTTCATTCAACCGCCAGAGGTTGAGCACACTCTTGCGCCAGTGATTCTGTCCGTTCTCTTGCGGGTAAAACGTACACGAGCAGCGTCGATCGCGCCCTGATATACTGACGAATATATGACAAATACACGCCTGGTATTCTCTCCTCGATACAACACGAACTTATCCGAGTTCGGTGTTGATAAGCCGTTCGCGCTCGATAGAGGCGCGATGGTCCTGGCAGAGTTGCGGCGCAAATTTGGCGAGAAAGCTGCTGAATTCGTCGTACCAGAACCGGTTTCTAACGAAGATATTCGCTTGGTCCACACTGACGCGTATCTGCAACGATTGAAACAAACCACAACCTGGCTTCAGATCTTCGAATTTACCGATGCCGAATATTCGCCTGAGCGGGCAACACGTCCACTGCCTGAGCTCATCGAAGATTTAAAACTGAAAAGCGGCGGCACTCTTTTGGCAGCGCGCTTCGCCGTCGACACCGGTTTAGCCGCTAATCTCGGTGGTGGATACCATCACGCCTTTCCCGATCGAGGACATGGCTACTGCGTTATTCACGATATTGCCATTGCTGTCCGTCGCCTGCAGCAGGACGGCCGCATAAAACGAGCCATGATTGTCGATCTCGACTTTCACCAGGGCGACGGTTCTGCTGTCATATTTAAAGACGACGACACAGTTTTTACTCTCTCCATGCACTCGCAGGATGGGTGGCCTGAACAAAAGCAAGAGAGCAATCTCGACGTCGGCATCTACTGCGGCGAAGAACACCTATATGTGGAAAAACTGAATGATGCCCTGGGCGAAGCGCTACGTCGCTTCGCACCGGATATGGTGGTATTCATCGCCGGCAGCGATCCGTACGAAAAGGACGTCCTGCCGGGCACAGCGCTTCTAAAAATGAGCTTGGAACAGCTGAAGAAGCGCGACGAGCTCGTTATCGACACATTTGCCGATCGTGGCATTCCACTGGTTTCAGTCTTCGCCGGAGGCTACGGCCCCGATGTCTGGGAAGTTCACTACAACTGCACAAAACACTTGCTAGAAAGAAGCGGTATCCTCGTTGCAAGCACGCAAACGCACTAACAAACGTCTATACATTGCTCGAGGCTCGAAAGAGTCAGCGTCGCCATTTCTCAAATGGGCAGGCGGCAAAGGGCAGCTGTTGCGGCAGTTCGAAGCTTACTATCCAGCTAAGATGGGCCGCTACTTGGAACCGTTCATAGGTGGGGGCGCCGTCTTCTTTGACATGGCAGCCAAAAACGATGAGCTCTCCGCCACCATATCTGATGCCAATCCGGATTTGATCAACTGCTACAGTGTCGTTCGAGATCATGTTGAAGAGCTGATTGAAGCCCTGAAGAAACATAGGAACGACAAGCACTACTACTACAGCGTACGCAGCCAGGATGCAAGAACTCTGTGCAACATCGAGCGCGCAGCGCGTCTCATCTATCTCAACAAGACCTGCTTCAACGGATTATACAGAGTCAATCGCAGCGGGCAGTTCAATGTTCCGTTCGGCAAATACAAAAACCCGAAAATCGCAGACGAGGCAAATCTCCGCCTGGTGAGCCAGGTGTTGCAGCGCGCTACGATTCAATGCGGACCGTTCGAGCGCATACTCGAGCAAACGCGAGCGGGTGACTTTGTTTACCTAGATCCACCATACCAGCCGATTAGCGCCACATCCAGCTTCACCAGTTATACAGCTCGTGCTTTCGGCGCAAAAGATCAAGAACGCCTGTCCGAGTTCGTCAAACAACTCGACAAGCGCGGTTGCTACGTTATGGTAAGCAACTCGGACAACCAATTTATCGAGGAGATCTACTCGGGTTTCCACATCCACCGTGTCTCAGCCAACCGCGCCATCAACTGCAAAGCCTCCGGCCGCGGCCGCATCACCGAACTGTTGATCACCAACTACAAACCGAATCGGAGCTAAAAAACCAAGTTCGGATCGCACCAGCGAAACTGATTACTCGGCAGCGCTGCCGTCTTCGATGAGGTAGCCTGAGCCGTAGAGAGTTTTGATGAAGTCCTTCTTGTCGAGCGAACCTAGCTGTTGGCGCAGAGTTTTCATGCATGTGCGCACTGTCTCTTCCGACGCCTCCGCATCGGACGGCCAAACCGAGTCTAGAAGCGCTTTTGAATTATACGGTCGGTTGGGATGGCGCATGAGATATTCGAGCAGCGCTGACTGTCTTGGCATGAGAACGAGGCTTTGAGCGCCAACGATCAGCGTGCGTGTTTCCGGTTTTAACTCTACGTTGCCGATTTTCAATTGGGACATCAACGTTCTTGGACGACGAAGCAAACTGCGAACCCTGGCCCCCAATTCGCGCACATCGAAAGGTTTCACCATATAATCATCGGCGCCCGCATCGAGCGCAACGCTCTTACTCGGCACATCCCCACGCCCGGTCAGGAAAATTACTGCAGCACTGCCGCCTCTCGAGCGATAACGCTGGCAAATCTCAAGTCCGGAAGCGCCGGGCAAAGACCAGTCGAGAACCACCACGTCGTAGTCGAAGCTCTCCAGCATCTGATGGGCATCTTCGCCGTTGCTGGCGGTTTCAAAAATATAGTTTTCCAGGCTAAACCAATCTCGCAATTGGTCCGCCAGCTCTACGTCGTCTTCAACCAACAATATTTTTGCCATTGGCAACAGGCACTCCGTGATTGGGTCATTATATATCTCGAAGGAAGCAAAGAAAGGCTGCTAGTCGTGCCTAATTGCGTAGCAATACAAGGTTTTCCACGGCAGAGCTCACACGCCCGCAGCGACCGCAGTTTATGCCACTACAGACGGTGCAATGCCGTTTTGTCGGACTGTTGCTTGGCTGGGGCGACCGAAGAGCCTTCGTTCTTCGCCACGTCGCCGGCGCCACCCATCTTCTTCAAAAGGCGTGCCCGACGCTGGCATGCTTCCGCATTGTTCTTGGTCGCTGCAACAGCGTTGCCATAATCTCGCAATGCGTCTTTATCGTCGCCCATCGCCTCATAGATCTCGCCTCGCATAAAGTAGAGCTCGGAGGCACCCGACTCTTTGCGCAGGTCGAAATCCAGCGCCAGTCGCTGCATGAGCGCTTGCGCATTGGCGAAATCTTTGATGGCAATCTCCGATTCAACGATCCAACGCGCCACAGTCGTATCATGAGGAAAGCCGATCATTGCGTGCTTGCCGGCACTTATCGCCTGTTGGTAATGCTTCTTGTCGAACTCGATTTTGGCTATGATTTTCCAGGCGGCGTATTGCTTGGGATCGAGCTCAACAGCCTTTGTCGCCAGCTTCAGCGCTTCGTCAATGTTGCTCTCGCGTGTCACGGCTGCATACTGCGTATAGATTTCTGCATTCTTCGGCTCCAGCGCAACCGCTTTTCGCCACATCAAGCGAGAACTGTGATAGTCATGCAAGGCACACATCAAGGATGCCAGCTTGGTCAAATAGCGAGTATCGGAGCCGTTAAGATGCACTGCTTCGACATAGTCTTGCAAAGCCCCTTTGCTGTTCTTTTTAAGCAGTTGTACGTCGCCCCGAGCTGAATACGCCTCAGCCTGAGGCTTTATCGAGATGGAGCGAGACAGATCGATCATGGCCGGCTCGACGTCCTGCATTCCCAGCCAAGCCTCGCCACGCCCCAGCAGGGCGCCGGCACTAGCGGGCTTCTGCTGGAGATAGCGGTCGTAAAACACAACGGCGCTGCGATAGTGCTGTTGCTGCAACAACGCGTACCCCCTAGGGTCGCCGAAGTCAGTCTCGGCCAGCGCCGGCAGGCTGACTGCCAGAGCGCCCAATAGAGTTATCGATAGACGACTCCAATGCATGACAGATACTTACCACAGATGCACCGGTTAGTGCCACGAGAGGAAATAAACGCCCACCAGGGTGATAGGTTCACAACTCGCCACTGCCGGCGGTGCAATGTTGCCCGCCAAAATGGGGCAGGGAATTTTCAACAACCGACAAAATGTGCACAATTGCACATTTATTTAGTCCGGCGCGCGGATACAATTTCGACAGACCAGCGGAGCCGACATATATATGCTGATATGCACCTCGATACACGAAATATTACGCCAGCGTTTTGGGCTCTCCGAGTTTCGCCCGAAGCAGCTCGAGGTTATCGACAACGTGCTTCAGGGCAAGCATACCCTGGCGCTTTTGCCGACCGGCTACGGCAAGTCGCTCTGCTATCAAGTGCCCAGCCAGCTCCTTGACGGTGTGACAATCGTTGTTTCGCCACTGATCGCCCTGATGCAGGACCAGGTGAGCGGACTCATCCGTCGCGGCATCACGAATGTGACGCTGTTGAACAGCTCTCTCCAGTATGACGAGCGCGACCAGCGCATGGCTGACATTCGCAACGGCATGTACAAGCTCATTTATGTGGCACCGGAGCGGTTCGAATCAGCCAGTTTTCGGCGCCTGCTCTCCTCTTTGAACGTAGCGCTGATTGTTATCGACGAAGCGCACTGCATCAGCCAGTGGGGACACGACTTCCGCCCGCACTATCGCAATTTGAGCAACTATTTGTCGCACTTTCCCGCGGCGCGAATCCTCGCCCTCACCGCCACCGCCACTGGTGTGGTACAGCGCGACATCGTGCAGTCGCTGGCACTGCCTCAAATGCAGGTCGTAGTGGGCTCCTTCGATCGTCCGAATCTGCATCTGGAGGTGCGCCAGTTCGACGGAAGCTACGAAAAGGACTCATATCTATTTCAACTGCTGCGAGGGAAAAACGAGCCCGCCATCGTCTATACCAACAGCAGGAAAGAAACAGAACAGTTATCGGGACGGTTGAAAGAGAATGGCATACACTCTGCCTTTTATCATGCTGGTTTGAGCCAAGCGGACCGGCAGCGCATCCAACATAATTTTGAGCAGGAGCAGCCGCCGGTAATCGTCTGCACCGTCGCTTTCGGCATGGGCATCGACAAATCAAACGTTCGTCGGGTTGTTCACTTCAACATGCCCGGCTCGCTGGAAAGTTACTACCAGGAAGCCGGAAGAGCAGGGCGAGACGGAGCGGAAGCCACCTGCACCTTGCTCTATCAGCCGCGCGACATCCACACACAGCGCTTCTTGATGGACAAAAATTACCCCAAGGCGGACCAGGTGCAAGCGGTGCTGCACCACGTCATACGCAACGCACCGAATACAGTGCGGGCGGTGGAGCTGCTTCAATCCGTAGAGATCGATAATTCCGCGCTCAACAGCGCCCTCGACCTTCTCAAGCATACGGGACGAGTTGCCCAAATGCCTGACGGAGGCGTCTGCGCAGCACCGTTGTTCGCAGATTCCGCTGGCGTCGATATGAGCTGGCTCAACAACCGGCGCCAGCGCGACGAGTCAAGGCTGCAAGCCATGATTGACTACGCCCAAAGCAATCGTTGTCGGCGCCGCGAAATACTGCGCTACTTCGGTCAGGCTCTGGAGAACAAGTGCACGGGATGCGACATCTGCACTCCTCAACTTTTCCATTACGAAACCGCCAATGTGAGGCGGTTTCAATCTCCTCAATCGATGAGCAAATCTACGACATCGTGGGAAACGAAAAATTCCATCAAGCGGGAAAAGCCGGTTGTAGCCATCTATTCCGCCAAGGAAAGCGGCGCGTTGGAGGCTACAATTCTTTGCGTGGTTGGAGAACTCAGTGGTCGCGTCGGACGGACAACCATTGCTCTCATCCTGCTCGGCAGCAAATCAAAGAAGATCGTCGAGAAGGGGTTGCACCACATCGAGAGTTATGGAAAATATCGAGGATACAATGAAGACGGGCTCCTGGGCTGCATCGATAGACTGGTAGAAGAAGGCGCCATAAAAGTAACCAGCGGGTTGTATCCCAAAGTGCTTATCACCGAAAGCGGCAAACAGCGATTGGGACAGGGCTAAGCCGCGAAGAACAACCGTACCCTGGCAGCGGGCGCGGGCAACGCGCCCCTACGACGAGCTCGGAACCAGCCATAGAACCGGTTTCAACAAGTATTCAACGCACGCTGCCCAACGGGCGCGTGCAACGCGCCCTACCATCCGACCGACAGAAACCAGATGGCTTGCCGGTTGCGACGGGAACAGCATAGGGGCGGCTTGCAGTCGCCCGCACAAACGACGCGAGCTTTCATCTAAGGCAACAGTGATTATATATACTTCTTTATATAGTTAGACCACCCCTTAAAAAGAAAATATTGGAACGAATGCACCCCCTATAACAACGCACCAGATGCCAGACGACTGAACACCTGGTGCGTTGTTGGGGAGCGAGATGGGTTACTCGGCAGCGTGTTTTGACGCTATCGCTTCTTCCATTTCACTCTTCAGCTGCTCGGCAATGTGACGCAACTCGACAGCAGCGTCGAGGTGGGCGAGGGGGTCGCTGATTGCCGCTTGAGCGCTGTTTTGCAGTTGCGGTTCTGCAACTTGCTTGAGGCGCTCACGATACGTTTCCAGTGAAAGGCCCTGCTTGGTGAGCTCATCCTGAAGAGTGACGAGTGTCAGTGCCAGCGGCTCCAGGTGCTTCTTCTCCTCCACCGCCTGAGAGACTTTGGCGATGATATCGGCAAGCACGCTGTTGGACTTGTTGAACAACTCCAACATGCTGGTCAGCAACTCCGGCGGAGTGTAGCGGACCGACGGAGCGAAGTCGTCGAACATCTTCACGTTCTTCAAGGTGAGCGCGGGGCCGTCAACCTTCACCGGAATGGTGGTGAGAAGCTCTAAGGCTGTGGTGTAGCCTTTGGATCCATGAGCGGATTTTTCCGCTTCATCCAGTCGAGCTTTGGCTGCGTTGTTGCGCGAGGTGAACTCACGGAAGTCCTGAGCAGCAGCTTGAAACGCCGCGTTCGTCGCACCGTCGAACAGGTTGTCGGTGCCATTTTCTGCGTGCTCGATCAAACCAAGATAGGACGAACGCAAGGTCGTGGCGAGCTTATCGGCTGACGACAGCTGCTCTCCCCACTCGTTGATCTTATCCTGCGCCGCTTTCTGGTTTTTGTCCGGGCCGAACATCGAGCTTATGCCAGTTATCACGAGCCCGATCAAGAACACGGAGCCGAGCACGATGCCGACCCATTTGAAGAACACTCCAGTCTCGTGGTTTTGCCTATCGTTGTCAGCTTTGCGCTGAGCGTAAGAGTCGATGTTCTCGTTGACAGCAGCGACAATTTGCAGCAGGCTGCGGGTCGGGTCGTTGAATTGCAGTCGCACTATTGGCTGCACGAGCGAGTCCACGCTGTATGTGGTCAGTTCGTAGTCCTGCTGCAAGCGAGTGCCTGCCCAGCCGGCGACAGACCAACCATCATCCGAGAACGACTTCTTGCTGTTGACCCAGACGATGACAATCGCGTCTTTCTTCGGAAAGTCAGCCTGCTGCTGCCAGAGCAGAATCAGGTCGTCTGCTTTGGCGCGCCCCCACGGTGTCGTGTTGCGTCCATCGGTGGGTAGGGATTCGCTGCCTGCCTGGGTGGCGACGATGTATATCGCGAGGTTGTTGCGCTTGCCCTGCTCGACGAGTTTGTCGCTGATGGCTGCAATCTGACTGAGAGCAGGATTCGTGGTTTTCAGCTGCGGGTCGACATAGACGTGCGTGTCTTTGTTGAAGTCCGGCAGCCAGGTGCTTGTACCGTCCGCGAAGGCGGTACTGGAAAGAAAGAGACATGTGACAACAGCGGCTAAAAGCAGCGTGGCTTTCCCGCGAAGCACTGCCAGTGTTTGTTTCATGTTAAGCCTCCTGGGTAAGCGCGTTTAAAACTGAGCGCTGCACCCCTTTGGTTGAGCAAATCTGTTACTGCGTCAGCGCCCGAATCGAGCACTTTCACCGTTCGCCGATCAATCCGCAACACCGCGTGCTGTGGAGAGATACGTTTAAGAAGTTGCAGTAGCTGTGTTTCGAAAGAGTCGGGCGAACGGAGAGATGTAGACAGTTTCAGGGTAGCCAAGAGCAGCAGATCAACTCAATAAAGCTATCCCGCGGTGTAACAGTGGTGAGCTTTAAAGAAGCTCTACCTGTGCGCTATCGCTCTTTACTAGTTTTCTTTAAGTTAGAGATTTGCTTCACCTTAGCGCACCTGACAGAGGTCCGGCATCTGCAAAGCGTGAGCGATCAACGTTCTTCCGCGGTTTTTTCCACACCTGCCCCAGGCGCATAGATGCGTCACTGCGCTGCGATTGGGGAATAAAGAATCGAGGAAACAAAATGACTTCGAGCTGGGACAGATACAAGACTTACGCTGAGCAGGCGACGGCTCAGGGATGTTTCGACGATGCCGAAGCGATGTGGCTGGCTGCCTTGGAAGAAGCAGAGCAATTTGGTCTCGGCGACCCACGTTTGCCTTTGACACTCGAACATCTCGCTGATGTCGAGCTCAAACAAGGCAAAATCGAAGTGGCCGAAGAGTTGTACAAGAAAGCGCTGACTATGAAAGCCAGCACGCTCGGTCCGTTTCATCTGGACGTCGGCGCCAGCGCCAATAATCTGGCTGAGCTGTACTGCTCGAACGGCAAATTCGAAGCAGCAGAGCCGCTGTACAAACGTGTCTTGCGCTGCTATGAGACAGCATTCGGTCAGCAGCATGTCGGCGTCGCCATCATCGCCACCAATCTGGCAATCATGTATCACGCTCAAGAGAAATATTCCGAAGCAGAACCCCTGTATCAACGCGCTTTGAACATCCACAAGAAAATCAGCGGAGTGACGCATCCAGAGACGATCAAAGTGACAAACAATTACGTTGATTTGCTCAACCGCACGGGGCGTGAGCAGGACGCACTGCGCATCATAGAAGAATCACGGGGATCTGTCTCAGGCGTGTGGAAGCGCAGCATTTCCCGCATGCCGCATAGCACTCTTGCCAATGTCGTCGTGCCCAAGTTTGACTGAAGTCGAGATTGGTTTCGAACCAAGCAAAACTCTATGCCACCGCCGGCGGTGCCGATATGGACAAAAAAAGGAGACCCGGGTCGATGATCGACGATCCGGGCTTCCCTTGAATCCGATTAGCTCTGGCTTGCCGGCTCGTCGGTCGCCCACTCGATTGGAGTCGAACAGGCTCGCCCTTGTTTATCTTGCCACCGCGGCCCGATCGGATACGGTCCCTGCCCGAAGTGTGCAATTCCTGTCTGCCCGCATTGCCAGCGAACACGAATAAACGGCCCATCCTCACCGAGCAGCGGCACTCCATGTGGAGCTGTTGCTATCGGTTGCCATTCGGTTTTGTCAGTCACGGTTGATTCTCCAACAAACGACGTTTTTGCAGCATCAGCACAAGCCAGTAAACTGAAAGTCCACAGAGGATATGCTTGATCGTATGACCGGAAACTGCTCCATGAGTAGCGAGGAATACCTGCAGGTCGAAGAACTCGAAAACTTTGGCGAGCGCATACCAGGCCATAGAACCAACCAGATATCCCTGCTTGGAATACCGTGTGGGAAACAGACAGAGAGTTAGCGGCATCGCCACCATCGGGAAGAACTGCACGATAGCGTAAAAGCGCAGATCGCCCGCACCGCGATGCTCGCTCAACGCCCAACCGACGACGCTGGCGACACCAAGGAAAACCAGAGGCGGCGTCAGTATCTTCGCGGCAGCCAGGGTGACGCGTTCGCTCAAGACGGCCGCGAACAAGGACATGAACATGATCGCCATCGGCAATCGATCCCAAATCAGCCGCTGGTTATTGGGCTCCCAGTGATAGTATGCGGAGCCGACAGCGATCAGAGTGGCACCGATGAAAGTGCCAAGGTACGGCCACCATTCTGCCGGAGTGGCAAACATCGTAGTGGTCTTTCGCGCCCTCTGACTGAACATGCAGCAGAGACCGCTTAAACCTCCCACGAGAATAGCCAGGTTGGAAGCGACGTTGCCGAAGTTTTTCACGCCGCACAGAGAGCGGCTATCGGCAAAGTTGTGATAAGCGAGAGACTGGGCGATCGGCGCGGCGAGCAGCGCAATCGCGAGTGTAACAACGAAGAAAGCCAGCAACAACACTACGGCTTTCTCTCGGTCCATTCGTTTCATCAGACCTCCTTGAGCAAGTGATGCAACAAACACATGAGCGAACCCAAACCGCCCTGTTGCACAAGCAGCGGCTCTCACAGTGGTTCGCAAGCGCAAAAAGTTCAGCCCCGGCAACAAAAATGTTGCTTGTGCGAATAATTGGGGAGCTAGAGAGTTTCTACTGCGCGGAAATTGAGAGACAAGACGGAAAAGAGAAGTCAGATTTTTCTCTCACAGTTCCTTCTCTATAAACAAGCGAGGAATACGCTCCTCAAAGAACAATTACGTTAATGTCAAAGATCCTGCTCTAGCGCAGCTGCTTGTCCCAGTCACGCGCCCGCTACAGAAGCAGTAACAGCACCCAGGCATCGCTCGAACAGCACCTTCCGCTTGCAGTCCAGAACGCTGTCTAGTCGAGGATCCAGTGCCACATACGTACAACGGTTAACTGGGGATAATCCCCCGTCATTCGAGCGGCCACTATGTACGCGACGACCAAAATCAGCGAAAGTCTACCCATACTTTCCCCCTTGATCTAAGCGAACACCACGCACACCACAACTAATACTCGAGTTATAGAGCCGTTCAGTTGCACGTTGGTGCTTCCAGACAAAGCTGGCAATTTGCCTTTCTACCTGGCGCAGTTATGCCGTGCTCGAACTTTAGCATGCGCTTAAATTCGACGCTCAAAGACGGGCCTGCCCAGTGCCACTCCTGAGCCCATGCCAGGGCTTGGCAAACATCCACGATCGCCATCCGGAAGGAAGAATGACATGAGCAAAATAGCTTTTAACGAAATTCCCGCTTGGGCACAATCAGCCATCAAACGAACCGGTTCGCTCGGCTACACCCAGATGCAGCACAGCGACGGCTCTTTAGCCATCCAGAACGGCGTGGCGAGATTCAATGGCGCGCTCGTTGCTGAGCCTGGTGAGGTCGTCACGGCTGAAGATCGCCGCGAAGAGACGATCGCACTATCGGATTTGCCGGGGTGGGCGCGACACGCAATCAACGACAATCAGGGCAACATGCTGCAATGGACCCAGAACGGCTGTTCCCTACAGCTGTTACCCGATGGTTCAGCTACATTCGACGGCAAACGCGTCGTCAGATAGTCAATCTCGAATTCTTGAAGCGACAGTCGCTCACTCACTGATTATGAATGGCTGCCGCTTGATCGCCTACTCAGCCACCAATCACGATCAATTCATGGTGGACCGTTCGACAACCACAGGTCCATCAACCGTCAACGCAAACTCTCGCTTGCGAAAGAGTTCGCCGAGAGTGGCTCTGCTTGTCACAGTTCATCGTGACAAAACATCTGCGGAAGGAACAACATGTTATCTCGTCGCTATGAACTCACTTCTGAACAACTGCCCACCAAGGAAGGACTGAAGGCTGCCGGTGCGCCCTTTTCGGTCGAACGCGACCAGTACGAGAGATCGTTCTGGCAAAACACCAAGAAAGTAGCGAGCGCATTTCAGTCGAAATTCTTGCAGGGCACAGGTCTCGAACTCCTGGTTTTAGAAGCCTCCTACTGCTTCTTCGTCACCGGCGATGACGAGAAGGTGCGGGCACTGCCCGAACAAGCGAACGGTTGCACAGCCGTTTCTACCACCGTAGACTACGGCATGCACGACAATCGCTACTGAACCAAACCGATGTCAGAGCGCGAGGGAATGCCTTCGCGCTTTGCGCTTGCGTTGGAAAAACGTCGTTTATACTAGATTGTTTAGTATTTGGAACACAAAATGATATGGGAAAGAGTGTTGCGCTGTGCCGGATGTTGCCCCAACACAGCGCTCCTCTCTAATGCGCTTTGGCTGCTGTTTTGCGTTTTTCCATGTAGTGCCAGAACTTGAGCAGCCTCAAGTTGCGGTAGCTGCGTTCATCGCTGTGACGGCGATTCGGACCCGAACCAGCTTCGGCGATCGTTTCGGGCGGCTCATACTGGGGAAAGCCCGCAGCAGAACCAGCGTTGAAGCGAAACTGATAGACCTTCATCGGGTCGGTGAGGTGACCGGTAATCATATTCGGTATCACTTCACCGAAAGCGTGAGCAAGCGAATCTTTGTAGTAGTCGATATCCAACTCGAACATCACGTACTCGACGCCGTCGATAACCTGACGGTTGTTGTCGTGAAACGTGGGGTTGAGATTGGCTTCCTGTAAGGCGATTTGCTTGAAGGCATCGGTAGCGCCAGGATGCAAAACGCCGGCTCCAGGTTCGTCTACAAAAATACCTTGCTTGACGCCCAGCTCAATCTGATTCTCCAGCTCGGGACTGACCCAGCCGAAGAAACGATCTTGCGCCATCGTCTTGTCCCAGATCAGCTCCTTGTAGTAAGGAAGCATAGTCTCGCCGGACGGCAACGTCAGTTGCGTCATAGCGGTGAACAAGTTGAGGATGCAGGCAGCGCGATTGGGATAGTTGACGATCAAGCTCTCCCAGCGTGCCGCCGCCTGTTCTTCAGACGTCGCCCCGGCAGAGATGATGCGCCAATATTCGGGATAGTTGGATTTGAGGTCTTGCCAGTGAGCATGCGAGAAGTCGAAGACCGCGCGGTGTGGAATCTCCATGAGATTCACGACCTGCGTGGCCCCGGCAACTACAGTGATACCAGCAATGCCGCCATCATCGAACGCGTTGCGCGTGACGATGACACGGAAGTTGTCGGCACCATTCTCCCTCACCGGAATCTGTTCGAAGGCGACGCGGGAGGCGCTCAAATAGCCAGAGTAGATGACTTGATTGTTGCCGTCGATAAGACGGTACAAGAGTGACGTACCTTTCGGCATGAGCTGTCTGCTGCCGTCAAAAACGTTGACGATAACAGTGCCTGCCTGACGCACCTTCTTGTGAATACGCACGTGAGCCACGGGCGATTGCTCAACAACACTGGCGCTAAGGCTCGTCGCCTGCGCAAAACCGCTTGTTGCACTCAGACTTGCCAGAAGCAAGCCCGCCAGCGCTGCGGTTCTTATTGATATAGCAAAAGTTTTCATGGGAACACCCACAATATGGAATGGAGTCGAGTGACTCGACTCGTCGATCGCCTGTGGCAAACACACGATCGTTTTAGCACACTGCCTCGACTACAACGGCGCGGTCACAAAGGCACCGCGCCGTCATAGTGAGACTGAGAGCCGATGCGCCTGAATTGCCAGCATCAGCATGAAAAACAGCCAGGAAAAGGAGCGCGGTGGTAACAACCCATCCGCGCCTCTTTCCAAAAGTTAGAAGAAACGCCCGAAGCCGAACGGCTGACGCGCCTGCTGCGGAAGCGCCTTGGGAGGCTGCTCGAACTGCCGCATCTGTACGTATTTCGCATTCAGAGGCTCGCGAACGTTCTGCTCCGCCGTGTACTTCTTCGTGCTGACGAGCTTGCCGCCAGCCTGATAGACCTGTACTTGCTCGAGCGTGCCGTTGTCACGGAAACTCTTGCTCGTATGGGCCGCCCAGAAGCCCTGGTTGGCATCCGCCGCCATGATCATCTCGTTCTTGATCGTCTTCTGGTCGTCGGCCAGATCAATTTCACGAACGGTCTTCGCTTCCTTGATCTGGATCTTTTGCAGCGCGTACTTACTGCGGTCGATCGGGTCGTCAGGCTTTGTCAGCGAGTCGACCGGACGTTGCCAGAACTGAGTGAACGCCTCCTGACCCTTTTGGAAGTACGTCAGAGTCATGAGCCGATTGTTGTAGGCCCAGGCGTTGCGCTCCAGTATGACTCCCTTGCTGTCGTAGTTCTCGACGGTGACCGCGTAGGTCGTCTGCAGGAGCTTCTGCTTCAGCGTCTTCCCGTCCGCCTGAAACAAGTCGGTTTCGAACGACGTGTTGTAGCGATTGCGAATCGTTTTCGATTCGACGGCGCGGTCGTGGGTGAAGTTCGTCGTAGTGAACGAACCGTCGGTGTCATCGATGGCACCCTGCGACTTGTGCACACCGTCCGGGAAGAATGTCTCTTCCACACCAAGCGACCAGGTCTTACGCTTCCCGGCGATGGCGAGCGTATACTCCTGGTGCTTAGATACAGCTCGATTGAGCGTGCCGGGCACGATATCGAGCTTGAGGGCGGTGGGCGATTCGACAGCCACGAAATCGAAGGCATCGTACAGGACCGGCGAGGTCATCCTGCCGACATGCGTGACGTTGCCCTGATCGTCGTACTGAACGTCCTTGGTGAATGTGTGCCCATCGACGTCGAACTCCATGTCGCGTGCCAGCTTGCGCCCCGCGATCGTGGTGTCGAGACTGACCAGCGGCTTGTCTTGCTTGTCCGCCGGATTCTGGTCCGTCTCTTGAGGCAAGGCGAAGTACAACTTCGCGTCCGACATCGTGCCTGTGTTTGGTCCTTGAGTGCGGTAGTGAACGAGCGCAGTCGTACCATCAATGTACTGAATGATGGCGGCCGACTTGGTGATACCGTCCGGAGCCAGCTGCAAAATGCGCAACTTCTCTTTCTGATTCTCACCCTTCGCCCGTCGAAGCTGAGCAACGCTGTTCAGCTTCTGAGGAAAGACCGCCTGACTGCGATCTTCGTGAGCCTTACCACACCCGGAAATAAAAATGCAGCTGCCAGCGATTGCCGCTGCCAGCACAACACTGATCCGAGATTTGGTCATGTTCAATCCCCTGTGTGCGCGCCCGGCTATGCTGCCAGGCGATCGCGCGGTAGAGATACCAATACAGATGCGCCACCACATGTGGTAGCGCAAAGCAGAGCCGCAAAAACAATGAACGCCCCCAGACCGACAGAAGGTTCCCCCGCAGGGAAACCTTCTGTGGCTGGCGGTGCGTTATTCGACTTCGTCGGTCTCGCCGGTCTCGACGCCGCTTTCGCTACCGTCGTGAGCCGGTTTGGCCGTGGCAGCGGCAGCCGGGGCAGCGGGCGGGGTCGCCTGAGCCGGGGCAGCCGCTTCCGGATGACGACCGCAGTTGCACGGTCCGTGAGCCTCATGCACATTGGCTTTCGCCAACTCGGCCGCCTCTTCGCGGTCACGTGCCGTGAAGATCATCTTCAGGGCGTTCTCCTCGACGGAAGCGGCGGCCACAAGAGGACGCACTCCCGACTTGCAGAGACCCCAGAACGCCATCGTCGCCGCCGCCGCGATGTAAGTGGCGAACATGTCGCCCTTCTCGGCCGGCAGCTCGGAGGAGCCGTTCATCAGGAGCTTGGTCAACAGGTCGACCTTGTCCTGACGGTGACGGTTCCAGTTGACGATGTCGAACATGGACTTTCCGCCCAAAGACTTCATCTTGGTACGGATGATAGCGCGCGCGATCACTGGAGCCACTTGCTTCAGGTCGGAGAAAGCGATCTTGATCACCGCTTTCGACTTCCCTTCCACATCACCCCAGGCGATGTACGAAGGCAGAGGCGAGCCCACCGCCTGGTCAGCCAGACGACGGCACTCTTCTGCTTCCGCGTTGAAGCCGATCTCTTCCAGGGCGGCCGCCACAATGTACGCGCGGATGTAATCCGGCGGATGCGGCAGGAAGTCCAGCGAGACTTGACCGTGCTCCTTGCTCAGCTCGTAGAACGAGCTGGCGCGAATCAGACGGTTCGACTTGAAGATGCCGTCGGCTCCAGGTTCGGAGTTGTAGGCAGCGAACATCGGCACCATGTTGTAGAGGAAAGCCGGCCCCGACTGGAGCACACCACCGGCGATATCAGCATCGATCTCGCCAATGTTGTCGGCAATCATCTTGCAGATGATGTCGATGGTGTCGAACTGGTTGCGTCCGAAGTTCACCTTCTCGGCGGAGAACTTGAACTCGCCCTTGGTGAACGCTTCCTGCACCTGGGAGATGACGGCGTGAGTCTCCTCTGCCGCCAGCCCTTCCACGTCAGCCCAGATGTCGTGCCGGAATTCGTGCGTGAAGAGCACGAGCGACAACGCCGTCTGATTGCGCTGATCATGGCGCACTTCGATGGCGTGAGCGCCAATCGGGCCGCGAGTGCCGGGGAAAGTGGCCGGACCCTGGTTGCTGAAGCGGGCTACGAAAACGTTGCCGACCTGGAACACCACGGTGTGGATGTCCGCGGCGTTGGCTCCGTCGCTGTGGGTCTGCTGCTTGAAGGCAGTCTCGACCGTGTAGATCACCGCCTCGAGCTGCTTGTACATGCCGTCGCGACGCTGTGCGAAAGCGTCGGTCCAGATGCGCAGCACGGTGAGAATCTGCACCAGCTCTTCGTTGAGCACCTCGACCGCGGCGTCTTCCAGCTTCTTCGGGTCGACGTCGGGATTCTGTGCCGCCAGGACTGCGAGCACGCGAGGCAGCGCTGCCAGGTACAGCTGCTGCAGCTTATCCAGCTGAGCAGAGAGGCTGGCGATGGCCTGCTGGTACTTGGCGGGCATGTGCTCGCGCGCCCAGTTGACCGCACCAGCCAGGGGGTCGAAGAGCTCCGCCACGATGGCGTTGTTCTTGCCCTGGTCCTGGATGATAGCCAGGGCAGACGACACGAGAAACACGGTGCCGTCCATCTGGCGCTGCTCGGCGTCGGGCAGCTTCGTGATCACCTTCTGGCGATCGACGATGCCGTGAGTCGGCAGTCCCGGAACAAACGTGCGGTCAAAGCGAATGCCGGAGCCCGTGCGAATGGGCTGCTTCATTTCCGCTTTGATTATTCCACGCGTACGAAAAGTACCCCTCCCGGTGGTGTCCGGTTTGGACCCGTGGGAGTGCGCATTCTTGACCGGCTCATGCCCGAACAGCCCCGCCTCTACTTCCGCCTTGTCACTTTTGGAAGCGCTTTTGGCGCTGTCTCCTTCATGACCGGCGGCCTCGATAGCGGCTTCGGTTCCGTACCTCTTCTCGATGCGCGCAAGCGCGTTGGCTACGAGAGTCTGGTCGTCAGGAAAGCGAAAGTTCTTGTCGCCATAACCGGGCAGAACCTTCATGTGGTGGCGGCAGCAATTCCCGATGTGGGCGTGCTGCGCCATGCGCGAAGATCCTTTGTCAATGTTCAGTACGATTTTCTTCATGGTTCTATCGCTCCTTACTTGACGCTGCGCCGTAGATTCGGCGCGGCGTGGCAAAACGGCGCCGGCCAGAGCAGCGCTCGAGGCTGTTCTGGCGGCACCAGGAGAAAGGGGCGCCTATCGGCTCCCGTCTCAATTAGCTGCAAGGAAGACCGCAGCAAATGCGGTCCTAAGTGTTTGCTTTCTGGACGAGAGCAGACAGTCGCTTCGCCAACAACTCTGGTGATGGCATCTCGCGGTACTCCGGGATGTCCAGGCGCAGATAGCGACCGATCGGTGCACCGGTGGTGATGGCAGGGGTGCCTTGCTGCAACGCCTGTTTAAGCGCTGCCGGGCTCACCTTCGTGTCGACTTTGAACGAGACTATGGACGGAACAATCGGTCTCTCGGCCGTGTTCTCCAGAATCTCGACACCTTCGACTTGCTTGAGCGCAGCGACGACGCGCGCGCGCAAGCCCCACACCAGTTCAATCTGATGACACCGCCTCTGGGCATAGGTTTGACCCGCACCGCGGAAGTAATGCCAATACATCGCCGCCGACATGGCGACGACCTCAGGCAGCGAAACGGCCCCGCGCTTCATCAAAGCGTCCGGCAGCCTCGCTTCCCACTGCGGCTCGAACTGAAAGTGCGCCACGCACTTAACCTCGGGGGTGAGCTTGCGGCTTTCGGCCAGAGCGACGAAGCGCTCCACCAATTCCGAGCGCACTGCCGAAGCGGAAGCGATCATCAGACCGCCCAACGCTTTCGACGAGCCGAGGATGTACGCATCGCACCAGGCGAGCGGGTTGGCGATCGACTCGGCGTCGGTGCGGCAGAAGCCTTGCACGTCGTCGAGCACGAAATAGAGATTGAGTCCTTTTCCCTTGAACTCCTCGACCAGCGCAGCTACTTGGCGCGCCGGCAGAAGACGCCCGCTTTTGACGACATGGGGCAAAACGAGCACGCCGTGGCGGTGTCCCAGAGCGTACAAGTCGAGCACAACGCGCTTGAGCTCTGTGACGAGCTGCCCGTTATCCAACTTACTCAAGTGCACCATCTGCGATGGCAACCCTTGCATGGGCGGATAGGGCAACGCCGGCATCGACTCATAGAAGAGACCGGTGTTCGGCTGAAACATCGTACCCACGATCTCGTTGGGATCGTACCCCCGCAAAGTGGCAGGCACGAGCGACCCACCTTCGTCGGTGGTAATCGTGAAGAACGACTGGGCACCCTGGGCGTAGGCAACATGCGCGAGCATGCGCGTCACCAGGAGGATTGAGGCAGTGCCGGACGCGTCGAGCAAGACCGGCTGCGATTCGGGCAAACCCAGAATGGTGCGCACCCACTGCCGTGCCCACTGCGTCTGACCGACGTAGTAGTCGTTGAGCGGCTCCACTCCTTCGCTCACCAGGCGGCGGATGTTTTTCACGCATTCGCTGGCAGGCGCCGCCGCTTCAGAGGTGGGTGCGGCGATTGTCGTGCCCGCCCACCAGTTTGCCAGCTTCCCGGACCACGCTTCGCCATGCTGAGGCATGACGGAGAGGCGCGGCTTGAGCGGCAAGAACGAACTCGGATCGAAACGTTTCATAGTTCCTTCCTCCAATATTTTTTGCAGAAGATAAGTGCTGATCAGGGTTGCAGCGACATGCCGCAACCCTATGCGAAACCTCGAGCCGAACTTGATCTAAGCCGTGATTAACGCCGGAAGGCGTTGACGATGTCGTTGCCGACGTTGCGTCCGGTGATGAGAGAGCCGACGCCGACGATGAGCCCGAGCGGGGCGAAGAGGAGCGAGATGATGCCCAGGATAAGACTGGCCTGGAACGAGCGCACCACGCCGAACACCCAGCAGACAAACACGGCCAGGTGAAACAGGCCATGCAGCGCCGAGACGCCCATGGCGAGCACGACTACGAGAAGCAGCAAGAGGACGAGAAGTATATTCATAACCGTTCCTTTCAGTGGTTGAACACCAGGCGACTTCAAGGCCCCGGCGCAACTAGGGTGAATAGATGCGCACCATATGTGGTGCGGGATTCAATAGCGGCGCGCTGGGCCTAGAGAGGCACTTCCTCGCCGGTGTTCACGTTCACAACCTTGGCTTTGCCGCCGATGCTCTTACCGGTTATGGCGAAGCGGGAAGCGAGCTTTCTCGCCTCTGACCGCGTGTGATGCGGAGGCGTGGGCTCTTTCGAGCCGTTGAGATAATGGAAGTCGCCGCCGTGAGCGCTGTACATGACAGCGTACTGATGCGGGTCGTGCTTTTCGTTGATCTTGTCGATTCGCCGCCGCGTCGAGCCGTAAAGAGCCCTGGCCGCCACCACACCACCGAGACCGATCAGACCGATGACGAGCGCTTCCAAAGCCGTTGTTCGCTTTAATTGCACAATAGTTCTCCTTTCGAGCTTTCCTGGAAGGGCGGGCACTATGCCGCGCCCAGGAAAAATCAGATGATGACTGCCGGATGCAATCGATCCGCGGAAGGAAACCCCGCCAAAGAACGGGGCAGCGGCGACTGGACAGAGCAACGCCGTTAGACGTCACCCCGGCCAATCGCACGCCGCCCACGTTCATGAAGCAGAGTCGACTGCGCTTAGTCCTGCTTGTACTGCCGCAGGATCTCGGTGGCAGGCGTGGAGTTCAGCTGAGTGAACTCACCCTTACCAACCATGTCGGCCAGGCGACGCGCCTTGCGGCGATAACCGGCGTCCTTGCTCACCTTGCCACCCGTCAGTTCGCGAGTGAGGTCGAGGCAGAGCAGGTCCGCCGCGGCGATCGTCGCGTTGTCACCCTTTTCCGTGGCGTGATAGCACGTCACGAGCATGGTGACAGTCTTCTGGATCGGCATGGACAGCTCGTCCACCATCAGGTCCTGCTGGTCAGCGAGACCGACGCCCTGCGCAAGCATGTTGCGGTAGAGCGTGCGACCGAGACGAGCGAAGTGCGCTCGGGCGAACTGTGCGTGCTTCTGCAGCTTGGGACTGACACCGTTGACCGGCGTCAGCTTGTTCACCACTGCGCGCAGCAGCTTGCCGAAGATCGGCGTCGCCACAGCGAACGAAGCGAGACCGCCCACCACGGCGAGCAGAGTGCTGACGAAGGCGGCAGCGAAGAACACCTGCGTGCCGACGGCCAGACCGAGCACCAGCGCAAGCAGCGTGCTGAAATTGCCACGCAGCTCGTTGCCGGCCACCCAGAAGCCGATGGGCAGACCGTAGCGCACCAGCCCGAACAGCGCCTTCGGCTTCAGCAGTTTGACTGCCTCACCGAGAGCAGACAGGCTAGGCTTCTGCAGCTTCTTCATGTTGACGCCGGCCTCGGACATGACACCCATCAAGGGTCCCATGTACTTCATGCCGACTTCCTTCGACAGCCCCTTAAAGAAGGCCATCGCCAACATCTCGTTTTCACCCTCGTAGATGGAGGGCGCGAAGAAGTCGTGCAGGTTGTCGCCGATCAGATGCCCCTTGAGGAAGGAGCGTCCGCCGTGCGTCTTGAGCGACTTGATGGTGGCCTCGGCCAGGGCATCGGCGCCGAAGATCTTGGCGATGATGCACTCCAATTCGCCGCGGTAGCCCTCGTCGAGCAACCCGGAGCACCAGTCACGCAGCGCGTCGGCACCGACGATCAGCGAAGCGATGCGCGCCACACGACGCTTCACCAGCTCACGCTTCTCGATCGGCTGACCGTAGGTCTTACGAAACGCCACCCAGGGCAGCAGGCTCTTCAGCTGCGTGCGCATCACACCAGCCGCGTTGGCGCAGAGCGCGACGCGACCCCGATTGAGACCGTGGTAAGCGATGATCAGGCCTTTGCCCATTTCACGCTCGTTCGTCTTCGGGTTGAACACCTTCAGCAGGTTGGCCGCGGGGACGCGGAACTTGTTGAACTTGATGCCCTGGTTGTAGATGTGCTGCACAGCGTGGATGCCGTACGGCACCAGCTGGAACGTCTCGTCTTCCTGGTCGGGAAGCTCGGCGATGAGCACGTTGTGCTTACCGTCGATCACGACGACCAGTCCGATGATGCGCCCGGGGACCACGTTGGAGATGAACAGCTTCTCGCCGGTCACCTCGTAGTAATCGCCGTTCAATACCGCGGTCGTCTTCACTGCCGTCAGGTCGGAGCCGGCGCCAGGCTCGGTCAGAGCGAAGGCGGACAGCTTCTTGCCGGTGGCGAGGATAGGCAGAAATTGATTCTGCTGCTCCGGAGTACCCGAGCCCTCGAGCGGATCGACAGCGCCGATGCACTCATGAATCGAGTTGAGACCGGCGATGGTGGCATCACCTTCAGCCGCCATGTCGGTGATGAACTCCATGAAGTCAGCGATGCAGGCGCCCGAACCCTGAAACTCGGGGGAGACGAGCATGCCGAAATAACCGGCTTCCGCCAGCTCCAGGAGCACCTGGTCGCTCACCTTGTTCTTTTCGTTGAACACAGTTCCGGCCGCGACATGTCCCGACACGACCGCCTTGCAGCGATCCATCGCGACCTTGTACGTGGCGCGCAACTTGTTCTCTTTCTTGCTGGCGCGGAACGTCGTCAGCTCGAGCTTGCCGTTCTTCCAAACAGCCTTGTGCACCGGGCTGTTGACCGTGCGAGCCTTGGGGTCGAGAGTCTTTTCGAACTCGTCCTCGGCGCGGTCGATTGCACCAGTGCGCTTAACTTCGTCTTCGCTCTTGCCACCCTGGCGAAGAACGTCTTCTGCCAGGTTAGGATCAGTCCCGTTTTGGGTCTTTTTGTCCTTACTCATTTGAAACTCCAGTCAGAGTTGAACCGTCGCTCGCGTGCGAGCGCCGGTCTGAACACAGTGGTTCAATTACGTTTGCAAATTTGCAGAAAGTTGTTGCGTGGAGCACGCACCATGCGAGCCCCAGGTCTTCGCGAGAAAACTCGCGAAGGGAGAGACTGACAGCCATAACCCGGGCGAACATCCGACGTTCGCCCGGGTGGCTTCAGTTAAATTGTCGCCGACTGAACGGCGATACAGCTCTTTGACGGGCAATAGAAGCCGTGCGCGGCGAGTTTGCACCGCATCGGCACGACTAACGATCGAGAATGCTCGCGTTTAACTAACGCAGTACGCGGTCTGATGCGTAATGCGCCAGCTGCTCCCGAGCGTCCAGGTCAGCAGTTCTATCCCTGTGAGATAACACACCGTGAAGCTTAGCCCACTGACACATACCGCAACGCGCGCGAGGGCACGCGAACGGACGTCCCTTGCGGAAGCGGCCGCCGGACAAAAGTCCCGGGTCGCTATCGGGGTGAAGCCGGTCAAAATGGCGTGCAAGCTTAAGTCTGCGTTGCACCACGGCGGAGTCTCTGTCGGATTTTCTCAAGCTGTTCTTCTCCTTAGTCTTAGTGAGAACCCGCTCGCCTCGAGCCGTTGGGCGCAGGGCGAGCCAGCTCACGTGCCACCTTGATTGGTGGCGTTTGTACTAGGCTACCTTGATGCCAACGGCAGCCCAGGCGTCCTTCAGCTTCTGCACTTCTTTCGGCAGGACGCGCTTGCAGATATCCACCGACTTGTCGGCGAAGGTCTGGAAGTCGCAATCGCTCTGGATCTCGTGCCGGATCTGCTTCCAGACCAGGTACGAACTCTCCCAGCTGTTGCCGCCCACCGCTTTGGCGAAGACAGCAAAGGCCTTGTTGGGAATGCCGGAGTTGAAGTGCACACCACCATTGTCCTGAGACGTCTGCACGTACTTGGACATGTGGTCAGGCTGCGGGTCTTTGCCCAGGCGCTTATCGTCATAGGCGGTTCCCGGATTGAGCATGTCGCGCAGAGCGCGTCCATTTACTTTATCCGAGAAGATGCCCGGTCCGATGAGCCAGGTGTCCTGGTCGGCCGAAAGCTTCAGCGTATACTGCCGGCACACGACACCATCGACATCGCTCAGGTGCTCGTTAAGAGCGCCCGCCTGGTCCTGGTATTCGAGGGCACAGGTCTTGCCTGTGATCTCATGACCGTCTTCGTGCGCGACAACGTCGAGCAGAACGAACGTGACGAAGATATCTCCGTCGCCGTCGCCGAAGACCATCTGAGTGCCGTTATTGTAGGCGTTGTTGTACTTCTGACCGTAGTGCCCGGTGTTGATGTAGTCCATACCCAGGTCATCCATGGAGTTGATTCCCAGGACATCCTTGTGGAACTTCCGCACCGCGACCGAGTACTCGTAGATCTTGTTCAACACCGCATCAGACACCGGACCTTCCGGCTCGAAACGAGCCTTGCTGCCGGGAATGCGATAGCTGTTCTTGGCGTCGTACACACGAATGAGCGCCTTGCCGGTAGCGGCCGGAACCCAAATCTGTCCGCTTTGGCTCTTCTGCCACAGGCGCTGCGTGGTGACGATATTCTGACTGTGCCAGAGTTGCCCCGGGTTGCGGTGCACTAATTCCAGCATCAGGTACGACGGAAGAAAACCATCAATACTGCGAGTTCTGTTGCTCATGATTGATTCCTCCTATCTCACAGGCACGCTGGCACTGAACGCAAAGCGCTGAGCACCGGCCTGGGACGGATCTGTTTTCGTAGCTTTTCAATGCAATGCCAGTCGCTTACAAACTGCGATAAAACCGTGTCTGCCAGCTGCGCCTGTTACTCCTCTCGGGTTTGGACGCCGAGAAAGAAGCTGCAGACTGCATTAGGTGCTGGGTTCTAAGAAAAGAGCGGTTATCTGGTTGATGTAAGAAACAAAGGCAGATAGACACTAACTACAACCAGGGAAGTAAAGCAACCTGACTGGATAAAACGTATATATAGTCACTCTCTGATGAGAGCTGTGAGCTGGATCTTAGGTTTTTCAACTAGCGAAAGAAGAGCTGCTAGATAAAGTGAAACCCGCATAGATTGGCGCTTTATATAAACTGAGATTATTAGTGGCAGTTAGTCATTTTCTTCTTGACATGTAGTTATTTCCGCGAGAGCCTGACAGAAGATTCCGTGTTCATCAAGGTTTTGTCCAAACAGATGTCGATGCAACAGTGTTGTTGTCAAGCGAACAGACTCATTCACCGCTCGCAGTGCTGGCAAAGCACTTGACTACCGAGCTCGATTTTGCTCGTTCCAGACAACGATAGCGCACCATCTGCAGTATCACATCCCAATCCGTTGCGCCTACCCCATAAATACGACTGTAACGCCACCATATTCAGTGCTAAAAAACGGGCAAACTGCTGCCACAATTTTAAGAGAAAGGGTTTCCAACTTTCCTCGACCGAAAGAGTCGCCAGCACATCTGCCGATCCCCACCACTGCCGGCGCAGCGCCAGGCGCCTGCCTGAAGCGGGTTTAAGAACGCTGATGCAAGAGAAAACTTGCCCTCTTCAAGGCGCCTTCGACAGTTTAAGTTGCAATAACGATGCCGGGCGACGCTCCAGATCGCCGAGCGCACGCTTTGTCAGCGTCCTGGTTTAGTAAAACCGGCTTGCGCCGCCAATTCCAAGACGATCTTCATGCACCGGTCGCCCGCAGCACGGACAGACTTCTCGATCGTGCGCCACTGCGCGCCGAGCGGGGACGAGTCTGTCGGAGACCGTGCGCAGGTTGATAAAAACCGCCATGACGTTGATGAGGTCGGTGGCACACTCCCAAAGGGGGTAGGGGTTCAGATGCATCAGTTTTGCCTCTTTCGTTTCACCAGTCTATGAAACCGCACCCACGTAAAGGTCGTATGTAGGCAGCAAGAAAGTCGTGTTAAGAGAGAAAACGGCTGCCATTATGAAGCGCGATTTATCAGCAGACCATCACGTTTGTGGTGCTAACGTGACGTCAATTGCAAATGCTGGTGGCACTTCGCTAAGGCCAACTGTCAGCAGACCTCCAGCTCTTATAACTGCGCGAAGATCAGCTTATCGAGATCAGGGTGGTAACTACGCAACGTTCTTCAACAGAGGCTTGTAGGCAATAAGAGCTTCTCTCTAGGTTCTTATTGCTTACTTTGTTTTTTTCGCGCTTCGGTCACATCTCTCCAGTTCTCGAACCTCTCATAGATAGACGTCTTATCCCTGGAGCAAGAGCTCTTGGGGAGCTATCGGCCGGAGACGCGAAGACATTGTTTGTTTCACGTAACCCTCTACATGAAGGAGTTTAGTATGAAAACGCTTCGTACTCTTGGTATCGTCGCCGTCAGTCTGGTCGGTGCGGCTCTTCTCAGCGGCTGTGCCGTCGAGTTTCGTCCGCCGTTCTCGGTCTACTCCGGTCCCGTCGCGGTCGAACCCGCTGGTGCTGACTGGTGGTATGACGGCTCCACCTATTACTACTACGACAGTGGCGCCGGCGCCTATTTCTACTACGGTCCGGATGCCGAGGTGATCTGGATGAGCGCTGGCTGGGCTCCGTTGCATGGCTGGTACCACATCGGTCGCCCGGGACACTTCCCGATCTACCGCGGCGGTCATCCGGTGCGTGGTGGCTGGGGTGGTCACGGTGGTCGTCCTCGGCGCTAAGCGCTGAGCTTCAGCCCCACAACCCTGGTCGGGTATTGACTCGACCAGGGTCTTTCAACGTCAACCTTCAACAAGGAGTTCTATGAAATCGCTTCGCAAACTCGGTCTGGCTGCTCTCGTCGGTGTGAGTCTTCTCTCTCTGGGCGGTTGCGCCATCGAAGTGCGCTCACCGGTTTCTGTCGATTTCCGCTCTCCGGTCAGTGTCTACGTCGCCCCCACTCAGTCCGATTGGTGGTATGACGGAAGCACCTATTACTACTATGACTCCGGTACCCGTCTGTATTTCTACTACGGTCCCCGTGGTGATGTGGTGTGGTGCCGACGCAACTGGGTTGCGCCCCGTCAGTGGCGTCGCGTCGGTCATCCGGAGCGCATGCCGCAGTATCGCTGGGGTCAACCGGCTCGGCGTTAATCGGCTCTTGAAGGTCCTGTTGTAGACCTGGACGGGCTCCGTGCATCGCGCTCGCTGCGCCCTGACGGAGCCCGTCTTTTTCGCCTCGAAAACAACCAAATAACGACTCCGCCAAGGGTCGTGCAAGGAATTAACTGTTCAAGTGACACTGCACCAAAACATCGGTGCCCGGAGTTGTTTGTGAAATTTAAAACCGTTCTCAAGCGGTTTTTGCTGGTAGCAATACCGTGCCTTTTAGTTTTAATAGCATTCTGGACGGACCGGATGAGCGACCGATTCTCGCTGCACCGCCAGTCCGCTTCCAACAGCGTGCCGACAAAGAGCTTGCCGCAAGCGGCTCATCACGCTGATGGACGCATCAAGCTGCAGATCGTGGTCGGTCTCAAACCGCGCAACCAAGCGGAGCTCGACGCTCTGATCGGGCGCCAGCACGACCCGAGGTCCGTCGATTACCAGCACTTTCTCACGGTGGGAGAGTTTACCGAACGCTTCGCCCCGACGCCGAGTCGAGTCGATGACGTAGTGCGCTATCTCACCGCCAACGGTATCACCGTCGAAGAAGTGTTTGCCAACCGGCTGCTCATCCGCGCTTCCGGCACGGTTAAACAGCTGGAATCGACATTCAAAGTTCGCATCAACGACTACACGAGACCGGCGCGCCTGGTCGCCTCGTCCGTGCAGAGGAATTCGTCTGCTTTGCCGGCAAGTCTCAGCAACGACGGAGAGCCAGCCATTCCTGCGCAGCTCAATGACGTCATAGAGTCGGTGATCGGTCTCGACACACGCACTGTGCTTCACAACCATATCGCCTATGACGACCAGCCCCTGCACCTTGCATCGGGGGACTCGCCAACGGCGACGCCCCCACCGGGCACGCCAGTAACGACTGCGCCTCCGGTTGCGACGCCGCCAGTTGCCACCACTCCGGTGCCGACCCCGCCGGTGACTACGCCGCCAACGGCACCTCCTGTGCCGTTTCAGCCGGCGCTCTCGCCGCAGCAGATTGCCAGCGTGTACAACTTCCCCAACGTCAATAACAAAAACGTCGCTGCTCGTCGCTACAGCGGCAAAGGCGTCAATCTCGCCATTGCTACTGCGGAAGGCTACGACCCGGCGGAAGTAGAGACGTACTGGAAGACGACCGGCGTACGAAGAACAGGGATGCTCACCGACGTTTACGTTGGTGGCAAAGCAAAGCCCGGCGACGAGACAACCCTCGATGTCGAACTGGCCGGAGCGCAAGCGCCGGGTGCCAATTTGATGGTGTACCAGGCAGCAGCGCCGGCGTTGTTGTTCTTCACCGTTACGTATGCCCGCGTCGTTATCGACGACAAGGCTGACGTTATGACCTCCAGCTGGGGGCTGTGCGAAGAAGGCACCGGGCCGCGCATGATGGCGACGGAAGGCAACATTCTGCGTGAGGCAGCCGTGCAGGGCATCGCCGTTTTCTTCTCAGCGGGAGACGATGGCGCCTACGACTGCGGCACGAAAGACCCGAAGGCGGTTCAAGCCGTGGACTATCCGTCTTCCAGTCAGTATGTCACCGCAGTTGGTGGCACTTCGGTGCACGTCAGCGCTTTCAAACGCACAGATGAATCCGTCTGGAAGAAGGGCGGAGGCGGTACTTCCAAATCGGTCGATTTGCCTCTCTGGCAGGTGGCTCCCACTCTGCCGAAGGGGAATTTGCGCTCGACGACCGATGTCTCGATCGATGCAGACCCACACACCGGGTACATGTACCTGTTCAAAGGCAAGTGGGAAAACATCGGCGGCACGAGCGCTGCATCACCCACATGGGCGGCGCTCTGGACGCTTGTCACCCAGGCGACCGGACAAAGAGTCGGCTCGGCGATCTACTACGTCTATCGCATGGGCGGGCTGAAAGAGTACAACAACCTGTTCTTCGACGTCACTCAAGGTGACAACGGGCTGGGCGGTCCGGGATTCTCAGCCGGTCCCGGTTGGGATATTCCGTCCGGCTGGGGCACTCCCAATGGTGTCGCCATCACCAAGTGGATGATCTCCGCTTCGCCGGTGAAGGCGCCCGAAGACAGGCAGTTGGGACAGAAACATCCACCACCACAGGCTAAATCGAAATGAGTTAACGCAACGCGCCTCAAGGCGCTTATTTCGCCAGGAGAAGGTCATGACTCCACCTCACGAAAGAGCGTCCCTTTCCCGCAGCTCCGGCTCGGAAAAGCAGAAAGCGGACACAGCCTGGATCATCGAAGCCGCCATTCAAAGCTTCGAAGAACAACAAATAGCAGGACGCCCTCGAGCAGTCATCAACCTCGAAGGCAAACTGTGGAGCTCCATTCAACCGGCGGCAGACGAGCTCAACGCCAGCGGATTCGTAGTCGAATACGGATACTGCTGGTCCGGCACCCCGAACGAGCGTAAATTTCGCGCCCTCTCACTGCAGAAGCGCGAGAGCTACATCGATATGCAGGTGAATCGCATTGGCATCCACTTCCTGGTTGGCGCCATCATCGGTTTGCTCGTCGCTCTCTGGGGTTTCACCTGGCAACACTGCGGCGGCTCAGGACAGCTGTTCTATGTCGTCGCCGCAGCTCTGGAGTTGCTTTGGCTCGGGTCCCAAGCAACCCGCCGGTCTCGTCAGCGCACTCTGCGCGCGCGGCTGGAAAGCAAGGAGTGGTCACCGATCGATCGGTTCTCTCCCCATAACTACATGCGCCCATGACACCAACTTCGACTTATTCGTTGCCCTCCCAGCTGCCGAACTCAGTTCGGCAGTTGGGCCGGGGCGGCGATATCAAATGCAGTCGCAGAGCCTGAATGCTTTTCTCTCCGAAAGGCATTCAGGCACTCTCTTTTTGGGGCATTGTTACTATACGTTCACGTATTTAATCAAACAGGTTCCACCACCGCCAGGTGCACAGATGCAAATCAACCCTGGATTTTGGCCAGGATCTCATCAGCAGCCCGGTATCCGGTTCTCAGCGCCCCATGCACGCTGGCTGAAAATCCCGTGATTTCGGTCGCCTCACCGGCGAAGAAAAGCGTGTTTTCAAGGCAGGCAGCCAGCTCGATCGCCGACTCGTGCGATGCCACGGTCTCGTAACTGTAAGCTCCCACGCTGTAAGGGTCTTTCGCCCAGTCGTGATAGAAATGCTCTATCAGCAGCGCTCTCAGTTCGTCCTCACCATAACCGAAAATTGCGCTCAACGATTCGAGCGCCGCGGCAAGAATATCAGTGTCGTCGGCAATAAGACGCTGCGCGGCAGGGCCTCCAGCCCAGCCCGTCAAAAACGGTGCCCGCACCGGGTATTGCGACCACCAGACTGGGATTTTGCACTCTTCGGCCACGGCGTAGCCGAACTCGAAATAGGCGTCGTCAGGCTCCCTGTCAGTACGCGGCGACTCCCAAAAACGCTGTTTGAACAACATCGTCACCCGTATAGCGTCGCCTGTGCGAAGTTGACGAGCCGCCTCTCGCTTGTCACTCAAATCAGGCGTAAACAAAACCGCTCCGGCTTCTTCGGGGCCCTTTTGCATAACTCCCAGAGGCAGCGTGATTACCGCTTGTCTGGCGGTGTAAGACAGGGACTGAGAATCAGCCCTGGAAAAACAATCGATTTTAACGGCATCAATTTTCCACTCGACGTGACGGGCTTCGCTGGAAAGCAAGCACTTGCCGCCATGAGCAATGAATTTCTCATGCAGGTGATTGACGAGACGATCGTAGCCATCGATCACGCGAAACTGTTCGTCTATCTCGATTTCAGCGGCGGCCACTTCTCCTCGTGCGAGAAAATCAGCACTGATCAAGCGCGCGTCGGCAGCGTTATAACCCTCGACAAATCGGCGGCTGGCTCCAATGGCACTGACGAGATTCGCATCCTTTCTCACAGCGCTCTCAGCGAAGGCAGCAAAGCTGCAATCAACTCCCCGCTCTTCACTGTCTTCACAGAGTTTGCTGAATACGGTTTCGATGTGCTCATAGAAATCGTCTTCGCGCTTCAACTTTCCATCACGTAAAGACCAGTGCACGAGATTGGTGTCACAAGCTCGCGCCCCAGCCTCGAGCATCAACTCCCATATCTCCGGGGGTTTCCCATGAATAAACTCGGCACCCAACTCGATGGGAAAATTTGTTGTCAGCGGGCGCCTGGTGAAAATGCGCCCACCGACGCGATCGCGTGCTTCGATCAAGCAGACCGTTTTTCCATGCTCGACAAGCCGTGACGCCGCCGCTAAACCCGCCGCTCCAGCTCCTACGATTAGTACGTCGAAATTCTCTTCCACCGAGCTATTTTACAACCGATCCAGTGGTCGCTCATCCTTTTGCACTATTTTACGACCAGTAATCTTCCGGCATAATATGCAGGTGATGGCCAGAGAAAATCCCATTTCCAGAATCGAGTCGTCGCTGACCGACCAACTTGTGGTGGAAGCGCGCGCCGAGCTGCCCGACGATACCAGGCTGGCATTCGAGGAGAACATTCCGCCGGAAGAGCTCCAATACTGGTCGCTGGTCGAAGAGAGTCTGGCGGAAGGCAACATGGTCTTGCACGAGTTGCGGGACAAAGGCAGCCACGAACTACTTTCAGCGCGCCTGATGGTCTACTACGATGCGCGCCACGACAACGAACCAGCCTTTATCCTGGCGGCCTGGAGCGTCACTCCTGATGCACCGCCCCACGGGCAAGACTCTCTGCGAGGGAAGGGGAAAGGTTTTGGCTCATACCTGCTGCACCGTTCAGTGGCATACATTTTGGAAAACCATCCGGAAGTCTTTGCCATTGTCAGCGAACGCGAGTCAGCAATCTCCACGAACCAGACCGTACAGCGTGCTCAGAGAGCACGTTGGCATCAGGTCAACGGGTTTTGCAGCGTGCAGGACTTTCCATACGAGATCCCCGCGTTTACTCCCTACGAATGCAGCGAGAAGTACATGGCTGTCTACGAAAGACCGAGCGTGCCGGTGCCGGGAGAGTTGTTGATTTTGCGCATGGACGGGCAAAAGATATTGCCGGGTTCGATCCTCATTTCGATCGTCGAGCGGATCTATCACTGGGGATACGACATCAAATACACCGATCCGTACATGTCGCAGCGGATGTCTTTGATCGAACCGGCGCGCACGTATCTGCTGAAAGACTAGTGTACGTAATGCGGAACGAACAGAGTACGGGTGCTCGTAATTCGGGAGCGATCGGCTCGAATACCCAATCCGCAGGGCTCACCATTAACCATCCAGCTGCCGAGCAGCACGTGAAACTCTCCGTACACGGGTAGCGCATTCAGCTCTTGCAGAATAAATCCTTCGCCGCCGTATTCGCTCTCCGTGTGCAAGTTGTTGGCTTCGTCGCCTGGATAAACGAGCGAGACACTGCCCCCTTCACGCCCGAATATCGGTTTGCGCACGTAGGGCCGTTGTTTGATTGCCGTCGCCTCGGCGGAGTAGTCATCGAATGAAGCAGGCAGCAGGTTTTTGTGGTTGGGAGCGAGCTGCCACAATAACGGCAAGCAGGCCTTGTTGGAGAGAATAATTTTCCAACAGGGCTCGATAAAACGGGTCATGCCCGAGGACACGGCTGCAGCCAAGCCAGATCGACCTTTACTTCGCTGAATTTCCAGGTCTTCCGCCAGAAGAAACTCCCAGGGATAGAATTTGAAAATATCGGTGATGGCGAGACCGCTGTCATCAATGAATACGCCCGCTTTATTGCACCGCATGCGGTGCATGTGGAAAAATTTCGTTTGCAATCCGGCCAATACCGCGGTCGATTGCAGATATTTCGCAGTCTCTTCGTCTTCGGGTGCGTCTTCCATGGCAGCGAAATGTACCAACCGTTCTTTCGGGATGATCTGTTCGAAAGCCGCTACCAACCTGTCAT
Source organism: Planktothrix sp. (assembly GCA_036703195.1). Lineage (GTDB taxonomy): Bacteria > Cyanobacteriota > Vampirovibrionia > Obscuribacterales > Obscuribacteraceae > DATNPN01. Next base: position 12,766 of record DATNPN010000025.1, on the reverse strand, counting down.
GCAACTCGTTGAACTGGCCGGCGTCCGCCGCTATGCCGTCATGGCCGCGTTTGTCTTCCAGCCACAGATATTGCAAAACCGCTGCTTCGTACAACGAAGCGGGAGTATCAAAATTGAGTTCTAACAACTTCGGATGCGCGGTCGAGTATGAAAAATCAAAGCGACCGTACAGCGTGCGATCATGTCTCAGCCACGAACGCCGAATGGGCTCGCGAAAACTGGAGTCAATGCGCAGCTGCTCGAAATATCGCTCGGAGTGCTTTGATCGGCAGACGTCATCTACCAGGGCGCAGGCTAGTTCGTTCAGCTCTTGCGTCGCCGGCAAAAGACGGTCTCTTAACTCGGACCGCTCGAATGCCGCACAAAATGGACGCTCCAGCGCTTCCACCCAGTATGGTGGATCATCGAGAATGGATGCCAGATAACCAAGCTCGCGAGTCTGCTCACGCCATCCGGGTCTGGCAGAAAATTCGTGGAATCTCAAGTTGACCGCAAAGTTTGGACTTAGTAAAAAGCTTGAACGAGACCGTTCAAGCTTACAACAAACTAGCCGACTGCGCTACCGCCGTGCGAACCATAACTATCATCATCATCGTAACTTCCGGATCCAGATCCGAAGTTTCTGTACCACCAGCCTCCGGACTGATAATACGGGTGGATCGGATAGGTAGTGTGACCGGTGGTGTCGGCGCAGTTGCCCTGTTGATCTTGCTGAGCACAGTTTTGATCCGGTTTTTTGCAACCGGTGAGCTCCATGGCCAGCCCGAGTCCACCAGCACCCAGGGCACCAAGCTTCAAGAATTTACCGACCTTGCTACCACCACCGGCAGCGACCGCTGTCGGATCAGCACTCTCCAGATGCGTTAGTGCAGTCGAGGCCTCGGGATTGACAGCCTCTCCCAGAGTGAGTGTGGAACCGAGATGATTTTCGGCACCGAATATTTTCTCGGAAAGATTGGCAGTGTTCGCAGTTGCTTCTGTCAATTGCGAGCCATGTTCTAGCGCCACTGTTCCTAATGTCTCAGCACCCAGTCGTTCTCCGGCTGTAGCGGCCTCTTCTACAGCGCCGAGCGAACGACCGCGCGTCAAGTACAGTAGCGCGGCGGAGCCAGTCAAGGCGATGGCTGCGCTGGCTAATTTATTGTCCTCAACGGTTCTTACAACATCGTCGAGGAAATGACTGTGAGTCAATTCCATAGTGAACTCTCCTCGGCTTGGGGGCCAGGTGGATGTGGGCGCGCACAATCTCGACAACGAAGTTGTCGGTTGTATGCATTAAAGGGTTCTTGTGGCGTCAGTCAGTAATAAAGTCGAATGGCGATTTAGACAATGGGACAAACACCACCCCCGTCAGGCGCTGCTCCAGAGGGAGTTCTGCAAGTTGCGTCAGTGCTTGCTTGCAGACATTAAAATCCGGTGTCGAAATTTTTTCGTCGAGCGCAGACTTCCGCGAGTTGCGTGAACGGGTTCATGGGAAAACCGCGTATTAACACTGAATTTGATCCTTTCATTTGCACGTGCGAACACGATTGAGTGAGGCGTTTATTGCTGCTTTTCAAACACATCAGGTTAACCCGTCCCCCACACACAAATAGAACTTGGCGACAAAGCGAACGGTAATTCGTTTGCTGATCACGCTCGTGTGGATATGCAATCAACTTGCCAGCCCGACTCGCTTTTAGCGCAGCCGCGCAGATCTCAAAGGAGCTTGTTATGTACACCAAAGAACTGAACTCTCTCCCTTCTAATGTTCGTGCCTTCTACGAGCGCTCCATTCCGGCCGATGCTCGCATTCCGTCGCGCACGCTGGAAAGCTACATCAAGGACGGCTATCAACGCCTCTTTGTCACCTACGACAGCAACGAGCGCCCGGTAGCCGCTACCTTCATGGCTATCGGCATGCTCGACGCGATTCCGGTTCTCTTTCAGTCGTACTTCGTCGTCGACTCGGAGATCACTTCTGTCGAACTGGAAACGTACCATGTCCAGCATGTGCAGGAGACGCTGAAGAGCTCGTACCCGAACGCGCGGATTCTCTTCGAGATGCCACCGGCCAGCGAGAGCGGCATTGCTGAAGACGAACGGAAGTTTCGCACCGAGTACGCGGATTTCGTCAAAGGTCTCGGCGGTTCGGTCCTCTGGTCTTGCTACCAGGTGCCGGCTCTCGACGGCAGCGCTCCGCAGCGTTACGAACTGTGGCAGTATCCGCAGCGCCAGGAAGCACAGGTCAACAACGAGACGATCGCGCTCTACGTCTACGTCCTGCTGCGCTTCGCCTATGAGCTGGACGCCACGGCGGCCAGAGCCATGCTCACAAGCGACGACCTGCCAACCTCCAACCAGAGCCAGTTCGAGGCTGCAGCCCGTCGGGTTGCCTAATCAGTTGAGTGACGAAGGGGGGGCTTTGCCCTCCTTCGTTGCGTTTTGCCAATGGGTCGTCGGCAGAGTCATTCTGCCGACTTCCTTTGGGTCGATTCTTACGCTCTTTTATAGTATCCGCAAACAGCCAAACAAGACGCTTGCACGAACTTCGCTATAGACGACGGGCCGACTGCCGAGCAGCAACAATTGTCAGGGATTCTCGCAATCACTACTAAGTTCAAGGTCAAGCAGCACCAGGCGCAGAAGTGAGTTCTCGTTTAACTCCCTGATCTCTCTTTAGATCACGTCTTCTTACTTCGTAGGATTATCCGTCTGATTATTTATAGCCATATAGCTCTCTCTAAAAACTCTCTACCTGCACTCCTCGATATTTGAACCATGCCGACCTGCTGTTAATTCGCAGCTTGCTCGGCACTACTGTTTTGCCAACACCAGCTGCTGCGTGGCTTTGCACAATGCAGTCAGGAGAAGCAATGAAGACTGATCGACCTTGGCAATTTGTTGTCTTGCTGCACCTGGCGCTCCTCGTCGCCGGTGCATGCTTGGGCGTTTTTCTTGCTGGTGCCAATCACTCTGTTCTAGGAGCCTCTCTCGGCTCGTTCATCGGAGTCAACATCCCTGGAGTTTACGGACACCTCGCTCTCAAGTTTGGACGCGCTAAAGGCGACGTCACACGTCTGTGCGGTGCTGTGTTCACCAACGAGTGGATTGCAAACGAAGAAATGCGCACCGCCATTCAGAACATACGAGGCGAGAACATCATCGTCTGGTTTGGACTGTTCTGCACTTCGCTCCTGGCAGTGTTCGCATGGCACATGACTGAATGGCACTGCCTGGCAGTTTCGCTCGGCGGCGCACTCGGCGCATGGCTGCTGAGCAAGTTCGCCTAGTACCAACGCGAACAACCGTTTCTCAACCGACTTAACCGCACGAACGCTGCGCGCCTTGACCGGCTGCCAGTCAGCTTTCGAGCACAACGGCATGCAGCCGCACGCATTACCAAGGACCAACAATGACCAGTAAACCATTCACGGCATCCAGTCTGGATCAGCCGGTAGATTGCGTTCTCGGCGGTGGTGGCGTCAAAGGGTTAGCCCACGTAGGATTTCTGCGGGCACTCGATGAACGCAACGTCAAAACCGCAGACGTTTACGGTGCCTCCATCGGCGCCATCATCGCCACCTTCTTTACCAACGGACATCCGCTCACCACCATGGAAGAGACCACGCTGGCAGAGCTGAAGCATTTTGGCAAAGACACTCTCATTCGAGCTTTCAAACGCCCTCGCGTTAAACGGCTCGGATTAGTCGAACTGCGTCCCATCTTCGAAGCGATGGTGAAGCGACACAATCTCAAACCGCAGCCAAACTTAAAAATCGTCGCTTGTTATCGCGACGGTTTGAAACTCCGTCCGATTGTTTTTCAGGGAACTGACTACGATCTCGTCACCGCGCTGACGGCCAGCTGCGCCATTCCGCCATTCATGCGGGCGCAAGAGTTTGAAGTGGAGGGAGAGAAACGGTGGTTGTTGGATGGTGGCATTTACCATGCCCAGCCGCACGAATTTTGCCAGCGTCCGGCTTTGATCTCGAAGCTGGGATTGGCTGACCAGCTGCCGGCACAGCCACTCTCCCCAGTGGACTGGGCGATTCACTTGTCGGAGATGTCGGCCAGTCGTTTCAAGGAAAAGCTCACGAGCAAGCCCGGCCTGGAACACTGCATCATCACGACAGGCGATCGGCGTGTGGCGACGATGACTTTCGATCTGCCTGACGAACGGCTCCAGCAAATGGTTAAACTCGGTCACAAGCGAACAGTTCAAGCGCTCAGTGATTTGAGTTCAACTCACAGTCATGATGCGAAAGAACCGGCCAAGTGTGGACGCAAGAAGTAACTACTTGAACAATGCGAAGTGGGCAGGATGAGAACTCTCTCTCCTGCCCACTTCTCGCCCGGCACGATTTTCGTTTCATCCCTGTTACTATAATTTTTAGTTTAAATACCCCAAAATTGACCGTTTGAAAGTCCGAAGAGACAGAAGTATTTACTCCATCTCTTCGGACAAACAGCTAGAGACGATTACCGAGCAAAAGTCCGGCAAGATAACCGATGCACGCAAAGAACAGCCGTACACCCGTGGTTCGGTCCGCACTGTGATCTCCGAGTACGAGAATACCAAGCACAAGTGCCACCACTACGGCGCCTACGAAAGACACCAACATGAACAGCGCCGGTCCGGCGCCGCCCCCTTCCGCCCGTCCGGCCACTACGACGCCGAAGACGAAAGCGATGATCGTGAACAACACGATGATGAAAATGCTGAGCATTTCTGAATCCTTCCTCCCGACGGATGCACTGCATCCGCCGGAATCAAACTGCAAAACTGTTTTCGGGCGAAATCAGCGCAGCGCGGCAAAGCGCGCAACAGCGCCCGCGATGTAAGCGGCGCAAGCGAAGAACACCCGGATGGACGTGGTGCGCTCGTCAATGGGAGCGAACAAAAAAACCAAACCAGAGATGCCGCCCGCCACTGCCGCCAGGCAGACCGCGAAAAGCCCATAGTAAAAGCTAGTGGAATCGCGACCCAGGGCTTTGTGGACCGTGAGCGCGCCTAAAGCACCAGCCAAAGCAGAGAACAACAGAACTAACAACATAGAGTCCCCTTCAGGCGGATGATGGCCGCCTTCTCAACGCTTACAGCTAAAGCCGCCCGGCTCAGCAGGAAAAACTCGATGAGGAGGGCACAATGAGCGCTAAACAGACAAAATCAGCTGCACTCTAACGCTGGAGCGCGCATTGACGGACACTGTGACGCCCAGCTTTTGCACGGCTTCGACGATGATCTTGGCGCTGCCTGCCAGGTCTTGCAGCTCAATGGCGGCGCCAGTTTTGCTGACGTTGCCTGATGCCGGAGTGACATCGACAAGGTACTGTGCACAACCTGTTTTCTGCAGCTCATCGACGAGCTTGTCGAAAGTGGCGAGGATAGCAGTCGGCTGACCGATCATCGCTTCTACGGCGGGGTAGCCGATCTGAGCCGCCCAGTGCTCCTGATAGTATTTTGCGGCCGCTTCGGGATCAGCAAGGCGAGAAGTTACCTGCTTTCCCAGCTCGTTCAGCCTCTCGGCCAACTTTGTCGTGCCTGTCACCACCGGAATCAGCAGGGTCGAACGAACTTTCACCAGCTCTTTAATTGAAAACATTTTTTCTCCTGTTTCTCACGTAATCAAATAAGCGCTCGATTGCAGAATCGAACTCGGTCAGCGGCTTTCCACCAACATCGCGGTGAAGAGACGTTGAGGAAACTATTTTTCTCGTTGTGCTTTTGCGGCAGGACAGTTGCATTGTCCGCCGGGCAAGCTTGTGCAGTCTTGCCCACAGAAGTGACACGTGATCGGCATCGTGGTGAAAAGCAAGTCCGGAACGTCGAATTGCTTTTTGTCTGTCCGAGGATTCTCTCGGTCAGCTTTTGCTTGGTCGCAATCACACTGTCCGCCGGGCAGGCTCGTGCAGTCCTTGCCGCAGTGGTGACACGTAATTGGCATCGTGGTGAAAAGAAATTCTCCGTCTCCATGTCCACCCATACTAAATCTCCATTTCGAATATTTTTTGCCGCTTTGCGAACGGCGGGTCAAAACCAACGGCGCGCCCAGAGGTGGTGATCGACGAAGCACCTCGAGTGCATTCCGGACATCTAATCAGCTGGCGTATTTCGGTATTTTTGGAAGGTTCCCTAGTTTTGAGCTGAACAGATACAGCTCGATCTAACAGGAGTTCTTTCCCCTCTCAAAGCCACAGGTTGATTACGCGTGTGGTGATTACGCAAAGTGCAGATGAACGCATTCTCACCGGCCCGCCGACGGCGAGCAAAAGCGGATCGTCAGTGCTGTCATCGGCTGTCACATTTCGTCGCCTGATGCCTACCGGTTTCAACCTCAAACCACGACCAGTCGCGCCTGATGTCAAGTTGGCCAACTTGGGCCAATGGTCAAAATGGCGTAGTTGCTGAAGGTTATCAAGTAATTATCCAGTCAACAGCTACAAATACTTACTTACTAGATATACGTCGCGTTAAGTTGACGCTGAGTTTCTTCCTTCTTCTTTCTCGCTGCTTATCCACACAAATTCCGTCGTCCTGTATCTCACTCGATCAAACATTTCCAGAAACGGGAATGTGAGTAAGTACAGGTGGGAGTTATGTGGACATGTTCCCCAGCAAACCTGCTGAGGAGCGCCTTCCCCGTCGAGCGATCGACAAGTCTTTTGGAGGCAAACATGAGTAAGCGTAATGCTGAAACTCACGGTGGCAGTGGTGTGGACAACAAGTTCCGCCTGCCCCGCTCAGTATGGCCACGCCGTTACAACGTCACTCTGACGCCGGCGATGGTCGCACCGTTTAAGTTCACGGGCTCTGAAGTAATCGAAGTCGAAGTGCGTGAGCCGGTCGACAAGATCGTTCTCAACGCCAAGGAGCTGGAAATCCATGAAGCGACCGTAACGGACGCCCATGGCACCACGCTCGTCGGCACCGTCACCCTCGATGAAGAGACGGAACTCGCGACTATTTCTTTCGCTGGCACCCTGGCAAAAGGAGAGTGGAAGCTCTTCGTGCGCTGGACCGGCGAGCATAACACCAAACTGCGCGGCTTCTACCGCAGCAGCTGGACCGACAAGTCGGGCAAGAAGCACACCATCGTCTCCACTCAGTTCGAGTCGACCGACGCGCGTGCCTGCATGCCCTGCTTCGACGAGCCTGAGTTCAAGGCCACGTTGAAATCGGAGTTGATCATCGACGAAGACCTGACCGCGATTTCCAACACGCGCGTCGAGTCCGAGACGGTAATCGACGACGGTATCCGCTTCATTCAGGCACCCGGGCCTGAATACAAGCGCAAGAAGTCGGTTAAGTTCAAAGAGTCCCGGATGCCTCTGTCGACGTACTTCATGGCTTGGGCGGTCGGTCCCTATGTGGTCGGTCGTTCAGCATGGGTCAACGGCGTCGAGGTAATCATCTGGTGCTTGCCCGGTCAGGAGCATCTGACTGAGTACGCGCTGGAATGTTGCTGCACCGCGACTGCGTTCTTCGAGAAGGAGAACGAGCACAAATTCGATGGCGATGTCATCAACGAGGTTCCTATCCCAGAGTTCGAAGCTGGGGCAATGGAAAATCATGGTGCCATCTTCTACCGGCTCACTGACCTGCTCATCGACCTGAAGACCGCCACGCACGCCGAACGGCGCCGCGTCAAGCGCGTCACGTCGCACGAGCACGCGCACATGGACGACGGCGACGTCGTTACTATGCCGTGGTGGGACGGGCTGTGCAACAACGAGTCGTACGCCACGTTCAAAGAAGTGTGGTGCACGGCGCAGACGGAGCCCAGTTGGAATGCGCTGGATGAGTTCGCCAACGATCGCGCCTCAGCGATGGACAGCGACTCGCTCAACTCCACGCACCCGATTTACAGCCCCGTCAATCACCCCGATGACGCTCAGGAGCTGTTCGACGTCATCTCCTACGAGAAGGGCTGCTCGGTTCTCTTCCAGATCCAGCAGTTCATCGGTCCCGAGGTGTTTCGCCAGGGCTCGGCCGAGTTTACTCGCCGCTACGCCTACGGCAATCCGCCTCTGAGCGCTCGCTGGAATATGCTCGAATGGGCGGCTGAGAAGAACGGCGTCGACGTGCCTGTCCGCAAGGTCATGGATGCGTGGATGCTCACTGCCGGTCACCCGCTCGTCACGGTGACTGCCACGAAGGACAAGTTCATCTCGTTGTCGCAACATGCCTTCCGGTATCTGCACAACGACGCGGACACGACCACGTGGCCGGTTCCTGTCACCCTGCGCATCGTGCGTAAGGACGGCTCGACCGAGACGCAGAAGTTCTTGCTGAACGCCAAGACCGAGGAGCACTTCGTCGGCGACTACGATTACGTCGTGGTCAACGCCGAGGGCTTCGGAGTCTATCGCGTGGCATACGCTCCCAATCTTCGCGAGAAGATTTTCGCCAACCTGAAGAATCTCTCGGTCGTCGAGCGGTTCAACGTGGTCAACGATACGTGGGCTCAGGTCACCGCAGGCAAGGTGGAAACGCCTGTCTACGTCGACATGCTGCAGCAGTTCAAGAATGAGACCGACCCCAACGTTTGGGGCGTGATCATCGGCTCCTTCAGCAAGCTGCACGGTCTCCTCTCCGGTGAGGCTCGCACCTCCTTCGAGAAGCTGGTGCGTGAACTGGCCGGCCCTGTGGCCGAACGGCTCGGCTGGAAGCCTGCTCACGACGAGTCTCTGCAGACAACGCGTTTGCGCGCGTCTGTTCTCAGCGTGCTCGGCACAATCGGACAAGATCCGGAAGTGCGCGCGGAAGCGGCCAAGCAGTTCGAATCGTGGAAGAAGAGCAAGACGTCGATCGACAGCAACCTGCTGCCGGGCATCGTCTCCACCCTCGCCTACTGCGGCGACAAGGCACGGTACGACGAGTTCTTCAACCTGTTCAAGGCCAAGGCTACTCCGCAAGAAGAGAAGCGGTTCATGCTGTCTCTGGCTCAGTTTCGTGATGCGGAACTGCTCCGTCGCACCATGGGCTACGTTCTCGACGAAACGCACGTGCAGTCGCAGGACGCCTCCAGTCTCGTTATCCGCCTCATGATCAATGAGGTTTCGGGTGAGGAGATGTGGGACTACCTGCGCAACAATTGGCAGAAGTTTGTGGACGCGTATCCGGTGACGGGTCCGATCCACATCGCTGAGTCGTGCGGTGACTACGACACGCCGGAGATCGAAGCCGAGGTGAAGGAATTCTTCGCCAAGACCAAGGTCAAGTCCGGCGAGAAGGCGGTGGCCCGCGCCCTGGAAATGCTGCGCATCAACGTGCAGCTGCGCCAGAGCCAGGCTCCCAAACTGGCGGCCCATCTGGCGCCCCGTCCGGATTGCGTCGGCTCCCCCGAGCCGGTGAAAGCGACTCCGGAGAAAAAGTAAGCGATATCGCGGGTGGTGCATTGCCACCCGCCGGTTGAAACTACGCAGCGGGGGCGGTCGCAAGATCGCTCCCGCTGTTTTTTCGTGTTGGCCGGAACACATGAACAAGGAGAACCGGCAACCATCAATATGCTCAAGTGGAGACAACTGGCAATCTTTACCTTTGCTGCAGCCGTCCTCCTGGTCACCTCCCTGTCAGGCATCACTGCTGCAGAGATCGTGGGCGGTGTCGTAGCTCTCATGACCGCATCTTCGGTAGTCAGGTCCGCATTTTCGCTCCGAGTAAAACAGCTCATAGTCACGTTTTTCCTGGCAGAGTATCTTTTCCTTGGACTGTTCCACGTGGCCTACGTTCTTGGATTTCTCGCCTACTTTGTCTTAGTCCTGATGACACTGTCGCAGAGTCCATCACGTCGCTGAAGACGCTCAGCGCGCGGTATCACCAATGGTGCCGCATTCGCCGGGCGCTCTGCCCTCTTCTACGCTCGAGGAGAGCGCAGAACGCCCCTTTTCCTGTCAGTTCACATCGCGGCGGCTATGCGAGCTTTGCCGCGAACGTCGCATACTGCGCCGTTCTTCTTGGTCGCCGGCTATGTCGCCGCGACTTGAAAGGAGCTTTACACCATGTTTTCCAGGTTTAGAATCCCGCTTATGTTACTGGGAGCTGCATTGGTGGGAGCAATCCCATTCATCGCCATCTCCTTCAGCCAGGAAAGCGCCGATCTTCATCGCGCGTTCTTCTATGGCATCGTCACCTTCTGGGTTGCCCTGGCGGCTGCGTGCTATCTGAGATGGAAGCCGTTCATCGGTGTCCTGTGCGGCACGATCGCATCGGCAATCTCGGTGGCTCACTTCCTGCCCGGGCATCCGTGGACCATCTTCGCCACCATCTTCGGCTCGTTCGTTGTGCAAGCAGGCTTGCACGACTACTTGCAAGTGAAGCATTCGCTGGAGCGCTCGTTTCCCTTGCTGGCTCACTTCCGCCGCTTCGCTGAACTGATTCGCCCGGAAATCCAGCAGTACTGGATCGAGCGCGACACTGAAGGCAAGCCGGCTTCGCGCGACGACAGATCGTTCTGTTATGCCGCCGCCAAAGGTGATCCGACCGACATCAGCTTCGGCACCAAGCGTGATTATCACAAGCCGGGGCAGATTCACATCCGCAACAACACCTTCCCAATCCCGGATAAAACGCCGATTAAACTGGCGCCAATCGTCCTCGGTCCCAAGTGCGAAAAGCCTGCATTTATCTGGGGCCGCTTCGGAGTGAGCGACATGAGCTTCGGCTCGCTCGGCAGAAACGCTGTCGAGTCATTGTCCTCTGGTGCCGGACGCGCAGGCGTTCTGATTTCCACGGGCGAGGGCGGTTTGACCCCGTATCACCTGAACGGCGTGTACGTGAAGGCCACCTGGCCGCGTCGCATCGCCTGGGGGTACGCATATCTCCTCTCGTTCTTCTCGAAGAACTGGCGCCGCGAGTCAATGCCGAAAGACGGCTATCTCGGCTCCGGGCAGATCATGGTCGAAATTGGCACCGCCAAGTTCGGCTTCCGCACTGCGGATGGCGAATTCGACTACGACAGATACGCCACGGTCATGTCAGATGATCGCTGCGTCTGCACCAAGATCAAGCTGGCTCAGGGTGCCAAGCCCGGCGGTGGTGGTCACTTGCCGGCGGCGAAAATCACGAAAGAGATTTCGCAGATTCGCGGCATCCCGATGGGCAGGGACTGCATCTCGCCGAACACTTTCAGCGAGTTCAACGATGTCCCTTCGCTGTGCGCATGGATCGAGAAGCTGCGCAAGCTCTCGAAGAAGCCCGTCGGCATCAAGATCGTCATCGGCGATGAGGGCTTCATCAACGATCTGGCGCAATACATGAAGGAACATCCCGAAGCGGGTCCGGACTTCATTCACCTCGATGGTGGCGAAGGCGGTACCGGTGCGGCCCCGATCATGCTGGCTGATTTCGCAGGCATGTCGATTCTGCATGCCATTCCTCTGGTCGACAACGTGCTGCGCAAAAACGGCGTGCGCGAGCGCATCGTGCTGATGTCATCTGGCAAGGCGTTCAACCCTGCCCAGGTGTTCATCCAGCTCTGTCTGGGCTCAGACTATGTTTTCGGCGCGCGCGGATTCATGTTCTCGCTCGGCTGCATTCAGGCGATGCGCTGCGCTTCGGGCGAATGCCCGTCAGGCGTGGCCACGCACCACAGCTGGTTGCAGCGTGCTCTGGTGCCGCGCGTCAAATACATCCGCGTCGCCAACTACGCCGAGACGATGCACAAGTACCTGATTCAGCTTCTGCGTGTAGCCGGCGTGAAGGACACGTTCGAGCTCAACCGCTCGCACCTCCTCATCGTCGGCGGCACACACAAAGAAGTCGACGGTGGCATCGTGCATCCGTATCCCGTTGGTCAGGCGGCGAAGCTGCCTGCCAAAGAGCCGCAGACTTACGGTCTCAAGGCTCCCTCGGGTCCGCCGCGTCTGAAGGCATCTGCCGGCGTACTGGCACTGCCCGACCTGGAGCCGGCGCATATCGAGTATGCCCCGGACGCTGATACAGCGCCGGTCTCAGGAACCACGCAAGTGATTCCGCTGGCCTCGCTGACGTCGAAAAAGTAAGAGTGCTGAGCGCGCAGGCGTGGGCAAAAGCCGCCTGCGCGCCGCACTCCACCCAGACAAGTTCAAAAGGAGAATCCCAATGCATGCATACCTGTTTTTGCCTCTAGTGATAGCGCTGTTCTTTGCCATCCGCTGGCGCATGCGCCAGGACCGCCAGGACAACGCCACCCTCAACACCTCCTACGACAAGCTCAACGCCGAGGTGTTGTCCGTCAGCTTGCTGATCTCGAAGAACTGCCCGACCGATTCGGCAGCTCACACCGCGGTGATCGAAGCAGCCAAGTGCCTGGTCTTCCCGAAGGTGGGACCGCACACGATCGTCTCCGCCTCTATGATCGAGGCGCGCTACCAGGAAGGCTTTGCGCACCTCAACGAGGCTCGCAAGCTGGCCGGCGGCGCCCAGTAATCACAGCTGAAGAGCAGCGGAAACGCGGGTCTAGCAGCGTTTCCGTTGCTATTTCGTTACCCGACCAGACAAAACTGAGCAAAGCTTCTCTGTTCTACGAACACACCTGATGTTCGGGACGAAAGACGAAATTAGGAACGGAGCATTGTTTTACCGCAGTGCTCCGTCCTGCTTTACTGTCTTTTCGTCTTTGAGCACCATCTACTACTCTATATCGCAATTACGATCAAAAAAGTAAGTATTCGGCGAGGACAGGTTATGAAACTGACTGGGTAGGCTGATTACAGGAGCAAGAATTTATTTTCTCGAGCGAAATCAAGACTGGCCCTGGCTCGGAAAAAGGATCATGATTGTTGCTGTGAAAAGCACAGCAAC
>DATNPN010000002.1:0-26370 GCA_036703195.1 Planktothrix sp. | reverse complement strand
GTCGACGATGCCTATGCGCCCAACGCCTGCCGCTGCCAGATACATAGCCGCCGGTGAACCGAGGCCACCGGCACCAATTACGACGACGCTGCTCGCTTTTAACCGGCGCTGCCCTTGCTGTCCGATTTCTGGAAGCACGATGTGGCGACTATAACGCGTCGCCTCATTGCTGCTCAATTCAGGCAACGATTCGGTCTGCACGGACCACTCCCGTGTCTGCGAGCCGGATTGCTCGCCAGTCATAACTATACGACACGGGCAAACGGATTAATGCGCCGCCATCTAACTCGGTTTCATGCTGGTTGGCTCTGAGAACAAGCGTTTCAATCGCATGGGTTGGCGTTAAAGATTATATTCGCATGTGCGCATGTGCGAATATGCTATTATGATTAAATCCGAGAAAACCGCTACGGCTGGCCCGAATTCTGGTCAAAGTGAATGAGTTTCCTACTGAGCAACGATATTGACTCGAATATCTCAAACACTGGGCTATCTTCGGTCACTACGCTTGAGTCAAAATTACTCCTAACAAAACTCCGCAATGGTTCGGAAAACAATTGTGTATTCGTAGTCTGCTCAGACATGGGTGCTCAGCTTCCTTTTTTGGATTCGGGTGCTCTTTCCAATCCAATGGTTTTTCAGAACGTAGGTCATCGTTTTTGGCAAGAGGGAATAGAGCTCTACGTTGAGCAAGAAGCGACCACAATCGTAATCTGTGGGCATTCGGATTGTGACTTTCTTCGCTTCCTAGCCACTCCTTGCGAACAGACGGCTGACCAGCGAGAATTTCTCACTCGAAACTTCAGTATCGAATGCTCTTCCGTTGCGAGACATATTCGGGAAAGCGTGCACACAAACGAAGCGGATAAATGGCGCGATCTAAGTAGGTGGGCCGTTTTAAGACAGTTAAATGCAGCGGTATCTTCCACTTCGGTGTCCCGGCGGGTCGAACAAGAGAAATTGAAACTGTTTGGCTGGCTTTATGACGCTGAAACAAAACGGCTTGAGGTGTTTGATCCTGCGCTCTCGGCTTTTGTGACGATTTGAAATGAATGACTGTATTTCGACAGCGTCTTCAGGATTGTAGCGATTCGCTTTTGAATATAGAATTGCGAATCAGCCGAAATAACGCGTAACGGGCGGAACAAAGTCTTGCCTTCTTAGCGTCCTTTCAACTTTCTCGCCGCCTGTATTCCGGTAATTATTTGCCATGGATGGGGCGGGCATCCTGGTATATACACATCAACCGGTATATTGACGCCATTGGCTTCCGTATAGCCGTCCTTGTGCACGCCACCGGAGATTGCGCACGTTCCACAAGCTATGACTATTCTGGGCGCAGCCATCGCGTCGTAGCAGCTCCGCAGCGGCAAATGCATAGCCTTGGGGACAGGACCAGTTATCAGAAGAGCGTCGGCAAACCGTGGAGACGCAACAATTTGAATTCCGAATCGTTCCACATCGAAAATCGGGTTACTCGCGGCTGCTACCTCCAGGTCACATGCTGCGCACCCTGTTGAGACGACGCGGATAGCGAACGAAGCTGCGTACAGTCCCCTATCTGGCTTTGCCTTGGCAGCTGAGGATGAATGCAGGTCTTCTCGGTTGTAAGCGTAGGTATTTACGGTCGCATCGTTGGCCAAAAGTTTCTCTGGGCACACCGAAATGCAGAGACCGCAGGTTATGCATGACCCTCTGTCTATCGTTAACTCCTCATCGACTTTTGTAATAGCATCAGTCGGGCAGCTCTCGATGCATAAGCTGCAAATGGAGGGGCAGCTTTCGGAGGATAAACGAGGAAAGCCAAGTGTTCCCTCTTCGAGCGATTCCGGAATGATCGGAACCGTCGCGACACCTTTGTTGATCAAGTAAGCAATCAGTTTTAGCATCGTCGTCGCTCAGACATCGTGTCCACCATAAGACAAACTGAAACTCTTGTTGCACAAAGGAAAATCTGCCACAAGATTATTTCGAACAGCGATAGCAAGTCCAGTCCAGTTGTTGACGCTTGGATCTTTGATCGAATACCGCTTGATACTGCCGTTCTTGTCCGTAAATATTGTATGTATCAGTTCGCCGCGGTGCGACTCCACAATACCGATGGAAGCACGATCCGAAGGAAGCTGATCTGGCAGAGTTATGCAGTGCGGTCCAGCCTGCCTTGTCGAGTCATCTATCAGCCAATGGATTAGCGTCAAGCTTTCTTCGACCTCACGTATCCGCACTTTTGTGCGAGATAACACGTCGCCGTGAACTTCGGTGACGACGTTCAGGTCTTTCCTTGGGAAGGTGCCGTGACTCCAAATCGACCGACAGTCGTAGTCGATGCCACAAGACCTGGCGCTTATACCGACCAATCCAAAGTCGACAGCAAGGCGATGCGGAATTTTGCCGACCCCGTCCATTCGCTCTGCCACTACCTGATTCCCCATCAGAAAATCACTGACATCTGCGAATTCAGCTTCCAGCTGCTTTGCCAGGAATGCAACTTGCTGCAAGGATCCTTTTTTTATTGCGCGAGAAACTCCTCCCGGGCAAACGAACGTTCGCATGAGCCGGCTACCTGAGAGCAGTTCACCCATTCGCAAGGCTAGACCTCGTAGCCTGCTCATTGAACTAGATACGGCAAGAAAACCGATATCGCCTGCCAGTCCTCCCAGATCCGAGATATGCATTGCAACCCGCTCTACTTCTAAAGCGAGCGTGCGCAGGAGCTGGGCATATAGAGACGGTTGGCGATCGAATAGTGATTCGATCGCTGTCGAATGTGCGAGAGCATTTGCCACCGGCATGTCGCTTGCTGTCGCTTCCGCGACAAAGCGACCGTTGGGCCATGGTAGTTCTGCAAGTCGCTTCTCAACTCCTCGATGAACATAGCCGAGGCGAATCTCCAAGTTCAGAATAATTTCGCCCGAACAGCTAAAGCGGAAATGACCAGGCTCGATGATGCCTGCGTGAATGGGTCCGACAGGAAGTTCGTATATGCCACCGCCTTCGACGTCAAGAAAGTGATATTCGTGGCTATCGCCTGCTGCAGACGAACTGGAAAGAGGGGCAGACATTCCCGTAAATGGCTCATGAAGATGAGTGCGCTTCAGTCGAGGATGACCTTTCGGCACTAACCCGAACATGTCCCAGGTCGTGCGTTCAAACCAATGCGCAACCGGCAAACTTGGAGTCAATGATGCGTAAGTCGTATTTCGCAGTGGAGTGCAAAAACAGCTTATTGTTTTAGTTGACGGTGATAGCAGTAATGTGACGAGCTGCGTGCCGTCAATCGAGGTAACGAGCGCTACACGGGCTCCGGCAGCGGTAGCTGCCTCCAGGGTATCGATTCTTTCGTCCTCGTGTAGAGTCTCAACGTTTATCTGCATGCCTATTACCAGATCAATTTTGGCACTGCGGTCACTCCTAATAAAAACATGAGCACCACTAAAAGCGCTGGTACAGCGCTGGAGAGTGGCGCCGAAAAACTGACGTTGCTCAAACATGGCTTTCCAAAGAGCATTTTTGTGACGTGGGCGGAGAGAGAGATGAAGCTGATCGCCAGGGCTACAGACAAGACCGCCACCACCGGCCACAGCTCTCGCCGACTGCTATCAGCTAAAAGCATCCATTCGGCCGCGAAGGAACCGAACGGTGGAGCACCGGTCACGGCAATGGCTGCCATAACCAGTAAGGCGGACCATAAAGGGCTGACCGTAAGTAATCCACGAATCTTGTTGAGAGACTTTGTGCCTGTCGCTTGAATGATATTGCCTGATAAAAGAAATAGCGCCACTTTCGCAACACTGTGGTTGAGAGCAAGAAGAAAGAATAAAGGACCGCTCCCAAGCGCAATTGCTGTCATCATCAATCCGACATTTTCTATGCTCGAGTAGGCGAACAGTCGTTTTATGCCGTATTGCCTGATTAGAAAAATACTTGCGACAAACACAGTCAGCACGCCGATGAATAGAAGTGCATGTTCTACAAAAATCCCGTGTCCAGATGCGGTTAGCAACAGTGACGTACGCCAAATTGCAAAAAGTGCGCAATTGAGCAGTCCGCCGGACAACATCGCTGAGGCCGGCGCGGGCGCTTCGGAATGCGCGTCGGGCAGCCAGCTGTGCAATGGAAAAATTCCGGCTTTCGTGCCGTATCCGACGAGACAGAGCAAAAATCCGAGTCTAAGAAGTGGATACTGCAGGGTTGATGCTCGCTCCTGCAATATTGAAAAATTTAGCGAACCCGCCAGGTTTGCTGAGGACTGGCTTGACGCAAATATACAGATGGTTCCAAATAAGGCGAACGCAATTCCGACGCTGCAAATCATCAGATATTTCCAAGCAGCCTCCACCGCACTTTTGCTGCGGTGAAAGTAAATGAGGGGAGCCGAGCATAGCGTCGTCGCTTCAATTGCTATCCAAAGGAAACCGAAATTGTTGGTAACAAATACGACAGTCATGGCCGCTACGAACAGGGTGCAACACGTATAAAATAAGCGTACCGATTGTCGCTCATGAATGGTGTGGGCATTGGCTATCTTGAAAAACACGTGGGAATGCGCCATTGAGCACGCAGCAACCAGCTGCGTGAGCAGCATAAACAATGCGCTAAGCCGATCAATTGAAAAGTCGTCGGATAAGGTGAGCGCGTAAGTTTGACGACATACAACGGGATATAACGCGTCCGCACTCAAGCCAAGTTGAACGATAAAGAGGATGGCTACAAGCGCTGTCATGACACGCGTCTGTGGCACTACCCAAATACACAGTAGTATGATTGCGAACAGCATAGGAAGCAGGAATAAGTTCACCATCCCTCCTTCAGCTCCGAGAGCATCGATACATCAATGTGTTCAAAATTCTTCTTAATCCTGAACGCAATCAACCCTGCCACCATTACCCCTGCAAGCACGTCCAAGAGTACGCCGGTCTCTATCAGGATCGGCATGCCGTGGGTTTGAGTCAGACCAAAGAGAAAGATGCCGTTTTCCATGACCAGAAATCCTACGATCTGACTGAGTGCAATGCGTCGTGTCAACATCAATACAAGCCCAGAGCAAACCAGTGAGATCCCTGCAGTCGCACCCGGCCAACCCGATCCACCTTCTGCCGGGACAGGTAGCTGAGAGGCTAGGATGTAACTGACAGCTAAGAACCCGATCGAAATATGCATAGCGATTGGGCTGCGCACGATGGTGCCTGCATCACGCTGCACGTCCACCTTTTTGATGATGGTGAGCAAGAACCAGGAAATACCCAACGCTTTAACGGTGAAGAGTCCCAATGCCAGACACAAATCCAAAGAATCGTGAGCGAGCAGCGCGGTGACCAGCGCAAGCAGGCTCGTTTGCAGCGACCACATCTGAATGTTCGAAGCCAAATGGGTAGAGCCTATCATCAAAATAGCCGTGAAGGCTGCCAAAAGACATACCATTTCTACGAATGTCATATCGTGCTAGTTCCTAGAGCGACCATCGATGCAAGGAAAGAAAAGGTGAGAGCATACGCAATGAATTCCGGAGCCTTCCGCCAGTTCAGTTTTACTGCGACTGATTCGAATACTCCGACAGCGCCAGCAACGAGGAAAATAGACACGATGCTTGCACCAGCCACTTGTACTTGAGTCCATTGGTGCAAGAGCGGACATACATGGAGATAGCACTGCGCTGATATTCCGAAGAGCAAGGTCAGTTTGAGTGCTTGGGTAAGTTCGATAACGGCAAGATTTCTTCCTGAAGCTTCGATTATCATGGCTTCGTGAACCATGGTTAGTTCGAGATGTGTCGTCGGATCGTCAATCGGCATGCGCGAGAGTTCGACGAGGCTGCTCAAAAGAAACGCCGTGCCTGAAAGCAGCCAGAGAGCTGGATGCAGATTTTGAATTGAAAATATGACGTTCAAATCAGAAGAGTGGGCTTTCACTGCCAGAGCTACAAGGCTCAACATCGCAGCAGGTTCGACCAGGAATGACAAGGTTGCTTCTCGGCTGGCGGCAAAGGCACCAAATGGTGACGCGCAGTCGAGCGACCCCAGGATCGCTAAAAAACGAATTCCAGCAAGGAGATACAAGAGCAGAAAAAGATCGCAAGGCTCTATTGACGGCTTGGGTAAAATCCACGGGACGAATATGGACAAAACAAACGCAATTGCCAAATTGACGGCGGCTGAGCCACGAAATATCCATGATGCTGTTTCACTCACCGTCTCAGTTTTTCGAAACAGTTTAATTAGGTCGAGCAATGGTTGGATGATAGGAGCGCCAATCCGATTTTGCAGCCGTGCTTTAATCTTTCGTATAAAGCCGACTATCAGCGCAGGCATCAATAGCGTCGTCGCAATCAAAAACAAATGACGCGAAATATTGACGAGTGCGTCCATCACCATATATATGTTCCTGCAAAGACAATGACGATCAACGCTATGCAAACGTAAAGCAAGTAGAGATGTATGCTGCCTGCTTGCATTTTTGCCAGAGTTTTTGAGAACCTATCGAGCCCGGTTGCCGCAGGGACGTAGATCAAAGTTTCAAGCAAAGAAGCCATTGAGGGCTCAACGACTATCTTCTCAGGGAAATGCCTGCGGTCATGACCAGAGATATCAACCGACAGGTTGTATTTCAAAACAGGTGTAAATATTCTCGCTATCGGTTGAGCAAAACTTTCCGCCGTTACCTGTTGCTTTTTCGCATGACTGCCGAATCCGCAGTCCCAAGTTATATAGTGCCTGGGGCTTCGGCTGAGAAGCAGCAGATAAATTACTCCGACAAGAGAAAGGAGCAGCAGCGCCATTTGCCAGAGAGGTAAAACATGAAAGATCGCTATCGGCTCAGTCTCTCCCAGGGCAAGAGAGAGAACAGGACGAAGCGGTTTTATCAACCATGGGACGGATATACCAGTCACAATGCAAATTGCACAGAGGACTATTTGCGCAGCGAGCATATCGTACGGAGCCTCTTTTGCATTCTGAGCGCGGGTAGATCGCGGCATGCCCAGGAATGCGATTCCGGTCGCCTTTGCGAACGATGCAATTGCCAGGGCGCCCACACACGACATCACCCCGATACCAACGATTGCAGCGGAGCGATCGAGCAACGACGGCATGAGGAAGGATGCGTATAAAAGTGCTTGATAAATGCAATATTTGCTCGCAAAACCATTCAAGGGTGGGATAGCGCAAATGGCCGCGCTCGAAAGCATGAAGGTAGCGCCAGTAACGGGCATTCTTCTATTCAAACCGCCAAGAAGGGCAAAATCGCGAGTGTCGACCGCGTAATCCACCGAGCCTGCGGACAGAAAAAGACAGACTTTATAGAAGGAGTGCGAAAAACTATGCAGCAGAACACCGAGAAGAGCCAATTGAGATACGGCCGTGACTCCCGCATTCCGTGCCCAGATACAAAGGGCAAGGCTGATGAGAATCAAGCCGATGTTTTCCACAGTGCTGTATGCCAGTAGCCTTTTGATCTCTTTTTGATTGACTGCGAATAGAACTCCCCAGAAGGCTGAAATGCACGCCATCGCAAAAAGCACGTAGGCAATTGGCTGACACGTCAATCGTCCCAATACGAAAAAACGTATCAGTGAATAGATAGCGATCTTTACCATTACACCGCTCATCAACGCAGATACCGGTGTCGGAGCGGCTGGATGGGCATACGGCAACCATATATGGAATGGCCAAAGACCAGCTTTTACAACGAGACCTACTAATATGCATGCAGCCGCAATCCAGGTCGACTGTTCATCAAACCTCCAAGCTGCAAATGACCAACTATGAGAATGGCTGTACATCAGCAAAAAGCCTACGGCGAGAAATATCGTCGCCGTACGCGTTGCAGCGATGTATATAAATGCCGCTTTCTGATTGGCTTTCGAACGATATTCTGAAGCGACAAGCAGCCCCGAGAATAAAGACATGATCTCCCAGAACACCAAGAATACTGCTGCATCTGGAGCTAGGACCACTCCAGCCATCGAGCCAATAAATCCGAAAAGCGCTGTCCAATAGGCTCGAAAATTGATTTTCGTCTCTAAATGCTGCAAATAACTTGGCGAAAAAAGTGCGCAGCAAATCGTGACCGTGCCAAGAATAAGTAAAAAGAATGCGCTCAGTGGATCCGTATGCAACCCCACGCGGATCGATCCGATGGCAACCCATTCTGGAGCCAACCAGTCAAAAGATACATCCCACGACCGAATTGCCAATGCTGACAGCACTGTTCCTGCTATTGCCAATAATAGAGATGAGACCCGCTGATTCAGAGGAGCCAAGCTGATTAAAGCGAGTACAAAGGGCAAAGCGACTGCGGTCAGCATCAGGCTTTGCATCATATCGCCGAGCCATGGCAGCCCGCGACTTCCGAAGAAATATCTGGCCGGTGGAGGTTGAGATGTGCAAATGTATGCATATGCGAATATGCTATCATGTTTAACCTGGCCCATTTGGAGTTCGCTTCTAAGTGTCCAGATTGGCGCTGTCGCGGTTGCCGAACCCGGTAATTGGAGAGCTGGCATGCTGGATATTACTTTTCGCTCTTCACAGTGATTCAGAATTGGGTGAAGTGAAACGAAGGGACTTTTTCTGACGTTACGACGAAAGCAAATAAGGCCCCCTGTTTCCAAATGATGGTCTTGAATCTGGACGATAGCGCCTCTTCCGATCGGGGAAGCACGGTCGTGCAACCGTCCCTACCTAATCATCGAGGGAGAGCGACGAAAAAAAACAATGCGCTTAGTAAAAGGTGGTTTTGAGGCGCTGGTTGCTGAACGAAGCACAAACTCTTCGATCTTCTATCAACCCCGGACATGACCGAGACCGTCGTTTTTCACGGCGCTAAACCTTCTCGGCTGGGCGGCTACGTGAAAGCTACGCTCTCAATGATAGACTTGACCAAGGGGTAACGCGAATGACCGTGTCACCAGTAGCATTTCCTCCACCTACGAGCCGAGAAAAAGATGCCGGGCAAGCTTGCCGAGTTTAAATCCGAGTTTTTTAAAGCGCTGGCTAGTCCATTGCGGATCAAAATTTTAGATGAGTTGCGAGCCGGTGAGCTCACGGTGACTGAAATTCGCGTTCGATTAGATGTCGAGCCGTCAAACGTATCACAACAGCTGGCAATCCTGAGATCCAAGAATCTTGTAGTCGGAAGAAAAGAGGGCAGTAATATCTATTACAGTTGCATCGATCCAACTATATTTCGCCTTCTCGATGTGGCAAAGGAAATATTCAACAATCAACTCGTGGGAGTAAAAAACACCCTTGAGAATTTATCAGAAGATCTTTAGCTTGAACCTGTCACAATTTAGACTTCAGTCACGGACTTCCGGCTGATAGAGCGGCTCGAAGTCGCGTTTTCAAGCGGCGATGGCGTCTCCGCTTCGCAACGAATTCCCTCTGCGCAGCAGTCATCAGAATTAGCACGCCGCTGTTTGACTCGATTTCATTCAAGGGCTTCTTCTAGAAATCGCCGTTCGACTTCGCTATCCTCATATTGAGAATCTGCCCGAGGAGCGGCTCGAGGGTGTCGGGGGTGACGTTTGTGTCGCGCACGATTCCTTTCGGATCGATGAGAATTAGCCCATAGCCTTCTGTGTTGAATGTCGCTTTCACATCGGTAAAACCGTGAGGAAGAACGACATTCGGCCAGTTGACCTCGGCATCGCGCATGCTCTCTTTGTCGGATTTGATGACCGCGTCAATCGGCATGCCGTATGAGTGATCGATGCTCAGCATCAACACATCGAATTTGTCTCGTCCAACCTTTTTCTGTGTCCCCTTCACGAGGGGCATCTCGCCGGTGCAGACGTGTCAAGTCATGCTCCAGATGTCTAACAGAAGTGCTTTGCCCTTGTAGTCGGCGAGCGACACGCGCGTGCCGTCAGTCGTGAAAAACCTGAAATCCGGGCACGGCTTGCCGATGACCAGACCGGACAGTTTTGCCGAGGAGTCTGCGAACTCTATCCATTTGCCGCCGGGATCGATCTGTTTCACACTGAACATTCGGTCGCCCAGTCTGACCGGCGACGAGGCATACCATCTTTCTGGCGCATCGAACTGCCCATCGCCGTTGGCGTCGACCATTATCGAAGTGCTGTCGTTCGCGAATGAGTTCGGTTTTGAGCTGGCGAGAGAATATGGTCCCTGTGCCGGCAGGTAGAAGTTGACCGTTTCCGGACCGACTTTAGTCGTTCCGTGCACGAGTGGCATCTTGTACGTCTTATCTGAGTCCTGACTCGGCACTTCGATGTGAACCCAGGACGGAGTCAGCTTAATGACGAATTCGTTGCTGCTCGGTTTGGGCATCGGCAGCGAAGCGGCCGGTTTTTGCAGGGCGCCTGCTCCTGAAGAACCGCCAGATGCTTGACGATTTCCGGACGAGCAGCCAGCAAGCAGTATCGTTGAGATTGCCAAAGTCGCCAGGGTATGTGGTTTCATCGCGATTTTTTCCCGTGGCTGTCACTCTAATTATATTCCCGAGAATTGCTTAATTTTGAGATCGGGGTTTTCCCTATGGGCGAAAGCAGCATTTCGGGCATAGATAGTATTGGAGAGTATCGCTGTAGCTTCTTATGCGCAAACATGCTGATTGGCGTGGGCTTACTTGCGTTCGATTTCTCGGACGGAATGGGCAGCCACACCGTTGGCGAAAGGATTTTGGATGTGCATAATGGGTTTAGTGCCTTGATTTTAGTGTGAAAGCGAACCGAGCATCGTGAAAGAAGAACGGGTCGTAATAAGCGCTCATAACCCAACTATGCGAACCGCATTGCGCATGGTTGCTTTGACCGCGCCATTCTGGGCGATCTACGTACCCGGAACGCTGATGGGCGGACTGGGTATGTTCTACAGCCCGGAATTTCTCGATCCTAGCGAACGATTGTATTGGATGCTCGGTCCACTCGGTTTTGGCACCATTCTGACAGCGCTATTGCTCTGCAACACCTTGCTTCTTTCCAAACAGCAAGTCGTCTTTCCGCCACTCAAATCTGCCTCGATTCCTCCTGGCGATGTTCGAAAGGTCGAGTGGTTTTGGGATAAAGTCGAACGCGAGACTTATCTTCGTTTTCACATCGAGCCCGGTAATCACATCGACATTCACCACCTGCGTTTATCGCCTAAAAAACTCGTTGATCTCAGAGAGGCGCTGAAGACTTTCAGTCCGCGCTGTCAGTTCGATTGCCAACCGGAAGATCTGGAAGACTTGATCGCTTTTCGCGAGCGCTTCTATAAGCCGAGAAATCTCACGCTGCAGCAGTCCGAATCGAAGCAGACAACGGACTCTATCGAGATTCCCTATCACCCGCACCGGCAGTACCGAGAGTTTTTGCATTCACTTGGACAGAATGAAAAGTATTTCTGGTACTGCTGGATGACGATGCTCCTGGTGCCGGTTATCTGCAAAATTCCCGATATGCTGTGGACGCTGTTTTGCAATTTGGAGGGAGTTACCACATGGTTTGACGTGCCGTGGGGCATCCAGCTTCTTGATGGCATCGTTGGTTTTGTTTTCTCCTTGGGTGCGTTCGGACTGGAGCAAGCAGGCGATTTTTACTTCAATGCCACTGAGCATCCGTTTGTTATATGCATGCTGATCGGTGCCACCGCGGTAGCCATTGTGGCGCTGCTCATGTTTCTCTGCCAGCCTAACGGCATGAAGCTGACTCGAGCCGGTCTGAAGTTGTATTTTCAGTGGAACAAGATCGTTCTTTTTGAGAAAACGTACCCCTGGCAGAAGATGACAGCGTTTCACCTCGACCAGTTCGGTGATGTCGTCAATCCTGAAAAGTGGCGCATGCAGATGAAGATGAAAGACCGTTCTACAGTCAATCTGCGGCTCGAGGCGATCATGGGATCGGAAGCGCGCGACACGCTGCTGAAGACGATCACGCAGATGGCACCGGAGGCGGTGCAAGACCCAGCGCTGATTCGAGCATTGATGCCGGCGCAAAAGGAGAGCTACACAGAACTATGGTTGCAGTCGCTCGCGGCTCCGCCAAAACGCAATCGACTGGCGCCTCTGAGCGAGGGACAAAAGTTGAGAGACGGGCGTTATCTCGTCGAGCGGCAGTTGGCGATTGGTGGGCAGGGAACCGCATACCTGGGCGAAGAGATTGATAAGACCGATGGTTCGTTTGTTGCGAAAGGGGAGCAACATCACAAGATCGTTTTGAAGGAGTTCGTGCTTCCCGTTTATACGAGTCGGGCTGTGCGCAAGCAGGCTCTCGAGAAATTCGAAAATGAGGCGCGCATTCTTGGCGAACTCAATCATCCGCGCATTGTAAAATTAATCGATTATTTCCTCGAGGATCATCGCGCTTATCTCGTAATGGAGCACATCGACGGAGTTTCGCTTCGCGACCTCGTGCAAGAAAAGGGTTCGCTCAGTCGTGCGCAGTTATTGGACTTGTCTGTGCAGATGTGCGATGTTCTTCAGTATCTGCACAGCTTGTCACCACCCGTAGTGCATCGCGATTTTACGCCGGAAAACCTGATTCTCAATCGTGACGGCAAATTAGTTCTTATCGATTTCAATGTTGCACAGCAAAGAGAGTGGACCACTACAGGAACAGTCGTCGGCAAGCATGCCTACTTGCCGCCCGAGCAGTTCAGAGGTCAACCGTGCGAACAGAGCGATCTGTACGCGATGGGCGCAACGTTGTTCTACCTTTGCACGGGAAAAGATCCAGAACCGATCACCTGCTCACACCCGGCTAAAGAGAGTGCGACAGTCGAAAGTGATATCGACTCAATAGTAGCTAAACTCACCAAGATTGAGTTGACCGATCGATTTGCGACAATTGAAGATGTGCGCAAAGCTATCGATGGTTTGGGTGGAAACCGCACAAAGGAAAGCCCCAATCGAGATATCGTAGGTGACCATCGCGTTTGCGAGCCGGATGAAAACGGCGCGCACGATTCAGCCATAACTCTCACACTCGAAGAAGCCAGCGAAATCATCTCGACCATTATCACTGACAATTCCGCTAATAAAGAAAAACTCCCGGCTCGGTCGAAAAAGTAATGGCAGATTTAGAAGTTGTTGTCAGATACAAGAGCAGACCGGCGAAAATCGCATTGACCGCTGTCGTTGCGTTGTTGCCGATTTGGGGGATTATTTTGCCTGGTTATCTGGTGCTTCTGCTCGTTTCTATATTCGTAGGAGTCAACACATTTTACGAGCCGATCCGGCTGCTCGGTCCGGTGCTAGGGATGATTCTCGTCATAATTGTTGGTGTCAAAGCCGTGCTGAATTTGGCCGATAATCGTATTGTCTTGAGCAAATTAGGAATTGAGTTTCCGTTTTTTCTTGGCAGCACCTTCGGTTTGCGCCGGACATTTTCTTGGGCAACCATTCGTAGTGTTCAACTCGTCGAAAGTGAAAAAAAACGAGAAGTTGTCGTGCACACCACTGATGGCTTCCCGGTTTACATGGACGTCAGCTGTTTTGCACCGGAAGAGTTGGAGCAGATGTTGGTAGGACTCGATGTCTGGGCCGTTAACTGCAAAAAGGACCCGGCGTTAGAGCTGCTGCAAGATGAGCTGCAGACGAGCTCTGACAAGCGCCTACTGCCCAGTTATACCGCCATGTGGGAGAGCGAGCTTTCGCGCAGGTTTTCCTCTACTGCGTATGTGCCATTAGAGCCTGGGCACGTGTTGCAAGACGGCAAGCTGAAGGTCGTAAATCAACTGTCGTTTGGTGGCTTGTCTGCCGTATATCTGTGTCAGCGCAACGAACGCGATCTAGTAATTCTTAAGGAAGCGGTTGTCCCCGGTGACAATCAGAATGAAACCAAACAGAAGGCGATGGAGCTGTTCGTCAGAGAAGCGCGCATTCTGATGCAATTGGACCATCCCGCTGTTGTTAAAGTGCTCGACCATTTCGTCGAAAACGATCGCCAATATCTGTTGATTGAATATCGCGGCGGCCAGGATTTGAGTCAGTTCGTAAAACAAAATGGTGCGCAGAGCGAAGCAAAAGTGCTTGGGTGGGCGCTCGAGATTGTCGGCATTCTGGAGTACTTGCATGCGCAAGAGCCGCCGATTATTCATCGCGACGTCACTCCCGATAATCTAGTTCTCGATCCTGAAGGTGCGATCGTTATGATCGATTTCGGGGCTGCCAACGAGTTTCTTGGTCAAGCTACCGGCACGCTCGTCGGCAAGCAATCGTTTATCGCGCCGGAGCAGTTCCGCGGTAAGGCGACGGTGCAGAGCGACTTGTATGCGCTAGGTTGCACCCTGTTCTACCTACTCACGGCGCAAGAACCTGTGCCACTATCGGTCTCCCATCCTCGAATATCGCTGGACTCAGTTGCTGAATCGGTAGACAGCCTGGTCGCTTCCTTGACAGCGATGGAAGTCGAGGACCGTATTCAATCGGCTGCCGATGCCCGCTCTCGCATTCTGGCTTGCCTGGCGCAATGCCAGCCGGTCGAAGCATAGGCAATCGGCTAAACCGGCTCGGCTGCCCAATGGTGACTAAGATGCCCGGAACTTGGGTATATCTGTCCTTGCTCTCCGGCTCGCTCGAGGTATCTCTATGACCATCGATAAACTCCACCAGGGAGTTGAACAGACTCAACAAGATGCGGAAAATTCCACAGCCTGGCAGGGAGAGCATCCGCTTTTCGTTAATGCCGCCGATCACGACAAGAGCAAAACGAAGGACCATGACCCCGCGCATCTGAAGAAGAGGCACAAACGCGGACACAAAATCAAGGACGAGTACGAACATCTCAAAACAGGGGATCGTTTGATGAAAGTAGACGACGCTCAGGTTTTGATGACACCGGGTGGAGAGGAGTTCGACTTCGCTGTTGGTTATCCGCTTCAGTCACCACTCGTAGCTTTCAAAGATGGTGGTGTTGTTCAGCCTGAGTACAGGGCTACCGAGTTGACAGAACCTCCGATCGAAATCAGCACTTTTCCAAACGGCTTGAAGTTGGAGATGGGACAAGACGTGGGCAGACTTATTTATCCCAACAATGACACGGTTGAATTCGACCGCGACGGCATCTGCAGTATCACACGGGACAGCGTCAAGGTAGAATTTCACAAGCCGACGATCGATCCGATCGAGCCTCTTGTTCCACCAGACAAGAAGTACCCGATCTAACTCTTCACTGCAGATCTGCGCGCTTTGATCAATAATCGTTCGCCCAATCATAATCGGGACGTTCTGGTAGTTTGGTGGTTTCAAAGCCGCGATCGAACTCTTTGTGCAACGCCAGTCGCCACTCGTTCACCTCTTCCCATGTTTTTCGCCCCTGGCGAATCGCCATAAATAGCTCTTTATCATCGCCAACTGCGACAGGGACGTAGCCTTCCTTCAATATGGTGATACCAGATCGCAACAACCTGACAAGGTGCATGACATGCTTCCACTTCAATTCGCCTTTGGTGCGCATGTCTTGTTCTAACTTGCGAAATTGCGAGAGAACATAACCGTTATATGTTTGATAGACCAGCTTGGAGAGAAAGCGATTGCGCTGGGCGAGCAGCTCTTCGGCGATCGGTTCTACATTCTCTATCAAAGGAGTGAATAGACATTCTAAAACGTTAGGATTTGCTTTAAGCGCAAGGACGATGAATTTTTGCAACTCCCAATAGCACTCTTCGCTGGCAGTGTTTTCAATTTGTTCAGGCACTCCATATAGAGACCATTGCAACTCTGCCGGCGGCAAATAGATGCCGCGCCGGTCGGTATCAGACTCTTCCACGTCCAATCCATAAGCGCGCGAGCCCACGATGCATCGATAAATGATGTGATCGTACAGCTCCCGCTCGCGCAGAATTGCATCGGGGCAGTCATATCTCACGTTGACCAGATGTTTACGAATGGCGATCTCTTGCCTGTGCAGGCTTGCTTGTTCTCCGTCGGGGAATTGAATCAGATAGGCATGGTGATTGTCCGCCGGTGCTTTGATGATCTTGCCGACCGTACCGCTGCGCTTCAGCGATTCACCGATGCCTTTGCGGATCTCGACCAGCGTGACGATCTGTGTCCCAGCCGGAATGATCAGATTTGGATTTGGTTTATTCTCGGTCATCGTTATTCTGCTTTTTTAGAGCCGTGGATCAACAGGTTCGCTTTCTAATGCCAGCACGCCGAATACGCATTCGTGAACGCGATAGAGTGGCTCGCCCCGCACAAAACGTTCAAGCGATTCTACACCAAGCGCGAACTCGCGTTGTGCCAGCGAACGCTTGGCACCCAGCCCGCGCATCTTCAAACGCTCGAGATGCTCCGGCAACGTGTACTCCGGCCCGTAGATGATGCGGAGATACTCCCGTCCGCGGCATTTTACCGCCGGTTGAACCAATCCTTTCGTGCCCCTGGCGATAAATGGCAGCGGTTTTACCACCATACCTTCGCCACCAGATTCGGTGAGCTCGAACCACCATCGCGTGCCTTCATCAAAGCTCTCCTGCTGTGTCAAATTGATGATCTTATATGGCGTTGCCACAATCAATCCGTCACTCGCCCCCGCCAATCGCCGCAGGGTTTCCATGTGCCATTGATGATCTTTGTCGAAATACGTCTTCGATTCCGTCGCCAGTATATGGAATGGTGCCAGCTTAAGGCCGTTGAGTGAATCAACGGTCCAACAGTAGCGACGGTACGCATTGCAAAACTGCTCCGCCATAGTTTGGCGCGCCGAGAATCGTTCTAATAGAGCGGTGACGGGCGCATTTATAGTCGCAGCCGCAGTCAGGCTTGTCACTGTTGCTTTCAACGAAGTGGAGGCTGCGATACCGACAGCGGCGTACTGTTCGCGCAGGAGTTCTTGCGCTTTCGCTGACCACGGCATCAGCTCGCAATCAAGAGCGATCCAATCCGTGCTCAACTCATCCCACAGTCCAGCCGTTTCCATGGCTGCCTGCAACTTAGCGATGAACTGAGCATCCAGTTGCAGGTCGGTGAAAAACCGGCGACCTGTACGCGTGTAGCAAACACCGGCGCCTTCATCAAACGTGCCGAATCGTTTGCGCGCGACGTCTTCGCTGCGACAAACAATAGCAATGGCGCGCGATCCCATATGTTTCTCTTCACATATGATCGTCGGCACACCTGCGTTCAAATAGTAGCTGAACGCCTCGGCAGGATGCTCGAGCAGATCCAACTCCTTGCTGGTTTCACACGGGGACATCGTTGGCGGCAAGTAGATCAGCCATTTCGGGTTGAGAGTAAACCTGCTCATGACCTCCAGCGCAGTGATGGCATTTTCTTCTCTAATTGTGATGCGGCGTTCGAACTGAGTCGATATAACGCGCTTGCCAGTCACATCTTCGATGTCGAGGATTTCGTTGTCACGCTCTTTGCTCCGGTCGAGCGGCTCGCTCAGCCCGCCTTCGGGGATGAACGGTTTGACAGACTCGTAATAGGTGTACGCGGCTTTGACGGCTACGAACTCTCGTTCGGGGTAGCGCAGCGCAGTTAGACTGCCGCCGAAGACACAGCCGGTGTCGATGCAGATCGTTCGGTTGATCCACTCCGCCTCGAGCACCGGTGTATGCCCATATACAACCATCGCTTCACCGCGATAATCTTGCGCCCAGTTGTAGCGAACGGGTAGTCCGTATTCATCAGTCTCTCCGGTTGTCTCACCATACAGACCGAAATCGCGCACGCGCGAAGAGGAGCGACCTTGAAACTCTCGCTTCATACCGGCGTGTGCCACCACGAGTTTTCCATTGTCGAAGACGTAGTGACCAACCAGGCTGTCGAGAAACTTGGTGATGCCTTTCTTGAATTCGTCGCTCTCATTTTCGAGCTGCGCCAGCGACTCAGCCAGTCCGTGCGTAACACGCACATCACGCCCTTTCAGCTTCTTCATCAATTTGACATCGTGGTTGCCTGCCACGCAGATACCGCTGCCATCTGCCACCATCTGCATAACGAGGCGGAGAACTTCGGGAGTCTTCGGTCCCCGGTCGACGAGGTCGCCGACGAAAATCGCCTTGCGACCTTCCGGATGCGAGACCCTGATGCCATCACCATTGGTGATGATATAACCGAGTTTGGTCAAAAGCTGATGCAGTTCGTCATAGCATCCGTGTATGTCGCCGATGATATCGAACGGACCGTGATCGTCTTTGCGATTGTTCCACAGTTTTGTGCGAACGATCTCCGTTTGATTAACCTGTTCTTCCGAAGAGAGAATGTGAACGTAACGGAATCCTTCCCGTTCTAAGCCTCTTAGAGAGCGGCGCATGGCAGAGTGCTGCCGGCGGATCACATGGTCCCCGAACGCACGATCCGCACGATTGGCATTGCGCTCATAACAAAGTTTTTCAGGCAGATCGAAGACAATTGCCACCGTTAAGCAGTGATGCTGTTTTGCTAACTCGACCAATCTCTTGCGATCTTCGGGCATGACGTTGGTCGCGTCGATGGCTGTGAGCCGGCCCGCCGTAAGCCGTTTGCCGGCGATGTAGTACAGCACGTCGAACGCATCAGTGCTTGATGATTGATCGTTTTCGTCATCTGCTACAAGTCCGCGGCAGAAGTCAGATGAAACAACCTCAGTTGGTTTGAAGTGGTTTTTCGCGAAAGAAGATTTGCCTGAACCGGACGGTCCTACCAAGGCAATCAGGCAGAGCTCGGGAATTTCCATTTTCATTTCTCGAATACCCCCATCTGTGTTGGTGCGCCCACTTCAGCATCGACATCTCCGATGGGAAGAAATCTAACCTTGTAGTTAAAACGAGACGCCACCTGATTGGCCCAGGATTTAAACTGCTCGCGCGTCCACTCGAATCGGTGATCGCGATGGCGAAATTGTCCTGCGGGCAGGGTTTCAAACCTGCAGTTGTATTCTGAGTTCGGCGTGGTGACGATTACTGCTTTCGGCGCTGCAAACTCGAATAACACGCGCTCGAACGCCGACAGTCTTGGCAAATCGAGATGCTCTATTACCTCGATGCAGGTGGCGGCATCGAAGCCGGAGAATCGTTTGTCTCGATATGTCAGTGATCCTTGAATAAATTGCAGTCGTTCTTTTTGCCGCTCAGGCAGCCGTTCGACTTTCAATCGCGACTGTGCGATCTCGAGTGAACGATACGAGACGTCCATACCGACAATCTGACTAAACTCCTTCTCCTGCATCATGCGATCAACCAATCGACCTTCGCCGCAGCCCATGTCGATTATTCGTCGTGCCCCTGTTTCCTTGAGCACTGCGATGACGGTTCCTAATCGGCGCTCGTTCAGACTGAGCGGACGCTCGACCGCAGCTTCTTCATTCGCGTGTTTTTCTTCCGACAGATCCGGATCGAGATCGTCATCATCGGCGAGGCGCTGTAAAGCCTCACGAGCAAGATGATGTTTGTATCGCAAATAGCGACGCGTAATCAGTTCGCAATCCGGATGCTTCGCCAACCAACCTTCGCCATGCCGCAGTAGTTTGTTCACTTCGTCGTCGCCGACCCAGTAATGCTTATCGTTGTCCAACACAGGAATTAAAACGTAAAGGTGCGTCAGCAAATCATGCAGCGTGCATGTGCCTTCCAGTTTGAGCGAATAATAGTGGCTGGCGCCCCACTCCGAAAAGGTTTCATCCAGCTGATGGCCAGTGACTTCCACCGCATAGCCGAGAGGCTCGAAGAGGCGCCGTAACACTTCCTCTCCCGCCCGGCATTCGATGGCAGAGATTGTCGCTATTAAAGGAATCGGAGTCGCCGCCAAATCAGGGCGCTCACGGCTCTTACCGGAAAGGGCGCTACCGAATACTTCGGCGATTGCTACGCTTAAAAATGAAGACGCCACATAGGGGCGATCGTTGACATAGTGTTGCAAGGCACCTTCGCCGCGCTTATCTTTGCGGCCGCGCACGAGCGCTATCGGATCGATGTCCAGAAGAAGCGCTGCCGTGCAACGCGCCTCGTTGGCTTCGGGATAGAACACATGCGCTTTGCCGAACGACAGCTCGAACGATTGTACCGAGTAGGGATTTTTGTACAGAAGAAACCCCAGATCTGTCGCGGGGTTGTATGTGGTCGAAATTGTTAGCAACATTTTTCAGTCTTCCAGATAATCCGGCTCTGCGTCCGGTAGTGCGAGTGCGATTTCCAATAGTCCTGCATACGGTGACGGTCGCCTGGGAACACCTACCGGCTGCAGGTCCGGACCGCCGCCAGAGCCCCAGTCTGTATCATCATCGTCATCGAGCCCGGAAATCGCATCAGCGATTGTTGTAGTGATGAGAGAGATCGATCGCATATTGTCATCATTGCCCGGAATGACAATGTCGATGCCGTCGGGATCCGAGTCAGTGTCGACCAATGCGATTACGGCGCAGCCAACGGCACGCGCCTCTTTGATGGCAAACGCTTCTTTGCCTGAATCGACGACGAATAGAACGTCGGGGCGGCCGGTCAGTTGCTTGAGTCCGCCGAAGTATTTTTCGCATTGCCACAGGCGACGATTAAGAAGGGCGAGCTCCTTCTTGCTGCGTCGGTAGAATTCTCCGGTATCTCTCATCTGTTCTACTTCTTTCAACCATTGGATGCGCCGCTGGAGCGTTTCGAAATTTGTGAGCATGCCGCCGAGCCATCGCCTGTCTACATAACTGACTCCGCACTCGCGTGCTCTTGCGCAGATGATCTCTGCCGCTTGGATCTTGGTCCCCACGAAGAGAATGTTCTTTCCGCTCTCCTTTGCTTCTTTCGCCAATTCACAGGCTTGCTGCAGCGCTAATTGCGTCTGCGGGAGATCGATAATGTGACTCGCTCCGTGTACGCTGTGGATGAACGGCTTCATCTTCGGATTGCATCTGCTTATGTGATGTCCGAAGTGAACGCCTGCCTCCATCAGTCGTCTGAGCGTTTTCATTGATATCCAGCCTAGCAGACGGCGCTCCGAAATGCTCGACGCTCCGGCGTCTTTTTATTTTGAGCTCCGGGGCGCTCTGTTTCATGGTGGGACGCCAGCCGTCTCGCTCGCAGGCAATTCTTTGCACGCGTTTTCGATGCCGGGCATAGACACCGGCGATCCTCACAGATTGCTAGTCCTGGCTCGGAGTGCGCATGCGGGACGCGACGACAGGAGGCGGTGCGCCTTGCACAATTCCTCTCTCTCTCTCGATGCTCGGAAAATCCCTTGAACAGCAGGGTTTTCCCAACAAAGAATGGGGTGCCTGCTGACATCCCGGTGACAATAGGCTTAATCTTCGACACGCCCGCCCGAGCGGCTTTCACTCCTCTTATCAGACGCTTGACTCTAGAATCCGGTCTTTATGCCGCAGTTGGTTTTGCCATTCGTGGTTTTTTCAATGCGCCTCTTTGCGTGCGCCCCTGAGGGTGTATCCAGCAACCGCCCGCAGGACTGGGGTTTTGGGACGTTTTTCTTGATTTCATTTGGAAAGTTGCGGTCAACCCAGGTAAATCGGGGCTTCCCGGGGAAAAACTATAGATGAGGTGACGATATATGGATGTAGCGTCTCAACCACTTGGACTTATCGCAATTGTTATTTCGCTGTTGGCGGCGGGTGTTTCTGCCTTCCTTCTCATGAAAGAACGCACGAAAGGCGAAGATCGGCTGAAGCTTCTCACGGATACGAAGCAGGAGATCGACAAGCTTCGAGCTGACTTGAACAGTAAAGCCAACCAGTTGTCTATTCTGTCAAGCGAGATGGCTCGCATCGAACACGTCGAGACCGAGCAGCGCGGTTATTTTTCGCGATTGACAGATGCTACCAAAGATGCGGAATCGCTGCGCTTAGAGTTAAAAGAGACGTTGACCCGTCTTTCGCTCACCGAAAGCAAAATGATCGAGTTTGCCACCGAGCTAGCCTCGATGCAATCCAAACAGACGCAGATGGCGCACGGACTATCGATCGAGAAGTTCTATACGCTGGCGCGTACACGTGATGCTCTGGCGAGGGCCGAGTTGGCCACTGTTTTGCGCAACACGATCAGCGAAGACGTCTTGCAAGAAGCGCAGCCGCAGGTGAAAGAGTCGACGGCAGGATTGGCTGCACTGTACGTTTTGACGCATTCAATCGAGAGAAGAAATCAGTGCGTCGATCGCATTATCGAACTGGCGAAAAATATTGAAGCCAACTCGACTTCCGCTGTGATTCCGAGCATTACCGGCAAAGCAACTCCGAATGTAAAAGAGTGGCTCGAAGATATGTTATGGATGATCGAAAGCTCTCCCATCGAACAAGAGCCGACGTTGCGGTTGATTGAACGATTGGCGGCGCTTGCGTGTCATCGCGATGACCTTGTTATGGCGCAGGATCTGTTCGTTCGTTTGACAAAGGCGCACACCAAGTTGGGTGCGCGTGCTCAGTCGGTTCCGTTGCGCATGGGATTGATGAAACTTGTCGAATCGTTCGCGCGGCATGGCATACGCGACAAGCTAGAAATTTGCTTCAAGCGCATACACGAACTGTATTTGGCAGAACCGAACAGCCCCAAAGCCGAGATGGCGAAAAACATTAAGAGGCTGGCGGCGCTCTATGCCGACGAAGATCGGTTGGACGAAGCTGCCACCATGTACGATATCGCATTGAACTTGCTCACCCAGGCTCTCGGACCTGAGCACCCGGAAGTAATTCAGCACATGCGTGATTTCGGGCGTCTGTACTGCGAGATCGAAAATGTCGATGGAGGCCTGCGCATCTACCAGCGATTAATGTCGTTGCCTTCGATCAAGAAAGATCCCTCATTGTTGCCGTTGATCGATGAGATCGACGAAGCAGCGTCGATATTCTATTCGCACGGACATCCGCAGCAAGCGATTAAGCTGTATCAAAGCGCGCTCGATGTGCTTACTGCCGGACCAAACGAAACACATTTGCAGAAAGCGTTGCATCTGCTCAATAAGTTCGCCGCTAACATCGATGGCGACGAGCGAGTCGAGTCCGCGGTCGCGCAGCATGCTCTCGAACAGATGCTGCAAGTGATGACCTTGTTAGGTTCGATTGGCAGTTCGGAATATCGAGAGACCTCGCTAAAATTGGCGCAGATCTACAATGCAAAACAAGAGTTTGCGCGCAGCACAGAACTACTGGAGAAAGCCGCGCACGACTCGCAGAAGGCGGAGCCGTCCGAGCTTCTCAGCTTGATCATCTGCAAGGCAAAATCCGAGACCGGCATGGGTCGATATGGTGACGCAGAAACTGCGCTGAAAGGATTTCTCGAGTTGCATCCCGAAAATTCTGACATTCCTGATCAGGAAATGATCGAACTGTTCGGCGAGCTTGGTCTTGTTGCTTCTCTGATGAAACGCAACGAAGAAGCCGAGGAGTATTTTAAAAAAGAGTTGGCTGCCGTCGAGCAAGCTCACTCGCCGGAAAGTCCTCGCACCATCGGACCACTTATGCATCTCGCCGGGCTGTTCATGGGCAAAGGTGCATGGGAAGATGCGGTGCCATACTACGAGCGCATTCTATCTGCCAAAGCGACGGACTTAGGCAACGAGCACGAAGATCTTGTCTCTACCCTCATGACCCTGGCAGAGTTGAGCAGGCTGACTAAAAAGTACATCGAGTCGAAGCAATACTACGAGCGCGCGCTGAAAATCACCGAGAGGACATTCGGTGTCGATCATTTGAAAGTTGCGGACGTGCTCGAGAAATATGCAGCGCTGGAAGAGGAGTCTGATGGCAAAGAGAAATCGGCGACGATCAGCGAGCGTGCTGACAAAATCAGACAGATGAATGCTCCCAAAGCTGTTCCGACCGCTTAACTGAGCGCATGACATGGGACGCCAAGCCGGTTGCGAACGGAATAAAACCTGGTGTGCTGTAGCAAATGTCGTTAGTAAACGGAGTTAGCAGGCGTGCGCAGCGCTATAAAACTAAAATCGCTTTTGCTCGTGTTAATGTGCGCGGGCACAGCGGGATTTAGCATTGACGCCGCTCGGGCAGAGCAATCTGTGGTTGCTGTGCGGCTTTTCCAGCGGGCACAACAGTTGTCGGATGCATATCAATTCGAGCTGTCGATGAAACTCCTCAATCAAGCGATCGAGATTGACCCGGCGTACGCAGATGCTTATTGGCTTCGCGGAATCGCGCATGCAGAGCTTGACCAGTTTGAGGCAGCTTTGAGAGATTACAACAAGGCCATCAAGTATCGCCCTAATTGCGAAAAATACTATTTCGATCGAGGTAAACTTTACGCCGGACACAGTATGTGGGAGCCCGGCATACCAGACCTCGAGTTGTGCATAAAAATGGATCCGAAAGCGGAGCGACCCCACTACTGGGTGGCACGTTGTTACAAGGGTGTCGGCAGGTATGATGACGCTTTGAAAGAGTACGCATTGGCAATCAAAATAGTACCGACCGACTTGGACATGAATCGCGAGCGCGCGGCATTGTACAAGCAGATGAAGCAGTACAAAAATGCAATTGCAGACCTGGAAAAAGTGGCTAAAGTCTCTCAGGATGATGCTGTTGCGCTGCAAAATCTCGCAGATGCTTATGTGTTAGACGGTCAATATCAGAAAGCAGTCACGACCTACGGCGAAGCGATCAATCTCGAGCCGCAATTTCGTGACGCTTATCTGCACCGCGCGCTGGCATACGACCATTTGGGCAATAAAAAACTCGCTGAAGCCGATCGCAAGACGGCGGCCGCGGTCGCCAAAGCAAACTGATTCTTACCAAACTCCAGGGCACCACCTGTAGGGCACTAGTGTTTGATACTCACGATAGCCCGGTAGTTTTGCTGAGAGCAGTTGTTCTTCCTGCAACGTGCGCTTGAACATAATCACTGCCACCAAAACCATGGGCACCAGTGCGATCCACGAGCCGAGTGCGAGAGCTTGTCCGATGAATGCGATCGATGCCGTCGCATAACCAGGATGTCGCACGTATTTGTACGGCCCGGACATGACGACGTGCTGACCACGATCGTCTTGCAATCTTATGGCGGAGGAGAAATATCTGTTGGTGATCATCGCCCACATCAGACCGGACCAACCCAGTGCAACGCAGATAAGTCCGATGACTTGCAACGGCACGGGCACGGTATTGGAGAGATGCCATCGCCCCACGTCCAATGCAGCCAGCACGAAGTGAGCAATGAAAAGAGCCGACAGAATTTTCGTGGCGTGTGGATCTTCGTCTTTGCCGGCTGGTTTGGCGCGCTCGGCGAGCAAGTCGTCGTCGATTTTGAAAATGCTGACCGAGCCGATTAAACTCTCTACGACAAAGACAGCCCAGAACCAGGGAAGATTGAACGTTGACGCAAGCAGACCGATAATGATCGCCAGCACTATGAAAAGCAGGTAGCTGAAGATGATGTAGCGGATACGTACAGACATGATTGGCGATCTCCACAGCATTCATAACACGAAGCCGGCGGTTACAGATGAACCGTCGGCCTCTAACTTATATTGGATTGTGTTCTCATTTACGCTTGTTTCATTCAATATCCTATCTAGGGGCTGCATATTGCGCCTTCGGGCGCTAAAACTAGTGTTGCGCTACTTGCACGTGCGTTGAATAAGCATTGGTGCCGCAAGCTTCGTTTAAGTTAGCTTGAAACATGTTCAACTTACCAGCAATTCTCATTTCGTCTGTAGGTGTCATACCTTTAGTTCTCATGCGAAACGCTTCTTCGCGGCAACGGATCGCATCAAGATCACGCGTCATCTTGGATAGTTGAAACGGGTCGATTAAACCGGCGTTGTAGTCGTTGTTCAACTGAGCGGTGAGGCTCGCTTCCATCTCATGCAGGGAGCCAACAACCGGCTGTTCGCGAAGCGAGTATTGCGCGTTCGCCGGTAAACCGATAAGACCCGCCGTTGCCAGAGTGATAACCACCGCCACTATTTTGTTGTTAGCCATTTTCCTCTCTCCTCTTCCGGGTCGCCTTCGACATTCCTATCTAAGCGCCGGAAGCCATAAAGGAGACGTAAATATCTTGCTTCGGTGTCCAGGACCGGCTTTGCGGGCGCTCAACCCCAGGTGGACGTGCGGAATTGACGGCTGCTGAAAGTGCCCATTTGGGGCTGTCAAGATTGCTGGGGTTGCCCTTCCGGCGTGTGTTTACGCTCTTAACGTTCGGGATCGTCCGGCCACCCTACCTCTAATATTCAAACAGGGAGTCCGACCCGGCTGTTTTACCCCAAATCGCCCAACTGTCTGGCGTTTGCGGTGTTGCGTAGTTTCCCCATTGAAGACGAGATAGGACTAGCCTAATCTGATGACGTTCGCGCACCCGCCCATACCCTCAAATAGCCGAGAAGCAGTGGCTTTTCGAGCAGCTTCTGGCGCGGCCGCCCCGCCCCAAAGGAGATACGACCCATGCCCTACCCTATTGAAAGTCCAGCCGTCACCGCGGACAAGATCGTTCATTCAAACAATCAGCATGAGATTACTCGCTTGCTGGACGAGTCCGGTCCGAATGCTCTTGCGGTCCTCAAAGA